>JAPPGA010000065.1 GCA_028821515.1 Gammaproteobacteria bacterium | reverse complement strand
CCGTGACCGATGCCCCATGATATCGCAGCTTGGACTTGTTCAGACGTTCCCTAGTTTGCAGCCGAGCCGCGGCTTGGCAGCGCATCCAGCCGCTTGCGAATGCGTTTGTGCATCTTGCCATGCGCCAGTTCCATGGCGCGTTCGAGTTCGCGCCGGGCCATGTCGAGAGACCCGAGCGAGAGCCACAGGTCCGCCCGATCCACGTGCAGCGAGAATGCCGTCGGGTGCAGGATGATCTGGTAGTCGGTGAGGTCCAGCGCACGGGCGTGGTCCCCCTGCAGGTTCGCCGCCAGGCGCAGGTTGTTCAGCATCCGGAGCACGATGTCCGAGGGCTCCGACGGCCGGAACGCGGTGTCATCGACGACACCGCGCCGCCCGTCGTTGCGCAGTTCCCGGCGCAACCATTTGAGGCAGTCCTGCTTGCTGGTCATTCGCATGGCGGTTGGATCGACCAGCCGGTTGTTGAGCGCGACCAGGAAACGTCTCGGGAAGTCGATGCCGGTGGCCCGCAGGTCGAGGTGCGCGGCCGCACCGAGGATGACCACGCCGAGGCTGATGGGAATGCCCTCGCGGTGGCGCAGCACGTGTTCCAGCGCGCTGTGGCGGGACAGGTAGTAGCGCCGGGGAGCCACGCCCCGAAAACCCTGGCTGTGCAGCGACTCCACCAGCGCAACCGGTCCCGCGTCCGCGCCCGCCACTTCCGCCAGGCGGCGCATCTCGGATCGGCACCAGCCCGCATCGGTATCCGGATCGACGAGCCTCGATACCAGCAACGCGCCGTCCACGACGCCGTCACGGCGTTCCATGAAGTGCCGAAACTCCCCCGCCAGCGGCGGTTCTTCCCCGCGAATGTCGATCATGGGGCCGTCAGCCCCCGGAGCACGTCCGTCGCCCGCATCAGTAGCTGATGGACGTCTGGAGCTTCACCCAGCGGCCGTTCCGTACCTGGGACAGGGTCGACGAGTCGACCCCCTTGTGGTCGTCCGGACCGAATGTCAGCACGTTGCCGAAGATGTCCTCATACTCCGCCAGCGATTCCAGGGCCTCCATCAGGCCTTCGCGGGTGAGGTCGCGGCCGACGAGCTCGAGTCCCAGCACGGTGAGGTCCGCGGCACGCTTGCCGACCATCGCCGGCAGCCCGGGTATCTCGCCGAAACGCTCGTTGTACCGATCGAACCAGTCGCGCAGTTCCGGCGTCATCTCGTCGTCCTCGTAGATGATCGCCACCGGCGCGAAGGCGTAATAGCCCTCCCCCGATCCGGTCTTCTGCTCAGCGATCACGCGCCCGAAGGCGGCTTCATTGCCCACGAAGGCCACGTCTTCCCAGCCGATCTTGCGGGCCGTCTCAAGGATCAGGATGGTGTCGCGGTGGACCGTACCCATCATGACCAGGTCGCAACCCGCGTTCCTGAGCCGCAGGACCGCCGCCGTGAACTCGCTTTCGGTCGGCCTGTGCGCCGACGTCTCGCCGACTTCAATTCCCATCTCCGCGGCCTGGTCCCGCACGCCTTCGTAAATCTCCATCCCGTAGTCCGAGTCGTGGTAGATGGCGCAAGGCGTCGTCTTGCCCATCTCCTCGATGAAATACTTCACGCCCGCGCGCATCTCCTCGTAGTAAAGGCCGATCTGGCTGATCATCAGCTTGCGGAACGGCTCCACCATGTCCCGGGAACCGCTGGACGGGAACAGGTTGGGAACGCCGGCGCGAAACTGCTGATCCAGCACGGCGTTGTTGGTCTGGGTGCCGACGGCCCCGACCATGGCGAATATCCCGTCCCGCTCGATCAGCTTGTTCGCCGCCGAGATCGCCCTCGGCACCTGGTAAGCGGTGTCCTCCACGATCAGGCGGATCTGCCGCCCGTGGACGCCGCCCGCTTCGTTGACCGCATCGAAACGCATGCGCATACCGTTGACGACACCGACACCCCAGATGGCGATCGGCCCCGACAGATCGCTGTGCGTGCCCAACACTATCTCCGTGTCGGTTACGCCCCGCACGGGAGGCGACGGCGCGTCTCCCGGCGCCGTTTCCGTGCTTTCCGGCGCGCCGCAACCGGCAACCGCCGTGATTCCAGACAGGAAGAGAACCGTGATCGCCTGCCTCATCGCTCATCCCCTCTTCAAAGCGTCGATTCGGAAAAGCTTAAGGGATGTGCCGCGCACGCGCCACGGCAGCCGTCTGCCACAGTCCTGGAAGTGTGAGTCTCCGCGTTGCCGCCTTAGACTAACGCCTGCAAATGCCCGCACTCCCATCAGCCGTCGCCCAAATCCAGACCCGGCACCTCGTGGACGCCGCCGGCGCCTTCTGCGCGCTCGGTTACGCGATGCTTGCCTACCTGGCGCGGGACGCCGGCGAACCCAGCCTACCGGCATTCTTCGGCATCGTCGCATGGACCGGCGTTCCGGTGTTTGCGCTATATCTCCACGCCGTCCGCCGCGACGAGCCGATTCCGGTGGCACGCCTACTGTTCTGGGCCGTGGCGTTCCGGCTTTGCGGGCTCCTCGGCGGGCCGATCTACGAGGATGACTTCTTCCGGTACCTGTGGGACGGCTACCGGTTCGCCATCGCGGGAACGCCCTATGGCGTCAGTCCGGAGGCGTTCTTCCTGGACCAGACCGTGCCGCCGGCTTTGCGGGCGGCCCTCGACCAGGTCAACCACCCGGAGCTGCCCACCATCTACGGGCCGACCGCCCAGGTGCTGTTCCTGCTCGGGTATCTCATCCAGCCCGGCAGCGTCGCCGTCCTCCAGGCACTCCTGATCGCCGTCGACCTGGCCGCGGTCGGCCTGCTGCTTCGCCTCGCTCCCGCACGCAACGTCCTGCTCTACGCCTGGTGCCCCCTGGTGATCAAGGAGATCGCGTTCACGGCCCATCCGGACGCTCTCGGCGTGTGCCTGCTGCTGGCTGCCATTGTCCTCGCCACCAGGAATCGCGAACGATGGGCCGCAGTGTGCCTGGGCCTCGCGGTCGGCGCGAAGATCTTCGCGTTGATCCTGGTGCCGCTTGTCCTGATCCGCGCCCGGCTCGGGGGCTGGTGCTGTTTCGTCGCGACGCTCGCCGTACTTTACGCCCCCTTCGCCGTCATGGGCGCCACCGGGTTCGAGTCGCTCCTGGTGTTCGCGCGCGAGTGGGAGTTCAACTCCGCCCTGTTCGGCGCACTCGCGATCCCGCTCTCGTCCACGCAGGCGAAGGTAACGCTGGGCGTCGCCTGCGGCACGTTCTGGATCTGGTACTGCCGGCGGCTTCGCCGCGACGGTAGCGCCGTGCCACGCGGCGACTGGGTATACGGCGTATTCCTCGTTGCCGCTCCGGTGATCAACGCCTGGTACCTGCTCTGGCTGCTGCCGTTCGCGGCCGTGTACCCGAGCCGCTGGGCGTGGACGGCCTCGGTGGCTGTACTGCTTTCCTACGTCACCGGACTGAATCTCGGCGACTACGGCATGCCTGCGTACGGTCACCCCTGGTGGGTCCGCCCGCTCGAGTTCGGCGCCATTGGCCTTGCCCTGCTCTGGGACGTCCTGCGCATCCAGCGTGCCGGACGGGAAGCGGGCTGATGATCAAACGGCTTCGGATCGGGGCGGTGATCCCCGCCCGCGACGAGGAGGACAACATCGCCGCCGTGGTCCGCGCGTTGCGGGAGGCAAGAACCGTCGCCGGCGATCCGCTGATCGATGACATCGTCGTATGTGACAACGGATCCACCGACGCGACGGGGCAACGGGCGCGCGTCGCTGGCGCGCGGGTCGTGAACCAGCACACGCCCGGGTACGGCATCGCCTGTCTCACCGCGATCGCAGCCCTCGCGGACGTCGACGTGGTGCTCTTTGTCGATGGCGACCAGTCCTTCGACATTTCCCAGGCTAGCCGCCTTCACGATGCCATTGCCCAGGGCGCCGACCTCGCGATCGGGTCGCGCGTCCTCGGCCGCGTGGAACGCGGCGCCCTGTCGGCGCCGCAGATCGCCGGGAACCGGGTGGCCGGCTTCCTGATCCGGCTCCTATGGAAAGCGCGGGTGACGGATCTAGGGCCGTTCCGGGCGATCCGGCGCGCGGCACTTGCCGCCCTCGACATGCGCGATACGGCCTACGGCTGGACCGTCGAGATGCAGATCAAGGCGATTCAGCAGAAGATGCGCGTGGTCGAAGTGCCGGTGGACACGCGCCGGCGACGCCACGGAAAATCCAAGGTCGGCGGCACACTGCGGGGTGTGGTGGGTGCAAGTATCGGCATCACCGGTATGATCCTGAAACTGGCTCTGCGCCCTGCGCGCCCGACACCTGAGGAGTAACGCATGAGACGCTTCATTCTGGCCTTGGGCGTATGCATGGCGTTCGGCGCCCACGCCGCCCAGGAACCCGAGTTGATCCCGTTCTGGGACTCGAGCGACGACGCCAACGAGGCGACCATCGACCACGGCGCATGGCAGGAACTTCTGGACGCCTACCTCGCGACCCATCCATCCGGCGTGAACCGGTTCGACTATGCCGGGCTGAAGGCCGCGGCAGGTGGCCGGGCGAAGCTGAACGCCTACCTGGACAGCCTCCAGGCCACGGACCCGCGGGTGTATTCCCGCGCGGAGCAGAAAGCATACTGGATCAACTTCTACAACGCGCTGACGGTCAAGGTGGTCACCGATGCCTACCCGGTGGAATCCATCAGGAAGATCCACGAGGGCTGGATACCCTTGACGGGTCCGTGGGGAGACGTTCATGCCGGGGTCGCCGGCCAGGAGTTGACGCTCGACAACATCGAACACGGCATTCTGCGGCCCATCTGGCGGGACGAACGCATCCACTACGCCGTGAACTGCGCGAGCATCGGCTGCCCCAACCTCGCCACCAGGGCGTATACGGCCGCGAACATGGAGGACCTGCTCGAACAGGGCGCCCGCGAGTACGTGAACCATCCCCGTGGCGTCGATGTCGTCGACGAGGACTTCATCGTCCTGTCGAGCATCTACGACTGGTGGGTCCTGGACTTCGGCGACTCCGAGGAGGGCGTGATTGCCCATCTGGTCAAGTACGCAGACGACGCGTTGGCGGCGCAACTCGAGGATTTCGCCGGCGCCATCGACTACGAGTACGACTGGGACCTCAATCAGCCGTAGCCCTTCCGCGGGGGTCGCCCCGGACGCTTTAGCCTTTCGCTATGTCGGCAGGCGCGAGTTCTGTATCACGCCCGCGGCGCAGGCGGTGGAACCGCTCCACCCAGTCGAGCAGATTCTCCGGCGCATGCTTCTTGCGCCAGGCACTGGCAGCGAACTTGTTCGCCTCGGTCAGCGTCGGGTAGATGTGGATCGTCCCCATCAGGCTTTTCAGGCCCTTGCCCCATTTCATCGCCGCGATGAACTCGGCGATAAGGTCACCCGCATGGTGGCCGACGATGGTCGCCCCAAGAATCCGGTCCTTGCCCGGCCGCGTCAGCACCTTGATGAAGCCGCGGCCCTCCTCGTCCGCCAGCGCGCGGTCGAGTTCCTCGAGTTCGTAGTACGTCACCTCCACGTCGATGCCGCGGCTTTCCGCCTCCTGTTCGTTCAGTCCGACCCGGGCCACTTCGGGATCGGTAAAGGTCGTCCACGGAATGACCGAATAGTCCGCCTTGAACCTCTTTAGCGGGCTGAACAGCGGGTTCACGGAGGCGTACCACGCTTCGTGTGACGCGGTGTGGGTGAACTGGTAGGGGCCGATGGCATCGCCGCAGGCGTAGATCGTCGGCACGCTCGTGCGCAGGTATTCGTCGACTTCGATCTCGCCGCGTTCGCCGACGGTCACGCCCACATCCTCGAGGCCGAGCCCTGCCGTGTTCGGCTGACGTCCAACTGCAACGAGGATCGCATCGAACGGGACCCGGACGTCGGCGCCGTCCTCCTGCTCGCACACGAGAACACGCTCGCCGCCGTCCGATTCGACGCGCACGGCGCGGTGGCTGGTCAGAACGCGGATGCCTTCGGCGGCGAACTGCCGCTGAATGAGATCGATCACGTCCGCGTCTTCCCGCATGAGGAGGTGCGGCGCCTGCTGCACCATGGCGACGTCCGCACCGAACCGCCGGAAAGCCTGGGCCAGTTCGCTGCCGATGGGACCACCCCCCAGCACGACGAGACGCGACGGCAACTCGCGAATCTCCCAGATGGTGTCCGACGTGTAGTAACCCGATTCCTCCAGCCCGGGGATAGGCGGCACGAACGGCGCGCCGCCCGTGGCTATGACGATGTTGCGGGTAGTGATCTCACGGCCGTCGACGCGAACGCTATGGGGCGAGGTGATCCGCGCATCCCCCATGATGCAGTTCACACCGAGCCCGGTATAGCGTTCCACCGAGTCATGGGGCTCGATCTTGGCGATGATGCGCTGCACGCGCTCCATCACCTCGCTGAAATCGAACTCGACGCTCGCACTCCTGAAGCCGAATTCCTTCGCGCGGGCGGCGTAGGAGAGCATTCGGGCGGAGCGCAGCAGCGACTTGCTCGGCACGCAGCCGGTGTTCAGGCAGTCGCCGCCCATGCGGTGGCGCTCGATCAGCGTGACCTTCGCCTTGACGGTGGCGGCGATCAGCGCGGCGACCAGGCCGCCCGAGCCGGCCCCGATCACGACCAGGTTGTTGTCGAAGCGCTTCGGCTTTTTGAACCGCCGCAACACCTTGCGGGACTTGATGGCATCGAGGATCTTCTTGGCGATCAGGGGTGCCAGGCCGAGGAGTGCGAAGGAGACCCACAGGGCCGGCGACAGGATGTCTCCCACGGACTCGATCTGGCCGAGTTCCGCGCCGGCGTTCACGTATACGACGGTGCCGAAGATCATGCCGAGCTGGCTGACCCAGTAGAACCGCCATGTGGAAATCGGCGTCAGCGCCATGGCGAGGTTGATGGCGAAGAACGGGACCGCGGGAACGAGGCGCATGGCGAAGAGGTAAAACGCGCCCTCCCGCTCGACGCCCCGGTCGATGGTCGCGAGGTACTTTCCGAATCGCCCGCGCACGGCGTCCCGGAACAGGTAGCGCGCGATCGTGAACGCCATCGTTGCCCCCAGGGTGCTCGCGAACGACACCATCACCACGCCCTGCACGAGCCCGAACACCGCGCCCGCAATGAGCGTGAGCAGCGCGGCCCCGGGTAACGACGTGCCGGTCACGAGCACGTAGACCACGAAGAACGCGATGGCCGTGGTCCAGGGATTCGCCGCCTCGTACGCGATGATGGCTTCCCGCTGCGCGGCGAAGAACTCAAGCGAAATGAACCGCTGCAGGTCGAACACGAAGAACAGCGCGATGAGCGCCACCAACGCGATGAACAGGATGATTCGGCTCGGCTTCATGTCAGCACGACTCCTCGGTCAGCCAGGGATTCCTGCCTTGAAGAAACAACGCCCGGCAGCCAACGGCGGCCAGGGTCGAAATGCATGGGGGCTAGAATCCGAACCTGTATGTGAAGGTACCGGCGACGGCATTGAAATCCGCCGTGTTCCGCCCATCCAGCACGTCGAACCATCGCAGCCCTATGTCCACGGGACCCAGGGAGACGGTTCCCCCGAGGGAAAGGCGATTGATGTCCTCGTCGACAAACGGAAGGACGAAACGCGTGAACCCGGGGCCGTGAATGTCGCGGTCTCCATCCGACCTCTGAAGGTGGTATTGCGCGCTCAACACGACGTGCGGCCCGGCAATGAGATGCGCGTCGAAGTTCACGAAAGTCTCCCGGGGCACGTCGTTGGACCGGTTGCGCGTGCCCACTTCGGCGGACAGGGCCAGACGATCGCCGAGCACCTTGCCGACTATGCCGGAAATCTCCAGGCCATCGGCGCCCTCGCCGATCGCCGTGGGCCAGTTGATCTCGTAGTCTCCCGCGACGATCGCGCCGACGCGCACGGCCATGCTCGGCGCGTCACTCGTCACCTCGTCGACGAAGCGCCACGTCAGGCCCAGGTTCAGGTCCGTTCGTCCGTCCAGCGTGGGATGGGGAAAGGTGTACTTGTTGCTTGCTTCGGACCCGCCGACCTGCGCGTCCAGGGCCCAGGCATCGGAGAGGCCGTAAGTGCCGCTGATGGACGTCGTGGTCTGCTCCAGCCCGGGTGGAAAGGGCGTGTGCTCCATCTCCCCGTTCACGATATGCCAGAAGTCGTCCGCCGACTGCGAGACTTGGGAAACCGTGACCGACCCGGTTCCTGGCGTGGGAAGCCACACCGAGCCGTTCGCGTGAGAGTTCGTCGCCATCGCCACCAGCGGCGCAAGGACGAGCAGCGTGATTTGCCGTAACCCGGATCTCATTTCGTTGTTCCCCGTCACAGCCGGTACCGTCGCGTCAGGTAGTAATGCACCATCTCCTGCTCGTCGCGCTCAAGCACCTTGATGTGATCGTCATCCGGAGTGCCAGGCTTGTCCGCCTCGTCACGGGCCTCCAGGCTGTTCTTGAGACTGAGCGCCCGTTCGCGGTCCAGCGCGCCTTTCTGGATCGGGCAGGCAGCACACACCAGCTTCTGGAACGTCAGCGCCTTGCCCTGCGTATACGCGTCCCGGGGGTTGATCGCCCCGCCCGCGGTGATGGAACCGGAGGCAAGCGCCGAAGACTGCAGCAAGGCCGCCATCACGGCGCCGGCCACCCATGGGCCGGTGTTTCGTTTCATCGCATTTCCTCAATCGAACTCGTCAGTCTCTGACCAGGCTTTCCCGCGCGAGTTCCACGACGCCGGGACCCGGGATTCGGCGCGTAGGATAGCTCCCCGCACAAGATTGGTGCAAAGCATTTTGCACCAATCCGGGGCATCACGGGTGGTGCGGCCGGGCCGCTCCCGCCCAGCCGTCTTACTCCCGTAGAGGGAGCCAAAGACAGCCTGCCCTGGAAGGTGTCACGCGTCGCCGGCGTCAAGCCGAAGCGCCAGGATTCTCGCGTCCTCCCGGCCATTCGCGGCGGGATAGTAGCGCTTGCGCAGTCCGACTTCGTCGAAGCCGAGGGAGGCATACAGGCGGCACGCGATCTCGTTGGACGGGCGCACCTCCAGGAACATGACGCGTGCCCTGCGGCCGATGGCGCGCGCAATCATGTGCTCGGCGAGCGCGCGTCCGTGCCCCTGGCGCTGTGCGTCCAGGCCGATGCAGATGTTGAGCAGGTGCGCTTCACGCGCCGCCACGGAGAGCACGGCGTGGCCGATGACTTCGCCGCGGAACCTCGCTATCCAGCACTCGTGCCCCGCAGCCATGCAATCCACGAAGATGCTGCCCGCCCACGGAAACGCATACGCACTCCGCTCGTTCCGAACAACGTCTTCGACGTCGCGCAGGTGCATGACCTCAAACGCGACTATTTCAGGGCCTGGATCCGCCGCCATAGCGATTGCTTCTCTGCCGGACCGCGCAGCGCACGGTCCAGGTATAGGTATTCGTCGAGATCATCGCCGATCAACTCCCGCACCCGCGCGCCGGCCGCCAGCACCCGCGTACGCCCGTCGACCTGCGTCTGGAGGTACGCGCGAAAAGCCCGGCGGGCCGCTTCCATCCCCGCATCCGCCGAGCGCAGTTGGGGCCAGTCGAAGCGCAGGCTCTCGGGTTCGACGTGCCCCGCGCCATGCATGGCGCGCGCGACATCGAGAAAGAAACGCCGCTCCTGCCACAGGGGCGCGTCGATCAGGGCCAGCACGCGCCCGAAACGAACGCATCGGATGGTGAACGCAACAGCCTCGCCTACCGCTCGAGTCGCCTCGCCGGCAGGCGCGCCGGCGGCCTGGCCAAGCGCCTCGCCCACGGACAAGCGAGCCCGGGCGGCGTCCGTTCCCGGCGTGCGCCCTGCGGCCGCGCGTGCGCGCGCATCAAGCAGTTCGCGCCGCACCCAGACATCGATGCCGAGGGCATCCAGGTATGCCAGGGACGCACAAGGGAGCATCGAACAAGTGTACATCAGCGCTCCGCACCCTTAAATTAGGTCATCCGAAGGCTTCCCAACGGGCTCGCACAAGGGTCCCCGAAGCCGCAAGGAACGGCCCCGAACGGGTCGAAAACAAAGAAGGACAGCATGCAATACCTCACCGACGACGTTCGCATATCGGGCATGGAGGAAGCCGCCGCTCCCGCGGAAATGATCGAGGAGTTGCCCATCTCCCAGCGCGCCTCGCAGCTCGTGTTCAACCTGCGGCGCCGGCTCGCCGACATCATCGCGGGACGGGACGACCGCCTGGCAGTGGTGGCGGGACCCTGTTCCATCCATGATCCCAAGGCTGCGATGGAATACGCCGAGCGCCTGACCGAACAGGCTGACCGACTCGCGGAAGACCTCTGCATCATCATGCGCGTCTACTTCGAAAAACCGCGCACGACGGTGGGCTGGAAGGGCCTCATCAACGACCCGCACCTCGACGGCACGTTCGACATCAACCTCGGGCTGCGCACCGCGCGGCAACTGCTCCAGAACATCGTCGACCTGGGACTGGGCACAGGCACGGAGTACCTGGACCCCATCTCGCCGCAGTACTACGGCGACCTCGTGTGCTGGGGCGCCATCGGTGCGCGCACCACCGAGAGCCAGATCCATCGCCAACTGGCTTCCGGCCTGTCCTGCCCGGTGGGCTTCAAGAACAGCACCAACGGCAATATCCAGGTCGCCGCCGACGCGGTGAAGTCGGCAACGAACGAGCACGTGTTCCTCTCGGTGACCAAGGCGGGGCACTCTGCCATCTTCCAGACCCGGGGCAACGACGATTGCCACATCATTCTCCGGGGCGGTGGCGGCGAGACGAACTTCGACAACCCCTCCGTCCACTACGCCAGCAAGATCCTGGAGCAGGCCGGACTGCGGGACAGCGTCATGATCGACATGAGCCATGCGAACGCGCAGCGGGATCCCAACCGCCAGCTCAATGTCTGCGACGACATCTGCGGTCAACTGGAGGCCGGCGAGGGACACATCCTGGGCGTGATGATCGAGAGCAACCTCGTCGGCGGCTCGCAGTCCATCGACGCCGAGGAACTCGTCTACGGGCAGAGCGTGACCGATGGCTGCATCGGCTGGGACGACACGGTCACGTGCCTCGACCAGCTTGCCGTGGCTACGCGAAAACGCCGCGAAAAGAGTTAACCGGATTCAGGCCGGCCGGCGAATCCGCTCCACCAGTTCCCGCACGCTTTCCGGAGGTCTGGCTGTCGCCGCGCTTACGCCGAGGGCGACCCCCATGTTGAGCGCGGCGCCGAGCACGCCGATACCTTCGGGAGAAATCCCGAACAGCCAGTTGTCCGCAACGTTCCCGCCCATGGGCGCCATGTAGCCCTTGAAATAGACGATGTAACTGACGGTGAACAGAAGCCCGGTCAGCATGCCGGCGATGGCGCCCTCGCGATTGACCCGAACGCTGAATATGCCGAGCAGTATCACCGGGAACAGCGAAGACGCCGCGATGCCGAATGCGAGCGCGACCACCTCCGCGACAAACCCGGGCGGATCGAATCCCAGGTATCCCGCCACCATCACCGCCGCAGCCGCGCTGAGGCGGCCCGCCATGAGTTCCTGCCGTTCGGAAATGCGCGGCATGACGACCCCTTTCAGGAGATCGTGCGACACCGCCGCCGAGATGACGAGCAACAGCCCCGCAGCAGTCGACAGCGCCGCCGCGATACCTCCGGCGGCGACCAGCGCCACGACCCAGTCGGGCAGCCCGGCGATCTCCGGATTGGCGAGGACGATGATGTCACGGTCCACCGACAACTCGTTGCCCTGCCAGCCATACTCGCGGGCCCGCTCGGCGAACTCCGGGTTCGCGTCGTTGTAGTACTGGATCCGGCCGTCGCCGTTTAAGTCCGTGTAGGTCAGGAGGCCGGTTTCCTCCCAGGTCCTGAACCACTCCGGGCGTTCCGCGTAGGCGAGGTTGGCGTCCGCCTCCCCTACCGGACCCGCCTGGATGGTGGTAGTGAGGTTCCAGCGCGCGAGCGCGCCCACCGCCGGCGCGGTGGTGTACAGGATGGCGATGAAGAGCAGCGCGTAGCCCGCGGATATCCGGGCATCTCGCACTTTCGGCACGGTGAAGAAGCGCACCACGACGTGCGGAAGCCCGGCCGTGCCGAGCATGAGCGCCAGCGTGATGAAGAACATGTCCACGTGCCCCTTGGCGCCGCTGGTATACGCCGCGAAGCCGAGGTCGGTGACGATCTGGTCGAGCCTGACGAGCAGCGGCACGTCCTCGCCCGCGATGTCGCTGCCGAAGGCGATCTGCGGGATCGGAATGCCGGTGACCTGAAGCGAGATGAAGACCGCCGGCACCGTGTAGGCGAAGATCAGGACGCAGTACTGGGCCACCTGGGTATACGTGATGCCCTTCATGCCGCCGAGCACGGCGTAGAAGAACACCACGCCCATGCCGACGAACAGGCCCGTCGACACGTCGACGCCGAGAAAACGCGAGAACACGATGCCGACGCCCCGCATCTGCCCCGCCACGTAGGTGAACGAAATGATGATCAGGCAGATCACCGCGACCACCCGCGCGGTCTGCGAGTAGTACCGCTCGCCGATGAACTCCGGCACGGTGAACTTGCCGAACCGGCGGAGATAGGGAGCGATCAGGAGTGCGAGGAGCACGTAGCCGCCGGTCCAGCCCATGAGATACACCGAGGCGCCGTAACCCAGGTACGCGATCAGGCCCGCCATCGAAATGAACGAGGCGGCGGACATCCAGTCGGCCGCTGTCGCCATGCCGTTGGCCACCGGGTGCACGTGCTTGCCCGCGACGTAGAAATCCCCGGTGTCCCGGGCCTTCGACCAGAAAGCTATGCCGACGTAGAGCGCGAAGGTCGCTCCGACCACGAGATAGGTGAGCGCCGTGAGCGACATCAGTCGCCCCGCGACGCGTCGGGCTCGTCCGTCTCGTCCACGCCGTACTTCCGGTCAAGGCGCGTCACCCGCCAGGCATAGAAGAATATGAGGGGCACGAAGACGTAGATGCTGCCCTGCTGGGCGAACCAGAAGCCGAGGCGGAAACCGCCGAAAGTGATTTCGTTGAGGACGTCCACAAGCAGCAGGCCGCAGCCGAAGGAGACGACGAACCACACCGCGAGGCAGATCGCCACCAGGCGCAGGTTTTCCTGCCAGTACGTTCTTTTCAAGGTATCCCTCTCGGGAATCAGCGGGCGCTGCGCTGGATTCTAACCCGGTGAACGATTCTCTCGCCCAGCAGCACTGCCAGGATCGCCGAATAGGCGACCGCCTCCCCGTAACCGCCCTTGGACAGCCACCAGAGGTGGATGCAGGCCAGCACCCCGATCACATAGACCAGCCGGTGCAGCCGGCGCCAGTTCCTGCGCAATCGGCGCTGCCAGCCCCGCGTCGATGTCGCGGCAAGGGGAATCAGGCACACGAGCGCCGCCATTCCGACCGTGATGTAGGGCCGTTTGCCGACGAAGTCGTTGACGAATGCCGACGGGTCGAACTGCCAGAACAGCCCCCAGTAGCCGACGAAGTGCATCACCACGTAGGCGAACGCGAACAGGCCGAACATGCGGCGGAAACGCACCCAGTGGGGTCGTTTGAACAGTCGCGACGCCGGCGAGACCGCCAGCGTCGCCATCAGCATCCGGATCGCCCATTCGCCGAGATAGCGGACGACCTCGGATTCCGGGTCGGGCCCGAAGACCGAGCCCGGCGTGACGATTTCGCGGTACAGGTCGTACGCGAGCAGGCCGAGCGGTAACGCGAGCACCACGAACAGCAGCACCTTCGCCGCCGCCCACCGAAGGTCGGGCTTCGCGCGATGGGCTCCCTGGCTCACGCCGTCAGTACTTTCTGCGCAGGTTCATGCCCGCGTATAGCGGCGCGACCTCTTCGTCGTAGCCGTTGAACATCCGCGTTTCGATGCGGTTCGGCGAGAAGAAGGAACTCGGCAGGCGTCGCTCCGTCTTCTGGCTCCAGCGCGGATGATCCACTTCCGGATTGACGTTGGCGTAGAAGCCGTACTCGTACGGCGCCATCACGTTCCAGGTGGTTCTCGGCTGGCGCCGCATGAGCCGGATCCTGACGATGGACTTGATGCTCTTGAAGCCGTATTTCCACGGCACGACGAGGCGCAACGGCGCGCCGTTCTGGTTCGGCAACACCCTGCCGTACATGCCGACGGCGAAGATGGCCAGCGGATGGTTGGCCTCGTCGAGCCGCAGCCCTTCGACGTAAGGCCAGTCGATGCTGGAAAAGAAGTCCCGCTGGCCGCGCATCTCCTCGGGACGGTGCAGCGTCGTGAACTCGACGTACTTCGCGCTGGCCGCCGGCTCGAAGCGGTCCAGCACGCGTTTCACCGGAAATCCGATCCAGGGAATGACCATGGACCACGCCTCGACGCAACGAAGACGATAGATCCGTTCCTCGAGATCGACATTGGCGAGCAGGTCCTCGATGGCGATCGTGCCCGGCTTCGCCACCTCCCCCGTGACCTCGACACTCCAGGGGTCGACGGTCATCTCCCCCGCGTACCGCGCCGGGTCGCCCTTGTCCGTGCCGAACTCGTAGAAGTTGTTGTAGGCGGAAGCGTGCTCGAACGGGGTGACCGCCTCGCCGGGGTCCTGCCCCTGAAAGGCCGGGCCGTCGCCAAAACCCCTGCGCTTCAGCCAATCCTCGGACAGCGCAAACGCATCAAGGCCGGCAAGCGCCAGCGAAGAAGCGCCCAGCGCCATGATTTCCCGCCGTGAGCGGTAGACGCGCTCTGGCGTGATCTCGGATGTTTTCGGGTCGCTACGGGTTTTGACGCGAACGAGCATGGGTGCCTCCTTACGCCTCCTCTTTCGCCCGCAGGCGCTGCCAGAGGTAGCGTCCGGGGCCGGATAGCGCGTAGACCGCGAACAGCAGCAACAGCAGTTTCGGGGGATCGGCCAGCACGACGGCGAAGCCGAGCGTGACGCCGACCAGCGTGAAGAAACCGACGCGCCCCCGGAAGTTGATGACCTTCGGCGAGAAGTACTTGAAGTTCGATACCATCAGCAGGCCCGTTGCCGCGGTGATCACTCCGAGACCAATCGCGGTGAGAATTCCCGGCTCGGCCCCGCCCAGGGCTTCGCTCCACACCCAGACAGTACCGGCGACGACCGCCGCCGCCGCCGGACTCGGCAGCCCCGTGAACGTACGGTGGTCCGTTTCCTGGATGTTGAACCGGGCCAGCCGCAGCGCCGCGCAGGCCATGTACACAAAGGTCACGACCCAGCCAACCTGTTCCAGGCTCGACAGCGCCCAGGAGAAAGCGACCAGCGCCGGCGCCACCCCGAAGGCCACCATGTCCGAGAGGCTGTCGAACTCCGCTCCAAAGTCGCTTTCGGACTTGGT
Source organism: Gammaproteobacteria bacterium (assembly GCA_028821515.1). GTDB lineage: Bacteria > Pseudomonadota > Gammaproteobacteria > Pseudomonadales > Azotimanducaceae > VXNE01. Next base: position 51,990 of record JAPPGA010000065.1, on the reverse strand, counting down.
CAGGCGGGCAACGCGGCCGTCGGCCGCGTCGAGCAGCATTGCGACGTACACCGCGAGGCCGGCCGCGACGAAACGCCCGTTCATGCCCGCGACGATCGCGTAGAAGCCCGAGAAGAGCGCACCGGTGGTGATCAGGTTGGGAAGCAGCGCGACGCCGCGCCGGTAGCCCCGGCGCCTGCCGGGCACGCCGTCGTCAGGCGTCTCGGTCGATGTCCTGATCGGCCGCAATCTCGATCTGTTGTCGTCGTCCGCCACGGTTACAGGCTACGGTTCCATGCACATTTGACCCGGCGAAACCCTCACTAGTTCTTGGCGCGGTCCACCAGCTTGTTCGCCTGGATCCACGGCATCATCGCGCGCAGCCGTTCGCCGACGCGCTCGATCTCGTGGTCCTGGCTCATGCGCCGCATGGCCTTGATGGTAGGCGCCCCGGCCTGGTTCTCGCTGACGAACTCCCGCGCGAAACGTCCCGACTGGATCTCCTTGAGGATTCGTTTCATCTCCCGCTTGGTGTCGTCCGTGACGATGCGGGAACCCCGGGTCAGTCCGCCGTACTCCGCCGTATTCGACACCGTGTACCACATGTTGCCGACGCCGCCCTCGTAGAAGAAGTCGACGATCAGCTTCAGTTCGTGCAGGCACTCGAAGTACGCCATCTCCGGCGCATAGCCCGCTTCCACCAGGGTTTCGAAGCCGGCCGTCACCAGCGCGGCGGCGCCACCGCAGAGCACCGCCTGCTCCCCGAACAGGTCGGTCTCGGTCTCTTCCCTGAAGTTGGTCTCGATGATCGCCGCCCTGCCCGCGCCGATGGCGCACGCATACGACAGGGCGATCTCCTTGGCCTGCCCGCTCGGGTCCCGCCCCACCGCGATCAGCGACGGGACGCCCCCGCCTTCCGTGTAGGTGGAACGCACCGTGTGTCCCGGCCCTTTCGGCGCGATCATGACCACATCGAGGTCTTCGCGCGGCTCGATCAGGCCGAAGTGGATGTTGAAGCCGTGGGCGAAGGCGATCGCCCCTCCATCCTTGATGTTGGGAGCGATCTCCTCGGCATAGATGCGTTGCTGATGTTCGTCCGGCGTCAGGATCATCACGAGGTCGGCGCCGACGACCGCCTGGGCAACAGGCGCCACCTCGAACCCGGCTGCCTCCGCCTTGGCCCAGGAACCCCCGCCCGGGCGCAGGCCGACGCGGATGTTCGACACGCCGGAATCGCGCAGGTTGTTCGCGTGCGCATGCCCCTGGGAGCCGTAGCCGACCACCGTCACCTGCATGTTCTGGATGATCGACAGGTCGGCGTCCTTGTCGTAGTAGACCCGCATTGCTGTCCCCCCTATAGACTCAGAATCTTGTCGCCCCGGCCGATACCGGATACGCCGGAACGCACCGCTTCGATCACCGTCGACTCGCCCACCGCCCGAAGAAAGGCGTCGAGCTTCTCGCTCGGACCGGTGAGCTGAACGGTGTAGGCGTTGTCGGTGACATCGATGATCTGCCCCCGGAATATGTCCGCGGTGCGCTTGACCTCCGGGCGCCGGGCACCCTCGGCGCGAACCTTCACCATCATGATCTCCCGCTCGAGATGATCGCCCTCGGTGAGGTCGACCACCTTGAACACTTCGATCAGCTTGTTCAACTGCTTGGTGATCTGCTCGATCGTGTTCTCGTCGCCGAAGGTGGTGAGGGTCAGGCGCGATAGCGTCTCGTCCTCAGTGGGCGCGACGGTCAGGGTCTCGATGTTGTAGTTGCGCTGCGCGAAGAGCCCCACGATACGCGACAGCGCTCCCGCTTCGTTCTCCAGCAGGACCGCGATGATCCGGCGCGCGCTCATGCCTGCGCCGGTTGCCGCTCGAGGACCATGTCGTTCATGGCGCCGCCCTTGATCGCCATCGGGTAGACGTGCTCCTCGCGGTCGATGCAGGCGTCCACGAAGACCAGCTTGTCCTTGTACGCCGGGCTGAATACCTCGGACATCACTTCGTCGAGTTCCTTCACGCTGCTTGCCCGAAAACCCGCATGGCCGAACGACCCCGCGAGATCAACGAAGTCGGGGAGCGCGTCGCGGTACGTGCTGTGGGAGAGGCGGCCCCCGTACTGCATGTCCTGCCACTGCTTGACCATGCCCAACGCCGCGTTGTTCAGGTTGATGATCTTGACCGGAAGCGCGTACTGCATGCAGGTGGACAGTTCCTGCATGTTCATCATGAAACTGCCTTCCCCGGTAATGCACACGACGGTGGCATCGGGATAAGCGAACTGGACGCCCATCGCGGCCGGCAGGCCGAATCCCATGGTCCCGAGTCCGCCCGAGTTGATCCAGCGGCGCGGTTCGTCGAACTTGTAGTACTGCGCCGCGAACATCTGGTGCTGGCCGACGTCGCTCGTCACGTAGGCATCGCCTGAAGTCGCCCGGTACACGGCCTGAACCACCTGTTGCGGCAACAGCGGCGAGTCGCCGCGATGCCGCTGGTCATGGTCGAGCCCGTGTTTTGAGCGCCAGCGTCGAATACGGTTCCACCAGTCGGCCAGCGCGTCCCGGTCGATGCCATCCGGGTTCCGGTCCAGGGACTTTCCCACCACCTGGTTCATTTCGCGCAGCACCGCTGCGGCCGGTCCGACGATTGGAATGTCGGCGCGAATGATCTTCGAGATGGAAGCGGGGTCGATGTCGAGATGCACGATGGTGGCATCCGGACAGAACTTGTCCGGATTGTTGGTGACGCGGTCGTCGAAACGGGCACCCACGGCGAAGATGACGTCCGCATGGTGCATGGCCATGTTCGCCTCGAACGTGCCGTGCATGCCGAGCATGCCGAGGAATCGCCGGTCGGTGCCCGGAAACCCGCCGAGGCCCATCAACGTGTTGGTGACCGGGTAGTCGAGCCTGTCGACCAGTTCCCGGAGTTCGGCGGAGGCATTGCCCTGGACGACGCCACCGCCGGTGTAGATGACTGGGCGTTTGGCCGTAAGCAGCGCGCGCACGGCCTTGCGGATCTGTCCGCTGTGGCCGCGCAGGGTCGGATTGTAGGATCTGAGCGCCACCTTGCGCGGATAGCGGTACTCGAACGTCTCGTTCGGGTCGGTGGAGTCCTTCGGGACGTCGATGACCACGGGACCCGGACGGCCGGTGGTCGCAATGTAGAAGGCCTTCTTGACGACTTCCGGAATCTGCGACGCTTCGCGGATGAGGAAACTGTGCTTCACCACGGGCCGGGAGATGCCGACCATGTCGGTTTCCTGGAAGGCGTCGGTGCCGATCTGGGGGTTCGGGACCTGGCCCGAAATCACGACGATCGGCGTCGAGTCCATGTGCGCCGTGGCTATCCCGGTGATGGCGTTCGTCGCCCCCGGCCCGGAAGTCACCAGGACGACGCCGGGCTGTCCCGTTGCCCGGGCATAGCCGTCCGCCATGTGCGTCGCGGCCTGTTCGTGGCGCACGAGTACGTGCTCCACCTTCTGCTGTTTGAATATGGCGTCGTAGATGTGCAGGGAAGCCCCGCCCGGATAGCCGAAAAGGTACTCAACCCCTTCGTCCTGCAAGGCGCGAATCAGCATGTCGGCGCCGGACAGCATCTCCGCCATGGGACAACCAATGAGTATGGATAAAAGGCGGGCATTCTTAACCCTGCCCCGCTGCATGTCAAACGAGGCAAGGACTTCGCGGATTCCCGCGGCCCGGTTGCCGGGCCGCCTGCGTCTACGCCGAGCCCGTCCGCAACCCTGGCTCGGACCTGGTGAATCCCTCGAAAAGGCCCTCGACCCGAGCCATCCGCTCGCGCGACTCGCTCAGGTCCGCACGCACGTCGCTGAACTCTCCTCGCATCTCCTCGCGGAAGGCGTTCATCTCGCCGCGCATCTCCTCCTGGAAGGAGTTGAACTCCCCGCGCATCTCATCCCGGAAGGAGTTGAACTCCCCGCGCATCTCATCCCGGAAGGCGTTCATCTCCCCGCGCATCTCATCCCGGAAGGAATTCAGGTCAGCCCGCATTTCCTCCCGGAAGACGCCCAGATCGCTCCGAAACTCGCCACGCAGAGCGCTCATCTCGCCCCGCAGGGCGCCGATCTCGCGCCGCAACGACCGGACGCCGGGCACGATGACCGCTGCCAGGGCGATGGCGGCAGCGATGATGGTGATGAGTTCCTGGCTCAGGCCTTCCACGTGTGTTCCGGCAGTCAGCGATGCGACTGTAGCACAGCGGATTCGGAGCGGCTGTGCGTGAACGCCGGGAATTCCATATGGACAAATGCCTCAGTCGACTTAAGTCATTGCCCCGGATGTCACCTCATGGGCCCGGGTGGATGAACCACATCCGCATCCGCCTTGAGCGTTCGAACAAGTGATGCGATGTCGGCGGGGACGGGGCTCTCGAACCGCATCTCGCTGCCGAGCACGGGATGCTCGAAGCCGAGACAACGCGCGTGCAATGCCTGTCTCGGAAACGCGCGAATCGTCTCGACAAGTTCCTCGCTCGGCACCTTCGGCAATCGGCCGCGCGCACCATAGCGCCTGTCGCCCACGAGCGGGTGACCCACGGCGCTCATGTGCGCCCGCACCTGGTGCGTGCGCCCTGTCTCCAGCTTCGCGCGCACCAGCGTGTGGGCCCGGTAGCGGGCGACGACACGCACGTGCGTCAGTGCCGGACGGCCGTCGTCGCGCGCGCGCCACCGCAGGCGTTGCCGGGAATCCCGGCCAAGTGCGAGATCGATATCCCTGCCTGCGATCATGACGCCTTCCACCACCGCCATGTAGATCCTGTCGACGGCCCGGCGCTGAATGGCCCGCACGAGCGACTGGCGCACCTGCTCGGTCGCCGCCACCACCATCAGGCCGCTGGTGTCCTTGTCCAGCCGGTGGACGATCCCGGCCCTGGGCAACGCGGCCAGGTCCGGCCGCCTGGCGAGCAGGCCGTTGACGAGCGTACCGTCCGCGTTCCCGGCACCCGGATGCACCACCAGTCCCGGCGGCTTGTCGACGACGATAAGATGTTCGTCCTCGTACGCTACCTCGAACGCCACGGGCTGCGGCAGATCCTGCAGGGCGCGCGGCTGCTCCTCGAGGTGGATGAGGATCCGTTCGCCCCCGCGAACCCGGTACGCCGGCTTCTGGACACGACCGTCGAGCAACGCAGCACCGGACCGGATCGCGGCGACGATCCTGCCACGCGACAGGTGCGGCACCAGTCCCGCCGCCACGACATCGAACCTCTCCCCCGCACGCTCCCCCGGCACGACGCCGTCAAAGACGTGATGATCGGCCTGCATTGGTGGCTCCTTCGAGCGCCACAGCTATTGAACGGTTACACTAGCCCGCATGTCCAGACAACTGCGAATTGGGTTCCTGCTTCTCGTTTTCGGCGCCAGCGGGTGCGCCTGGATGCCCTTCATCGGCAGCGACAAGGAGGAAACCGAGGCGTACACGACCGAGGAGATACTCTACAACAGCGCGCGCAACAGCATGCGCTCCGGCAACTACAACGCCGCGATCGAAAAACTCGAGCGGCTGGAGGCACGTTTTCCCTTCGGGCGTCACGCGGAGCAGGCCCAGCTCGAGCTCATATACGCGAGACTGATGGCGCACTCGCTCGATGATGCGGAAAGCGCCGCGGACCGGTTCCTCCGGCTGCATCCCCAGAACCCCAACATCGACTATGTCCTGTACCTGCAGGGACTGATTTCCGAGAGGTTCGACCGCAACCTCTTCGACCGTTTCCGGCCCGGGGACCTGGCCAAGCGCGACGTCACCAACGCCCGGCAGGCGTTCGCGCACTATTCCGATCTGCTTCGAAACTACCCCGACAGCATCTACGCAAAGGATGCCCGGCAGCGAATGGTCCACCTGCGGAACCTGATCGCAACGTCGGAAATCAACATAGCCATGTACTACATGTCGCGGGGCGCCTACGTCGCGGCGGCGAATCGCGCGCGCGGAGTCGTCGAGAACTACTCCCAGACCCCGGCGGCCTCGGATGCCCTCGCCATCCTCGTGGAGGCCAGCTATCAGCTCGGCCTGCCCGAGACGGCAAACGATGCGTTGCGGATATTGGCGCTCAACTATCCCGAACACTCGGCGTTCGACATCGACGGCAACTTCGCGTTCGCGCAGGCGACCAGGCAGCGTACGCGGTCCCTGCTGAACGTCATGACCTTCGGCCTCATCGGCCGGAGCGGCGTACCGGAACCGGCCAGCTTCGAACAGCCACGGAATTGAATCCTAGCCACGTAGGCGTCGCTCAACCATCATCGGGTTTCGGCATTCGGTAGCCGACGCCCCGCTCGTTGAAGATCCAGGTGGGATCGGTCGCGCTGTCGCCGAGTTTGTCCCGCAGGCTCTTGACGAATATCCGGACCAGGTTCGTATCGGCGCTGCTGCGACCGCTCCAGACCTGGCGGAGCAGCGTGTCGTAGTGCACAACCCGACCGGCATTGAGAGCCAGCACCCGTAGCAACTCGTACTCGGTAGCGGTGAGATCCACCGAGCGGCCCGCTACGGTCACCTGCCGGCTCTCGAAATGGACGGCGAGATCGCCCAGCGTGAAAGGCAAGGGCTCCTCGTATCGACGCAGGGCGGCCCGCACGCGCGCCACCAGTTCCGTGGGTGAGAAGGGCTTGACTATGTAATCGACGGCACCCGACTCGAACGCCCGTGCGACCGTCTCGTCGCGGCCGTAGCCGGAGATAAAGATGACGGGCACGTCCGAGAGTTCGGGAATCTGCCGCATCATTTCGATCCCGTTGATGCCCGGCAGCATCAGGTCGAGCAGCACGAGACGGGGCCGTTCAGCGCGGATGATCCGCGACAGGTCATGCGTTGCCGCGGTGACCAGGGGCGCGTAGCCCGCCTTGGACAACGCGTCGCGCACGAAGCGAAGCGTGCGCGGGTCGTCGTCGACCACCAGGATGCGCGGCCGCTCGCCCGCGGACGGCGACCCCGTGGACGCAGGGCCACGGCCCGCGTCTACGGGCTCTCCGGCGACGGGAATGGTAAAGGTTATCGTGGTGCCCTCGCCGGGGCCGTTGCTCTCGGCCCGGATGCGGCCTCCGTGCGCCTCCACGAGCCCCTTGCAGATCGCGAGACCGAGGCCGTGACCCGCTGTGCCGCCCGCGCCACCGCCGACGTGCTTTCGGAAGAGATGTGGCAACAGCTCCGCCGGCACGCCCGGACCGTCGTCGGAAACCAGGATCGCGACGTGGGTTTCCTCGCGCGCCGCCGCCACGCGGATTTCCATCGACTGTGGCGCGTGACGTACGGCGTTGGCAAAGAGGTTGTTCAGGACCTGCGCGATGCGGCGCCGGTCGGCCAGCACGCGGGGTAGCCCGGCGGGCAGATCGACGACAATCCCGTGGCTGCCGCCACCGCCGATGAAAGTGTCCCTGGCGCGCTCCACCAGGTCGGCCACCTCCGAGGGTTCGGGTGTGACGGAGAGCGTGCCGGAGTCAATGCGCCCTGCATCGAGCAGATCGGCAATCAGGGCGCGCATGAGGTCAGCCTGCTCGACGATGATGCGGGAGAACTCGTGCACTTCGGCCGGATCAAGGTCCGACGCTTCCTCCAGCAGCGTGACCCCGGAACCCTTGATGGCAGTCAATGGCGCGCGCAACTCGTGGCTCACCAGGCCCAGGAACTCAGTGCGCATGCGTTCGATCTCGTCGATCGGGGCGAGATCCTGCATGGTCACCACGACAGATCCGAGTTCGTCCTCCTCGGCAGGAATGGGAGTACAGTTGATCAGCGTCCGGATGCTGCGGCCGTCCGGCACCGAGAGCACCATCTCCTCCGCGCGTACGGTCTCGGGGTTCGCGATGAACTGCTGCGCCAGCGGGAACTCGGCGAGCGACACCTGGCGGCCGTCCGCGCGGCGGCAGGCGATCACCTCAAGCAGTTGCTCCGTTGGATGGCCGGGCATCCGCAGGTTTTCGACGATCCGCCTCGCCTCGCGGTTGAGCGACAACGGCCGGCCGCTGCCTTCAAAGACGACGACGCCCACCGGCGAGGTCTCGACGAGGGCTTCGAGGTCCGCCCGGGCGTGACGCTCATCGCGATGCGTGCGGGCGTTGGCGATCGCAGCGGCCGCCTGGGACGCGAACAGCATCAGCACCGCCTCGTCGCCGTCAGTGAACTCGGCGCCCGCAACCTTCTCGGCAAGGAAGAAGTTGCCGACGTTGACGCCGCGATAGTGCATCGGCGTGCCCTGGAAAGCCCGGGAGAGCGTTGGCGTCGGCGACAGCCCCAGGGAGCGGACATAGTCCGCGAGATCCGGCACCCGTAGCGTCGTGGGCAGTCCGCGCAGGTGCTCGAAAAGGGGCCCGCGGTCGGGCCAGGAGCCGAGTTCTCGCGACTCTTCAGGCGTGAATCCCGAGTAGATGAAGTCCCCCGGCGCGCCTGCATCGTCCACCGTGGCAATCATGCCGAGGCGGGCGCCGGTAAGGCCGCGGGCGCCGTCGACCGCTTCGCTGAGCACCGTGTCGAGGTCGAGACTCGCGCTCATCCGAAGGATCGCTTCGGTCAGGGAGGATTCCCGCTCAAGGGGGCTTTCGATGTCGGCCGCCGGTTTCCTGGATCGTGTCATGGGTGCTTCCTCAAGGACCGGAGCGCGTCACGGTGCCACACGCCGGACCGCAGTCGAAATCGAATTCGATCCATCTATCCACCGGTTCCGGCCCCGCTCGGCTCACGTCAATAAACTTTATGAAAAGAATATAAAAAATCACTTTTTCCACACGGTTAATTAACTCAATAACTGGCCGATTGTGTCAACCTAGCCGCGAGGTGCCCAAGTACAGACGGGGCGGCCCAACCTTGTACGGCTGCGCAGTCGCTGGATAGACGAACGAAGACCAGGGCGTGAGTCAGTCGCGTCGACCAGGATGGCGTGGAAAGCCGATTTGATCGAACTCGGAACGGGTTGTTGGGGCCGGGGCCGACGCAACCACCTTCATCGCCTCACTGGTGAACGGCCTCGGCCCCAGTTAATCGGGAAGAGAGCAGGTATGCCCAGAGCCAGAAATCTCGGGGCGGTTCCGCGTCCAATCCAATGAGAAATTCCCACCCTGCCAAAGGGGTGATAGCCCGGTTCCTCGCAACTGTCGGGGCATTCGCCATATCCCGCAAGGCGGGGGCGATGTTGATCGGCGGAGGCCTTGCCATGGTTTCCATGGCAACCGTTGGCGGCCTGCTCGTGAACTATGCCTGGCGCGAAGCGCAGGAAGAAGAGGTCCAGGCCGCGCTCCGGGCCGGGGTTGCCGCCGCGGCCCACTTCATGCGGGGCAACCTGGCCGCCAACGAAGACAAGATCAAGGAACGCGTCGCGGGCGTCATGCGAGGCCTGCTGGAAGACCTGGTCATCTCAAAGGACGACATAGTTGTCGTGCACGACGCCTCGACTGGCCAGACGACCATCAGGGTCGCGGGCAACGCCACCTACGCGTTCAAGGACCTGTGGTCGGGAGGCAGGGCGGGCGCCGGCGAGTCCTTGCGAGCAGAGGTGGTAGTGGAGTTCGACCAGAGCCAGTACGAGTTCGCCCTCGCGCTGGACGTATCGCCATCGATGGGCGACACCCCCATCGGCTGGTCGGTGACCAGGATGCGGGCGCTGAAAAACGCCATCTCGGCTATCGCGCAAACGGTGGAGGACCTTTCCACAACAAATCCCGGCCTCGTCGCGGTATCTCTCGTTCCTTACGCCAATGTCGTCAACGTGGCGGATACCTCCGGGACAGCCCAGACGGACGACAAGGAACGCTACGTAAGGATGCTCACCGGCGCCAATTACGATACGCAAGTCTCCCGCGACACCACGGGCCACTGGGTCGACACGTTCCATTCCTATGGCACCGGTGCCGACATGGGACCGCTGGCTTCGCGCGACCTTCCCGATTTCCTCGTGGGCACCGACTGGAACCTGCACCAGGCGGGAACGGCGAACATATCCGTTCAGAGGCCCGCCGCGCCCACATGGCGCTTTCGGGGCCAGGACTTCTGGAACGGCTGCGTGATGGCAAGGTGGGGCGCGTACTGGCATTCGACCGCCAGGCCCACGAACTGGGACGCCACCAAGAGGAGCAATTGGCCCGCCACCAAGATCGTCGACGGCTGGGCACCGGGCTCGAGCAGAATCAGGAACATGCCGCTCCACCTCTTCGACGCGCCTCCGGAGGCGGCCGACCCGAATACCCGCTTCACCGCATACTCCTGGCCCGACGCGGGGGTCCATGGCACGGCCGACGGTTACCTGGATGAGGTCCTGCGTAGGACGCTCACACCCGGTTACAACCCTTCGGCCAGGACACACCTGCCCAGATCCGACAATGACTGGGTCGTGCACCTCCATGATCGCGGGGGCAGCCTGCTCTGTCCCGAGGCGCCGATCGTGCCGCTGACGGATGATCTCGCGACCCTGCAGGCCGCAAACAACTACCGGGTTGTACAGACGCATTCGAAGACCGGCTACGCCCAGACGTTCATGCACCTGGGCATCGTCTGGGGTCTTCGGACGCTGTCCCCGCTATGGCGGGACGTGTGGGATACCCGGAGCGTGTCGGGGGAGGCCCTTCCCCGCAAGCCGTGCGCGTCAGGTGGATCAACCGCGGGCTGTTCGCCACTCGTGAAGAAGGCCATCGTGATCATATCCGATGGCGGCAACTTCTTCGGCCGACCTCCGCTAGGCCGGTCCTTCGGATCGTACGAGAGAGGTCGGCCGGTCAGCGCCAACCCGTACTTCGCCCGGGGACCGTGCAACACTCTGATCACTGTTGGCCGGTACCCAGACCTTTCGTCAGCCACGGACTACGGCACAGCCATGTCCGCTGAAACTCCCGCGGCTTTCGCGAGCGGCTTCGACGTCGATTCGGACGGCAAGTTCAGTGCCGCAGGCCTAACCGCCGTGCTCGACGGCTTCCAGATGTTCCATCCGACCACGTCGGGGCTGGATCCGACGCAACCGGCGGACCGGCTGGTCATCAACGCGTATCGGGCGCAATGGGACAACGCGCTCGACGACATGACGCCCTGGCAACTCTTCCGGGGCTACGACAACAGACTTGCCGCCACGCAAGCGGATGCCGCAGATGTCCTGATGACAGCGGCGAACTGGTTCGACTTCGAAGGCCGGCCCGTCAGGAACAGGCACTATTGCCGGCCCCATACGGTGTTCAGCGCGTACGGGCGGGCGGACGAACTGGTCCGCGTCGGGGACGGCCCCCCCGTGGACGATGTCGCGCCGTTCTCGCTGCCCTCGGTGACCGGATTGAACAACTATACGGGGAGGTACTATCAGCGCGACATTCCGATCCGGCTGGATAACTGGTTCCGGCGCGCCTGCAACCTTGCCGGGAGGCGCGGCGTACGCATCCACGCCATCTATATAGGCACCAGCATATACGGCCCCGACATAACCAACATCTCCCTGCTCGAACAATGCGTGGACAGGGGCCACGGCGGCCAAGCCGGTGTCGACGAAGTACGCGTCGCGCCAACGGCCCAGGATCTGGAGGATGCCATCGAGGACATCATCAACATCAAGCGCACCTTGCGGTTTGTCCGATCCTAGCGCCATGAAATCTATCGCCCTGACGGGCAACATCTTTCACCCCCGCCCAAGCCCACGGTTGTGCCCATCCCACCCATCCCGCATCCCGTCGATCTTGCCGCCAGAGGCAGCAAGTCCGACAGGCTGCTAGCCCGCACCGTCACATGCCCATCCGCCGAGTCACCGTCCGCAACCAGATCGCCGCCATCGTCGCGGCGATGGAACCAAACGGGATATGCGACGGTTGCCTGACAGCAATGCTCCATCTGAGGGGCCGGGGACACGCCAACACCCGAACGCGAGAACTTGCAAGAACAGGCAGGTACCGCCGTGACCCTGGCAAATGCCACCGTTGCGGCCGCCGGAGACTGGTCACATCCAGGGTTTCGTTGCGAGATTTCGGGCGGTAGCGCAAAGCCAGGTCGATTTCGCACGTCACGAAGGCAAGATCACGCACCTATCCACCGGCGATGTCCTCTTTTCGCGGGGCTCCCGTCACACCTAGCATGCCTGGCAGGCAAGACCTGGGGGGACCGAATGGGCAGGCCAGGTATCAGGAAACGTCATCGACCGCTGCTGGCACCATCGAAGGCGCGCCCCGCAGGACACTGCAAGGGGCTGACCCTGGTGGAACTGCTGACGACGCTGGCCGTGGCCGGCATCCTGGTGACCGCGGCCAGTGGCGGCGCGACCCAACTTGTGGAGCAGCACCACGCCGGCGCCGCCGTCAACCAGATGCTCGGCGCGATCCGTTTCGCCCGCCACGCCGCTGTCACGCAGCGTTCGTTCGTTACGCTCTGCCCTCGGAGTGGCACACTCTGCGGCCGGCGCAACACCTGGCACAACGGCGCGCTGGTTTTCCTCGACAGGGACGCCAACGGACGATTCGACGGCAGCGACGTCGTGCTTCGCCGCATGCCGCCGCTGCGCGAAGGCGACCGCTTCTACTGGCGTTCCTTCCGTAACAGGACGTACCTCATGATCAGGCCCAACGGGCTGACCGACTGGCAGAACGGGAACATCCTCTATTGCCCCCAAAGCGGCGATCCGAGGTTCGCGCGGCAGATCGTCATCAACGCGCAGGCCCGGGTCCGGCATGCCCGCGACAGCGACGGCGACGGCATCGTGGAAGACGCCCGCGGCCGCCCGGTGAAGTGCCCCTGACGGGCCGGTCACCGTGCATCAAGTTCCCGCCACGACAACCGGGTGGCCCGCCCGGACCCGGCCGCCCTGCCGCCGTCTCTCGGTGACAACGTGAACGTGCCCTGGAGCACCACGACCGCGTGCGGCGTCCCGCCGACCGCACGAGCCGTCACCCTGAATACCGGCTCGCCCACGCCGGTGGTGATCCGTTCGACAATGAACCGGGGCGGCTCGGCAACGCCGTCCAGCGGCGCAGCCACCCGGCTGTTGCCGCTTCGCCAGGTATCCGGCCGGGACCATGGATCCAGCTCACCGAAACCGGAGGACCCATAAAGGCCCGGCGCCGACGGGTCAAAACCGGTCGAGGCAACGAGCCGTTCCCCCTCCCGCAGCGCCGCCTCCGCCGCCTGCAGGGCGAGTTGGCCGTCGTGGCCGTTGCGAGCCATCCTCACCTCCAGCGATACCGTCTGGGACGCCGACACCGCCGCGACCCCGAGCGCGAGCAGCACCACCAGGCAGACGAACAGCGCGATTCCGTCTCGCCTGGCCCGCCCACCGGGTGCCGCACGGATGACCGCAAGAACGCGTCCGGCCGCCACAATCTAATTCCTGACAGCGATCACGCGGGAAAGCGTGCGGCGCATCGGCTCGGTACCGTCGATCGCGTCGACGCTGTTCGCCGTGACGCGGACCTCGACGGATCGGACGTCCAGTCCGGCGGCAGCACCGGGCAACGCGTACAGGTCCACCGCCCCATCGCCGTTGCCGTCGAGACCGAGGCGCAGTTGCAGATCATCGATCCCCTGTATCAGTTCCACCGGCGCGTCGATCGTCGTCTTTCGCCACAGGGATGCGGGCGCGGATCCGACATTGTTGCGGCCGGTGCCGCGGGCGACGAAATAGATTTCGGTGACGACGCCAAACACGGCGGCGCCTTCGGGACCAAAAGGGCTGCCGTATGGCGTGCCCGCCGCGGACAGTGAAACGCCCGCAGCATTGTCGAACGGACCGGCGCCCGGCCCGCGGACCAGGGTCGCGACACCTTCTTCCCGCTCCATTCGAGTAACCCGAAACAGCGCGGCCTGACGGCAATCGGAGATGACGGCAAAGTCGCCGGTTTCGATGGCCAGATCGCCTTCGTCTTCCACCAGGGGAAATCCGTCCGGTTCCACCATCTCCGCGATGCGCGCCCCCGGCGTGGCAAGCCGGCGCAACACCAGTACATCGGTGAGCGGCAGGACCGCGCCCGGATCGATGCCGCGACCGCGCACGAACACGTTCCGGGAACCTCGTGCCGGAAACCGCTCTAGGCTCGGTACCCAGCTATCGACAGACCCGTGTGCATCGGTGCCGTCAAACGCTTCCACCGGCTCGGTCACGTCGATCTCGAACATGTCGCCCCACGCACCGTTCAGCGTGTTCCGCACCGTGATCCCCGATGACCGGCAACCCAGGTAGCCGGCATTGCGGACAGACCGGGCGATGAAGTCCAGCGCCTGGCGGGCGGACTCCTGCATGCGGGTCTGGCCGTGCAGCAACCGGTACGTGCGCTGGCTGTCCGCGAACAACCGCGCCGCGCCAGCCGCAACGAGCACGCCGAGCCCCAGTGCCAGCATCAACTCAATCAGCGACGCTCCACGAGGCCCCCGCATCCTGTACCGCCTGCCAGCGCACGCCCTCACACCCCGCTCGTCATCGCCACGCCCAGGCGAGAGCGGCGACCGGGCGGACGCCACGACACCGTGACGGTGACCACATCGCCTGTATCTCCCCCACTGCTCACGACAACCGTCCCATCGCCTTCCGGCAGACCGGACATCGCATCGGCGCCCGGCAACGCGTCCATTTCCCGAATCCGCACGCACGCCGCGTCATCGCGCCAGGCGCCGATTGCGCATTTCCACGCGGCGAGATCAAAGCGCGCCATCTCGGGCGCGCCGCACGCGCCGCTCATGCAGTCCTGAAAGACCGGCGCGCCCGTGCCGACCTCGAACTCGACCGCCGGCACGGCGCGGTTGGCCCGGATCCGGTCCAGCATGTCGGCGGCCCGCTGCACCGCCACCGAACGCTCGTAGGCTTCACGGCCCGCCCGCAGACTCTCCGCCTGCAGGCCCGCGAGACCAAGGGCGCCCGAACTCATGACCAGGATGGCGACGAGGGTCTCCGTCAGCGTGACGCCGATTGCCCTCCGTCCCGGGGCGCGCCGCCCGATGCCCCGGCCCAGGCTCACCACCTGTCCTCGCCAGGACCGAAATCGCCATCGCCGTCGCGGTCCCAGAAACGTCCGCCGGCCTCGTCGAGTGCCAGGTCGCCATCCCCGTCCACCGCGTTGCCCGGCCGCGCCGCCCTCGCCCGGAGCAGGAACCCGGCGATCCCGGACTCAACCAGGTCGATGCGATACTGCGTGGACGTCGGCGTGCAGACATTTGGTGTCACGGAACCTGCGTCCAGGTCGCCGATGCCGTCCGCATCCGAATCAATCGCCGAACGATAGGAGAAGCGCAGGCTCGCATGGCGCTCCATTCCCTGGGCACAGCGCAGCAGGTCCGCCTGTGCCATCGCGCGGTGGCTCCCGACGCTGTAGCGGGTGTAAAGCGGCGTAGCGAGCACAGCCAGAATCGCGAGGATCCCCAGCACCGCCATCAACTCGATGAGCGTGAAACCCCTCCTTGCCATCTCCCCACCATCTCCACCGCCGCTCCGTTGGCGAGAATCCAAGGTACAGCGAACCCGCGGGCGGGTTTAGACGCAAAAGTCCCGAAAATGCGTGCGACATTTCTGTCGAGTCGCGTGAGCCGGCGGCGCGCCGGTCGACCCGATCAGGAAGTCTCGCGTGCCCCGGACATCGACCGTGTCACAAGCAGCACGATCCAGATGGCCGCGCCCACCGTCACGGCGGAATCAGCAACGTTGAAGACCGGGAAACGGAACGCCTCGTAGTGCACGAAGACGAAGTCGACCACCCATCCCAGCCGCAGCCGGTCCACCAGGTTGCCAAGGGCCCCCGCCAGGATCGAGGCGCAGGCGAAGCCGTACCACCCGTCCGAGGCTTCGAGCTTGCGGATCTCGTTCGCGAGGAACACCGAGAAGACCGCCGCCAGCAGCGACAGGGCCCAGCGCGACCAGTCGCCGTCCGCGAACATGCTGAACGCCGCGCCCGTGTTGTGCACGAGCTTCCAGGACAGGAACGGCAACAGGTCCACCTCGGCCCCGTAGTGCAGGTACTTGCTCGCGAAGTATTTCGTCAACTGGTCGATGCCGAGGACGAGGAGCGCGAACGCGTAGCAACCGAGCCTCACGCGAACCACTCCTTCGCTTGCTCGATGTCGATCTCGATCTGCGCTTTGAGCGCCTCCAGTGACGGAAACTTGCGCTCGTCCCGGAGCCTGTGGTGCACGGTCACGGTCAGGAGCCTGCCGTAGATGTCCTCGTCGAAGTCGAAGATGTGGACTTCGAGCAGCGGTTCCCGGCCATCGACCGTCGGCCGTACGCCGATGTTCGCGACACCCGTGTAGCGACGGTCCAGACCGTGCACGGAGACGCAGAAGACGCCGGTGAGGGCGGACCGGTATCGCTGCAGCCGGATGTTGGCCGTCGGCACGCCTATGGTGCGGCCGATCTGCCGCCCGTAGACGACGTGTCCCATCATGAAGTACTTGTGACCCAGCAGTTTTTCCGCCATCACGAGGTCGCCGGCGGCGAGCGCCGACCGGATGCCAGTGCTGCTGACGCGTTCGCCGTCGAGCATCAGCGTATCCATGTGGCTGACGCCGTAGCCGTAGCGGCCGCCGGCCGCTTTCAGCATGGCGTAGTCGCCGACGCGCCCGGCCCCGAACCGGAAGTCATCCCCCACCATGACGTATTCCGCGCCGAGAGTGTCGCGCAGCACGTCCCTGGCCATGTACGACGCGGGCATGGACGCCGTTACTTCGTTGAACGGAATGCAGAGCACGCGGTCGATGCCCGTCGGCCGGAGCAGGTGCATCTTCTCGCGGAACCGCGTCAGCCGCGCCGGCACCTCCCTGCCCCGGAAGAACTCCCGCGGCTGAGGCTCGAACGTCATCAACAGGGTCGGCCGCTCGAGTTCGACGCCCTTCGCCACGAGGTCGTCAAGCAGCTTCAGGTGGCCGTGGTGCACACCGTCGAAATTGCCGATGGTCATGACGTTGCCGCGATGCTCCGGGGCGATGCCGTGCAGGCCGCGAATGAGCTTCATGGGCCGGATTCTACTCGCCCGCTCAGACGCGGTGGCGCATGTCGCGGGGCCGCACGCCCATGGCGTACGCGGCGGCGGCGTACGCCAGCAGACCGACCACCACCGCGGAGGCAAGCACCAGCGCCCGAGAGGCCACGAACGTGCCGGCAGTGAACGCCTCGAGCGCAAACGCCCGGGCATCGAGCCAGGCTTCGTCCGGCGGAACGAACCATGCGAGCGCCGCCACCATCACGCCGCTGGCAACGGTTGCCGCGGCAACCGTTCGCCAGAGCGCGCGCGTGGGCGCGTAGTCGGACCGGCGCAGCAGTCCCCGCACGAGCAGCACCGCATTGACGGTGGCGGCGATACCGAGCGCCAGGGCGAGCCCGACGTGCTTGAGCCACCAGAAGAGCGCCAGTCCGGCCACGATGTTGACCCCGACGGAGACCGCGGCATAGCGAAACGGCGTGCGCGTGTCCTGCCGCGCGAAAAACCCGGGTGCTGCGATCTTGACCACGACCAGCGCCGGCAGGCCGAGGGCGAACGCCTGCAGCGCGAGCGCCGTCATGCGCGCGTCCCCGGCGTCGAACTCGCCGTGGTGGAACATCGTCCCCACCAGCGGGACGGCAAGGAAAAACAGCGCCGCCGCCGCGGGCAGGGCGAACAGCACCGCCATGCGCAGGCCCCAGTCCAGCGTCGACGCGAAACCGTCCGGATCTCCCTCGGCGTGCAGCCTCGAGAGGTTCGGCAACAACACGGTGCCGAGAGCCACCGCCACCAGCCCGATGGGCACCTCCATCAACCGGTCCGCGTAGTACAGCCACGAAATGCTCCCGGTCACGAGCAGCGAGGCGAGAATGCCGCTGATCAGCCCGTTGAGCTGGTGGACCGACGCCGCGAACACGGCGGGGCCGAGCAGGCTCCCCACCTTGCGCACGCCGGGATCGCGCCAGTCGACCCTCGGAGCCAGCAGCAGTTCGAGGCGGCGCAGCGACGGGAACTGGAACAGCAGTTGGGCGGCGCCCGCGACGAGCACCCCCCAGGCCAGGGCCATGGCCGGGTGCGAGAACAACGGCGCGGCGAAGAGCGCCGCCCCAATAAGCACCAGGTTCAGCAATACCGGCGTGAAGGCGGGGACCGCATAGCGATGGAAACTGTTGAGCAAAGCCCCTGCGAAGGCCGTCAGGGAGATGAATGCCAGGTACGGGAAGGTGACCCTCAGCATGTCCGTGGCCAGCGCCAGGCGATCGTCGTCGCCAGCGAAGCCCGGCGCGAAGACCACGACCAGGCCAAATGCGCCGAGGACGCCTACAAGGGTCACGAGCGCCAGCACCAGGGCGAGGTTACCCGCCACGGCCCGCACGAAGTCGTCCAGCGCGCGGCGGTCGCCGGTACGGTACTCCGCCAGCACCGGCACGAACGCCTGGGCGAAGGCGCCTTCGGCGAACAGGCGCCGGAAGAAGTTAGGTATCCGGAACGCCACAAAGAAGGCGTCCGCCGCGCCCGCAGCGCCGAGAAAGTGCGACAGCACGATGTCCCGGACGAACCCGCTGACCCTCGACAGCGCCGTCATCGATGCGACCACCGACCCCGCCGCGGCGACGTCGGCGGTGCCGCCCGTCTCCTGGTTAGCCGGTCCGGTTGACATCGCCGGACCCCGCGGGCACATTAGCGCGTCCTTCACGAGGAAGACGCAGTTGGCCAACAATCGACAAGCCAGGAAGCGCTCCCGCCAGGCCGAGTCCCGGCGGGCCCGCAACGCGAGCCAGCGCTCGATGTACCGCACCTATCTGAAGCGGGTCAATACCGCGCTGGCGGCGGGCGACAAGGAAGCGGCCGCCGCCGCGTTCGAGTCCGCCGTGCCGGTCCTCGACAAGCTGGTCGGCAGGGGCATCCTGCACAGGAACAAGGCGGCGCGGCACAAGTCGCGGCTGCACGCCCAGATCCAGGCGCTCGGCTAAGCCCCGTCTCATTCTCGCGCTCCCCGTCCCGCCGGGAGCATCACAGCACCGCCAGGTTGTCCCGGTGGATCAGTTCGGGCTCGTCGACGTAGCCCAGGCGCGATTCGATTTCGCTGCTTGCAGCACCCAGTAGCAGCCGGATTTCGTCGCCGCTGTAGTTCACCAGTCCCTTGGCCACCTCGGCTCCTTCCGCGTCCGTGACACGGACCATGTCGCCGCGCCTGAACGTACCGGTCGCCCGCACTGCGCCCACCGCAAGCACGCTGACGCCCCTGTTCCGGACCGCTTCAACCGCGCCGGCATCGAGGGCGATCTCGCCCTTGGCGATGAGTTGGCCGGCGATCCAGCGTTTCCGCGAAGCGAGCGGTTCGACATGAGCCGCGAGTACCGTGCCGATGTCCGACCCCCGGGCGATCATCAGCAGCACGTCGTCGAGATTGCCGTTCGCAATCACGGTATGCGTGCCCGAACGCGCCGCGAGCCGCGCCGCCGCGAGTTTCGTCACCATGCCGCCCCGGCCCAGCACGCCCCCGCCTCCGGCGTAACCGTCGAGCCTCGGATCGTCCGCCGACGCGTCGCTCACCAGCGGCGCGCCCGGGTCCACCCTCGGATCGCGTTCCAGCAACCCGTCCTGGTCCGTCAGCAGCACGAGGACATCCGCGGCCAATGCGCTCGCCACCATCGCCGACAGCATGTCGTTGTCCCCGAGCTTGATCTCTTCGGTGGCAACCGAGTCGTTTTCGTTGATCACCGGCACCACGTCGAAGTCGAGCAGGGTCCTGAGCGTGGTGCGCGCGTTGAGGTAGCGGCCCCGGTCGGCGAAGTCGTCGTGGGTCAGGAGCACCATCGCAGTGCCGAGCCCGGAACGCCGCAGCGCCCCTTCGTAAGCCTCCACCAGCCCCATCTGTCCGGCCGCCGCCGCTGCCTGCAACTCGTGCACGCTCTCCGGGCGGCTCGCGAGGCCCAGCCTGCGGCACCCTTCCGCCACCGCGCCACTCGACACCAGGATCACCCGGCGGCCGCCTTCCCTCAAGGTGGCGATCTGGTCGCACCAGCGCCCAATGGCGTCATGGTCCAGGCTGCGGCCGTTCCCCGTCAGGAGCGCGCTCCCGACCTTGACCACCCAAAGGCCCGCCTCGCGAATGTTCTGCCGCACCGTCATGTTCGTGGTCCGGCCCCCGCCGGATCGTCGGAGACGTCGAAATCGATGTCCTGGTCGTCAGCCGTGTCGCCGGCCTCGCGTTCGGTCATGATGGCGCGCCGCTCCGCTTCCGAGCGCAGCAGCACGTCATGCGAAATGCGTTGCCGCAACGCCGCCTCGGCTTCGACGTCAATGCCGGCGAGTCCGGCGGCGAGCGCGCGCACGAGAGCGGGGACCCCCTCCCCCGTCGCCGCGGAGACCGGAAAGACGGCCCGGTCCGGATAGCGCGACCGAATCGCATCGGCCACCCGGGTGTCTGTCGTCAGGTCCATCTTGTTCGGCGCCATCCAGATCGGCCGCTCCGCAAAGGCGGGACTATAGGCGAGAAGCTCCCGCTCGATTGCGTCGATATTGTGCAAAGGATCGGATCCGTCCGGCGGCGCCACGTCGACCATGTGCAGGAGGATGCGCGTCCGGGCCAGGTGCCGGAGGAACCGGGTGCCGAGCCCGGCGCCGGCGGCGGCGCCCGGGACGAGTCCCGGGATGTCGGCGACCACGAAGCTCGTGTCGGTGTCGATGCGCACCACGCCGAGGTTCGGTACCAGGGTGGTGAATGGATAGTCGGCAATCTTCGGCCTTGACGCGGAAACCCGGGCGATGAACGTCGACTTGCCGGCATTGGGAAGGCCAAGCAGGCCCACATCGGCGATGACCTGGAGCTGCAGCCTGAGTGCGCGCCTCTCGCCCGGCTCTCCCGGCGTCGTCCTGCGCGGCGCGCGGTCGGTACTCGACTTGAAGCGCGCGTTGCCGGCGCCGCGCCGGCCGCCGCGCGCGACCACCAGGCTCGAACCGGCATGCGGAAGGTCCCCGATGACCTCCAGGGTGTCCTCGTCGATGACGGTGGTGCCCGCCGGAACGCGCAGCGTCAAGTCTTCGCCGCTGGCACCGGTCCGGTTCCTGCCGGCGCCGGGATGGCCGTTCTCCGCGCGGTAGTGGGGCTGGAAACGAAAGTCCACCAGCGTGTTGAGCGCCTCGTTCGCGACCAGCAGGACATCGCCGCCGTCACCGCCGTCACCGCCGTCGGGGCCACCCCGCGGAACCGATTTCTCGCGCCGGAAACTCAACGCACCGGGACCGCCCTTGCCCGCCGCAACGGTCACCGCGACTTCGTCGACGAACTGCATGGCGATGGAAGCCGGACGCTAACGCCCCGCCGTTCCCAAACCCGGGGATTACCGGCCTATGCCGATGTGGTCAGCGGGCTTTCCGGCACGGCATCGGGTGTGACGGTGAGGTACTTCTTGCCCTGGGGACCCTTGACGAAGAAGCTCACGTATCCGTCGGCGGTGGCGAACAGCGTGTGGTCGCGGCCGCAACCAACGTTTTCCCCCGCATTGAACTTCGTGCCCCGCTGACGAACCAGGATGTTGCCGGCGCGAACGAACTGTCCGGCGTACTTCTTGATGCCGAGACGCTTTGATTGGGAGTCGCGCCCGTTGCGCGTACTTCCGCCAGCCTTCTTGTGCGCCATGATGCACTACCCTCCAGTAACCGCCGGATCAGGCATCGGAGCGCCATTGTAACGCACCCGCGAAGCCCCACCAGCTCAAGCGTTGATTCCCGTGATTCGGATTTCGGTGTACTGCTGGCGGTGGCCGGCCCGGCGCAGGTAGTTCTTGCGGCGCTTGAACTTGATGACGCGCACCTTGTCCGCGCGCCCCTGGTCCACTACTTCGGCGGTGACCTTGCCACCTTCCACGTATGGGGTCCCGACGGTGACGTCGTCGCCCTCGGACACCATCAGCACGCGGTCGAACTCGACGCTCTGACCCGGCTCCCCGGACACCCGCTCGAGTCGGACCACGTCCCCTTCAGACACGCGATGCTGCTTACCGCCACTCTCGAAAACCGCAAACATATACGCAACCATGCAACCTGTGGGACACCCTTTGTACTACAATGCCGCGAGCAATCGGCTCACCGTAGATTCGCCCTGCTAAAGCCGCAACACGTCACCTGGCCGTGCGCCGCCACCGGGCTGAAGGCGCGTAATTCTACGGACCGGGGGCGGCCTTTACAACGCGCGGCTCACCCTGGGCAACGGCGCCGATATCACGATATGGAGCTTCGGCAGGATGGCGTCAAATCCGGCGATCGCACGCGCCCCGCGCCTCGACGCGACTGACCTCGCGTCCATCTACCGGCTCGCCGCCAGCGACTTCGCGCAGGTCAACGCGCTGATTCCGACCCAACTGGCGTCGGAGGTCGCCCTGGTCGAGCAGATCGGCGCCTACATCGTCAATAGCGGCGGCAAGCGCCTGCGCCCGCTCATCGTCCTGCTCACCGCCCGCTGCTGCGGCTACGACGCCTCGGACCACATCCGCCTGGCGGCGATCATCGAGTTCCTCCACACGGCCACGCTGCTGCACGACGACGTCGTGGACGGCTCCCATCTCCGGCGCGGGCGCGCCACCGCGAACGTGACCTGGGGCAACGCCCCCAGCGTCCTCGTCGGCGACTTCCTGTACTCGCGCGCATTCCAGCTCATGGTGGACCTCGACAACATGGACGTCATGGCCATCGTCGCCGACGCCACCAACGTCATCGCCGAGGGGGAAGTGCTGCAGCTCGACCACATCGGCAACGCCGCCTACGAAGAGTCAGACTACATGGAGGTGATCCTGCGCAAGACCGCCCTGCTGTTCCAGGCCGCGGCGCACACCGCCGCAGTACTCGCCACCAGGGATGCGGAGACCATCCAGGCGATGCGCACGTACGGCAGGGACTTCGGCCTCGCCTACCAACTCGTCGACGACTGGCTCGACTACGAGGGCGACAGCGACGTCATGGGCAAGAACATCGGCGACGACCTCGCCGAAGGCAAGGCGACACTGCCGCTCATCCGCACCATGAAGTTCGGCTCCCCCCAGGATGCAGCCCTCGTGCGCGACGCCCTCGAGACCCGCTGCGCCGACGCGCTGGCCGCCGTGCGGGCCGCCGTGCGCCGCTCCGGCGCGCTCGACTACACGCGCGACCGCGCCGTGGAATTCGCCGCCCGCTCCGCCGACGCGCTTGCGCTCCTGCCCAACAACATCTACCGGGAGGCACTCGAAGCGCTCACCAGCTTCGCCGTGGCGCGGATGCGGTAGTCCAGGGGCATTCGCCGAGGTGCCCGACGTCGCCGATCCGTTACGCCGAGGTTGGATGCCCGTCTGGAAATGGCTTTCGGGTTGGCGCGATCCACGCCGCCCGCATTACAATACGCCGCCCGCCGGCCCATGCCGCGCGGACGGCGTCGGAGTGTAGCTCAGCCTGGTAGAGCACCGCCTTCGGGAGGCGGGGGCCCGCGGTTCAAATCCGCGCACTCCGACCAGTCTTTTCAATGGCTGAACGCCGCCTCCCGCACCCCCTCACCCAATCGAAACCGGTGAACTGCCCGGATTCAGCCCCAAGTCACACCACAGACGGTGCGCCCGTGGATCGCAAGACGGTGAGCCAGGGCACACGAAAGCGGCGCACTAAGACGCAGATCGTCCTGTTAGAGGCGCAAATTCACGCTGTATACGAGGCCGACCGTCCCGTCAGCGTGCGACCGCATGACGGACCCGCGCCTAGCTGAGCCGGTCCCAAAGACCGAACAAGGCTACAAGCAAATCCAAAAGCGCGTGGTGGAGATGCGCCGCGCCGGACGCCTGCCCTACGGATGGATCACCGACGCCTCGCGCATGCGGTGGCACGTCCCGACCTACCGAGACCCGATCGAGTTCGTCCGCGCGCAGGCGCGAGCCTACCGCTTCGGCCTGTGGGGCGATGCCGATGTTCTGGTCGAGGTCTGGTGCGAGTCCAAGAGCATCGCGGGAATGATCCACGAGGAATGCAAGCGCCTAGCCGTCTCCCTGTACCCCTGCGGCGGATTCGCCTCCGCGAGCTACGCATGGCAGGCAGCACAGGGGTATGCGCCCTACCAGGCCGTCGAGATCGTCTATGTCGGAGACTACGACCCCGCAGGAGTGCTTGTCGACGTGGCGCTGGCTCGGGAGCTTCCGACCCTCACCACAACTCCGATACGGTTCGACCGCGTGGCGGTGAACGAGAACCAGATAGCGGAGTTCGACCTCCCGACGAAACCCCGCAAGGCGACGGACACCCGCGCCCCGGAGGTTGACGATACCGTCGAGGCCGAGGCCATGCCCGCGCCCACCCTCCGCGCCCTAGTGCGCGATGCCGTCGAACGGCACCTGACGCCCGACGCGCTCGGTTACGCGACCCTGATGGACGATGAGGGCCGCAAATTCCTAGCCACGTTCGACTTAGGGGGCTGGGGTAATAAAACCGCCGAGGCGGAGATTTTCTAGCGGCTGGCCGTTGAGAAGCAGCTAGTCCAAGCGTCCGGCGTCAAGTAGCCAGCGTCGAGCGTCCGGGGCGTCAGCGGTCGCCCAGCTAACGATAGCCGCTACCGGATCGCGGGCGTCCTACTTCCGCCCGGCCCCGAATCAAACCATCGGGGAAACAGCTTGAAGGGGAGCCGGCGGGAAGTGACAAGCCTTGTCGGGCCGGGGGCGTTGGACTCTACCCCAGCAGGGGGCCCTAGTACTCCATGACGGGGGAAAGGGCTTGAAGTGTGCCCGATGCGCCCCCACTCATAGGACCACCGCAAATTGAACTTGGAAACCGCAAATTGAGTAGCGATGACAAACACGCAAAGGCCCGCGAGATGATGAGGCTTTGCCGAGGGCTTTTCACAAGCAACCTGATCGGGTCGGACTTCGATAATGTGAAGGTGCAGCCGGTGAAGGGGCAGAACTTCCCACAGCAACATGATGGAGAGGGTGTCCGAGTCTGTTTCTCAGTTAGTTGGCACGCTATAGGAAAGATCGACGACACCGCACACGATGCGCTTCAGGCGTTCGAACCACCCGACGGATGGGATTCTGACTAGAGTGGGTTAGCACGAGATGTCTTGGTGGAGCAACGCGGCGCTCCTTGGGAAACTCGCCACCTGGGTGCCCTACGTCGCTCTCGCCCTAGGAGCCGCAGTGACGGCGGCTGGTATCTACTTCAAGTCGAGGATCGACAATCGAATCGACTACCTGCACGAGGAAGCGGAGGCTGAAAGAAAGAACACGCCGCCGTCCGTAACTGCGAGGCTCGGTAACGATAGCTCGGGTCAGCTACTCCTCGAAGTGGTCTGCCTCAACGACATACCCATTGAGGCCAGCTGGCACGTGCAAACGCGCGGCAACACACTTGTTACTGGTTTTCAGACTTCTGCCGTCAAGATGGTGCCGAACGAGAGCCGCAAGCGTTTCCTCTCGCGGATATCGATTCAAGATGAACGGGTAGTGGACAACTACCTGAAGTTGGTTTTTCGGTATCGGTCTGCCTACGCCCCCGAGTTGAACAACCCTTCCCATCTTGACGGGAAGATCATGGAGAATTACCGGTACGTAAATGGTCGCGTGTACGAGCGGAAGGAATAGGGGAACCACGCATGGAATACTTGCTCGATATCACGGTGGATGAGGTCGTCGATGGAAGGCCCCACCGCTACTGGTGGAAGTTCCGCGTGGCGGACGACCGCAGGTTGGAGGACTACATCATCAACCTCGAACGGGCGTCTCGACCAGAGGCTGAGATTCCCTACGTCCTAGATGCTTCTATGTTGCCTCTCGCTGACGTGGTGGAGGTCAACGTGGAGCACCTTCACGCGACCGTGATTGCAGACTCTATCGACGAACTACACTCGGCGATCATCACTACGGTCGGGGGCACACTAGAGGGTACGGGCGGATTGGGACGGACCCTACGCACGTAGGTTCACACGGTGGGAGTCTCCGTTGTGGGTCGTAAGCCGAAACACTGCTGCCGGAATTGCATCTTTCTCACGAAGAGGTCTCTTAACCCCTTCACGGGCGGCGGACCGTTGGTCAAAGACACATGGGGCGAGGAGGAGCGGCAGCAGGGTAGTTGTCGCCCCTATGGCGCTGCCGAGTGCTATAAGGGAGTCTGGAGCGATCACGTGAACGACGATGTCCTTGACCGCAACCGTCGGAGGAAGTGTTACTTCGTCGCGTGGGAGGGCAACGAGACGATGCGATTCTCGGCAGCGGAGGCGCTGATCGAAGGTCGCCGCCGAAGAGTCGGGCTTTGGATAACTATTGCAACCCTGTTCGTAGTACTCATCCCGGCAGCCGACGTGATCATCAAACGAGTCCTTCCGTTCTTAGGTGAGTTCCTCGACTAGCTCCCGCCACGCCGCGTCCTCTGGCGTCGCTTGGCGGCGGTGCTCCACGATGTGGCACTCGCGTCAGAGCGTTCTGATGTTGTCGATATCGTAGGCTGCGCCGCCATCCTCCAACGGCATGATGTGATGCCCCTCAAGCTTTCCAGCACGTCCACATCCGGTGCACCGCCAGCCGTCCCGCTCGAAGGCCCGCAGCCGCGTAAGCGCCCACCGTCTGCGGTCCAGCGCCGCATGATGGCAGCTACCAGGATGACGACGACTCATCGAGCTACAATGACCATTCCTGAACCCAGTTTGGAGTCTTCAAAAGTGGCTCTAACCGGATGGCGAGGCCAGAAGCTGAGTAAGTCGCAAATCGCAGCGCGAAGAAAGATCGCCGCGGAGATCGGTGTGGACTTCGACGACTATGAAGATGGCAACAAGTCGCAGTACGACATTCCATTGGCCAACCTAGGGGACACAGTGCGCCTGACAGAAATCAGGGAAAGGATTAGGCGGGCCGACGAGGCTTTGAAAGACGGAGCGCCGCCTGCGGAGTGGACATAAGAGTCACGCTGCCACTCCCCGGTAGCGCCATCGTCGGGTGGGACGCTTCGACATCGACCTCACCAACGCCCCCGCCGCAAGGGTGCCAGCGACGGCCACATCATCACGGCTACGGCCATGTCGTTTTTTCTCGATGCGGACGCTGCCCTGTTCGTCCGACTTCACCGACGCCTGGGATAGCGACACCCGCGCAAGTGCTCGACCCCGGGCACGATTGATAGCGGCCCGTCCGCCGTCAGCCGCCGGAACCCGGCGATGTCCTCCGTTGCCTCCGACCACCTCGTCACTCGATCCACAACCTGCCAGCGTCCCGCCACCGCGTCCTTTAGAGTGCCGATCAGGAAGCGGTCGCAGTACATCACCTCGAGACGAATGCCAACGACCCGGAGGTGGTCGATCAAGGTCTCCGATCAGCTCACGCGTAGACCCTCGTCCACGATCAGCACGCCGTCCGTAGCGAGCCTGCGATACAAACCCGCTCGACCGGCCAACCACCGGTCCAGCTACGCCCGACCAAATAACCGTCGCTGAGGTGCTGGCGACGTACGCTGACGAGCACGGCCCTACCGTCCGCGATCCGGTCCGGATCGCTACCAGTATCGACCAGCTACTGCCCGTGCTTGGGCCGCTGCCACTTTCCGTCATCACCGGCGAAGTGTGCCGACGCTACGCGAAGATTCGGACCGAGCGCCCGCAACGATTCGCAAAGACCTTGGGACTCTCCAAGCCGCGATCAACTACGCGCACTCCGAGGGTTACATCACGGCTGCGCCCAGGGTGAAGCTGCCGCCTAAGCCGCCACCGCGCGACCGATGGCTGACACGAGACGAGGCCGCCGCCCTACTCCAGGCCGCGCGAAACAACCCGCAGGACCGGGCCCGGCACCTGTGCCGGTTTATCCTCGTGGCTGCTTACACCGGCACCCGATCAAGTGCCATTCTCGGACTGCGGTTCATGCCACACACGACCGGGGGATGGGTGGACACCAAGCGCGGCATCATGCACCGCCGCGCTGCCGGGACGGTTGAGACGAAGAAGCGGCAGCCGCCCATCCCGATCCCCCGCCAACTGCTCGCACACATGAGGCGATGGGAGCGTAACGGGGCACGCTGGGTGGTCGAGGTAGACGGGCAGCGCGTCGGGAACGTGAAGAAGGCGTGGACAACGGCCCTTCGCGCGTCCGGGATCGAGCACTGCACCCGCCACGACCTGCGCCATACAGCTGTCACCTGGGCCATGCAAAACGGCGCGGACAAGTGGGCCGCCGCAGGGTATTTCGGCATCACGCTTGATATGCTTGAGCGCGTGTACGGGCACCATCACCCCGACTACTTGCACAGCGCGGTCGCGGCGATGGAGCGGGGAAACCGGGAAGCTTCCCGGTTTCATGCCGTTTGAAAGTACACGAAACGTCGTGAGCGTACGGAAAATCAGTGATTTAGGGCCAAGTTCGGCCCCCGAATCGAGTTCGGGAGGCGGGGCCCGCGGTTCAAATCCGCGCACTCCGACCAGTCTTTTCGGCGACTAGACACCCGGCATGGCGCCGAGCTCAGTGACCGTCCTCCGAGTCAAAGAGGAAAGCGCTCGACGACCAGCAACTAACGCCCCGTGTCACAACGCTGGCATTGATCGCAACGGGCGATTCCATCCTGGATTCAACCGCGGCTTTGAGTGCGGAACTCAGCTCCCTGCAGTCGTCATCCTCTGGTTCCAACGATGACCAAACGGCAACCCGGACCTGCGTCGGCCTCCTTTCCCGGACATCGATTGAACATTCCTTGACGTGATACCAGTCGTCGGCGTCGGCTCTCCCGATCCTTGCGCGCCAGTCGGCGGCGATCTTTACGCAGTTCTCGATCTCCTCGTAGGTAGGGTCTCCGGGCATGTCGATGTCGACGAGGCCACAACCCGCCGTCAGCGCCAGCAACAGCGGCACACAGACTCCCGACGGGATCTTCATGGCCGTCCGGCTGCGGCGTCGGGCGCTCAGGGCGAGTCCCCAGGATGGAACCTGACAAGGGCCGGGACCTCAGTGCGAGCGCATGTCGACGTTGAGTCGGAGAGCTTCAGTCTGATCGAAACCGGCGCATCCATCACCGAACGAACCGCGGCCCGAAGGTCGTCGATGCCAACGCACGCCTCGAGCGGATTCGCCCCTCGCACATCCTGCAGGGGCAGCGATGACACCACGTGAATCCGGACTTCCGTCGGCTTCCCGTCACGGGCGCCTATCGAACATCTCTTGATGTAGTACCAGTCTTCGGCGTCGGCTCTCCCGGTAGCTGAGAGCCACTGTGCACCGATCTTCGTGCAGACCTCCATCTCTTCGAACGTGGGGGACGTGCCCTTGGGCCGGAGTTCACAACTGACCGGAAGCGCCAGGAACAGTGTCAGGCCGCCAACTGCCAACATCTTGAGCATCCGCTCATGGTAGCAGGGTCAGCCGGACATCCACCGATCATCGGCTGCTTCCGAAACGTCCCGGTCCGGGACACTCGGGTCGCGCCGGCCCGCCGAATTGCGATAACGTTGCGCACACCCGATTCATGGAGGGACTCCCAAATGGACGATAGCGAATACCGCACGGCGCGCCAGGTTCTGACCGCTGCCCTCGCGGACGAGAACACCGCCATCGAGGCAGCGACGGCCATCGTGATGGCGAACGACCTCCGGCGCGTGGTCACGGCGTTGAACGAGCAGACCCTGCGCCTCGAAGCGATGATCACCGAGCTGCAGGGGCCGAAGCGCTGAAGCTGAACCGGCTCCCCTACCTGCCAACAGAATCCGGAACTGCCCCAACTGCGGTTAGCGGTTATTGTCCGCGCCCATGAGCTCACCAGGACTCAACGGTTTCGTGCTCGCCATCGCGGCGATGATGGTCGTCGTGGTGGGCACCGGCATCGGCTGGTGGATGGTGTTGCCGGAAATCGCGCCGAAACGCATCGCCATCGCCGTGTTGCCGTTCGCCGAAATGGAATCCTCTAGCCGCGATGCGCACCTCGCCCACGGCATGGCGGCCGAGATCGTATCCGGCCTCGCCAGCGTCTCCGACTTCGATGTGCTCGACTCGCGCGAGACGTCCCAGTACCCAAGCGGCGAGACGCGCCTGCGGCAACTCGCCGACACCCTCGGCGCAACCTACGCGGTGGAAGGGAGTGTTCGGCGCGAAGGCGACAGGCTCACCGTGACCGCCCGCCTCACCGACCTTGCGGACCTCGACGTGACCTGGCGGGACACCGTGAGCGGTCCAATGGACGACATCTTCGCCCTTCGCGACGCCATCGCCGACGGCATCGCCGAGAAGCTGCTATTGGGCGATGCGGAAGTTTCCGCCGGGCCCGCGATCGATTCTCGCGCCTACGAGATGTACCTCCAGGCACGCACGAGCGGCGACGCGGGCGACCATGCCTCGGCCCGCCAGTATGCCGAGCGCTCCCTCGCGATCAGCGACGACAATCCCTACGCGCACTACTACCTCGGCTACCTCAGGTACATGCAGGACCAGGGTGGCGAGATGCCGCACATCGAGGCCGCCTTGGCGGTGGACCCAACCTACGCGCCAGCACTTGCGCTGGCCGATCTCCTGGGCGGCACCGAGAACCCGCAATAGCCCCTTGGGAAGTCCTCTGCAAACGTGGAGCCAGGTCCAGCGGTAAGGTCCCTGGGCAATCAGGGAACAAGTGTGAAGTAACTCCCTCTTGCCGCCCGGTGATCGAACGAGTAGGTCGTCGCGCAACCTTTTGAATGGTTGCGATGGGCGATCAGGCAGTCTGCGAAGTCCGCATTGCCGGTCTCGAACTCGCGCAGGGCCTGCCAGACCACATCGCCATCCTCAACGGTGAACTCGGTTGTCCGGAGGATTTGCTGCATCACGGCCACGATCACGTCTTTGCCGTACTCGTAGGACGCCGCCAGAACCCATACAAGTTCCACCAATACCACCGCGCTTACGAATCCCGTCGACTGTTCCGTGCACTGGTTTTCGATCAGATGCGTCGCCGCCAGGGCCTGCTCCTCGTCGTCCTGAACGATGTAACGGATAAGGATGTTGGTGTCGAGGCCGATCACCGGCGGCGCGCATACGCTGCAGCAATGGCATCGTCCATCTGTTCAAGCGTCACCGGTTGTTTGGGCTTCGGCACCATGCCCTTGAGTTGTCTCACGGACGCAGTTACGGGGACGACCCTGACCTCGTCCCCGGAGTCCAGGATGAAGTCGATCCTGTCGCCCGGCTTGAGCCTGAGCCTGTCCCGTATCGGTTTGGGAACCGTGACCTGACCCTTTGTGGTGATTGTCGCTTGCATTACTATTGGACTTGTTCCTTACATATTGGTAATACCATAGCGTCTGGACGACGAGAGTCAATCACCGCACGGTACCGGCTAGCAGTCGCGCCTCGTTCAACGCTTCCTGAACACGTAGACGATGTTGTCGCCCAGGTCCAGCGTGCCGGGGAGCTTCGACCAGGCGAGTTCCCTCTCGACGATGAGCGACCACAGGCCGTCGTCCTTCCTCACGGCGTTGAGGGCTTCCTCTCCCGCCATGCCCAGCACGCCGGCGGCTCGTTTCTCGACCACGTGGACGGCCTCGTCCGCCAGCAGCGCGTCGATGTCCGCGCTCGTCATCATGTGGCAGTAGTGCTCGGTCGCCGGATGGTGCTCGCGGTCCTGGTAGCCGGTCTCTAGCAGCCAGCGCATGTTGTCGATGCCGATCTTCTCCGTCTCCGCCGGCACCATGCCCATGAATAGCACCAGCGTACTGATCAGCGACATGACGCCCAGCACGACGATGCCGCCGGGCCTGACCACCCGGAGCATCTCCCTGACACCCGCAGCTTCCTTGTCCAGCAGGTAACTCAGGGGGCCGCCCACGCAAACCACGGCGTCGAACGACTCGGCCTCGAGCGCGCCCAGGTCGGCCAGGTCCAGGACCCGGTACTCGTCCACCCGGTCGAGGACACCGAGATCCCGCATGTGGCCGCGGTTCAGCGCAAGCTGGACCTCGGAGATGTCCGAGACCGTGAGCCGCCGCGCCATGTGCACCAGTTCCTTCGTGTAGATGCCGCCACCCGCGCCGATCTCCAGCACATCCATGCCGGCGGTGATGTGCCGCTCCAGCACGTCCATGTGCACGAGGAAGCTGAGCTCGCCGCGGCGGCGGCGTGTCAGGCGCGTCCACTCGGCGTCCGCCAGGCGGTCGTAGTGCGCCCGCGGGATTTCCGGGTCGTACCCCAAGGGATCTCTCCATGGTTGGCGGGTAGTCCCGCACATTCTAGCCAAGCCCCGCGACGGGACGGGTGCCGCCTGCGCGCTGGCTGGATCAGGTCCGCGCGACCGCCGTCGCCTCCACGCCGCGCCGGGTAATGAGATAGGCGGCAAAGGTGCCCAGCCAGTGGGCGCCCGCATACGTGAGCCCGCCCAGCGCAGCCAGGCCCGCATCTCGGTGGCGGGCCGCCATCGCGCCGATCTTCTCGGTAGGCACAACCGAGGCGATGCCCTCGAGCATCCAGGCGCGGCTGAAGTTGAGTCCCGCGAGATGCACCAGGTGTCCGTCGTCCTGATCGGGGACGGCAACCGGATCAAGTTCAAACAATCCGAGGAAACCGTCGAGCCACTCGCGGTAGGGTTCCGGGGGAAGTACGCGGCGCATCAGGTCCGCTTCCGCGAGGCTCGGCGACAGGAAGTCGTGGCCGGACGGTTCATAGGCCAGCGGCGCGTCCCGGTCCGCCGCAAAGAAATCCAGGCTGCGGCGTTCCACCAGGTCCCGCAGTCCGGACGCTCCCGTGATCCGCGCCCAGTCGTGCACCAGTCCCAGGGAGAACGCCGTCTGGTCGTGGGTCCCGCTACGCACCGGGTACGGGAGCCTGGAGAGCCAGTCCTCGAATACCGACGCGGCATGGTCCTCGAGCGGGCGCAGCCGCTCGCGCCAGGAATGTGCGTCCCGGTCATCCCACTCGTGCAGTTCGGCGGCGAGTTGCAGCAGCCATGCCATGCCGTACGGGCGTTCGAACGCGGGCCGCGCCGCCACGTAGTCGAGTTCCGCGGCGATGTTCCCCTGCGTGAGTGCCTCCGACAGCGCGGCCCTTGCCTTCGGCCCATGCGCCGCATCGCCGTCCAGTCGGGTGAGGCGCGCGAGCAGCCAGTGCGCATGGACCGCGCTGTGCCAGTCGAAACAGCCGTAGAAGGCGGGGGTCAGGCGGCGCGGCGGCAGGACATCCGCGTCGGACTCGAGCAGGTGGCCGATACGGTTCGGGTACTCCCGGTGCACGCAGGCGAGGGCCATGCGAACCAGGCGCCCCCGAAGCGCCGCGGAATCCGGGGCTCCCGTTGGGACAGCGCCGGTCAATGAATCAGCCGGTGTCGGCGGACGCCGCCCACGCTTCGCGCAACACGCGCCACTCGTCGACATCCGGGGTGACCGTCAGGGCCAGGTCCAGGTAGAGGCGGGCATCGTCCATCAGGTTGAACGCGTGCGCGTCCTTCGCGGCGGACGCGAGACGCTGCGCCGTGCGGGTCAACAGTTCCGCCGCCGCGCCGTTGTCCGGATCCAGCCGCAGCACTTCACGCAACCTGGCGACGACGCCGCCATCCGCGGGCAGGGTGAGCCAGCCGTCGGCAAACAGTTCGTGCGCCTCGGCGAGGACGCGCGCGACGGTCTCGAGCCGGTCGATCTCGGCGTCGTAGCGGGTGCGCATCTCGCTGACCGGGACCTCCCCCAGGCCCACGACCGTGGCGCGGTCGGTGAGTTGCTTGGCCGCGTCGAGGTTGCCTGCGCGAAGGAACTCCCCGAACTGCTCGAGGGCGCTGGCGGCGATCTCCAGCAGGCCCTGGCGGGCGATCGCATTGTCTTCGTCCGTTGCCAGGACGCGGTGATAGATCTCCGCCGCGTTCGCCTCCGGCGGATCGACCAGCGCGGCGGCCGCCCGATAGGCGCTGGCCCTGTTCAGGAGTTCGTCGATTTCCGCCTGCACGGTGGCGGCCTGGGCGATCTGCGCGCGCACGCCCTCGAGCGCCTGATAGTCCGGGTTGGCAGCCACCGCGCGGCCCAGCTTGTCCATGGCACCGGCGACGTCTCCCTCCAGCACGGCGCGCTCCGCCAGTCCCGCGTAGTGCCCCGCGAGTTCGTTCAGCCGCATCTGCGCCCCGGCGTGATCGGGCAGGCGCTGCAGCACCTCGTGGTAGGCCTGGGTGGCGGAAGATGCCGACGGTTCGTGCGACATGCCCTGGCTCGCGAGCAGGGCGTTGGTGTCCTGCATGATGGTGTCCGCGCGGCGGCGGTCGGACAACTGCTCGAACAGGTTCGCGAGTTCCGCATCCTGTGGGAAGACCCCCAGCGACTCGTTGAGCTTCGCGTCCGCCAGCGCCAGGTCGTCCGCCTCCAGCGCCGCATCGATGTCGCGCTTCCAGGCCGCGGCAACCGTCGATATGCGCTCCAGCGCGCCCCCGTGCGCCGGGTCCCGGTCGAGGACGCGGCGATAGGCGGCCACGATTGCCGCCAGTGACTGGTTCGGATCGAGGCGCAGCGCCTCGGCGGACTTCCAGGCCGAGGTCAGGGCGACATCCTCCGTCAACCCCGTGCGCGCGAGGAAGTCCGCGATTGCCGCGCGCTCGGCAACACCGAAATAGCCCGCCAGCGCGATGGCGGCCACCACCATCGACGCGACGGCAACGGAAGCCGCGCGGCGGCGCGGTGGGCCCGGGATCGACGCACGAACCGCCGTCGCGGCGAAGGCCGCTCCCGCCACGGCCTGAATCTCGCCGGTTGCGATGGGGTCGATCCGCACCGCCGCGATGGGCGCCGGGTCCCGCACCTCGACCGCATCCAGCGCACGGATCACTTCGGCGCCGGTCTGGAATCTCTCGTCGGGGTCCTTGTGAAGCCATCGAGCGAGAACGCCCCGGTACGCCGAGACCGACTCCGGCAGGCGGATAGCTCCCCGGGTTGCGGTACCGCCGTCCCCGGACCCGGAAGGGGCCTCGCCCGTCAGCATCAGGTAGAAGACGACACCCAGGCTGTAGAGGTCGGACCGGCTGTCCACGGCACCGCCGGCCGCCTGCTCCGGACTCATGTACGCGGACGTGCCGGGGACCGTCGCGGACGACGGTTGCGCACCCGCCTCGGCCGCGATGCCGAAATCCGTCAGCACCGCCTCTTCCCTGCCCCGGAACAGGATGTTCTCCGGCTTCACGTCGCGGTGGACGATGCCGTGGCCTGCCAGGGCGTCGAGCGCCAGGGCGACCTGCTTCGCAACGCCCACGGCATCGGTCAGCGACATGCCCCGGCCCATCCGGGCGACCAGGTCTCCGCCGTCCAGGTACTGAAGCGCGATGTACGGGCAGATGCCGGTACCGGCCTCGTATGCCTTGACCACGTGCGGATGGTCGATGCGGGCGAGAACTTCGGACTCATGCGCGAGGCGCCGCTGGACCGCCGGGTCCTGCGCCGCCTCGCCCACGGCGACCTTCAGCGCGACCTCGTGGCCCATGTCTCCCCAGGTCGCGAGATACACGATCGACGCCGCGCCGCGGCCGACCTCCCGCTGGATCCTGAAACCGGGAATCTCCACTTGGTGCCCCTGGTGCTACCGCCCCGTCTCGCCGGGGGAGATGAGCCAGCGCATTTCGCCGGCAACCATGTTGCCGAGCACGAATCGTCCGCCGTCCACGTACGCCTGGCCGTCGAGGCGCACCGCGATACCGGCGCCGTGGGCGAGACCGTTGATGCAGTCCGCGCTCGCGAACATCCACGCCTCCTCGTCCAGGACCAGCGCGCAGCGCGGGTTCGCCGCCACCGGCGTCTCGTCCACGAGTTCGCCGTCCAGCCATTGCTGGAAGTAACGCTCGCCGTCCGGCGCGAACTTGACGCCGAACCCCTGCATTCGGTTGTCCACGAACTGCCCCCGGTACACGGTCCCGTCCCGCCAGTAGTACGCGCCCAGGCCATACCGCCGGTTCCGGTCGAACTCCCCGACGTAGCGGTTGCCGTCCTGCCACGTCTGCTCGCCCCATCCGGTCCGCTCGCCGTCGACGAACTCGCCCGCGTAGACGTCCTGGTTGGCCATGACGAGCGTGCCCCGTCCGGTAATCGAGTTGTTCGTGAACTCGCCGGTGTAGACGTTTCCGTTCGGCCACTCGAGCCGTCCCATCCCCTCCCGGCGGTCATTGACGAAGGTGCCCTCGAATACCCGGCCGTCCGGCCAGGTCAGGGTGCCCTCGCCGTTGCGCAGGCCGTTGACGAACTCGCCCTCGAAGACGCGCTCGTCCGGCCAGTGAAAGGTCCCCTCGCCATGCATCCGGTTGTTCTCGAAATACCCCGTGTAGCGGTGGCCGGCGGCGGTGATGTAGGTCCCGAATCCGCTTCTGACCCCGTTCACCACCTCGCCTTCGTAGACATCCCCGTTGGACAGTTCGATGCGCCTCACGGCGGCGTCGGCGACGGAAGCCAGCAATACCGGGGCGGCCCAGAGCAGAACGCCAAGGGACGCGAAGAGGCGATTCCCGCGAAGCGGGGACAGTGTGCGTTTACCTGCGATCAAGCGAAGTCTGCGCATGGCCATCGATCCTCGTCCGCAGCTATCAGCCTGTCGGACTTGCCGCCTATGGCGGCAAGATCGACGGGATGCGGGATGGGTGGGATGGGCACAACCGTGGGCTTGGGCGGGGGTGAAAGATATTGTCCGTCAGGGCGATAGATTTCATGGCGCTAGCCTCCCACTGTACGAATCTGGATCGCGTCGACGCGCCTCTCGGCGAGCACGTCCGAGATCACCACGACGCGCTCGTCCGGGGGAATGTCCTCCCGCTCCTGCAACACGTTGAGCGCCGTCTGTATCGTCTTCTCCGGCACGGTCGAGAACGCGGTGCGATGCGAGAACACGCCCCGGTTCAGCATCAGCCGCCGCCGCGTCTGGCTGTTGTTCGAGAAAGCGAAGATCGGCACCGTGGGCGGCTGGCAACTCGTCACCAGGTCGACCATCACTCCGCGCCGGGTAATGACCACGATACCGGCGGCGCCGATGGCCTCCGCCAGGCCCGCCGCCGCCTTGGCGACGTGGTGCTTGTCCGTATCCGCGATCAGGTCGGCGGCGAATCCAAGCCCGGGAAACTGCTCGCTGGTGGCGGCGATGCGCGACAGTTGCGCCACGCAGCGCACCGGGTGGCGCCCGACGCTGGTTTCGGCGGAGAGCATGATCGCGTCGACACCCTCGTAGATGGCGTTGGCGACGTCGGTCACTTCCGCGCGCGTCGGAATCGGGTTCTCGATCATCGACTCGAGGAGATGCGTCGCGACGACGCAGCGTTTGCCGAGCCTCGCGCAGGTCCGCACGAGATTTCGCTGGATGTTCGGCATCACCGCGATATCAACCTCGATGCCGAGATCGCCCCGGGCCACCATCACGCCGTCCGCCGCACGGGTGATTTCCTCCACGTTGGCGAGGCCTTCCCGGTCTTCGATCTTGGCGATGATCTTGAGGGTCTTGCTGCCGAGGAGTTCCCTCGCCGCCGCGATGTCGTCGGCGGTCCGCACGAACGACAGCGCCAGGAAGTCGAGGTCGTGCTCCATGCCGAACAGGATGTCCTCGCGGTCCTTGCCGGCGATCGCCGGCAGGTTGACATGCACGCCGGGCAGGTTGATGTGCCGGCGGCTGCCCAGGTGGCCGCCATCGATCACCCGGCAGCGCAGCCCACGCTCCGATTTCTGCAGCACCTCGAGGTTGATGAGGCCATTGTCCAGCGTCACCGAATTGCCTACGGCCACCGCCTCCGGCAGTTCCGGGTAGTTGACGTGGATCTCGTCCGCCGGCCATTCCGAGGGGCTCCCGTCCTCCTCCCCGGAGGCGGGGCCCACGGTCAGGTAGACCTCCTTGCCGGGTTCGAGACGCATCGGCGCATCGAGTTCACCGGTGCGGATTTCCGGCCCCATGGTGTCGAGCAGCAGCGGCACCGGGTACTTGACCTTGCGGTTCAGGGTCTTGATCCAGGTGATGATCTTCTGCGCTTCGACGTGGTCGGAATGCGACATGTTGAGCCGCACGATGTCCATGCCCGCCGCATACATGCGTTCGAGCATCGGGTAGTCCGCGGTCGCGGGACCGACGGTGCAGATGATCTTGGTGCGCCTGCGCATGGCGTGAGGTTACCACCGGCCACGCCAAAAAGACGCGACGGCTGCGCCGATTTCACGGCTCCCGGCGGGGACGGGGCGCCAGTACCGCGGGAAGAATGCGCTCCAGGGGACTTGCGTGAAGCGTGGATCGACCAGCACCACGACGCCGCTGTCACCGACGCCGCGCACGGCGCGTCCCGCCGCCTGCGCCACGCGCGTCATCCCCGGCTGGCGATACGCGACGTCGAATCCGTCCGCGCCGAAACGCTCGCCGATGAGATCCCGCTCCAGCGACCGCGGGGCGAGGCCGACGCCGACGACGATCACGCCCTTCAGGGCGCCGCCATCGAAGTCCACGGACTCGGCGAACATACCACCCAGCACAGCGGCGCCGATGAGGGACGCGGACATGCGGGAAGCCCCGTTTCCGGTCGACCCAACGTTCCGCTCCGACAGCCGTCCGATGAACGCCTGTTTCTCCGCATCGGTCATGCCGGGCCGCTGGGCGACGACCTCCGCCACGCCCTCAAGCCGGGGGACCACCAGGTCGAGATACGCGAACGACGGGAACGCGACCAGGTAGTTGCCGGGCGCCGCGCCGACCACCGCCTCGACCACCCCGGTAAGCGCGTCCCTCGAGGCGGCGCGGTCCCGGTAGTAGGTCGACACGTCGCCGACGACGAATACCCCCAGGTTCGAACCCCACTCGGGACAGACGCGGGCGGCGCGGGAGCCGTCGGACGCGTCCTGCCCGTGGACGGCCTGGAACAGCGGCAGCGGTGACACGGTGCCGGAGAACCGCACGGCGCCGTTGTAGCGGCGCAGCACGGCGTCGATGTGCGGCGCAGGGGACAGGCATACCATCCGGGCTTCGATGTTGCGGCGGTCCGTAACGAGCAGGTCGCAGTAGTTCTCGCCGTCGCGCCACCCCTGCCCCTCCTGGACCCGAAAACAGTCGAACAGGAACTCGCTGGTCGCGGGATACGACGCGAGATCGGTTTGTGAGGCGGCGTCCAGCAACCGTTCGGTTGCGCGCAGGAGGGCCTTCGGCTCCGCGATCCGGAACGCCGCGTCTGTATCAACTTTGCTGGACTGCGAGTTGGTGTCGACCGGGCCGGTGATTGCCGCGGGTTCACCGCTTTCGGTGCCGCTCGTCTCGCGGCGCAGCTTGAGCAGCGCGCGGTCCACGGCGCGAAGCCGCCGCGCAATGTCCGGCGGCGGCGCTTCGGCGAGCGCGCGCTTCACCGCCACGCGTTTGAGAGACGTGCTCAGCATTCCCCGCACGCGATCGCCCAACTGGTGCGCCTCGTCCACCAGCAGGCCGACCCGGCTGAACGGTGGCGCCGCGAGGCGCTCGAGTCTGACCACCGGGTCGAAGACGTAGTTGTAGTCGCACACCACGACATCGGCCCAGGCAGCGGCGTCGAGGCTGACTTCGAACGGGCAGACGGTGTGCTGCCTGGCAATGGCCTCGATGGTTTCGCGGGTCGCCACGCCCGACGCGAGCAGCGCGTCGCGCGCCGGCCGCATGCGGTCGTAGTAGCCGCTGGCAAATCGGCAGCGCGCCGGATCGCACGGCTCCTCGGGGTTGAAGCAGATGTCCCGTTTCGCCGTGAGGACGACCGCGGCGGTCGGTTCTTCCTCGTGTTCCCCCTGCTGCTCTCCCAGCGCGCATCGCTTGAGGGTTTCGGTCGGCGACTGCTTGCCGGTGGTGCGCGCCGTCAGGTAGACGACGCGGTCAAGCACCCCCTCGCCGATGGCGCGCAACGCCGAGTAGACGGTGGCCGCCGTCTTGCCGCTGCCGGTGGGCGCCTCCACGAGCAACTGCTCGCGGTCGCGAAACGCCCGGTAGGCGCCCCGGGCGAGGCGCCGCTGGCTGTCCCGGAACTCCGGATACGGGAACTGCAGCTGGCCGAGGCGCGCGTTGCGCCGCGCGACCCGGGCCGCCGTCCGGGCAAGCCAGGCGGTGTAGGCCGCGATCGTGTCGGCAAGGAACTCCGCCAGTTCGTCCCGGCCATCCACCGATTCGAAAGGCATGGCGGTACCGTCGTCCGGGTGCAGGTAGATCAGCCGCAGCCGCCACGCGTCGCGGCTCGCCGGCGGCGCTTCCATGGCGTTCACGAGGCCCGCGTACAACTTTAGCTGGGCCATGTGGAGATGGCCGATGTGGCCGTGCAGGGCTGGCACCTCGGAACGCGTGGTCTTGTACTCCTCGATCAGGCCCCCGCCGTCGTCGATTCCGTCGATGCGGCCCCTGATGCGCAATTCGACGCCATTTCGGGTGGCCGTCGCCTCTACCGGCACCTCCCGCCGATAGCCCTCTCGCTCCGGTTGCGCCCGCCGCTGCGCACTGATGCCCTCCTGGGCGGTGGCGCTTGCCGTGTAGCGATAGTGGATGTCGCCGCGCTGATGCACGAAGGCCGCCAGGTCGCGGACGGCCACCGTCGCGGAAATCGTCGGCGCCGTGTCCGAGGCGGTCGCCTCGCTCGCCGCTGGCCGGGTTGCCTGGCTCACCTGCATCGCGCGACCCGGACCGGCAAGTCCGCCGCGCGCAGGCGTTCGATCCACAGGTACTGGTCGTCGCGCAGCCGGTCGTTCGGGCCCTTCACCTCGACGAACTCGAAGCGGCCGGGACCGTAGACGACGGTCAGGTCCGGAAAGCCCCGCCGTGCGTTGTCGAGGTCCTCGCCCGCGAAGCCGACGAGCTTGCGAACGGTGTCCGCGCCTAAGCCCTCGAGCAGCCGGGAGAGCGTGTCCTCGTCGAAAACGGCCCAGTCGACCAACCGGTTCGCCACGCCCCGATGCGTGCGGCACGTCTCGAGCAGCGACGCCTGAAGCGTCTCGTCGTCGCTGTCGAGCGGATCCGGGCAAAGATCGCGCCGGGCTTCGAGGAAGTCGGGCCAGAAGAGGTCGATGGGGGCGGTCTGGAACGCGTTGACGAACATGCCGTCCACGGGGGCGAACACCCAGTCCCAGTAGGCAAGACCGAAGAGGCCCATGGGCAGCGTGTTCTCTAGGTGCCACGCGCAGCCTTCGTCAGCGGTCAGGACCGCAGCCGCCGCCGCTTCGACGCGCTCGATGTCCGGCACGTCCAGCACAACGGTCTCCCGGGGCCATGCCCGGCTTCGCCGGGTTCCGAAGCGGGCGGCGAAATCCGCCTCCTGCGGACAGATCGGGCGTTCGCGCATCCGCCGGCGAAGCCGCTCCACGGCATGGGTGTCCAATAGGCGCTTGAGGATTCTCACCCTGCGCTCCCGCGCCGGCGGCATGCTGGAGCGCGCATAGCAGGCAAGTGCCGCATCGAACTCGCCGACCCGTTCGAGCCCCCGGCCAAGCCGGTTCAGCATGCGGCTGCGGCGGCGCTCGAAGAGGCGGTTCCCGAATGGCTGCCACAGTGCCTCGAGCGCCGGCACCGCGGCATCCGCCGGCGGCCTCGCGCCCAGTTCGTCGATGTAGTCGCCGAGGCCAATCAGCGCCCGGTAGGCGTCGAGGGCGGCGCGATCGGCGAACAGGCGCCGTTCGCGGGCCAGTTCGTACTCGGGATACCGTGAGAGACCCAGGTCGCGCAGCACGAAGGTCGAGAGGTCGCGCCGCCTGTCCCCGAAAAACAGCAGCCGGTAGAGATCGAGCCGCTCCACCCCATCCAGGGCAACCCAGGGGAAGACCCGTTCGACGCGCCGATGGACCTCGGCGTCGGTGAGACTGCGCTCGATCCACTCCAGGTAATCGCGCTTGCGAGCGTCCGACCGCCTCGGCGGCGC
Organism: Gammaproteobacteria bacterium; assembly: GCA_028821515.1. Taxonomy (GTDB): domain Bacteria; phylum Pseudomonadota; class Gammaproteobacteria; order Pseudomonadales; family Azotimanducaceae; genus VXNE01. The sequence goes on along the minus strand of JAPPGA010000065.1, from coordinate 10,368 downwards.
GCCAGCGCTGCGCCCGGAATCCGCGCCTGGAGCCCCCGAACACGACCCGTTATCCGTTGCGGCCGACTCGCTCCGGGGAGCCAGCGCATCGCCGAAACACTGCCCGAGTTCCGCCCGTGTCAGCAGCCGGGCAAGCGCCGCCGCAGGCGCCTCCGGACACCGGGACACGAACCCTTCCGCCACGAGGTAGCCCAGCGCGGCCGAGGTATCGTCAATCTCCCGAAAGTTCAGCGAGTCGACGCGCACCAGCGGACCCTTGCGCGACATCAGGCGTGCCAGCAGTCGCTGCGAGTTCGCCGGCATCGCGACGATGCCCTCCCCGAACTCCGCCTCCTCCGCCGTCAATATGTCCCCGTACTGCTGCCGCACCCCCTCGACCAACGCGATCAGGTTGTCCGCGTAGTAGTGATCCGGTGGCGGCTGACCTGGGCTGAGTTCCGGCAATGGCGTGCGACATATCTCACAGAAAGACGGCCCGCATTATAGCGACTAATGTACAGACATACAGTACACCCCTCTCTTTCGGGGACACACACAAAATCCGGATGCACTCCCACCAGGCCAATCTCGTACAGCCCCTTCAGCGATTGCCTGTGACGGGCCGGTCGGCGAATTGGACACCCATAGTTCTGGGCCGCGGGCTCGCTTGGCCTCCAGGCATTCCTGCTGGCGAGATCTAGCGCGACCGCCCCGGTGGGCTGCGCTCCCGCCTGCGGCGATTTCGATCCAGCCACCCGCGCCTCGCCGGACCTGACCATCCGCCGGACCGGGCTGCCCGAAATTGTAGCCTCCGGACTTCTTTGCCAGAATCTGCCGCTCCGCGCCCGATCGAACGGCGCGTAAACAACCGCAACCAACGCACGGAAACCGGTCGGATGACACTGGATGGATAAGGCGGCAATCAGCGCGGCAGTGCGCGCGGCGACCGCGCCCGGTGAACCGTTCGAGACCACGGTGCGGCGTGTCAACGGGATCGACTACACGACGTTCGTCCGCGGCCCGGAACACCTGCGCGACCTGTACGCCGAAGGCCTCGCCTACGCCGACAGGGACTTCCTCGTCTACGAGCAGGAACGCTACACGTTCCAGGACTCGTGGAACCTCGCGGCGAAGTGCGCCAACCGGTTGTGGGCAGAGGGGATCCGGCCCGGGGACCGCGTCGGCATTGCGCTGCGCAACTACCCGGAATGGGCATTCGCCTACATGGGCATCACGTCCATCGGCGCGATCGCCGTGGCGATGAACGCCTGGTGGACTGCCGAAGAGATGATCTATGGCATCGAGGACAGCGGCCTGTCGCTACTCTTCGTCGACGTCGAGCGGCTCGAACGGATCGGCGGCCACGCGAAGCGGCTCGGCATCGACCTGGTCACCATCCGGTGCCGCGAAGAAGGCTGGCGCACTTGGGAAGCCTTCGTCGCGGGAGCCTCGGAAACGATGCCCGAGGTGGAACTCGACGGCGACGACGACGCCATGATCCTCTACACCTCGGGCTCCACGGCTCACCCGAAGGGAGTGCTCTCGATCCACCGCTCGATCGTACAGGCGCTGCTCTGCTGGGAAGCCAGCGGCGCCATCGGCCGGCACCTCTGGCCGGAGCTCGCCCGGCGGATGGCGGAATCCAAAGACCTCCCGGCGGTCATCCTGGCCGTACCGCTGTTTCACGTCAGCGGCGTGGTGGTCCAGCTCCTGCAGTCGTTCCGCCAGGGCCGCAAGGTGGTCTGCATGTACAGGTGGGATCCCGAGGAAGCCCTCTCCATCATCGAGTCAGAACGCATCACGAGCTTCAACGGTGTCCCGATCATGGCCTGGGAACTCGTGAATTCACCAAACTACGAAAAGTTCGACCTGTCGAGCCTCAAAGTTGTCGGCGGCGGCGGCGCGCCCATGCCGCCGGAACAGTCGAAGCGCATCAACGAAAAGGTCAGCCAGGGAGGTGCCGGCACCGGCTGGGGCATGACGGAAACCCAGGGCCTCGCTACGACCATCGGCGGCGAGGCCCTGACCGAACGCCCGACGAGCTGCGGCCGCGCCACGCCGCCGCTGGCCAAGATCAGCGTGGTCGACGAAAACGGCGACGAGGTCCCCCACGGCGAAACCGGCGAACTCTGCATCTGGGGCGCGATGAATTTCAAGTGCTACTGGAACAGGCCGGAGGAAACCGCGCAGACCCTGGTGGACGGATGGGTGCACACCGGCGACATCGGCCACATGGACGAGGACGGCTTCGTCTTCATCACCGACCGCAAGAAGGACATGATCCTGCGGGGCGGCGAGAACATCGGCTGCCAGGAAGTCGAGGCGGTCCTCTACCAGCATCCCGGGGTGGCCGAGTGCGCCGTCTTCGGCGTCCCCGACGAGCGCCTCGGTGAAGCCGTCGCGGCGGTCGTGATGCTGCGTCCTGGCTCCGGCCTCGGCGCCGAAGCGCTCAAACGCTACGCGGGGGAACACCTCGCGCAATTCAAGATCCCCGAACACATCTGGCTGCAAGACGGGCGCCTGCCCAGGACCGCGTCTGAGAAGATCTTCAAGCGCCAGCTTCGGGAAGCGGCAATCGTTCGGCTACGCGACGAACAATCCGCGGGTTGACTAGGAAAGAACGCTCCGCCCGACACCGCCCGCCGGTAATGTCCTACGCCGATTTCAGTGATGTCGCATTGCCGCCTGCACAAGGGCAGCGGGACAATCGACCGCGTGATTCCGTTGGCGAACGCGGTCCCGGATCGGTTCGTCCAAGCACCGTGCAGGCGCGGTGGAGCCGTCGCCTTGAGGGCGCCGAGACTGCTGTGCTACGGTCCTCGGGACCGACCCTTCGGTCCAACGGCTTTGGGAGAACCCGCCGATGAGCGAACCCGGGCTTTCGCCGCGCGTCATCGACTACCCCTCTTCGGACGGCAAGCCGATGACCGAGAGCGAAGCACAGTTCCTGCCCCTCACGTACGCGGCACTGGCGCTCCGCGCGCACTTCGGGGCGCGCGACGACGTGTACGTGGGCGCGAACATGTTCCTCTACTTCGAGGAGAACAACCCGCGCGCGGTGGTGGCGCCGGACGTTTTCGTCGTCATCGGGACGCCGAAGCACGTGCGCGACTCCTACCTGCTGTGGAACGAGCCGAAGGGTCCGGACTTCGTCCTCGAGATCACCTCTCGCAGCACCAGGGGCGAGGACCAGGGCCGCAAGAAGCGCATCTACGCGTCTCTCGGCGTCGGTGAGTACTTCCTGTTCGACCCGACCGGGGACTACCTGCGCCCGAGGCTGCAGGGTTTCGCCTTGCGCGAGGGGCGCTACGAACGCCTGCCGGAAGTGCGGCTGCCCCAGGGCGAACCGAGCCTCGCGAGCGCCAGGATCGGGCTTCACCTCGTGGTTCGGGACAACGCTCTGCGGCTGCACGACCCGGCGACGGGGCGGGATCTGCTCACATACGCGGAGTCGGTAGAACGCATCGCCGAACTGGAGTTGCTCCTGCGCAAGGCCCGGGCCGAGTGATTCGTCCGCGTGTCGACTGACCGACGCGTTCCCAGTCCGCCACTCCACCCGCCACGACCCGGAACAACGGGTGCACGACCGGCGATGCCGCGAGTTGCCGTTCGTACCACTCGGGTGCCCGCACTTCGAGCTTTCGCATCAGGTGATTCCACTCGAATTCCACCTGGCCCCGGGGCACGTCCATTCGGCCGGCCGATCCACCTTGCGCGATCTTGCCGGCGTCGAACCGGTATCCGCGGCTGATGGACTCCACGTGCACGGCCGTGAGATACGCGCCAATGGACGATACCGCCGAGGGCTGCGCACGGAACCGGACCAGCTGGGGATGGTGCCGATAGCCTTTCGTCTCGCCCCGCAACACCGCCTGGGCGAGCAAGCCCTCCCTCCAGAGCGCGACCAGCCCGCGAGAGTCCAGATGCCTTGGATGGAGGCTCCACAGACGCATCCGCAGGATTCTTCTGTCATGCAACCGGTATAGCAAGTCTCGCTGACTTCGCGTCACCCCGGGCAAGGACGATGACTGTCGGCTTCCTTGCCGCAAATGCCCACTCGATGGCTGGTCCCCTTTCATGGCTGTCCCCTTTCATGGCTGTCCCCTTGCCCGATGGCTGTCCCCTTTCATGGCTCTTTCCGGATGGCTGTCCCTTTTCCGGATGATGGCTCTTTCCGGATGGCTGTCCCTTTTTCGGATGGTCCCTTTTTCGGATGACGTGGCGGCACGGGCTTACGGTGACTTCAGCGATGGCCCTATTGGCGGCGGCTACGAGGTCTCCCACAGTTGGCAATCCCAGAGCCCGGAAAGCGAGGAATAGGACATTTGACGTACTACGCTCGGCGTCCTAACCTGTAGCCGTGATTCGGTCTTTCGCCGATACGGCTTCGCGGCGGCTGTTCGACGAGGGGAGGAGACGCTGTGGAGGATTACCACAGAGGCTAACGTTCTGGAGAACGCTTCATGACACGCATCAGAACACACCCCGGCCAAACCTTGCGCGCAGAACTTTCCGCGCGCGGAATGAGCGCAAACCAACTCGCGCTGGCAATCCGGGTTCCTGCGAACCGGATCACGGCCATACTGCGTGGCGACCGCGCCATCACCGCCGATACGGCCGTCCGCGTCGGGCGCTATCTCGGCACCGGTGCGCAATTCTGGATGAACCTCCAGACCCAGTTCGACATCTCTGTCGTGGAGGCAACCCAGGGAGAGGTAATCGAACGCGAACTCGCGGGCGGGTTGCCTTCCTGAATTGACCGGGGGCGGCGTCCGTCGATCTCCTTCTGTAAGGCAGACCGACAGGCAACATGACTTGGTTCGGGGCGCGATCGCTGTCCTGGGGTTTCGGCCCTTCTCCAGGGTCACGGGCGGCTTTCGGATGGAGACTCCAGAGACGCATCCTACGCCCCCGCATCGCGGGGAATGAGAAACACGACCAGCCAGTGGGCGCGGTAGACGGCCCAGTATCCGCGTCCGGCGGCCACGGCGCCGGCTGATCGAAAACTGCGGCGGCACCGCGCGTGGAACTCGCCGGCATCCGGGTCGACATCCAGCTCCACGTCGGAGAAGCCGAGGAATTCGCCAGCCAGGGGGTAGACGGCCTTGTAGACGGCTTCCTTGCCGCAGAAGACCATGGTGCGCCACTCCGGCGCGGGCAGCCAGTCCCGTTCGGCGGGGGTCAGGACGCGCTCGGCCACCTGCGGAGAGACGGCGGTCCTGGCCTCGACATCGATGCCGAGGCCGCCGTGACCGGTCGCCGGGCCGGCTATGGCCGCCCCGAGCATCCCAGTGTGGGCGATGCTGCCCACGGCGGAAGCCGGCCAGACCGGAAGGCGGCCGCGCCTCGAGATTTCGCAGGCCGGGACACCGATCCGCCCGAGCGCGGCGCGGGCGACCATGCGGCCGGTGGCGAACTGCCATGCGCGGGTCTGCACGACAGAGGCCGCATATGCCGCTTCCGCGGGAAACAGGGCGGAACGATGGTCAGCCACCTGGGCAACCACGACTTCGGCCGCGAGGGCCGCGAGGCGAGAGTCCGGCAGAACGTTTCTTGAGATGTCCGCGTCGAAGACGGCTATGACTGGTCAGACCGCGTGTCGTGGGTACCGGACTTCAACAACTCTCTCGACAGGGGCGCCAGGCGACCCTGCGCGGGAACTTGCGCGATCCTGCGCCCGGACGCAGGCACCACGAGCCAGACTTCGATGCGCGCATCCGTTCAGGCGGATCCCGATGGCAGATCGACTGGGCGTCCATCTTGCCACTCAGCCACGCCAGCCCCGATCACGGCCAGCTCCTTCAGGTTCTTGTCCGTCCAGGCGCAGGCCATATCCTGTATTGCTTCGGCTTCTGCGGCTTTGATGTCCAGATGCCGCAAGGCTTGTCGGCCGTCTGGATAAAGCGCTCTGAGGAAGCCGGACACCATGTACTCCACAGGTTCGGTCTTGGCCGCCTCCGCGATCATCGCCAGCGTTCGGGAGACGTAGTCGGCCACGGCCGGCATCACTTTCCCGAAAGGCAGCGGCTTCATGTCAATGGATCGGCTGGGATGCCCATCGGTGGTCCAATACGAAGTGTCCGCATAGTTCGCCCTGACGGTAAGGAAAATGCGATAGGTGGATGTCTTCTCCTGCGGCATGGCTCACGTCCTCAATCTGTCCCGATATCCATCTGGATTCGCGAATACTGCCGCAACGCTGAAAGAGTGGTCAACAACAACGCCTGTCGTCTCGTTCTCGATGGGTTTGGCCGCGAGATCAAGGGTGCTCGCCGCACATAACGACGTAACGCCTGCGGCGGCATTCCCGAACGATACAGCGCGTGAGGCTCCTCGTTTCGGTGACGGCCCGGAGTGACTTTCGTGAAAGTACGCCTCCGGCGACGGTAGAAGTGCCGACACTTCCTTACGAGTCAGCGGTCGGGGAAACGTCCTTTCCACCCTCGCGCTTCTTTTCTTTGCGAGGGACACCCTCGCGCTCCCGGGGCTGAAGGCTCCGGCTGAAGGCTCCGGCTGAAGGCTCCTGGCCAGGCATCGATGCGCATGCGAGCGCCGCTCAGGGCAGGTACTTGAGCACGGCCACACCCACGCTGGCGACCGCCACCATGCCGCCGAACATCCGCCACAGCAGAGCCGCCGTGCGCCGCTCGCCCTCAGCGATCCGATCCACCAGACCCCGCTCGCTCCCTGTGATCCGATCCGCCAGTCCCCGCTCGCTCTCCGTGATCCGATCCACCAGTCCTCGCTCGCTCTCCGCGATCCGGTCGACCAGTTCCGTCTTGAGCTCGGCCATGTCGCTTTTGAACTCACCCCTGAGCTCGGCCAGGTCGTTCTTGACATCGCCCCGGAACTCGGCCATGTCGCTCTTGAACTCGCCCCTCAGCTCGGCCAGGTCGTTCCTGACATCGCCCCTGAACTCGGCCATGTCGCTTTTGAACTCACCCCTGAGCTCGGCTATGTCGTTCTTGAATTCACCCCGGAACTTGGCCAGGTCGTTCTTGACATCGCCCCGGAACTCGGCCATGTCGCTCTTGAACTCGCCCCTCAGCTCGGCCGTGTCGTTCTTGACATCGCCCCTGAGCCCGGCCATGTCGCTCTTGAACTCGCCCCTGAAGTCCGCCAGCGCGACGCCGAGCGCGGACACGTCGGTCTTGAGTTCCGACACGTCGGTCTTGAGCGTCGAGATGTCGGCATCCATGTGGCGGATGTCCGAGCGCATCTCGGCCACGTTCTCGAACGCCTCAATGAATCGCTGGTCGAACGTGGTGGGATCGGGGGTCACTCGCTCTCCGCAGGTTGGCGACCTGGACCTTGTCTGACCGCATTATCCCCCGAGGCCGGTCCCGGTCAACAATGGACAATCTCCGCGATGTGCGTGCGATTTCTGCCCATTGGATGCGGGTTCGGCATCCGTCCCAAGCCTACGATACGGGCTGGCCCCTACGCGCGATTGCGCGTCACGCGGCGATTTCGGAACGAGTCGCTATCCCCGTGGCGGGATCGTCGGAGCGGCGGTGGCGGTCGCCTCACCACCCTGGTCCGGCGGGATGGAACGGTGCCCACCGAGGAGTACTTCCAGCCAGACTTCGATGCGTACCACGCGTTCACGCAGATCCTGCTGGTCTCGCGAAAGGGCGTCCATCTTGCCGCTCAGGCGCGTATCGAGCGAACCGACCATCTGCCAGATCAGACCCGCCAGCGCGCCGCCAACCGCGAATATGCCTATAAGCTCCGGGCTCACTTCCCGGCTACTCCCATGATCCAACCAGAACACGCGTTCCGATAAACGTGTCGATCTTACGCCGAACGGCAGGTCGATTCAGCAGGATGGGCGACTGTCCCGCCGGGGTTTTAAGAATTCTCCTACAGCCAAGATGGCTGAGATCAAATCAGCCATCTGGACTCTCAACTCGGCCATGTGGACGCGCAGAGCCATTTCGGAAGCCCTTGCGTCGAGCATCGGCTCCAAATGTGTGCAAAAGTTGTCTTTGGCCGATAGAATTGGACCCTGATCTCCGGCGTGCAGGGGCGCGCATTTCACGGACCGCGTCCATAGAACTGTACTGTCCATGAACCCAATCGCATCGACGAATGGCCACGGCTCGGGTACCCGGTTTTACACTGGCGCGAAGCGGTCGCTCGATGTTTTTCTCAGCGCCTGCCTCATGGTCGTCCTGCCGCCGCTGTACTGCATGGTCGCCGTCCTGCTGCGCTGGTCGGGCGAGGGAAACGTGCTCTTCAGGCAACGGCGCGTAGGGTGCAAGGGCCGGGAGTTCACGCTGTTCAAGTTCACGACCATGGCGACGGGAAGCGCCGCCAACGGGGATATCACGCTTGAGGACGACCCGCGGGTGCTGCCAGTGGGGAGATGGCTGAGCGCGCTCAAGATCGACGAGTTGCCGCAACTCTGGAACACGCTCCGGGGCGAGATGAGTCTGGTGGGCCCGCGGCCCCTCACGTCGCGCGCATTCAACTGCTACTCGCCCCGGGTGCGGGAGATCGTGAAGAGCATGAAGCCGGGGGTGACCGGCGTGGGATCCCTGGTGTTTCGCAATGAGGACCGAATCCTGGCACAGGCCCCCGGAGACCCGAAGGAGTACTACGACAACGTCATCATCCCATTGAAGGGGCAGCTTGAGACGTGGTATTTCGAGCACCGGAGCCTGCACGTCGACCTCCTGATACTGGCGTTGACCCTGGTCGCGGTGCCATGGCCCCGGTCGAGACTGCACCTGAGACTGCGCGGCGTGGCGGACATCGTCGGACACTCGCCGCTGGCCGGCTATTTCGGCATCTCTCCGCTGGCCAATGGCAGCGCCCGGCGACGCGCTCGACCCAATCTCAATCCCAATGTCAATGCAACCGCAGATGCAGACCAAGCACAGCCCGAGGTCAGCAAGCGAACTCGCGAACCATCACCGGAGTCTGTTGCCTGAATTCCCGGGGCCGCGGCACCCGGCAGCTTCAACACCTGGAACGCCTGGATGGTCTCGATGGTCTCGAAATTCCGTCCCGCGGGCTACGCCAGAATCTTGACGAAGTAGCCCGTCATTCCCATCGAGACGACGATGACCGGCACGATGACGCCGAGTACCTTCCAGACCTGCCTGTTCACATGCGCCTGAAGCCTGCCTTCCATACCAGCCATGTCCGCTCTCACCTCGCCCCTGAACGCCCCCATCTCGCCCCGGAGCCCAGCCATGTCGTTTCTGAGTTCGCCCTTGAACTCGGCCATCTCGCCCCTCAGGTCCGCCATCTCGACGCGGAGCGCGGACACGTCGGTCTTTAGTTTCGACACGCCGGTCTTTAGTTCCGATACGTCGGTCTTCAGGGTGGTGATGTCGGCATCCATGTGGCGGATGTCGGAACGCATTCCGGCGGTAAGGCTCTCGATGGCTTCGATGAATCGTTCATCGAACGAGGCTGGCTCGGAAGTCACTGGTTTCTCAACGCCGGGAACCCGAATGTGTCGAGCCATTATCCCTTGTCGCCGGTGCGGGTCAATGTGCGTACTTCCGCAATGCGTGTGCGATTTGGCCCCTAACCGGAGAGGGTGATCGGCCTGTCGGGAAACGGCGGAATCGTTCGCCAGCGCCCGTCGCCGGGCTACCCCCAACACTGATCCCACAAAAAATCAGCTCCGGCGCTGTTTTTTTGTCCGAACACCGGGATTGATGTGCGGGAATGGCTGGTCGGGAACAGGCAGTTCGAGGAAGTTGCACAGCGCCACCCAGCCGTCTCCAGCGGTGATGTCCATCGTCAGGAAACACTCTCGGCCGGAGAAGTATCGGATGACATCGACATTGTGGCGACGATAGCGGTCGACATAGTCGCGCTCATTGCCGCGCGGCGATCCCCTCCCGGACCCGTAGATCCACTCTCGCATGGGTGTGCACTCGTCGCCGAAGTGTCGGACCACGCTGGCGATCCAGCTATCCGTCGAACGCCGCGTCAGGATGAACCTGCTGCCGGGAAAGGCCAGGTCCAGTTCCCGGAACAGGACGGACCAGGGGTTGTCGTTGAACGCGTCGAAGTTCGATGCGATGTCGAGCGCCATGGTCAAGGCACGCTCGGCGATCTGCGGGTCGCGGGCACCGTTCGGCCCCGTCACCCGGTAGCCGAGGATCTCAAGCGCGCGAGCGAGCGACTTCGTCCCGGTCTTGTGGAAACCGATGCAAAAGACCTTTGGCTTCCTGGTTTTCAAACCCGGTCCCGGATGTTGCGCCAACACCAAAGGGGCACGATGGCACCGATCATTTTCCAGACCTTGTTCACATGAACTTTAAGCCTGTCCTCCATCCCGGCCATGTTCCGCCTGCAATTCGACTTTGGGCGCCCGGAAAAAGAAAAAGGCCGGCTCTTCCGAGCCGGCCTCGATTGAAGTCGAAC
>JAPPGA010000024.1 GCA_028821515.1 Gammaproteobacteria bacterium | reverse complement strand
GCACCCGGACATTTACGGTTGTCAGAAAGCGGCAATTTACCGTTGCCACCAACACTGCGATTTCAATCGGTTCGCCGCCCGCGCGTTAATTACGTAGACGATCGCCGGGGCGAGCCTTGTCCAGTTGGTTGACGTCACCTTCCAAAAAGCGTAGACGCCGACTGTGAGCCAGCCAGCCGGACCGATCAAGAAAGCGATGGTCGAGCTGAGTCCAGTGTAGGCCGCAAAGGGCAGAGTAATTCCAACCGCGTGAGTGATGAATCCGAGGGCAGTGGAGGACGCGGCATAAAGACCGAAACCCGCTGTATTGGCAAGTCCGAGGGCTGCCACAGTACGTGCGGGTCCTGCGAGCCGTTTGTCAGGAAACTCGCCATGAGACATTACCGAATCGAACTCCATCTGAAGTTCGAAGAACGCCTTGCGCTGCGCCGGATTCATGGCATCAAGGGCCCGCACGATCAAGGCGTGGCTGATGTACAGTTCGTTTACCTTGGTCTCAACCTGCGGTTCATGGACCTTCAAGTGTCGGGCCAGTCCCGCTACCAAAGCGTCCCAATCCGGGACTGGGTAGCTTTCGTTGTTCATCCTGCGGCTTCGTTCTTCCTTGCGTCGTTTTCGATTGAGCACATTCCATGTTTGTTCCACAGCGCCGGTCAGTCTTGCGCGCGTCTTCGACCAATACATCCACCGGAACCTCTCGCAGATATCTTCGGCTGAACTTGTCTCTTCAATCTCAAGAATGGTTGCGAGATCAGTACGTTCATGCTCGGACAGCCTGCTGATCTGTGAATGCAGCCGCGTACTGCTCATCCCGACGGCTTGTCTCTCATAATCTGCTCGGTTCGGGTCAGGAGCTTTCTACGGTGGCGGACAAAGTCAAAGCCGTCACCGCAGCTTCGCTCCTCAGTTTCCACTGTATCCTTCACATCGGGTGAAGCTCCCCCTACCGGCGCGGCTCTGCTACCGCGCCCACGTCGATTCCGGGGACGGCGCAGATCCGGAAGAATCGCAGCCAGGATCGAGATAACGATGGCGGTGTTTTTGAGCACGAACGCCATTAGCAAATGTTCGCTCACCTCTGCTGCTTCCCGCGTCCCGACTGGTAGCGCAGCTACGTAGTCCAGGTATTCGCTGTGCGCATAGATCGCCGCCAGGATCACCGCTGTGCACCACGATAGACGTTGCCAACGTTTGCGCAGGAACAGCGCGGCACTCGAGACGAACGCCAACTTCAGAATCTGGTTCAGCACGTATTTTCCTATCCGATCAACTCAGCCCGAGAGCTACGAGCACGGCTGCCAGAGGCATCTGCCAGAGGCGAGCTAGCAACTTCTCTTCCTCTTCGGCTACGAGCGCTTCAAGCTCATCTTCGGAGAAATCCTCGATGCGTCGTTTCGCTATCGCGATCCGGGATTTGGCGCGTCTGATGGCTTTCTCACGAACCCTCCCGCGCGCCTCCGCGAGGATTCGTTCCCTCGCTTCTTTCCCCCGGTCCCTTAGTTCGCCGAGCATCCTCTTCCTGCTGAGCTTGGTTTACGAACGTACTGTAGCGCAATGACAGACTCCGGGACCATGCGTGAAGTCAATCCCGACATCGCGCCTTGTTCGTGAGCTTCGTCAAGCGTACACGCCGCGCCGTCGCAAACTTCGTACAACACCACGCTTAGAAGGGAATGTCGTCAGCATCCACGCCAAGAGGATCGTTTCCGTCGTCATGCGCACTACCGTCCACGCGGCAAAAGACGAGCATCTGGCGACCACCCACCTCGAACTCTATGATCCTCCAGCCATCGATGTGGATGCCTCCTCGAATCCCTTTCTCCAGAAGCCAATCAAGGAGATCTACGACCTCCCCGCTTGACCTGCGGGCGCGAGTACCACTACGTACCAAAAAGTGGTTCCATCTTGGAGGGCCTTTCGCAAGCCAAGTGACGCCACAACTAGCACAGCGCCAGCGTTCATCTTCGTACCGAGTATTGTGTGACTTACAGGAATAGCACTTTCTGGCGGCGGGTCGGCCCGACGTCACAACAAAGGGCGACGCGCTTAACCAGTTTACGATTTCCGACTTGTGCTCCTGAATCTCCGTGAGATATGCGACATATCGATCAATGTCGTCCGGGCGCCACTCCGAACCGAGGATCGGTTCATCTCCTTCGGCCAGTTCTTCTTCGCTTGCTGCACCCGCGCATACTTCACACAGCCCGGGATAGTAGATATCACCCGCTCCATAAATTGACAAGATACTGCCGCACTCTGGACAACGGTCATCGTCTGCAGCCAACTTCCCTTCCCCTCAGGCAAGGTTCGCGACGAACGCTATTCCGACCACCTCTTCGCGAGGTATCCGGAATTACTCCTTGCCCAACCATAGCTTGCCTCTCATTCTCGCATTGTCGTCGACCAGCGTCAGCGAGCTAGGATGCGCCAATACTATCCGGCGATGCAATCGGCCCATACTTGCATCACCGGACGCCGTTTTCTAGCAGATCGCCGTGCGCGTAGGAGGCAACTGGTCGCCGAGCCCTCGACGTGCACCAGCGCAAATTCCGAGAGAATCTCGTCCACGCCCTCGTGGCGGGCACAGTCCTTGAAGCTCGACCGGAAGCCGTGACCCGATGCGGCGATCCCAGCGTTCCGCAGCGCCTGCGTCATGACCTTGTTCTCAAGCATCACACCAGGGCGCGAGCCGGGGAACACGTAATCGCCGCCTCGCACGTCGTCGCGCTCCTCTCTGAGCACGCTCAGCGCCTGCACCGACAGCGGTACCCAGTGCGCCTGGCCGTCTTCATCGACTCCGCAGGCTTAGTCCACACCGCCGCCTCGAACTCGAACTGATCTCACGTCGCCCGCCTCACCTCAATCTGACGCGCCGCCGTCAACGCCGTGAACCGGATCGCCCTTTTCGACGAGGGCGCGCATTTCGTGGCGTCGATCTTCGCCAGAGCCGCCCCCACCTCCGGCCAGTGCAGGGCATGGTGGTGCTTTGGACCCACCGCCCGTTTCGGCAGACTCCGGCGCACCGTCTCCACCAGCGAGGCTTCCGCCCGGTACTCGTTGATCCTCGCCCACTCCAGTACCGCAGTGATCGCTGTCCCCGCCGTCTTCACCACCGCGTGCTTGCCGGAGAGTGCCACCGGGCGTAATACCTCGTATACGGCTGTGGTGCCCACCTGGTCACCCGGCACCGCGCCTAGGTTCGGCAGCACGTGCGTATCCACCGCCATGCGCCAACTGCGCACCGGACTCTTCGTTCGCTATGTTTCCTCCTTGAAACACGCTTCCTCTACCTTCGCGAACGTCGGCACCCGCAGGCGCCGGGGATCTCCTCCCGTTCGTGCGATCGCTCTATTGTTAGCCGCCGTTCGCCGGGCGCCCGCCAGGCGGACCGGCTCATCCCTCCCCAGCCCCAGATCGACGCGGCGGTCGTGAATGGTTAGGCGCTGTATCCACTGGCGGGTGCCGCGTTCCTGGACATGCGCCTAGTCGGTTGCTGGCGACTGTACGGCGCAGGCCCCCTTACCGCTGTGCGAGCTGAATCTGCGACAGGCGCGCGCCGCCATCGAGGATCAGTGTCTCTCCCGTCACCAGGTCCGCCCCTTCGATGAAGTAGAGAATGCTCTCGGCCACGGTGTCCGGTGTCGCCGTAAGCCGTAGCGGCGCACTCGCCTCCAGGGCCGCCTTCGCCGCCGCATAGCGTTCCGCGCCCATGCCGCTTTCGAGCCAACTGCCCTGAATGAAGCCGGGACATACCGCGTTCACGCGAATTTCCGGTCCCAGCGCGCGGGCGAGCGACAGGGTCATGGTGATCAATGCGCCCTTGGATGCCGCGTACGCCACCGAACTGCCGCCTCCGGTCACGCCCGCCGTCGACGATACGTTGACGATGCTGCCGCGACCACCCGTACGCATCACGGGCGCCACTGCACGCGTCGCCTGGTACGCACCCACGGTATTGACTGCATAGATGTCCAGGAAATCTTCCCTGGTCAAGCCCTCAAGATTGTCGTGGGCATTGAATTTCGTCGTGCCCGCGTTGTTGACCAGCGCGTCAATGCGGCCCCACTTGTCGACCGCCGCGCTCGCCAGCGCTCGACATCCATCGTCGTCGGCAACATCCGCCTGCACCACGGCCGTCTCTACGCCGAATGCCTCGCACGCCGCCTGCGTCTCTCTCGCGCCCGCCTCGTTATGGGCGAAATTGATGACCACGTGGCAGCCCTTCTCCGCCAGTTGGCACGCACACGCGGCGCCGACGCCCGACGAAGAGCCCGTGACGATCGCTACGCCGTCCTGAATGTCCATGTTGCACTGTCCCCTTTTGCGACCGGGTATCCGACGCGGCCTTCGGCGTCGGGAGTTCGAGCCCCTATGATAAGGTCACGCCCGCAAAGCGAGGGCGACCCGGTCGTCAACCAGCAGATTCAAAGAAGATTCCCATGCGTCGAGGCATCGAAGCGGTTCTGTGGGACATAGGCGGCGTGCTGACCGCGAGCCCATTTGAAGCCTTCAATCAGTTTGAAGCAGCGAATGGTCTCCCTCGCGACTTCATTCGCGGCGTCAACGCGATGAACCCGGAAACCAACGCCTGGGCGCAATTCGAGTCGAACCAGGTCGATGTCGATGCGTTCGATGACCTGTTCCGTGCCGAAACGGCGGCGCTCGGCCATCCGGTGAACGGCAAGCGGGTGCTTGAAATCCTGAGCGGTGCGCCCCGGCCGCGCATGATCGAAGCCTTGCGGAGTTGCAAGCGGCACTTCCGGGTCGGCGCCATCACGAACAACATGGAACCCGCCAGCGGAAGTCCGCCGGCCGTTAAGGATCCGGCACGTGCAAAGATCATGGACAGCGCGATGTCGCTGTTCGAAGTCATCGTGGAATCCAGCGTCGAGAGAGTCCGCAAACCGGACCCCGCGATCTACCGTATCGCCTGCGAACGCCTGGGCGTCGAGGCGGCCCGATCGGTGTTTCTGGATGACCTCGGCATCAACCTCAAGCCCGCCCGCGCCATGGGCATGCACACGATCAAGGTGTTGAACGAAGACCAGGCGCTGGCCGAACTGTCGGAAGTCACCGGCCTGCGCTTCGGCTAGCTCTCGGCGCGTTTGGTGACCCTAGTAGCGTCAACACACTCGCATTGAAATCTGAACGTGCCAAGTTCAAGTTTCAATGTATGAAGATGCCAGGCAACGTCACGTGAAGCGCACAGAAGCACCCCGGCTGACACTGTCGATGCGCTCAGCGCTTGAGACGTTGAACCTCGACCGGCTGGATGTAGTGCATGCCGGTACAGAACGCTACCAACTGGAGTCTCGAATCCGTGCCCTACCGGCGTCCCAACAGCGCGCCGAGCTTCCCCGTCTGCGCGGATAGGCGACCGCGAGAGGGCTGCGATTAGCCTGCTGGATCTGGTTCGTGTGAAGCGACCACCGCGGACACGGCTTCGCGGTTTGGAATGGAGCTGGCTGCGCCGGCTCGGGTCGTGGCGAGCGCGCCCGCCGCAGACCCGACGATCAATGCATCCCGCATGCGCCGTCCTTCGAGCAAAGCCGCCATCAGGTAACCGACGAACGCATCACCGGCACCGGTCTCGTCCACCGCGTCCACCTCAAAGGTACCAAGAGCGACACGTTCGGACCCCCGCCCGTAACGCAATCCATCCCGGCCCAAGGTGACGACGACATCGCCTGACGGATAGCGCGCGCACAACGCTTCGAACGCATCGTCCACGGTCGATGTTGCTGACAGCGCCTGCGCTTCCACTTCGTTGACGATCAGGAGATCGACCGGGCCAAGGTCATAATTGCCTATCCGCTCATCCACCGGCGCCAGGTTTAGGGCAAGTCTCTGGTTCCTCTTGGAAGCTATCGTAAATATATCTTCCATCTTATTGATTTCGTTTTGCAAAAGAAGCCAAT
This sequence comes from Gammaproteobacteria bacterium, assembly GCA_028821515.1. Classification (GTDB taxonomy): domain Bacteria; phylum Pseudomonadota; class Gammaproteobacteria; order Pseudomonadales; family Azotimanducaceae; genus VXNE01. The sequence goes on along the minus strand of JAPPGA010000024.1, from coordinate 61,606 downwards.
CGCCTGGCTCGCATAGACTGAACGCCGCATCGATATCGGTATCCTCGAGCGTCCGGTTGGCGCCTCCGGTGATGACGATGGCGTTCTCACCGGAGGGGTTGACCTGGATGACCGCGTGGCCCGACGGGGAGTCGGTTTCGCGAAGCGCGGTCACGTCCACGCCCGCCCGGACAAGCTGCTGCCTCAGCCAGCGGCCGTCCGGACCCACGCAGCCGACGTGCGCAACGCGGGCGCCTGCCCGGGCGGCGGCGAGTGATTGATTGAGACCCTTTCCGCCCGCATGCACGGCGTATTCAAGGCTCGCGACGGTTTCTCCCGCGGCCGTGATGTTCGGCACGCTGTAGACGTTGTCTATGCACAGCGATCCGAGGTTGACCAGCTTGGGCATCGTTGGAACTAACGGCGCGTGGGGCGAGCTACCCGCCCTCGATGCGCTGCATGAAGAAGATTTCGCTGTCCTCCCGAACCGGCTCGAGCCAGGCGTCCTGGTAGATCTGGCCGTCGATGGCGACGGCCGACTTGATCAGGACCTCTTCGATTCCCGGCCACTCGCGGTCGACAGCGCGCACGACGGCCCGGTAGTTCGAGGCCTGCACCTCGATCTCCCTGGTGCCGCCGGTGTGCTGCAGCAGATGGTCGGGAAAAACGACCCTAGCCATGGCGGTCCATGCTCTCCTGCACCGTTCGCAGGGAGGTTCAGTCCTCTTCGTGCGCGTCGATGGCCGCCAGCACCCTGGGCGGCGACAGCGGCAGATCGCTGATGCGGAATCCCAGTGCATCGCTGACGGCGTTCGAAGTCACCGCCAGGGGCGCCACGATGGGCGTCTCGCCGACACCCCGGACCCCATAGGGATGCGAAGGATTCGGCACTTCGATGATCTGGGTATCGATCATCGGCATATCCGATGCCACCGGCACCCGGTAGTCGAGGAATCCCGCATTCTCCATCACGCCGTTATCGTCGTAGATGTACTCCTCGTTCAGCGCCCAACCGAGGCCCTGCACGGCGCCTCCCTGCATCTGGCCTTCCACGTAGGAGGGATGGATCGCGGTTCCGGCGTCCTGGATCGCGGTGAAGCTCAGGATATCCACCTTTCCCGTCTCCTGGTCGACGTTCACGTCCGCGAAATTCACCGAGAATCCGGCACCGGCACCCTGCGCGTTCAGGCTCGCCCGCCCGAGGATCGGGCCACCGGTGCGACCCATGCTCCCGGCGATATCGGCGAGGCTCAGGGGCTGGACATCAATGTTGACGCCGGGCTTCGGAATCGCTTCGCCCTCGGTCCAGTCCACCTGGTCCGCGTCGATATCCCATGTCGCGGCCGCACGCTTCTTGCACTCGGCGATGATGTCCTCGCAGGCCTGCACGACGGCCAGCCCGGTGGCGAAAGTTGTTCGGCTGCCGCCCGTGACGTTGCAGAAACCGGTGGACTCCGTGTCGCCGATGTGGGCGCGCACGACGTCATACGGCACGCCGAGAGTCTCCGCCGCCATCAGGCACATGGAGGCGCGTGAGCCGCCGATGTCGGGGCTGCCTTCCATCACCGTCACCGTGCCGTCTTCCGACAGCCGCACCTCGGCGCTCGACTGCATGCCGATGTTGAACCAGAAACCCGCCGCGATACCCCTGCCCGTGCCTTCGGCCTTCGGCGTCGTATAGTTCGGATGCACCTTGGCCGCTTCCAGGCACTTCCGGATGCCGATGGGCGGATAAACGGGCCCGTACGGGGCCTGGGTACCTTCGTCCGCACAGTTCTTGAGTCGCAGGTCGATCGGGTCCATGCCGATCCTGCGGGCGAGTTCGTCCATGGCCGATTCCATGGCATGCATCGACTGCGGCGCTCCAGGCGCCCGATACGCGGCGGCCTTGGGTTTGTTGACCAGCACGTCGAAACCCTCGATGCGAAAGTTCTCAAGGTCGTAGGGGGCGAACACCGACATGCACCCCGGGCCCACCGGCGCGCCTGGATACGCGCCCGCTTCGTATGCCATCCAGGCCGTGGCCGCGGTAATCGTGCCGTCGCGCTTCGCGCCAACCTTGATCTTGCAATGGCTCGCGGACGTCGGCCCCGTTGCCCGGAACACTTCCTCCCGGGACATGACCATCTTGACCGGGCGCCCCGTCAACTCGGACAGCTTCACCGCGAGCGGTTCCAGGTAGATGACCGTCTTGCCGCCGAAACCGCCACCGATTTCCGACGGTATGACCTTGATTTCGCCCACGCTCTTGCCTAGCACGCCGGCCGTCATCGACCGCACGTCGAAGTGGCCCTGCGTACAGCACCAGACCGTAGCCCTGCCCTGCTCGTCCAGGGTCGCCGTGCAGGCGTGGGGCTCGATGTAGCCCTGGTGGGCCGTCGGCACGCGGTAGTCGCCCTCGACCACGACATCGGCTTCGGCGAACCCGGCTTCCGGGTCACCACGTTCGAACTTCGTGATGGCGGCGATGTTGCTCGGACCAGCGCTCTCGTTGCCGCGGGTGTGCTGATTCTCATCCACCAGCGTCGCGCCCGGTTCCATGGCGACATCCACATCGAGCACGGGCGGCAACACTTCGTACTCCACGTCGATCAGTTCGAGCGCGGTCTCGGCCAGGAAAGCGGTCTTTGCCGCGACCGCCGCCACGGCGTGACCATGGTAGAGGGCCTTGTCCCGGGCCATGATGTTCATCGCCAGGTCCGAAACCGTCCCGCCTCCTTCGCCCGAGATCTCACCCTCGGCGCCAGAGGGGAAATCGGCCCCCGATATGACCGCGTAGACACCCGGCATCTCCAGTGCCCGGCTGCCATCGATGCTCTTGATCCGCGCATGGGCGTGCGGGCTGCGCAACACCTTGCCATGGATCATGTTCGGCAGGTTCATGTCCGCGCCGAAGTTGGCGCGGCCGGTGACCTTGTCCACCCCGTCCGGACGGACGGGTCGGGTACCAATCGCTCTATAGTCTCGTGCTTCTGCCACTCGGGTTCTCCTGTCAGGCTTCGTGGGCCAGTTCGGCCGCGGCGTCCTGTACCGCTCGAATGATCTTGTCGTAGCCGGTGCATCGGCAAAGATTGCCCGCCAGCCAGTAACGAATCGTTGTCTCGTCGGGATCGGGGTTCCTGTCGAGCAGCGCTTTCGTCGCCACGATGAATCCCGGCGTACAGATTCCGCACTGCAATGCCGCGTGTTCCAGGAACTTGCGCTGCACCGGATGCAGCGTGGACCCTTCGGCTATGCCCTCGATCGTGGTGATGTCGACACCCTGGGCCTCGACACCGAGCATCAGGCAGGAACATACGAGGCGTCCGTCTATCATCACGGAGCATGCGCCGCAGTCTCCGGTCGCGCATCCTTCCTTCGTTCCCGTCATCCCCAGTTCGTCCCGCAGGACCTCCAGCAGCGACTGTTGCGGTTCGCACAACATCTCCCGCGGTTCGCCGTTAACGCTCGTTACGACATGTACCTTACTCATAACGTGTACTCATACCTCATGTTCGGATTCTCTGTCTCTAAACCGTCCTGTCGCGTCAGCGCGCAAGCGCCCGGTCCCTGGCGTTCGCCCCGGCCCGTCGGCAGAGCACGGCCACCACCTTGTTTCGATACTCGATGGTTCCGCGCTTGTCCGTGATCGGTGACGAGGCGGCGGTGCAGGCCGCCCCGGCGGCGGAGAGGGCTTCATCGTCCACCTTGGTACCGATCAGCGCATCGGCGGCCGCGGGGACCAGCAGGGCCGTCGGCGCGACGGCGCCAATGGCGACCCGCGCGGCCGTGCACGTGCCGTCATCGTCCAGGGTCAGCGCAACACCTGCGCCGGCGACAGCGATATCCATTTCAGTGCGGGGGATGAAACGCAGGTATCCGTCGGCGGTGCGTCCCTGCGGTCTTGGAAACTCAAGGCCCACCAGCAGTTCGTCCGCCTCGAGAACATTGGTCCCGACGCCGGTCAGGAAGTCTTCGCACGCCACGCGCCGCGTGCCGCCCGAACCAGCAATGACGCAGACGCCACTGGCAGCGATGATGGCCGGGATGGTGTCCCCGGCGGGAGACGAGTTGCAGAGGTTGCCACCGATCGTTGCCCGACCCTGAATCTGGGTCGATCCAATCAGGTCGGCAGCTTCGATCAGTCCCGGGAACAGCGACTTCAGTTCCTCGTTTTCGTTCAGTATGGCCGAGGGAATCGCCGACCCGATGAATACGGGGTCCGAGCTGATGTCAAGCCTGTTCGTGTCTGCGATGTGCTTGACATCGACCAGCGTACGCGGTTCGCGGTCGACCGACCGCATCTGGACCAGCACATCCGTACCGCCAGCCAATAGCTGTGTACGCCGGCCCTCCTTGGCGTGCGCCGCGAGAAGCGAAACCGCTTCGTCCAGCGTCGTCGGTCTGGCGTAGGCATAAGCCTCCATTGGGTCTCCCGTAGAAAGTTGGTTGATTGCCCGTATGTATACCATGAACTCGCGCGCGCCGGTACGTGTATGCTTCCCGCCCCGGCGATTTCAGCCTTGGGTAGAGCGAACTGCCAAAGCGGGTCGCTCCACGCTTTCGCCGAACCGGAAACTGCGCATGGCCGAACCACCAACGTCATCGCCCGCTCTCGACAGTCGGGCGTTCGCGCGCCACCTGGCCGACGTGTCGCACACCTGGACGGCCGCAATGGAGGCGGCGGACATCGATGCGGTCGTAGTGCCCGCGGGAAACGCCGGGTTCTATTACCAGGACGATATTGCGCCACCGTTCCGCCCCAATCCGGGTTTCGCGCAATGGGTCCCGGATGACGGTACAGAACACTGCCTCCTCGTGTACCGGCCGGGCGAGAAACCGCACCTCTTCTTCCATCAGGAGGCCGACTATTGGCACCTGCCCGCCGCAGTCCCGGAATGGGCCGACGCCGAGTACGAGGTCGAGGTCGGCGGGGACGCCGACGCACTCGCTACCGCTGCGATCAACACCGCTACACGCGCGGGTCGCGTGGCGTACATCGGTCCCCCGGACGGTGTGCCTCGCGACGCTGAGCGCGTGGCGGTCAACCCCCAGGCGTTGACCGTGCGCCTGCAGTATGCGCGCGCCTACAAGACCGACTTCGAAATCGCCGCCATTCGCCATGCGACCGATATCGGCGTGGCCGGCCACCTCGCCGCCCGCGAGGCGTTCTTCCACGGCGCAAGCGAACTGGATATCCACCTCGCCTATCTCAATGCAAGCCGGCAGACAGACGCGGAGCTACCCTATCCAAACATCATCGCCCAGAACGACCACGCCGGCGTGCTCCACTACCAGCACCGGGACGCGCACCCACCGTCGAAACGCCGCAGCTTTCTCATCGATGCGGGCGGCCGGCATCTGGGCTACGCGTCCGACATCACCCGCACCTACAGCGCAGCGCAGGATGACTTCGCCGGGTTGATCGATGCCCTCGACGAAAGACAGCGCACCCTCATCGCGGGCATCCGCCCCGGAATCTCCTATGTCGACCTCCACGAACGCATGTCTCGGAGCATCGGCGAGTTGCTGGCCGGGTTCGGGCTGGTCCGATGCGAAGCCGACACCGCGTTTGAGATCGGGATCACGGACATCTTCTTTCCACACGGCCTGGGGCACCTGCTGGGACTCCAGACGCACGACGTCGGCGGGTGGCTAGCGGCACCCGACGGCCGCGTTTCGCCTCCGCCGGAACGCTATCCCGCGCTGCGTCTGACGCGGCGGGTAGAGGCCCGGCAGGTCTTTACCATCGAACCCGGAATCTACTTCATTCCACAACTGCTCGAACTCGCCGCCAAGGCGCCATACGCGGATGAAATCGCGTGGCCCAGGGTCGAGTCGTTCCTTCCCTGTGGCGGCATTCGCGTCGAGGACGACGTGCTCGTGACCGACGACGGCTGCGAAAACCTGACGCGCCCGGCATTCCAGCGCCTGGACACGACACCGGCCTGACCCAACCGCGCCTCACATGGTATGCGTGCGGTAGTCCGTTGCCGGCGCGTCGGCCAGGTAGTTCTCGATCTTCTCCCGGGCGAAGCCGGAATCGACGCTGAACTGGACGCCGGCGCCCGCCACCCTCTGGCCCTGCACGCCCTGCGGTGTGACCCAGGCAACCTTCCCCGCCACCGGGATCCGTTCGGGCTCGTCCAGCAGCCGCAGCAGGAGGAAGACCTCGTCGCCGAGACGAAACTGCCTGTCCGTCGGTACGAAAAGTCCGCCGTGGGCCAGGAACGGCATGTACGCGGCGCGAAGAACGCGCCGGTCCCTGATCCACAGGGACAGGATGCCGTCACTCCGGCCGGACTCGCGCGCGGTATGGGTCTCACCTGGCATGAAGCGGCATTGTCACAGACCGCGAGGCGCCCGGTCAGTAGGACAGGAGCGCCATCCCTCGTGGGAAATCTCGGTGTTTAACGACCCGTCGGGGCCGGAAGCGACGCCCACGCCAGCAGCAGCCGGTCCAGCTGAACCTGGCGACCGAGACCGCTATTGGTCAAGGCCGCCATCCGCAACGCCGTGAGATCGTCCGCGAAGTCGAGCAGGACCCTGGGGTCCTCGGCATCGCGTGCCATGCCGTGAACGATCCGCACCCACCGGCTGGCGAGGTCGACTAGGTCTTCGTCACGCCAGTTTTCGGCCGCCACCAGGCACGCCTGTTCGCCGGACGCCACCGCATGCAACACGTCGCGAATGGGTTCTTCGCCGCGTTGCATCGCTTCCAGGACCCGGTACGGGGCGCCGCCGAGTTCCGTCACATGGGCCGAGGCTCGATCCGGATCCAGACCCTCCCCCGCCAGCCACGCAAGCACGTCCGTCTCGTCTGCGGCGAATACGGGGATACGCTGGCAACGGCTGCGCACGGTGGCCGGCAATCGATCCGGCGCATCCGTGACCAGGATCAGGAAACCGCCCGATGACGGTTCTTCCAGGGTTTTCAGCAACGCATTCGCCGCGTTGACCGTCATGCGGTCGGCGCGGTTCAGCACGGCAACCTTCGCCGCGCCGCGCCGGGCGGTCTGGTGCATGAATTCCCCGATGTCCCGAACCTGGTCGATCCTGACCGTCTGCCCATCGGGTTCCACCCAGCGCAGGTCGGGATGCGCGAGCGCGCGCGCGTCAGACTCCCCGTCGAGGCCGAGCAATGTCATTGCGCATCGAGAGGCGAGCATCTCCTCACCCCATCCTCCGGGACCGTGCACAAGCACCGCATGCGGTGTCCGGCCCCCCGTCACCATCCGTTCGAACCTGCGCGAGGGCGCAAGCAGCCAGGGAGGGAGACTCACGATGCGTTCCGAAAGTCCTGCAGCCGTGCCTCGATCTCCGCCGCCACCTCGGCGGGAGATCGGCCGGCATCGATGACGCGTATGCGCGGATTGGCCCGGGCAAGTTCGAGGTAGCGCGCACGGACCCGTTCGAAGAACTCGAGCCGCTCGCGCTCGAAGCGGTCGAGCGCCCGTCCGCTGATGCGTGCCAGCGCCTGCTCCACCGGCAGGTCGAGATACAGCGTCAGGTCCGGTTCGAAGCCTGGGTGTACGAGGCCTGCAAGCGCGTCGATCTGGCCGGACTCAAGCCCGCGCCCGCCTCCCTGGTACGCGTGCGTCGCGTCGGTGAAGCGTTCGCAAAGCACCCAGCGCCCCGCGGCGAGTCCCGGTTTCACGACTTTCGCGAGGTGCTGCGCCCTGGCCGCGAACATGAGCAGTGTCTCTGTCAGCGGATCGACGGCTTCCTCGCGCGCGGAGAGGAGCACGCTCCGGATCTCTTCCGCCAGCGGCGTGCCCCCGGGCTCCCGGGTGACCACCACGTCGATCCCCATGGCGGACAGGCACCGTTCGGCAACTCCGATATTCGTCGATTTCCCGGCGCCCTCGGAGCCCTCCAGCGTGATGAACCGGCCGCGCCCCATCAGGGAACTTCTCCAAGCTGGAACCGCCTGACCGCCTCCCGGTGCTCCGCCAGCGTCGTGGAGAATTCGGTCGAGCCGTCGCCCCGGGCGACGAAGTACATGACCTCTTCCTGGGCCGGATGCAGCGCCGCATGGATCGCTGCGCGGCCCGGCAATGCAATCGGCGTGGGCGGCAGCCCTTTCCGCGTGTACGTGTTGTATGGGGTGTCCCGGTCAAGATGCGCGCGGGTCAGGTTGCCGTCGAAATCCGTGCCCAGGCCATAGATCACGGAGGGATCGGCTTGCAGCTTCATCTGCTGCTTGAGTCGGCGCACGAAAACGCCCGCGACTCTTGCCCGATCGGAAGCCACCCCCGTCTCCTTTTCGATCAGCGATGCCATGACAAGTGCTTCGGACTGATTGCTGTACGGGAGATCCCGGGCGCGTTCATTCCATTCGGACTCGATCACCGACTGCATCTTCCGGTACGCCCTGCGCAGGATTTCCGCATCGGTCGCGCCCTGGACATAGTGATACGTGTCCGGAAAGAACTGCCCCTCCGCATGCCCGGAGCCAAGACCCAGTCGCGCCAGCAGTTCGCTGACCTGCGCTGCGGCAAGCGTGGTCTCGACCGCTGGCGCCTTCCCCACCGCCGCGAGCAGATCGGAAACCGACCAGCCCTCCACGATCCGCAACCGGTAGACCACGACATCGCCGTCGACGAGTTGCCGCAGCACGGTGTTCGGATCGACGTATGTCCCGAACCGGTACTCTCCTGCGCGCACGGATTCCGCGGCGTTCTCGAAACGCGCCAGGGCCGAGAACAACGCGGCACTCGACACCACGCGAAGCCGTTCGAGTTCGCGTGCCAGTTGGCCGAAGCCGGTTCCCGGCTCGACCTGGATAACGACCGGTTCGAGCAGGGGACCCGAACGGTCCGCCCATGCGTAAACCAACTTCCACGCCGAGTACGCCCCGAGCGCGACGATCAGCGTGATGGCGACAAGCATTGATTGCGAACGCCGGGACATGGCGCCGATTCTACTCACAGCCGTCGCCTCTGGCTCCGCCCGTTGCCATCGGAATGTACCGGGTCAGCGAAGCCGGAGATCAAATACGCGTAAAGACCAGGGTGCCGTTGGTGCCGCCGAACCCGAACGAGTTGGTGAGCGCTGCGTTGACGGACATCTCCCGGGCGTCTCCGGGAACGTAGTCCAGATCGCATCCCTCGCCGGGATTCTCAAGATTGATGGTGGGATGGAGCACCTGGTGGCGCAGCGACAGGGCGGTGAATATCCCCTCCACGGCGCCTGCCGCGCCCAGCAGGTGGCCGATCATCGACTTGCTCGAATTGACCGGGACGACCGTATCGGTGCCGAACACGGCCTTGACCGCAAGGGTCTCTGCCACGTCCCCCTGGGGCGTGGAGGTACCGTGGGCGTTGACGAAGTCGATGTCGTCCGGTGTCAGCCCGGCGTCGCGAATGGCGTTCTCCATCGACGCGATCGCTCCTGCGCCGTCATCCGGGGGACTGGTGATGTGGTGCGCGTCCGCGCTCATGCCGAAGCCGGCCAGTTCGCAATAGATGTCCGCGCCCCGCTTGCTGGCATGTTCGTAAGACTCCAGCACCATGACGCCCGCCCCGTCTCCCAGCACGAAGCCATCGCGGTCCCTGTCCCACGGCCGGCTCGCGCCTTCGGGATCGTCGTTGCGCGTGGACAGTGCGCGCATCGACGCAAAACCGGCCACGGTAAGGGGCGAAATCGACTTCTCCGACCCGCCTACCACCATGACGTCCGCATCGCCGTACTGGATGGTCCGCGCCCCGTAACCGATGTTGTGCGCGCCGGTCGTGCACGCAGTGACGATCGCTATGTTCGGGCCGCGAAAGCCGTGTTTCATGGACAGGTTCCCCGACAGCATGTTGACCACGCTCGCGGGCACGAAAAACGGCGACACCCGCCTTGGGCCACCGCGAATCAGGTCCCCTTCGGTCTTCGTGATGGTGATGATTCCACCGATCCCGGAGCCGATGGCGACGCCCACACGGCCACGGGCGGCCTCGTCCAGGTCCTCAAGGCCCGCGTCTTCGACAGCCTGGCTGCCGGCGATCAGGCCGTACTGGATGAACTCATCCATGCGCCGCGCCTCCCTGCGATCGAGGTGCTCGGCAATGTCGAGGTCCTTGACCGCCGCGCAGATCTTGACGCTGTGCGCCGATGTGTCGAAGGTATCGATGCTCGCGGCGCCGCTTACCCCGGCCAACGCGTTTTTCCAGGAGTTCTCCACCGAATTGCCGATCGGCGAAATCATGCCGACCCCGGTGACCACTACCCGTCGCTTGTCCATCTGTTCCCCTGTTTCATCAGTGCATCTGCAATCCGCCGTTGACATGCACCGTCTCGCCGGTGATGTACCCGGCCTCGTCGCTCACGAGGAAAGAAACGGCCGCGGCCACCTCTTCCGCATCGCCCATTCTGCCGAGCGGAATCCGCTGCATCATCTCCTCGCGCTGCGAGTCCGACAGTTCGGCGGTCATGTCCGTATCGATGAATCCGGGCGCGACGGCATTCACGGTGATGCCCCGCGTGCCGACTTCGCGCGCCAGGGCTCTCGTGAAGCCCTCTATCCCCGCCTTGGCGGCCGCGTAGTTCGTCTGTCCCGCATTGCCCATCCGCCCGACGACGGAACCGATATTGACGATCCGGCCCCAGCGCGCCCGCATCATCGACCTCAGCAACGGTTTCGTCAGCCGGTAGAGGCCGCCGAGGTCGACATCGATGACCTCGTCCCAGGCCTCCTCGGACATCCGCATCAAGAGGCCGTCACGGGTGATGCCGGCATTGTTGACCAGCACCGACGGGGAGCCGAACTCCTGTTCCGCGTTACGCAAAGCTGCTGCAACTGAATCCGCGGATTCCAGCCGCAACACGACGCCCGCCCCATTCTCGCCGAGCAGCGAGCGAATCCGCTCCACGCCCTCCTCGCCGGTGGCCGTCCCCACGACAAACAACCCGTCGGCCGCGAGGCGGGAAGCGATCGCGCGGCCGATCCCGCGGCTCGCCCCGGTGACAAGGGATACGCGTCTTTCGCTCACGGCTGCATAACGTCAGGGGAGCGCGCGCAGCCGCTCGCCGCTGCGTGGCATTCAAACCCTGCCGTATTGATCACTTGACTGTCTGAAATGTTGCAACGCTCCGCGCAGACACCGGGAGCGAGGCGTGTTCGCGCGTTACTGGTGCGCGAGAATATAGTCGATAGCTTCCTTGACGGTGGTGATCTTCTCCGCTTCTTCGTCGGGAATTTCCGTCTCGAACTCTTCTTCCAGCGCCATCACCAACTCGACCGTATCCAGCGAGTCCGCGCCGAGATCCTCGACGAAAGACGCTTCGTCCTTGACCTGTTCTTCCTTCAAACCAAGCTGGTCGCAGATAAGCCTCTTCACCCTTTCGTCAACGCTACTCATGTCGTCTATCCATGGCCTGTTGAAATTTCCGCGCTAAGCCGCGCCGCCTGCTCCCGAATTCCCGGACCACGGCCGACTGCTCGGAGGGCGAAGCGGTAGTGTAAGCACGGCTCCATCCATGTGCAATCGAGAATGACGCCTCGACGTGCCCACCGGACCGTCACTCCGACGCGGTCGATTCGAGTCCGGACTCCATCCCTCCCGGGGTGCCTATGCCCACTACATCGAGGGACCTGTCAATGCGCCGGACGAGTCCCGCAAGGACATTTCCCGGTCCGCACTCGATCAATCGGTCCACCCCACGGTCGCGAATCGTGGTCACGCAGTCGGTCCATCTCACCGGCGCGTCGATCTGCCGCAGCAACTTCTGTTTGATCGTCCCCGCGTCCGCCGACATGCTCGCGTCGAGATTGTGGACCACGGGCACGTCGGGGGCGCGCAGGTTCACGGCATCGAGCACGGCTTCAAACCGGTCCGCCGCCGGCCGCATGAGTTCGCTGTGAAACGGCGCACTGACGTCGAGCATCACCGCGCGCCGCGCGCCTGCTTCGGAGCAGGCCGCAGCAGCCGCCTTGACCGCTGGAGCAGAGCCGGAGATCACGACCTGTCCCGGCGCGTTGAGATTCGCGGGCTGCGCGACACCCTCTACCTGTTCACAGCACCCCGCGACCACATCGTCGTCGAGCCCGAGTATGGCAGCCATCGCGCCTTCACCCACGGGCACGGCTTCCTGCATGAAGCGGCCCCGGGCGTTGACCAGGCGAACAGCGTCCGCGAAAGCGATGCTGCCCGCCGCCGTGAAAGCCGTGTACTCGCCAAGACTGTGCCCCGCCATCACCGCGGGCATCGCACCGCCGCGAGCGCGCCAGACCTGCCAAAGTGCGACGCCCACCGTAAGCAGCGCCGGCTGCGTCACTTCGGTCTCCACCAGGCGCGAGGCGGGGCCGTCCAGAACTATGCTGGCCAGGTCGAATCCCAGCGCATCGTTCGCTTCCTCGAGGCGGTCCCTGAAGACCGGGTCCGTCGCCAGGAAATCGGCTCCCATACCGACCCGCTGGGCACCCTGTCCCGGAAACACGAAAGCGATCGCCATGTTGGATTCTCCGATGGTGCGCAGCAGCTCGGGCCGCGCCAGGCCGGTCTCCGGCGCGGAAACCGGATCAGTCTTCGGGTTCGAGGATGCTGCGGCCGCGGTAGAAGCCGTCTTTGGTCATGTGGTGGCGGCGGTGGGTTTCGCCGGTGGTGGGATCAACCGCCAGTACGGGTTTCGACAGCCCATCGTGAGAACGTCGATTGCCCCGTCGCCGGCGCGTTACCTTGCTCTTCTGTACAGCCATGCCGTTCCCACCTTCCGCTGGCCCCGCATCACGCGTTCGTCTCCTCCGACGGAACGCTGCGTTTCGCTGCCACCAGTACCGCAGCGCCGCGCATCATAGGGAGGTGGTTGTCGGGTGTCAAAAACCGGCCGGGCCCAGTTAGAATGCTGCCCTCTTGAAGATCGTCCTGGCATCCTCGTCCCGTTACCGCAAGGAGCTGCTCGACCGGCTCGGTTTCCCGTTCGAGACCGTGGCGCCCAGGGTGGACGAAACACCCCGGGCCGGCGAGCCTCCCGAGGATCTTGTGCTGCGGCTTGCCAGGGCCAAGGCCGCCAGCGGCGTGCGGCAGAGCGGCCCCGCCCTCGTCATCGCATCGGACCAGGTGGCCGCCACCAGCGGGCGCATTCTTGGCAAACCCGGGACCCGGGAAAAGGCCATAGCCAACCTGATGTCGATCGCCGGGGCGAACGTGACGTTCATGACCTCCCTCGTCGTGGTCAATCCCCGGGGAGCGGCACATGAGCACGTGGACTCGACACGTGTGCGGTTGCGCGATTTCTCGCTGGACGAAGTCCGGCGCTACGTCGACCTGGAGCAGCCCCTCGACTGCGCCGGCGCCATCAAGTCGGAGGGTCGAGGCGTACTGTTACTGGATGCGGTCGAAACGGAAGACCCAACAGCGTTGATCGGGCTACCGTTGATCCGGCTCGGCGCGATGCTGCGCGCGGAGGGCATCAAGCCCTAAGGTACCGGGTTCGGCGCCGCAGACGCTGTCACCATCTCCCACACCTGCCGAAACGACACGTCGAGCGGTGCCTCGAACCGCCGCCGCTCTTCCCCGACCACGAGCGTCAGGGACGAAGCGTGCAGCATCAGGCGGTTGACCCCGGGAACTGCCGCGCCCCGGTCGGCATACTTCTGGTCTCCAAGGATCGGATGTCCGGCACTCGCGGCATGCACGCGAATCTGGTGTGTGCGGCCCGTCTGCGGAAACGCCCGCAGCCAGGTCGCCCCGTCGCACGCATCGACGCGTTCAAAGTCCGTCCGAGAGCGCATGCCCGCTGCAGCCGGCCGCACGCGCCGCTCTCCGTTCGGCAGCACATAGCGTGCGAGTGGAGTGCGAACCGAGCGCAGCCGGCGGGGCCACCGGCCGTGCACGACGAGGTCGTAGCGTTTCTTGACCCGCCCGTCGCGGAACGCGGCATGGTGGTGAAGCAGCGTGGGCCTGTCTTTTGCAATGGCGAGACAGCCGGAAGTATCCCGGTCGAGCCGATGAATGAGTTCGAACGTGCCAGAGCGGGCGGACCGCAGCGCCTCGATGACGCCGAGAGAAACGCCGCTGCCACCGTGTACCGCCACGCCGGCCGGCTTGTTCAGCACCACCAGGTGTTCGTCCTCGAACAGCACCGTGTCCTCCAGGCGCGCGCGGAAGGCGGTGCCCGGGCCACCTGCCGGCGAACGCGGCCCGTCGTTGCGCCGGGGAATGCGAACCGGGGGAATACGAACCACGTCGCCGGCCGCGAGGCGCCTCGAAGGACGGCAGCGGCCACCGTTCACGCGTACTTCCCCCTTGCGCAGCATGGAGTAGATCCGCGCCCGGGGAACACCCTTCAACAGCCCCAGGAGGAAGTTGTCGAGCCGTTGGCCCGCATGCTCCGTGATGACCCGATATGTTGCAGACGACCTGCCGTCCGGTTCCATTGGCACCCTATCCACCGCGACTGGAACAGCCTTCCGGGGAACCGTCGCGCCCGGAGAGGCCTGCTCCGTGGTATAGTTGCGCCGCCTCGGCAGGACATCAAGTGTGCGGTGTCACCGTGCGTTACAAGACGGCACGGCGACCACACAGCGTCGGGCAGGCCCGGTCGGGTGTCCGTAAGACCGACGCGCGCGGCGTTTGCAATGCCGCGAAACGGCGGCAATAGATTGGCCGCGTATTAGTTGAATGTAGACGTCAAAAGACGGACGAAAGACGGACGCGTTTTAAGGAACTACCGACAACCGGCATGTTCGGGTATGCCCGCCACGCCCACTGCGGACGACGGGATGCCTCGAGCCACCCGACACGCCTAGCGCGTGTTGACCACCCGCCAGCGAGCGGTATCGGGCGGCGCAAGGCCGCCAAAGCGAGTGTTTTTGGAACCAAGTAAATACCGTATGGATACCTGCAAGCTCGTGGGAGCGGAATGACCCTGCGCGGGATCACTCAATATCCCGCCTGAGGGCGACGCGGTTGTACGTGCGCGAGCACGTATGGCAGGCCGCCTCGCAACACGGGTCATAGAACGTACGGGAAGTCGAGTCCCAACGCGTCCTTGGTAACAACCTAAGGACGAACGCATTATGAAACGCATGCTCATCAATGCGACGCAGCCCGAAGAGGTGCGCGTTGCGGTAGTGGATGGACAGCGCCTGCAGGACCTCGACATAGAGAGCCGGGGCCGCGAGCAGAAGAAAGGCAGCATCTACCTTGCCAGGGTGACCCGGGTCGAGCCCAGCCTCGAGGCGGCATTCGTTGACTTCGGGGCCGAGCGCCACGGATTCCTGCCGCTCAAGGAGATTTCCCGGAGCCACATCGATGCCGGTGGCGGAAATCGCGACGGCGCATCCCGCAAGACCGAGATTTCCGACCTGATCAAGGAAGGACAGCAGTTCCTTGTCCAGGTGGACAAGGAAGAACGCGGCACCAAGGGCGCCTCGCTGACGACTTTTTTCAGCCTTCCGGGGCGCTACATGGTGCTGATGCCGAACGATCCCAGGGCGGGCGGCATCTCCCGCCGCCTGGAGGGCGAAGACCGCGACGCGCTCCGCGAAGCACTGAGCCAGCTCGATATTCCCGATGGGATGGGGGTGATCGTACGCACGGCTGGCGTGGGCCGTGCCCAGGAGGAACTGCAGAAGGATGTCGACTACCTGCTGCAACTCTGGCAGGCGATCCAGCGCGCGGGCAAGGAGTGTTCCGCCCCAACGCTGATCTACGAGGAAAACAACCTGGTCGTACGCGCGATACGGGATTGCCTGCGCGAGGACATCGGAGAACTGCTGATCGACAGCCAGGAGGCCTTCGACGAAGCCCAGACGTTCGTGCAGCAGGTGATGCCCCACTACAGCAACCGGATCAAGCTGTATTCCGACGATGTCCCGCTGTTCAGCCGTTACCAGATCGAGAGCCAGATCGAGACCGCTTTCGGTCATACGGTGAAGCTGCCCTCCGGCGGCAGCATAGTGATAGACCCGACCGAAGCGCTGGTTGCCATCGATACCAATTCCGCCCGCGCGACCAAGGGCGCCGACATCGAGGAAACGGCACTCAACACGAACCTCGAGGCGGCGGAAGAGATCGCGCGTCAGCTACGGCTGCGGGACGTCGGCGGCCTGATCGTCATCGATTTCATCGACATGTCGAGCACGCGGAACCAGCGCGCGGTGGAGTCGAGGTTGCGCGAAGCCGTGGAAGCTGACCGGGCGCGAATCCAGCTCGGTCGAATCTCGCACTTCGGCCTGTTCGAAATGTCTCGCCAGCGTCTGCGGCCATCGCTGCAGGAGACCACTACGGAAGTGTGCCCGCGCTGCAGCGGCCAGGGCCGCATCCAGGACATCCAGTCGCTGGCGCTTACCATCCTGCGGGTCATGGAGGAGGAGGCGCTCAAGGAGCGCAGCCGGATCGTGCGGGCCCTGGTGCCGCTGAACGTCGCCGCTTACCTGCTGAACGAGAAGCGCAGCGATGTGGCGGAGATCGAAAGGCGCACGCGCACCCACCTGGTGATTGTGCCCAACGCCAACCTCGAAACGCCGCAATACGAAATCCAGCGCATCCGTGAGGACAGCGCCAGCGCGGAAGCCGAAGTACTGAGTTACGAACTCGCCGATGCGACCGGTGAAACGGAGCAGCGCGAACGCGACAACGATCGCCGCAGGAACGGCCGTCCGGCACAGGAAGCGGTGATCAAACCCGCCGCAGCCACGCCGCCCCCCGCGCCTGCTCCTCGAGAGCCTGCAGCCCCGTCTCTCCTGAAGCGGCTCCTTGCCGCGTTGTTCGGAAAGGGCGCCACATCGCAGGCGGAGCAGCAGGGGAAACGAAAACGCGCCGAAGCGAACGGTCAGCGCAAACGCCAAAACCGCGGGCGGGACAACAGGCCCAACCGCAGGCAGCGCGATGCGAGGCCCGCCAGGAACGAACGCCGAGCGCGCGGCGGCGAGCAGCGCGATGGTGGCCGCAGCGGCGAACGCCAGAGGCGCGCGTCCCGAAAACCGCGGGCCGATCAGGACCGGGGCGGAAGGCAGGCGCGCGAGCAGGCACGGGAACGAGCTGACGGCCGGGGAGGAAAGCAGGCGCGCGAGGAGGCAGGCGGACGAGGTGACGGCCGCGGCCGAACGCGCCGCGGTGGACAGCGACGCAGACCGGAAGCCGCACCGGCCGGCAAGGCCGGTGACGATGCACCGAAGCGCAAGCCCCGCCGCAACCGCCAGGACGTGAGCGACAACAGGAGGGAAAGAGCTCCACGCAGAGACCGCGAAACGACCACCGCTGCCGACGCCGGGAACGATACCGATCCGGTCGCCGAGAACGCGCGGCCCGATGCCGGGGAGGCCATGTCCGTTGCCGCTGCCATGCGTGCGATGGATGAGGAGTCTTCACCCCGGGACAAGAATCCCGCCGCGGAGCAGCAGGAGCCCAATCCGGATGCCCAAGCGGCTTCCGTTGAAGGCGATGCCCGGAAATCTCGGCCAACCACCCCGTCGGCTGCAAGCGAGATCTCCGCAGCCGGAAAGGAAGAAACCCAGGCGCCGGCCGAAGCGCCGCAGCCGGCGAGGCCAGGCGGCAGGGCAGCAAACGACCCGCGCGAAAAGCGCAGGAGGGCAACGGAGCAGCAGTCCGCGTGAGTGCGCGGGCCCGTCCCTGAAACCGGACGGGGCCACGACTTGGGAAGCGGGGGCGCACGCCCCCGCAATCAATCGTGCCCCAGCACCTGGGGTTCACGTTCCAGTTCGACCTCGAACTTGTGCGCGATGTCGTCGCGAATTCGCTGGGCCAGGTCCAGTACCTGCCGGCCTGTCGCACGCCCGTAGTTCACGAGGACCAGGGCGTGACGGGGCCAGACACCCGCATCGCCAGACCGGTAACCCTTCCAGCCCGCCGCTTCCACGAGCCTCGCGGCGGGAACCTTGTAATGGTCTCCGGCCTCGTAGGCGTCGATGTCGAGACGGCCCCGCAGGCGGTCGAGCCGGACACGGGACAGCGACGGATTCTTGAAAGTGCTCCCAGCGTTGCCCGTTTCCTGCGGGTCGGGCAGCTTGCGGCGCCTTATGCGAATGACGGCCTCGGCCACTGACTGCGGAGAATCGCCCCGGCCCATCACGCCCAGCTCCTCGCGGACATCCCGGTATCCAGTCTCGAGTGGCCGCTCGCCGAGCCGCAGGACCAGTCCCGTGATGGCGTACCGGTTGGGTTCGTCCGACTTGAATACGCTGTCCCGATACCTGAATGCGCACGCCGGCGCCTCGAGAACCGTGGGCTGCATGTCGCGGGTGTCGATCGCAGCCACCCCGATCACAAGCGAAGACAGTTCGACGCCGTAGGCGCCGATGTTCTGCATGGGCGCCGCGCCGACCGTCCCGGGTATGAGCGCCAGGTTTTCGAGTCCCGACAATCCCCGGTCGAGGCAGGCAAGAACCAGTTCGTGCCAGTTTTCGCCGCCGGCCGCCGTGACACGCGCACCGCCGTCATCCTCGTCGAACACGACACCCCGACTCGCGATTCGAATCACGCGGCCGTCGATGCGTCCCAGCATCACGACATTCGTACCGCCACCGAGCAGCGTCACCGGAACGGACTCGCGTCGCGCCTGGACCAGCGCATCCAGCAATTCCCGCTCGTTGTGCACCTCGACGTACTGCTCGGCAATGCTCTCGACACGGAAGCTGTTCGCTTCCCGCAGGGAAACATCTCGACGGACGCGTGGCGAAGCGTTGCCCAATGGGTCATCCGATGTCATTTGACTTCAGCCGCGCATTCTCGGAGGCGCAGCGCTGCTCTGTATACTAGCGCCATACAACCTGTCGCCCTATCGGGCGCCATGTTGTACCCCCGCCCATGCCCACCTATCATCCTGCGCCTTGATCGGCACTACGTGCCGTTCCACGGCGCAACCGGCTAGCCGCCGTTTACCGGAGTACGCGAATGGACATCGACGGAAAGGTCGCCGTAATCACCGGGGGCGCATCGGGACTGGGACGCGCCACGGCGAAGATGATCGTGGATCACGGCGGCAGGGTCGCGCTGCTGGACCGAAACCTTGAACTGGCGCAGGAGACCGCGGGAGCGCTCGGCGGGGCGGCACGTGCATTCGCCGTGGACGTCCGCGACGCGGAGTCTGCCCGGACCGCCATCGATGCAGTCATGGAAGCCTTCGGGGCCATCCACATCGACGTCAACTGCGCCGGAATCGGTCCGCCGGGACGCACAGTTGGCCGCGACGGGCCGCTGTCGCTCGATCTTTTCAACCTGGTCATCCAGGTCAACCTGGTGGGCACCTTCAACACGCTGCGCCTGTGCGCGGCGCACATGCAGGAAAACACGCCTGACAACGGAGATGGAGAGCGCGGCGTCATCGTCAACACCGCCTCTGTCGCCGCATTCGAGGGCCAGGTCGGCCAGGCGGCCTACAGCGCGTCGAAGGGCGGTGTGGTCGGCATGACCGTACCGGTCGCCCGCGACCTGGCGCGGTCGGGAATCCGCGTCTGCACCATCGCGCCGGGCGTCTTCGGCACGCCCATGCTGGCCGCCGCGCCGCCGAGCGTGCGCGAACCCCTGGTCGCGGCGACCCTGCACCCCAAACGGCTCGGCGAAGCCCCGGAGTTTGCGTCCCTGGTCAGGCAGATCGTCGAGAACCCCTACCTCAACGGCGAAACCATACGCCTCGACGCCGGAATCCGGATGCAGCCACGATAGGTCCGGGATCGGGCCATCGTGCCTGCCCGGTTCAATCCCCCGCCGCCAGCGAAACGTTAGTCACTCCGGCCCGCCGCGCGGAGTCGATGACGTGCACCGTGGTTTCCGTACGCGAATCGGGGTGCGGATGAACGATTACCGGCGCCTCCGGGTATTCCGCGTGCAGGCGTTCGAGGTTCGCCCGCACCGAACGCCAGTCGATATCGCGCTTGGCGATCAAGATCCGGTCGCGGCCGGTGATGCGGACAACGACCTTGCGTTTGTCTTGATCGGGATCCACCGCTTCGTTTTCGGGCCGGTTGACGTCCAGACCCACTTCCTTGACGAACGTGGCCGTCACGACAAAAAAGATCAACATGATGAAGACGACGTCCAGCATCGGCGTCAGCTTGATCTTCGTGTCTTCTTCGTCGTCGCGCCTCGCGTGCCTGCGCATGTCCTGCCCCTCCCGGTGAGATCTGCCACTGGGGTCTGAAACGCAGGAAAGGGCGAGAAGGGGTCAATCCGCCGCACAAGGCCGCACGTCCTGTGGCCTCAGCCAGCGACTCCCTTGTCGAAAGCACGCCTCACCCGCTCAAGATCGGCCGGGGTATCGACGCCTCCGGGGACCGGCGCCGACGCTTCCTCTACTACGATGTCGATGTCGTTTTCGAGGAACCGGAGCTGTTCGAGGGATTCCGTGGCTTCCAGCCGCCCGACCGGGAGCGCCACGAACCGGCGCAGCGCAGCCACGCGATAGGCATAGATGCCGATGTGGCGATGCCATTGCGTGTCCGGACCGGTCACGGACGAGGGTATTCCGCCCCTCGCATAGGGAACAGGCGCCCGGGAAAAGTAGAGCGCGCGACCGCTCCTTGCTGCGACCACCTTGACGATGTTCCCGTTGCCTATGTCCACGGCTTCGCGAAGCGGCTCGCTCAAGGTAGCCGCTCCCACGCCCAGGGACCTGTCCAGGAGTCCCGCCACCTGGTCGACCACGGCGGGCGGGATCAGGGGCTCGTCGCCCTGGACGTTCACCACGATGTGATCGTCGGGCCAGCCACACGATTCGGCGACTTCCATTACCCGGTCCGATCCCGAGGCGTGGTCGGCACGCGTCATCACCGCGCGCGCGCCTACCGATGCCGCCGCGCGCAGCACGCGTTCGTCGTCCGTTGCCACGATGACTTCCGCGGCACCGGACTCCCCGGCCCTCTGGGCAACATGCGCGATCATCGGCCTGCCGGCGATTTGCGCGAGCGGCTTTCCGGGAAGCCTTGTCGACGCGTATCGCGCCGGAACAACGACGGAAAAGGCGCTCACACGTCGACACCACGCTCGCGCAATACGGCGGCGAGCGCGTTCTGAAAATCCTCCGAGGGCTCCATGGCAATTTCGAGGAACCAGCAATTCTCGGGGACGGGCGACTGGCTCCGGATCCGCTGCGCATCCTTTTCCGTGGTCACGATCGATGTCCCCGCGGGGACATCGAGATCCGCCGCGGAAAACACATGGTGATCGGGAAAGGACCGCACAGCCGGAGCGAGACCCACCTCGGCCAGGCTCCGCAAGAAGCGGCGCGGGTTGCCGATCCCGGAGATGGCGACCAGGGAACCGTCGACACGCTCCCTGAACTGCGTCGCGGGGACAGATTCGCCGGTCGCAAGATTGTGAAACCGGACTGGCCGGGCGGTCATGGTGTGTTCCGAGGGAGCGAGCCCCGTTGGCGCGCCGTTGGCGACGACGACATCGACTTCGGACAGGCGTGACACGGGCTCCCGCAAGGGACCCGCAGGAAGCTGGAGGCCGTTGCCGACGCCGCGGTCCCCGTCCAGCACCGCGATCTCTACGTCCCGCGCCAGGGCGTAATGTTGCAGGCCATCGTCACTGAGCACGACGTCGCAGTCCGATCCCTCGAGCAGGCGCTGCACTGCCATCACCCGGTCCGGATCGACCACCACCGGACAGCCGGTACGGTGGGCGATGGCTGCCGCCTCGTCGCCGGCCCGGGAGGACGGCGTGTCCGGACCGACATCGAGCGGATAGGAAGCGCGGCCACCATATCCCCGGGAGACGATTCCTGCGCTCAGGTTTCGGCTTTTCAACCACTGGGCAAGCCAGATCACCAAGGGCGTCTTGCCGGTACCGCCCGCGGTAATGTTGCCGACGATGACTACCGGCACCGGCGCTCGCCATGCCGAGGCGTTTCCCGTCCGGTACCGTTCCCGCCTGCGCCGGGCGACGTACGCATAGATGATCGACAGCGGCCACAGCAGTTTCGGCCAGAACCGGTTCCCGTACCACGCCTCGACGAGCGGATTCGACACGTCTGCCCCTTCCCTGGCCGGCACCGGCAGCCGGGCCACCTTCGCCGCGCTCGATTCATTGGCCTCGTCACCGTTTGCGAAGTGCAACCGGTACAACCTGGCGTAGGCCCCGCCGGCATCGAGAAGCTCCTGGTGTCCCCCCATCTCGACGATGCGGCCATGCTCGAGCACGGCGATCTTGTCGGCATGTTCGACTGTCCACAGCCGGTGCGCGATGACCACGGTGGTGCGGCCGCGCATCACCTCGTCGAGGGCTTCCTGGACGCGGCGTTCGCTTTCCACGTCGAGCGCCGATGTCGCCTCGTCGAGAATCAGGATCGGCGCGTCCTTCAGGAGGGCCCTCGCGACCGCAACGCGCTGGCGCTGGCCTCCCGACAAGCCCGAGCCGCCATCGCCCACAGCCATGTCGAGGCCGGCCGGATCGCCCGTGAACTGGTCGACATGCGCGCGCCTGACGGCCTGCTCGACTTCGGCGTCGGTAGCACGGGCAAGCTGGCCGTACGCGATGTTGTTGCGCAGGGTGTCGTTGAACAGCATCACCTGCTCCGAGACGACCGCGATCTGGTCACGGAGGTTGCGCAACGTGTACGTATCGAGCGGATGGCCGTCCAGGTGAATCTCGCCGCGCGTCGGGTTGTAGAAGCGGGGGATCAGGTTCGCCAGCGTCGACTTGCCGCTGCCGGAGCGGCCGACCAGGGCGAGCGTCTCGCCAGGCGCGATCGAGAACGATACGCCGCGCAACACGTCGTCTCTGCCTTCGCCGTATCGGAACCAGACATCGCGGAACTCGATGCGCCCTTCGACGCGCCCCACCTCCAGTTCGCCCGCATCCGGTTCCGCCTCCTCGTCGATCTGGGAAAAGATGTTGGTGGCCGCGGCCAGGCCCCGCTGCAGCCGCGCCGTGACTTCCGACAGGCGTTTCGTCGGATTGGCGAGCATGCCAGCGAGGGCGATGAAGGAGGCGACATTGCCGGCCGAGAGCGAACCGCCGATCTCGGGCATCAGCACCAGGGCCACCACCAGGCCGAGCAGGCAGGCGACGATCAGTTGGATCCCCTGGGTGTTCATGGCCTTGGTGGCAGCGAACTTCGCACTCCGTCGCCTGATACGGTCGCTGGCGCCG
This sequence comes from Gammaproteobacteria bacterium, assembly GCA_028821515.1. Lineage (GTDB taxonomy): Bacteria > Pseudomonadota > Gammaproteobacteria > Pseudomonadales > Azotimanducaceae > VXNE01. Next base: position 38,603 of record JAPPGA010000024.1, on the reverse strand, counting down.
ACGAAACGGTCCCGCTCCCGGGTCTCGGCCCCGAACGCCCTGACAACGCGCTGGCCGTCGATGACTTCCGACGCGACCTGCGTCACTTCGCCCATCGACACCTCGATGCGTTCGCTGTCGCGCCGGTAGCGACGCGAGGCCGAACGCACAGCCAACGCGATGATCGGCGCGACGACGGCGAAAATGATGGTCAAAAGCCAACTGACGTAGAGCATGGCCCCGATGAGGAATATCACCTTGGCGCCGTCCTGCAGAATGATGCGGGCGACCTCGGTCACCGTGTCGCGCAACTGCGTGGCCGAGTAGGTCAACCTGGAGAGTAGCTGGCCCCGGCCGCTGCGGTCGTAGTAGGCGCTCGGGACCACGAGCAGGCGGTCGAACAGCTCGCAGCGGATGACGTGCACGATGCCGAACGAGATGCGGGCCAGGAGCATTTCTCCAGCAATCGCTCCCACCGCCCTCACAACCGCTACCGCCACCATCAGCGCCGGATAGAACCAGATCGCGCTGGTGTCGGGTACGTCGGAGGACGGGGTGCTCGAGGGGGTACCCGTCGCAGAACTGAACGTATCGATGATGTTGCCAAGGAGTATCGCGAAGGAGGCCTCGGCGCCGGCGGCGGCCAGGAATCCGAGTATGGCGACGACAAACCAGAACCGATGCGGCCGCAGGTAGCGCAGCAGCCGCAGGTAGAGCGACAGGTCTCCCTGCTCGACCGGCTTCGCGTCGTCTCGCGGCGTTACGGCGTCACGGGTCATCTGGCGAGCCGTGTTACCGCCGCTTGCGGTTCACCATGTGTATCGCCCGGCCGCCAACGGCGAGAGCGGCTTCATGGACGGCCTCGGCCAGGGTCGGATGCGCGAACATGGTCAGGCCGATGTCCTCCGCGCTGGCTTCGAATTCCATGGCGATCACCGCCTGCCCGATCAGTTCGGACGCCTGGGGGCCGAACACGTGCACCCCGAGGATTCGATCGGTCTCCTCCTCGGCGACAATCTTGACCATTCCCTCGGCGTCGTTCGCGGCGAGCGCACGGCCATTGGCAGCATAGGGGAACGTTCCGACGCTGTACGCCTCGCCGTCCGCCTTGAGGTCCTGTTCCGTCTTGCCGACCCAGGCGATCTCGGGATGCGTGTAGATGACGTTCGGAATGCACTCGTAGTTGACCATGGGCTTGTGGCCCGCAATCCGCTCCGCGACCATGACCCCCTCCTCGGCACCCTTGTGCGCAAGCATGGGGCCCCGCACGACATCGCCCACGGCGTAGACGTCCGGCGCATCGGTCTCGCACAGGTCATTGACGTAGAGGAATCCACGTTCGTCGAGATTGACGCCACTGTCCGGCGCCAGCAACCCTTCGGTGTACGGGCGGCGGCCCACCGCGACAATGAGCTTGTCCACAGTCAGCGTGTGCTCGCCGTCCTTGTCCTGGTAGCCGACCTCCACCTGTTTCTTGTTGCCCCTGCCCTTGACACTGGCGCCGGTAACGCGGGTCCCAAGGCGGATGTCGAGGCCTTGGCGGCCGAAGGCGCGCAGCGCGTCGCGGGCGATGCGCTGGTCCGCAATGGGCAGGAACTCGTCCAGGGCTTCCAGCAGGACCACCTCGGACCCGAGCCGGGACCAGACGCTGCCGAGTTCGAGGCCGATCACGCCGGCGCCGATCACGCCGAGCCGTGGCGGGACGTCCTCGAATTCCAGCGCACCCGCGGAGTCCACGATCACATCCGGCACCAGCGGCACCGGGTCGATCTCCATCGGCACCGAACCGGGCGCCAGGATCACGTGTTCCGCAGCCAACTCGGTCACCTCGCCCTCGTGGGTCGTGTACTCGACGTGCTTGTGGGCAAGCAACCGGCCGCTGCCAGCCAACGAAACGACGCCGTTGCCGTCGAACAGCATGCCGATCCCGGCCGTCAGTTTCGCCACCACGCCATCTTTGCGCTGCATCATTTTCGCCACGTCGACGGACAGCCCTTCGACACCTATGCCCACTTCGTCGAACTGGTGGGCGGCCTCCATGTACTTGTGGGACGCGTCGAGCAGCGCCTTGGATGGAATGCAGCCCCAGTTCAGGCAGGTGCCGCCGAGCGTCGGATTCCCCTCCCTGTCCAGAGCCTTGTCGATGCACGCGGTGCGCATGCCGAGTTGCGCGGCCCGGATGGCGGCGGCATAGCCCGCGGGTCCGGCCCCGATCACCACGATGTCGTATTCGTTCGGCATAGATTCAGATTTCCAACAGTATTCGCGCCGGGTCTTCCAGCAGTTCCTTGATGGTGACCAGGAAACGCACTGCCTCCTGGCCGTCGATCAGTCGATGATCGTACGTGAGCGCAAGATACATCATCGGACGCGCGACGATTTCGCCCTCTTCCACCACCGGACGCTGTTCGATCTTGTGCATGCCCAGGATCGCGGTTTGCGGCGGATTCAGAATGGGGGTGGACAGCAATGAACCGAAGACCCCGCCGTTGGAGATCGTGAAGGTGCCCCCGGTCATCTCTTCGATGGTGAGCTTGTTGTCGCGCGCGCGGGCACCGAAGCCAGCGATCTGCTCCTCGATCTGGGCGATGCTGAGCGTATCCGCATCGCGCAGCACCGGCACCACCAGCCCCCGCTCCGTGCTGACCGCGACCCCGATGTCGTAGAAGCCGTGGTAGACGATCTCGTCTCCGTCGATGCAGGCATTGACCAGGGGGAACCGTTTCAACGCCTCCACGCTCACGCGCACGAAAAAACCCATGAAGCCGAGACGCGTCCCGTTGTGGGCGCGCTCGAAAGCGTCCCGGTGGCGCGCCCGCAACGTCATGAACGGTTCCATGTTCACTTCGTTGAAAGTCGTCAGCATGGCGGCGTTGTGCTGCGCTTCGAGAAGCCGCTGGGCGATGGAAGCGCGCAGCCGCGTCATGGGCACACGGCGTTCCACGCGATCGGAGAGTGGCGAAATATCGGCCGGAGACTCGGGCGCCGACGCGATCTCGCGGACCGCGGGCGCGGGCGCCGGAGCCACGGCTGCCGACATGCTGGCGGCGCGCGATACATCCGCCTTCGTGATTCGCCCGCCCCGGCCTGAACCGTTCAGCGTCGCGATGTCGATACCTTCCTCTTCGGCCAGTTTTCGGGCGGCGGGCGAAATGCCGACTTCGACCGCTGCGGGAGCGGATATTGGTTCGCCAACCGGTTCGCCGGTAGACGCTGCCGGAGGCGCATCGGCCACGGCTCCCGGCTCGAACCGGGCGATGACTTCGTCGCTCTCTACCGTCTCGCCTTCCGCCTTGACGATCTCCGTCAGGGCACCGTCGCGAGGCGCGACAATCTCGATCACGACCTTGTCCGTCTCGATCTCGGCCAGCATTTCGTCGCGCCGGACCGCCTCGCCCGGCTGCCTGTGCCACGCGGCCAGCGTGCCGTCCTCGATGGACTCCGGAAACGTGGGTGCCTTGATCTCCATGACTGCCTACCCGATGAGGGCCTCTTCCACCAGCCGGTTCTGCCGGTCGATGTGGTGGCTGAAATATCCGCTGGCCGGAGACGCGAACGCCACCCTTCCCGCGTAGAAGAGGTACAGCGAGATGTCATGCCGCGCCAGCACGCGCCGCATGTGGTGCTGGCTCGAGTACCAGGCTCCCTGGTTGGCCGGTTCCTCCTGGCACCAGGTCACGTACCTCAGCTTCCCGTACGGCGCGATGACCTCGCCGAGTTCCTGTTCCGGGAACGGATAGAGCTGCTCGATACGAACGATGGCCACATCCTCGAGCTTCCTCTCGCGCCGCTCCTCCAGCAGGTCGTAGTACACCTTGCCGCTGCACAGTACCAACCGCCTCACGTTGTCGGGGTCGAGGTCGTCCACCTCCGGAATGACGGCCTGAAAGCTACCGTCGGCCAGGTCTTCGAGAGAGGACACGGCCAGCTTGTGCCGCAGCAGGCTCTTCGGGGTCAGCGCCACGAGCGGCTTGCGCAGCGGTCGCAGGACCTGGCGCCGAAGCATGTGGAACATCTGTGCCGGGGTGGTGGGCAAACAGACCTGGATGTTGTGTTCCGCGCAGAGCTGGAGATAGCGTTCCAGCCGGGCGGACGAGTGTTCAGGCCCCTGTCCCTCGTAGCCGTGGGGCAGCAGCATGACCAGACCGCAGAGCCGCGCCCATTTCGTCTCGCCGCTGGTGATGAACTGATCGATCACCACCTGGGCGCCATTGGCGAAGTCCCCGAACTGCGCCTCCCAGATGACCAGCGTGCTGGGCGTCGTGGTGGCATAGCCGTACTCGAACGCGAGCACGGCTTCCTCCGACAACAGCGAATCGTAGACTTCGAACGTCGGTGCCTCCGGCTCCAGGAGGTGCCCCACAGCCGGCGCCTTCGGCTCCGTCCGTGGCCCGACCCCGCTCGTCGTCCATGGAACAGACGCCTCCGGTCGCTGACGCTCCCCGGCGACGTTTGTTCCATGCAAGTGCTGCAACGGCACGTAGCCTTCACCGGTTTTCTGGTTGTAGACCACCGCATGGCGGTGCGAGAACGTACCGACACCCGTGTCCTGCCCCGTCAGCCGAACGGGATGGCCCTGGTCCAAAAGGGTCGCATAGGCCATGGTCTCGGCGAATCCCCAGTTGATCGGGGCGGCGCCGGCACCCATGCGCCTGCGGTCCTCGAGCAGGCGCTGCACCTGCCTGTGCACCGCAAATCCGTCCGGGACCGCGTTGACCCTGCGGGCCAGGTCCTGCAGATGGGCGAGGTCGACGCGCGTATCCGCGGGCGTGGTCCACTCGTGACCAAGATAAGGGCGCCAGTCCACGAACAACTCCTCGTCGGGTTCGTGCACCAGGCTCATGGCGACATGCTCCCCGGAATCGAGCGCGTTACGGTAGTCCTCGGCGAGCGCTTCCGCTTCGGCGGCGCTGATCGCGCCCTCCTCCGCCAGCCGCTCGGCGTAAATCGCCCGGGGCGTGGGGTGCTGCCGGATCGCCTGGTACATCAGCGGCTGCGTCTTCATCGGCTCCTCGGCCTCGTTGTGGCCACGGCGCCGGTAGCAGACGAGGTCTATGACCACGTCCTTCTTGAACTGCATGCGGTAATCCACCGCCAGCCGCGTCACGAAGATGACGGCTTCGGGATCGTCCGCGTTGACGTGGAATATCGGTGCCCGGACCATCTTCCCCGCTTCGGAGCAATATTCCGTGGAACGCACGTCATCGATGCGATGCGTAGTGAAGCCGATCTGGTTGTTGACGATGATGTGCAGCGTCCCGCCGGTGCGGAAGCCACGCGTCTGCGACATCTGGAACGTCTCCATCACGACGCCCTGGCCAGCGAACGCGGCGTCCCCGTGGATAACGATGGGCATGACCAGGTCGCCGGCCGAGTCGCTCCTTCGGTCCTGCCTGGCGCGTACCGAACCTTCGACCACGGGGCCGACAATCTCGAGGTGCGAAGGGTTGAACGCGAGCGCGACGTGCATCTCGCCTCCTGACGTCTCGACATTGGACGAGAAGCCCTGGTGATACTTGACGTCACCCATCGCAGCCGTCTCCACCAGGCGTCCCTCGAACTCGTCGAACAGGTCACCAGGTTGCTTGCCGAGGATGTTGACCAGCACGTTCAGCCTGCCGCGGTGCGCCATGCCGATTACCGTCTCGACCACGCCGTGGGCGCCAGTACGCTGCAACGTTTCGTGCAGCATCGGAATCAGGCTGTCCGCGCCTTCGAGGCTGAACCGCTTGGTCCCCGGATACTGTGCGTGAAGATACTTCTCGAGGCCCTCGGCGGCCGTCAGCCGCTCCAGCACGACGCGTTTCTCGGCCGCGTCCAGTGCGGGATTCGCGCGCGCCGCTTCCACGCGCCGGCACACCCACAACTGTTCGGCGGCATCGGCGATGTGCATGTACTCGACCCCGATCGACGTGCAGTAGGTGCGTTCGAGGGCATCCAGGATGTCGCGCAGGCGCGCCGTGCCCTCGTCAAAGAAATGCGCCGAACCCGTCTGGAACACGGTGTCGAGATCGGCCGGCGAGAGGCCGTGATAATCAAGGGCCAGTTCCGGCGCGTCAACCCTCCGCCAGACCCCCAAAGGGTCCAGGCGGGCGCGCCGGTGACCCCGGCTGCGGTACGCGGCGATCAGTTCCAGCACGCGCACCTGCTTGGTCTCGTGCTCGTTCGAGACTTCGGTGCTGACCTGTTCCGGGCGCGCACGGAGCCGGTTGCGTCCAAGCCGTCCGAAATGCTCGATGACGGGGCCGTGCGGGATATCGGGTGTCTGCCGCCTTCGGGGCAGCCCGTCGAAACAGTCGCTCCACTGTTCCGCGACCCCGCCAGGGTCGTTCAGGAACGACTCGTAGAGCGACTCCAGGTACGCCGCGTTGCCGCCCGAAAGGTGGCTGCTCTTGCGCATCCGCTCAACGAAGGAGTCCGCCATATTTGTCTAGCCCGCTACTTCCGGACACACGGATGCTCCGGAATCTGCCGTGCACGGCATGTTCAGGCATCTCTATTGCATGAGAATGACCGCCCGGTCAAGTTCCTCGCGTCACCATCATCGACTTGATCTTGCCGATGGCGCGGGTGGGGTTGAGGTCTCTCGGACAGACGCTCACGCAGTTCATGATGCCCCTGCAACGGAACACGCTGAAGGGGTCTTCGAGATCGGCAAGCCTTTCCGCCGTTGCAGTGTCGCGGCTGTCGGCAAGAAATCGGTATGCCTGCAGCAGGCCTGCGGGACCGACGAACTTGTCCGGATTCCACCAGAACGACGGGCACGACGTGGTGCAACACGCGCACAGGATGCACTCGTAGAGGCCGTCGAGCTTTTCCCGCTCTTCCGGCGACTGCAGCCGCTCCTGGTCGGGCGGCGGCGAGTCATTGATCAGGTAGGGTTTTACACGCTCATACTGCTTGTAGAACTGGGTCAGGTCGACGACGAGATCGCGGATCACGGGCAGTCCCGGCAACGGCCGAAGCTCAAGCCGGTCGCGCTTCACGACCTCCGACAGGGGCGTGATGCACGCGAGCCCGTTCTTGCCGTTCATGTTCATCCCGTCCGAACCGCATACCCCCTCCCGGCAGGAGCGCCGATAGCTCAGGCTCGGGTCCTTCGCCTTCAGCATCTCCAGGAGATCCAGGACCATCATGTCCCTGTCCGGGGGCAGATCGACGTCAAGGTCCTGCATCCGGGGCGACTCGTCCTGCTCGGGATTGAAGCGATATACGCTGACCTGCATGTGCACTCCTCCTAGTAGCTTCGCTCTGTCGGCTCGAACGGTTCGACCAGTTCAGGCGCGAAATTGACGTGGCGTTTGGCGACCCGCCTGCTGGCCGGGAGGTAGAGCGAGTGGCATAGCCAGTTCTCGTCGTCACGCTCCGTGTAGTCCTCGCGCGCATGCGCACCTCGGCTTTCCGTGCGTGCCTCGGCAGCGATGGCCGTCGCTTCCGCCGTTTCCAGCAGGTTGTCGAGTTCCAGCGCCTCGAGGCGCGCGGTGTTGAACGCGGCGCTCTTGTCCGGCAGATGCGCGTTGGCGATGCGTTCCCGCAATTCGGACAGCGTCTGCATGCCGGCGCGCATGTTTGTCTCGGTGCGAAACACGCCAAAGTTCGCCTGCATGACTTCCTGCAGTTCCCGTTTCAGTTCCGCGACGCCGTCGCCCGACGTTGACGCGTCCCAACGGCGCAGCCGTTCGCATGCAGCTTCGATGTCGGAGTCGCCCGGATTCCGCGCGCTCGTCCCCTGGCGCATGACCTCTTCGAGGTGCACGCCGGTGGCGCGACCGAACACGACGAGATCGAGCAGCGAGTTGCCGCCGAGCCGGTTGGCACCGTGCACGGATACGCAGGCGGCCTCGCCCACCGAGTACAGGCCCTCCACCGGGATATCGTCGTCGCTGTCCTCGTCGCGGGTCAGGACCTGTCCGGTCACGCGGGTCGCAAGCCCGCCCATCATGTAATGGCACGTGGGCACGACCGGAATCGGCTCCCTGATCGGATCCGCATGCGCGAACGTGCGCGACAGTTCGAGAATGCCTGGCAGGCGGCTGTTCAGCACCTGCTCGCCCAGGTGGTCGAGCTTCAGCATCACGTGGTCCGAGTCCGGGCCGCAGCCCCGCCCCTCGAGCATCTCGATGATCATCGAACGGGCGACCACGTCCCGGCTCGCCAGGTCCTTCGCATTCGGCGCGTAGCGCTCCATGAATCGTTCGCCGTCCCGGTTGACCAGGTACCCGCCTTCGCCGCGGCAGCCCTCGGTGACGAGAACACCCGCGCCGTGGATGCCAGTGGGATGGAACTGCCACATTTCCATGTCCTGCATTGGCACGCCCGCCCGCAACGCCATGCCGATGCCGTCGCCTGTATTGATGTGCGCATTGGTGGTGTTCGCGTAGATCCGGCCCGCGCCACCGGTGGCAAGCACGGTCGCCCGTGATTTTACGAACACGACCTCGCCGGTTTCGATGCAGATGGCGATCGCGCCAACGACGGCACCGTCCTGGTTCTTTACCAGGTCGACGGCGAACCACTCCGAGAGGAACACCGTTCCCGCGCGAATGTTCCCTTGGTACAGCGTATGCAGCAGCGCGTGTCCGGTACGGTCCGCTGCCGCGCACGTGCGCGATGCCTGGCCGCCCCTGCCGAAGTCCTTCGACTGGCCGCCGAACGGCCGCTGGTAGATTCGGCCGTTCTCGTTGCGCGAGAACGGCAGGCCCATGTGCTCCAGTTCGTAGACGGCCCGCGGGCCCGTGGAGCACATGAACTCGATCGCGTCCTGGTCGCCGATATAGTCCGACCCCTTGACCGTGTCGTACATGTGCCAGCGCCAGTCGTCGTCGGGATCTTCGCTGCCGATGGCGCAGGTGATGCCGCCCTGGGCGGAAACTGTGTGCGACCGCGTCGGAAAGACCTTGGACAGAACGGCCGTGTTGAAGCCCGATTGCGCAAGCTGCAGGCCGGCACGCATGCCGGCGCCACCGCCGCCGATGATGACACCGTCGAATTCCATCACCCGCAGACCGGTCACGCGAGCCTCCAGATCACCGTGATCGCCCACGCCCCGTAGGCCAGCAGTACGAGGACGACGGCCACCTGGTAGGCCAGGCGAACGCCCCTTGCGACACGGCCGAAGTAATGCGGCCGCAGATAGTCCGTGCCGATCGTCCACATGCCGATCCACGTGTGCGCGATGAGCGACGCGATGGCGACGGAAGCAAAAGCCAACATCACGGGCGTGCCCAGGTATCCCGCCAGTTCCGCATGTCCCGCGCTCGGGTTGACGGCGAACCAGCCGCCGACACAGAGCGCGAACAGGCCCAGGATCACCGCCGACACGCGCTGCACGAGAAAGTCGACAAGCCCTCGGCGACCCGGGCTCGAGCCGTTCGTTACCACAGCCACGCTCCGAGTCCGATCGCCGCAAGCGCGGCCAGGACGAGCACGGCCCAGGAACTCCTGCGGCCCGCTTCGAGCGAATCGCCCAGGTGGAAGTCGAGCAACAAATGCCGGATACCGGCCAGCAGGTGGTAGCTCAGCGCCACCAGCACCGCCCACAGGGCCAGCTTGCCAAGCAGTGTTTCGAGCAACGCACCCACCTCGGCAAAACCGGATTCAGACCCGAGCGCCCTGTCCAGGAGCCAGATCAGGTAGCCGGAACCGATGAACAGGAACGCGCCCGAAACGCGGTGCGTGATGGACGCCACCGCCGTGACGGGAAGAAAGCTCGTCGGCGAGAGATCGATGGGACGATCAGCCGAGGCTCGCGCCATGGGGTCTCCCATTTGCTAGTCCAAGTGATGCAAAAGTCTAGCAGTCCGTCGTACCAGGCGCGTGAGGATCAAAGCCGATACACCCTGGCTGCCGTGCCGTAGAACATCTCCTGTTTCTCATCCTCAGTGAAGTCCTGAACGATCTTCTTCATGCCGTTCCACATCACGTGGTAAGCGATAGACATCTTGTCCACCGGGAAGTTGCTCTCGAACATGCAGCGCGACGGGCCGAAGCAGTCGATGGTGTGCAGGTAGTAGCGCTTCTGCGCGTCGACGAACTCTTCCGATGTCGGCGGCATCTCCCGCGTGTTCCAGCCGAACCCGTTGTCGGGCATCGCGAGGCCACCGAGCTTGGCGATCACGTTTGGGCATTCCGCGATGGCGGCGATATCGTCCTTCCACTGGACGAAGATCTCTTCCTGCTTCCCCGCGTAGGCGCCGATACCCAGGGGCGTGCCGAAGTGGTCGAGAACCATCGTCGTTTCCGGTACGGCCCGGGCTAACGCCAGGTAGTCCCGGTTCTGGTGAAAGAAGTGCCACGTGTCGTAGGTGTAGCCGAGTTGCCCCAGCCTGCGCATCCCGCTACGGAAATCGTCTTGACCGTAAGGACACGGCCGTCCTCGTCCGGGATTGGACAGTGTGCCCGTCGTGTCGCACGGCCCCGCATGCCGGATGCCGCGAAACAGGCCGCGGCCGGCCTCCTCGTGCGCCGCCAGCACCTCTTCGACGCCTTCGGCCAGCCTGAGGTCAGCGTGACTGACGATGCCCGCGATCGTCGCCGAACCCTCCTTCGCCGCGCTTTCTTCGGCGACGCGTGCCACGAACTCCGTCTCGCCCACGGGCTTGAGGTGTTCCGGCCCATCTTCCCGGTAACCCGAACGGCACTCGATGAAGACGGTCTTCTCGATGTTGTGTCCCGATTCCGTATCGGCCCACAGGTCGTCCAGCATGTACGGGCCCAACCGACGGGGCGATTCCCACAGGTGATGATGTGCGTCGATGATCGGGCACCCGGGGTCGACCGTCTCCTCCACGACTGCGGCGTACCACTCCTCACTGTGTGGTTTCGGCATGCGTTCCTCCCCCATGTCTAGCTCTTGGTCCGCCGCTATTGTCGCTCAATCGAAAATCGCAGTCGCGGCCCGCACCATGCCGCCGGTCGCTGTGTGTCCAAAAGAAGTTCCCCGCACCATGCCGCCACTCGTTGTGTGTCCAAAAGAAGTTGTGTGTCCGAGACGGGGGCATTGTGTGTCCGAAACGGGGGCATCCCGTAGTCACCGGCGCGATATGCTTGCCCGATGTTCGACCCCATCGGAACGCGGATCAGCCTGGCGCTCGCGGCCATGAACGCTCTGCCCCCCGGCGATACGCCTGAACTCGATCGCCTGTTCGCAAGGCTCGGCGCGGGCGGTAACGACCGCGAGGAAACGGAACGGCGGATCTGGACCATCTGGTGTTCGCACGAGAGCGACGCCGCGGCACGCGCAATGCACGCGGCCATCGTCGCGCTTGAGGCAAGCGATTTTGCGAGCGCCGGCAAGACCCTGGATCGGATGGTGCGTCGCTGGCCCGACTGGGCCGAAGCCTGGAACAAGCGCGCTACTCTGCGTTTTCTCGAGGAGCGCGACCCCGACAGCCTTAGCGACATCATCCACACCCTGGAGCGCGAGCCTCGCCACTTCGGAGCATTGAGCGGTTTCGGGCAGATCTGCCTGCGCCACGGCGACATGCATTCGGCAGTGCTCGCATTCGAACGCGTGCTGGAATTAAACCCATACGCTAGTGAATTGCGGCAAACCGTTGAAAAAATGCAAAAAAGAGTGAGACGTACAGTCCACTGAGGGCGCCATCGACCGCGCTCGTCGACAAACGCCGGGCGCGGCAATCCCGCCGCGCGGATCGCGCCCTTTCGGGTGGGAAATCCCCGAGTCCAGTTTGACAATCCAAGGCGGCTGTCGAGACAATGACCGGCTCACTGGGGCACAGGTTCCATCCGCGGGAGGATGCAACAAGTATGGGAGAACGGATGGCGAGCCTGACCGTCGACTCGAAAGACCCGATCGAGTTGCCAGTGCATGCCGCGAGTGTCGGTCCGGACGTGATCGATGTGAGCGAACTCACCAACCAGGGATACTTCACCTACGACCCCGGCTTCGTCTCCACCGCTTCCTGCAACTCCAACATCACCTACATCGACGGCGATGAAGGCATCCTCCTGCACTGCGGGTATCCCATCGAGCAGCTTGCCGAGCGCTCGGACTTCCTGGAACTTTGCTACCTGCTGCTGAACGGCGAACTGCCATCCGCCACCGAGAAAGACGATTTCGTCGGCGAAATCAGGCGGCACAGCAAGGTGGACGACCAGCTGCGCAACTTCTTTACCGGGTTTCGCCGCGATGCCCACCCCATGGCCATGATGTGCGGCGTCGTCGGTGCGCTGGCGGCCTTCTATCACAACTCGCTTGACATCACGGACGCATCGCATCGCCGGGATACGGCGCACCGCCTGATCGCGAAGATGCCGATCCTCGCAGCGATGAGCCGCCGTCATGCGCTTGGATTGCCGTTCATTGATCCGCGCGATGACCTTGGCTACGCCGGGAACTTCCTGCACATGATGTTTGCGCCCGCGGATGGGGACTACGAGGTCAACCCGGTCCTGGCGCGCGCGTTCGATCGCATCTTCCTGCTGCACGCCGATCACGAACAGAACGCCTCGACATCGACCGTGCGCCTCGCCGGCTCCACCGGCGCCAATCCATACGCCTGCATCGCGGCCGGCATCGCGGCCCTGTGGGGCCCCGCCCACGGCGGCGCCAACGAAGCGGTGCTCAACATGCTTGCCGAGATCGGGACTCCGGAGAACATCGGCAAGTTCGTAAAGCGCGCAAAGGACCCCGACGATCCGTTCCGGATCATGGGATTCGGGCACCGCGTGTACAAGAACTACGATCCGCGCGCCCGCGTCATGCAGCAGACCTGCCGCGAGGTGCTGGACGAACTCGGGGTGGAGAACGACCCCACCCTGCAGATGGCGCAGCAACTCGAGCGGATCGCGCTGGAGGACGAGTATTTCGTCGACCGGCGGCTATATCCGAACGTGGACTTCTATTCCGGCATCATCCTGCGCGCGATCGGCATTCCCGAAGACATGTTCACCGTCATCTTCACCACCGGACGCACGCCGGGCTGGATCGCGCACTGGTGCGAGATGGTCGCCGTGCCGTACAAGATCGGGCGTCCTAGGCAGCTCTATACCGGCGCCTCGCGCAGGGACTTCGTTCCGATCGAAAAGCGCTAGGCAGCTACGCGCCGTCGACGCGCCGCAGGCGTTCCACCAGGCTCGACGTATCCCAGCGTTCGCCGCCGAGCGCCTCCACCTCCGCGTAGAACTGATCCACCAGCGCGGCCACCGGCAACCGTGCACCGAACTTGCGCGCGGCCGCGAGCGTCATGTCAAGATCTTTGCGCATCCACTTGACCGCAAAACCGAATTCGAACTCCCGCTTCGCCATGGTTTCGGCGCGGTTGTCCATCTGCCAGCACTGCGCCGCCCCCTGGGATATGACGCTGATCACCTGACCGACATCGAGCCCCGCCTTTTCGGCGAAGTGCATGCCTTCCGAAATACCCTGGATGATTCCCGCGAGGCACAACTGGTTGACCATCTTCGTGAGTTGGCCCGACCCGGCATCGCCCATCAGGGTGACAGCGCGCCCATAGTGCTGCATGACGGGCTCCGCGACAGCGAAAGTGTCGGCGTTGCCGCCGACCATGATGGTGAGTTGGCCGTTCTCCGCGCCCGCCTGGCCACCACTCACCGGCGCATCGAGAAACCCGGCACCCCGCGCCGCCGCCTCGGCCGCGAGTTCGGCGGCAAGATCGGCAGATGCCGTCGTGTGATCCACCACGATCGCGCCTCGTTTCACTCCCGCCAGCACGCCGCCGTCACCGAGCGTGACGCTCCGGACGTCGTCGTCGTTGCCGACGCACATGAACACGATGTCCGCATCCCGTGCCGCCTCCTGAGGAGTCGGAGCCGCTTCACCGCCATGCTCGCCGACCCATTGATCCGCGCGGGCCGCGGTACGGTTGTAGACCCGGACGGCATGCCCCGCAGCGGCCAGGTGGCCAGCCATCGGATAACCCATGATGCCCAAGCCCACGAATGCCAGTTTCTTTTGGTTGTCCATAGTCACCTGCCCGCCAGTTCACATTCACCTTACCGCAAATCCGAAGAACCCACCGCACAGGTTCCAGTAGCGGCTTCCTTGCCAAGGCCGGTTGATGGAGATCGTCCCGATCATCCGGCGTGACCCTTTAGCGGGGCCCTGGCGGATGACCCCGGCCGGGCGACCTGCGAATCGACGTCGCAAAACGTAATGCCGCATAGCCTTCGATTCGTGTAATCTCCACCTTGGGGACCCAGAGGGGCGCTTTACCTCGACTGTATGTATTGGCTTCTGGCCACGTTCTTCCTGCTGGCACTAGCCTTCTCCTTCTTCTGCTCGCTGTGGGAGGCCGTGCTGCTAAGCATCCACCCCAGCCATGCGAAGCTCGAATCCCAGCAGGGCACCCTCACCGGCAAGTACCTTGAGGACTTCAAGGCCAACATCGATCGGCCGCTGGCCGCGATTCTGACGCTCAACACCATCGCGCATACCGTCGGCGCCCTCGGTGTGGGCGGAGAAGCCGCCACGATCTGGGGCCAGACGAGCCCCTGGATCACGAGGGTCGCGGTTCCGGTGGCGATGACCATCGCGATACTGGTGTTTTCCGAAATCGTGCCGAAGACCATCGGTGCGCTGTACTGGCGGCGCCTGGTGACGTTCACGGTCCACTCGGTGCGCATCCTGACCATCGTGCTCATGCCCTTCGTGTGGTTGAGCCAGTACATTACACGCGGGTTGAAGAGCGAGTCGACGCAGCCCGTATTGACCCGCACGGACCTGCTGGCGATGGCGGAACTCGGAGCGGAGGAAGGCGTCTTCGAGGCCGAGGAAAGTGAGATGATCGGCCACCTGATCCGTTTCCAGTCCATCCAGGCGCGCGATGTCATGACGCCCCGCACGGTCGTCGCCCTGGCGTCCGAGACCGAGACCATCGCCGAGTACTACGGCAATGCCAAGCGGCAGCGGTTCTCGCGAATCCCGCTGTACAACGACTCGATAGACCACATCACCGGCTACGTGTTGAAGGACGACGTGCTCTCCGCCCTCGTGGAAGGGCGCGGCGACGATCCCCTCGCGAACCTGCGCCGCGAGATCGTCGCGGTCGACGAGTCCTACGCCATCACGGACCTGTTCACCACCCTGCGGTCGCGCCGGGAGCACCTGGCCGTCGTGATGGACGACTTCGGCGGCATGGCGGGCATCGTGACGATGGAGGACGTCATCGAGACGCTCATCGGCCTCGAGATCGTGGACGAGACCGACGCAACGACGGACATGCGGGAGTTGGCCCAGCGCCATCGGATTCGACGGGCGAGAGCGCTCGGCACGCTGGACGGGCCGACTGATCAGCCCGCCAAGTAGCCGGAAAAGCCAAGTTCGCTACCACGCAACCTGACCACTGAGCACACCACATCGGGCGATGCGGAGAAATCCGCAAGGTGGTGATGCACGTCCAGACAATCACATCGACGTTCCGGACACACATCACATCGACGTTCCGGACACACATCAACGTTCCCCACATCGACGTTCCGGACACACACCGGTTTTGCGGACACACAACACCGGTTTGCGGACACACACACCAGCTTTGGACAAACACACCTGCATCGACGTTCGGGACACTAGACGTTCACACACACGTCGGGACACATGCATCGACGTTCGCACCGGCTCTCGGACGACTTGTTCGGACACACATCCCTGACCCTCATCGGACGACTTGTTCGGACACACATCCCTGACCCTCGTCCTGGAAAGGCCGCTGGATTGCGTTGTCCCAACCGGGAGGCGGGGAGATTGCGCACCAGTGGCAGCAAAATCCACATTCCCGCGACGTCGATCGACTACACACTTTCGCGAACTAGGCCATCGACGGCGCGACCCTGATCCGGCCACACTTCCTCCATGGCGACTCCTCGACACATGCTAGTCGACGACCAGCATCCCTGCGACTACCACCTCGCCTCCCGCTGCGTCCGTGGCGCATGGCTCTGCGGCCGAGACAAGCGCTCCGGTAAGGACTATTCGCACCGCCGCCGATGGCTCACGGAGCGGCTTCTCATGCTTGCTCGGTGCTTCGCCGTCGAAATCTACGCCTACGCCATCATGAGCAACCACTTCCACATCGTCGTGCACTACGATCCCAATGCCTGCCTTGCCTGGAGCGACGACGAGGTTGCCAATCGATGGATCGAGGCCTTCCCGCCGAGACCCCGACCCCGCCAGGACCGGGACGTCGCCAAAGCGGAAGCACGGACAACCCTGCTCGGCGACCCCGCGCGACTCGACCGCGCCCGCCGCACTCTCGGTTCACTATCCCACTTCATGAAGCACCTCAAGCAGCCAATCGCCCGCCGCGCCAACGCCGAAGACGGCTGCGACGGCCATTTCTTCGAACAGCGCTTCTACTCTGGCGCCCTGCTCAGTGAGCAGGCCGTACTCGCCGCCATGGCATACGTCGACCTGAATCCTGTGCGGGCCAGGTTGGCACGACGCATCGAGCAGTGCCGCGACGCCTCCGTCCGAGACCGCCTGCGCGAAGATAGCGCGGCGGCCCTGGCCGCCTACTTGCAGCCTCTCGCCTCGGGCCTCAAACCGAACGCCGCGACTCGACTCGACGTCACACTCGCCGAGTACCTCGATCTCCTTCGCGACATGACGGCGGCGCAGGCGGCACCGTCGCCACAACCGGCGGATCGAGTCGCCCGCTGGATCGCACGCGCTGCCTCGCTACGCAAGCGGCAGCGCGCATATGGGACCTTCCAATCTCTCCAGGAGTGGACCGAAAAGCGCGGCTTCCAGATGCGCGAGACGCCTCTGCCCGCCTGACCTCTCGCTCTGAGGGCCAGCGGCTTCAACGCCGTTCTCGGACGCCATCGGAGCATATCTTCTCTCCCGAGCCCGGTTTCGGCACCAAACCGAGCTGACTCATTCCCATGCCTTCCCCGTCGACAACGAGTGACCTCGCGCGGTTCTGAACCGTTGGTGCCGCCGTTTTGGGCGCCGGTATACCTGCCCCGGTTCCACATGACTCAGGTCGCCATGGTTGTTGTGTGTCCCGAATCCAGCCATGGTGGTTATGTGTGTCCCGAATCCAGATAATCTGTGTCCCGAATCCAGATAATCGACGGGTCATGTCACTCAGATCGCTACCCAGTGTCGACGCCGTGCTGTCGGACGCGTCCGTCGCGCCTGTCATCGCGCATTGGGGACTGCAGGTGGTCAAGGACGCCGTGCGCCACCTCCAGACGGAAGCTCGCGGAAGCGAGGTCCCCGATTGGGCCACCACCCCTTCGGACTACGGCCCGGCGATAGAAGATTGGATCACCTCCCGCATCGGGCATGGGTACCGGCGGGTATTCAATCTCACTGGCACGGTCATCCACACCAACCTGGGCCGCTCCATCCTGAGCGCCGAGGCGATGAAGGCGGCAGCAGAGGCAGCCACAGCGCCAGTAACGCTGGAGTACGACCTGGGCACCGGTCGGCGCGGCAGCCGCGAAGGCATCGTCACGCACAGGCTGAAGCTCCTGACTGGGGCAGAAGCTGCCACCGTAGTCAACAACAACGCCGCTGCCGTGATGCTGGTGCTCAACACCCTCGCGTTCGATCGGTCTATTCCCGTATCGCGGGGCGAGTTGATCGAGATTGGCGGCAGCTTCCGCATTCCCGACATCATGGCGCGGTCCGGCAGCCGCCTGGTCGAAGTCGGCACCACGAATCGCACGCATCTCAGCGACTATGAGAACGCCATCGACAGCTCCACCGCATTGCTGCTGAAGGTCCATCCGAGCAACTACCACATCGAGGGATTCGCCAAGTCGGTGAGCGAGAAAGAACTCGTCCGCCTCGGCCGGGCGCGTGACCTGCCGGTCTGCATCGATCTCGGCAGCGGCACCCTACTCGACCTGGAGCGGTTCGGCCTGCCGCATGAACCCACGCCCCGCGAAATGATCGCGTCGGGCGTAGACCTCGTTACTTTCTCAGGCGACAAGCTGCTCGGAGGCGTCCAGGCCGGCATTGTCGTCGGCCGCGACGCCCTCATTGCGCGGCTCGACAGCAACCCGATGAAGCGCGCCCTGCGCGCCGACAAGATCACGCTCGCGATCCTCGACGCGACGCTGCGCGCGTACGAAGACGAATCTACCGTGACCAAGCGCATTCCGCTGCTGGCCACGCTGACGACGCCGCTCGAGGAACTGGACACACGTGCCGCAGCGGTGTCCGGGGCCTTGATGGATCACCTCGACGACGTGCTATCGGTCAGCATCGAGGCATCACAATGTCAACTGGGCAGCGGCGCTCTGCCTGATCAGCACGTACCAAGCCGAGCGGTCGCGATCTCCGGTCCCGGAAGAACCATCGAGAAACTCTCCACCAAGCTTCGGCGTCTACCGATTCCCGTCGTCTCGCGCCGGCAATCCGGTCGGCTCTGGCTCGACATGCGGTGCGCCGAGCCGCTTGATGAACTGATCGCCTCGCTCAAGACGCTGTCGACGTGATCGTCACCCTCGCCGGTCACGTCGACCACGGCAAGACGGCGGTCGTGCGGGCGTTAACCGGCGTCGACACCGATCGCCTCGCCGAGGAACGGCGCCGGGGGCTAACCATCGACCTGGGGTTTGCATACGCCGACATCGGCGGCGCGCGCATCGGCTTCGTCGACGTGCCGGGCCACCGCCGCTTCATTCACAACATGGTGGCCGGCGTCGCCCGCAACCAGTACGCGCTCCTTGTGGTCGCCGCAGACGACGGCGTCATGCCGCAGACGGTGGAACACCTCCAGATCCTGAAGCTCCTCGGCCTGCGGCAGGGAATCGTCGCACTAAACAAGATCGACCGGAGCGAGCCCGACCGTGTCTCCGCGGTACGCCGCGACATCCAGGGGCTGACGTCGGATTCGTTTCTGCGCCATGCCGAAGTCGTCGAGGTCTCATGCACCGACGGCCGTGGCATCGATACGCTGCGCGCACATCTGCAACAGGCCGGCGAGGCCTACGCGACCACTGTAGAGGACCGCGCATTCCGCCTCGCGGTGGATCGCGTTTTCGCTCTACGGGGGGTAGGCGTTGTCGCTACCGGGACAGTGGTGTCGGGCGCGACGCGTACCGATGACCGCCTGGCGATAGCGGCAACCGGCCAACCACTCCGAGTACGCGGACTGTTCGTTCAGGACACCCCGGCCGAACGGGCAGTCGAGGGCGATCGCGTCGCACTGAACGTGACCGGCGCGCGGCTGGATGACCTTGCAAGGGGCGACTGGATCGTCGCTGAATCCACTGCGGGCACTTTCGGACACACAACGGTGGAACTGGAGGTGCTGGGCGACTTTCCACGCGCGGTGCGTCACTGGGCGCCGGTCCACATCTATGCCGCGACCAGCCATAGCCAGGGAAGGATCAGACTCCTGGACGCCTCGCCTATCGAACCCGGCGCGAACGCCGCGGCAGACATCATCCTGAACGAACCCGCGCACATGAAGGTCGGCGACCGCCTCATCCTCCGCGACCAAGACCTCGATCGGACATTGGGCGGCGGCACGGTCATTGATGTCGAAACGCCACACGGGCGCCGCCGGGCGCCGGACCGTCTTGACCGCATCGCCGCGTTGCGCGGCGCGTCCACGGACGACGCTCTCACCGCGCTGGCGCACCGCGATGCCGTGGAAGCGGATACGTTTCGGAACAACTGGAACCTCACAGCAAATGCCATGCGCGAACTCGTGCAGCGATCGGGACTCATCGAGCACGGCGATCACATCGTCCATCCGGAACTTGCGAACGCAACCGAGCGCGCGGTTGTCGACGCGTTGGCCAAACACCACGAAACCGAACGCGAGAGCGGCGGCATGCCACTGGAATCCCTCGCCAACGAACTCGGCGCTTCGACAACGATCACCCGGATCGCCATCGAGAGCCTGACCGAGTCAGGCGAAGTTCGCGCTCAGTCCGGCAGTTACGCGTTAGCCGAACACAGCGCAGAGATCCCGCAAGCGCTGGCGACCCTTTTCGACCGCATCGAACCGCTCCTGGACTCCGAGCAACCGCCGAGCCTCGGCGACGTGGCCAAGCAGCTTCGGACGCCGCTGCCCGCACTGGAGCGCGACATGCGCGCCTTGGCCGCCATCGGCCTGTGCCAGCGCGTCAGTCCGAACCGGTACTTCCTGAACGCGCGTCTGCGCGCCATGGCAGACGTTGCCCTGGGTCTGCAGGAGAACTTCACCGTGCGCCAGTTCCGCGACGCCTCCGGCATGGGACGAAACGTCGTCATCGAAGTGCTGGAGCACTTTGATCGCAAAGGTTTCACATACCGCGAAGGCGACGCCCGCCGCATCGTGGGCGATCCTGGCCAGGTGCTAGACTGACACGCGGAAGAGCATCGCCTCCGGTGGGGCGCGCGGCCTTCAAAGCCGTTGAGACGCGCAGACGTGTCTGGTGGGTTCGACTCCTACCTCTTCCGCCACTCACATTTCCAGACTTTTCCCAGCAATACAAAAATTACTTTATATATCAGTATTTTAGGATACTTTCCTTTCTCAACGGTTCTCATATCAACTTTCCTGGGCGGCCTTGCGCGCCGTTCCATCTGGGACAAGGCTGTCAGGGGCCGATAAAGCGCAACGTCCGCCGGATATCGATGATGTCCTCGATGGCCTGCTTCAACTCTCGCGCCGTGGGTGTGGCATGAACTTCGTCGACTGCGGAGTTGCCGCCGTAGCCCCGGTCCACGCACTCTTCGAGCAGCGAGATAGCGGCTTTCTCCCATGGCCGCGTATCCCCGCCGATATAGATGGCGTGGATGCGTACGCCGCGCTGTCCGGCGATGTCGCAGGCCTCCCGGAACCAGTCGTCGAGCCGGTCGGTGACGGGATCCTGCAGGTCGGCAGTCGGGGAGGACGTCAGCCATGTGGGAACCGAAAAGGGCGCCACGTCGCTCACCGGCTGGCTGTCTCCGACGTGGACCAGGTCTTCCAGCCGGCCATAGGCGCTGAACGGCGACATCGGCCTGCAGTAATGTCCGTTCTGCGCGGGACGGCCCTGGAAACCGAACTGGTTCGCGGCGTCCGCCAGCACGTCGGTCGCATCCGTCGTCTTGGTCGGTGAATCGTCGTCGTAGCCCCGAAAGAGCTGCCACGGCGTCATGTCCTTGAGTGCGTTCTCCCAGAGTATCCGGTGGGCGTCGATGATTACCCGATCCGCCGGTATCGTGGGATCGCGGGACCGTACGGTCGGGTGGACCGCCTGAAAGCCGTCGAGCACGGCGGACATGCCGGCCGCCGTGAACACGCCGTTCGCATCGACATCGAAGCTGCCTGCAAATGCTGTCGCGTCTTCCGCGGTCATGGCCGTTTTGTAATCGGTACGGTTGAAATCGCCATTGCAGGTAGCGGATTGAAAGTTTGGATTGGAAGTGATTGCCGTGCCGGGCTTGAAGCTCCCCGAGCGCCGGCCGCGAGGGGCACGGCCGAAGAAGTTGGCACCGTCCGATATGATGATGATTGCCTTTTCGACGAACGGCGAGCAGCCCTGGGTCGTTCCCCCCTCCAGGCAAGGCGTGCGCGGCAGGTCGTCGCCCGACGCGCTCGTCGTGTTCCACACGTCGCGCCATAGCGGAGACAGCGTTCGAAGCCCCCAGACGATGCCGAGATGCAGGAACGTCTGGCCCCAATAGGACCTGGAATGCCAATCCACGAAATCGTAGTGGTCCGCCGCTCGCAGCGCGGTCAGATCGTCCGTGAGCGGCACGATGGGCGCTTCGGGACAATAGAGGCTGCCGCCCCGGTCCAGAGCGCGCAGGTGCCAGTGGTTTGCGGATGCGGGAAACCACAGGGACCCGAAAGACCCGGGGTCATGGGTTGGATCGAGCGTCTTGATCAGGACGTCATTGAGTGCGCCGTCGGCGAGGCCGTTGATTCGCGCGTCGGGCCAGGAGTACGCGGTGAAACGGGTGCTGGGATCGCTCGCGTCGGGAGGCGCGTCGGACAGGTGCAGGGGCAGATCGGAGATGCCTGTCGACCCCGGTTCCCAGCCGCTCACGGTTGTCTTCGCGGGCCAGTTGTCCGTGTCCGAGGAATCCCAGACGGTAGGCCTCGCGGCCGCGTCCCAGTACGCGCCCCACCTCGCCATCACGCAGCCGTTCCAGAAGTCCTCGCCCTCGAAACTCCATGTGCCGACGGTGGGCGCCTGGCTGGACACGTCCTCCGTTCCCGGCTGGTGCAGGTTCCAGTCGGCGACGGCCAGGAAGTCTGGCAGGCTGCGCGATGCCAGCGGGCCCATGTTGTTCCCTGTCCCGTAGGCGTGGAAGGTATCGACCCAGTGTCCAACGCTGTCCCGGGATGTCTGCGTGCTGTACTCGGCGCCGGTGAGCATTCTCACGTAGCGTTCCTTGGCAGGCGTCTGCGACGCTCCCGACGTGTCGGCCACGTTGACGGCGTTCGAGTACGGCACGAGAGAGAGGGTGACGAGGCCGGGGTTCGTCTTCGACACGCCATCCACGGTTTGCGCGATCGTGCGGATGGCGGCTTTCAGCGCGTCCAGCCTTGTGACCCTCCAACCCCTGGGCTTGTAGCCCATCGATTTCGACACGTCGAGTGCGAGGGCGAATTCGTACTGGCTCACATCGAGCGCCACGATGACGTATTCTCCCTTCAGCGATTCCGGGCTGCTTGCGCCTCCTCCCCATAGGCTGGCAAACGCGAACGTGGCATCCCCCTCAACGCTGATGGTGGTCTGGTTCGTCGCGAAGTCGTGGTCGACGGCGATGTCGTCGTTGGCTATCGTGATGTCGCCCAGCAGACCGCGCATGAAGCCCGCGACGCGTGCCTTGATGTCCTCTTCGACCGTGGTCAGGTCTCCCCGCATGAAGTGGGCGGCGGCGGAAACGCCGGCGCGAAACGCGCCGTCGATCTCCTCCCTCTGCGCCTCGCGCCAGCCGTAGTTGGTAACCATGCCGCCGACGGTAGCCATTGCCAGCATCGCCAGGCTGCCTCCGATGAGCATGGCACCGCCAATGCGGGATCGGACGAACGACAGCACCTCTCGCGCAAGACATGCGGCCCACATCCGCGCTCTCACCATCCTTTTCTTGTTCTTGGTTCGATCACGCTGTCACCTTCGCTGTCGAGTGCGCGCAACGCACGGATTGGAAACTGATTGACCGAAGCGTACGAGTGCATCCGCCCCCACATTGGCGAGGCCAGTCGGCGCAGTCGTTACGCCAATGCCACACGTCGGTGCCGCGCTACCTGCGGTACATCATTCCCCATCCCAAGTGTCCTGCACCGGATGATCGAGGAGGAGAATCTCCACAATCTGGCGGACATCCGCCTCAATCTCACCCAAGGCGTTTCCAGATCTCACCAAGGCATCGATTTACAGCATTGAATTTCTTGTCCAAGCTCCGATTGAGGGTCGCGCTCAGGCCCGTTCTCGCAATACTTGCGGATGTTCACGCGGGTTGTCTCCTTCAGCTAATCGGCTTTCTCACCAATCAACTTCCCGGATTCATCCCGTGTGAACGACCCTACACAGGACTCATGGTCTGCCTCCCGTGATTGACGGGCTACTCTACCACAATGGCCAACAGTCGCATTCCCATCGCCTCCCAACAGAGCCGTTCGGGATGGTTCACACCTTTTGGGTTAACTGACCAGTCGGTCAATCGACGAGGTGTTTTGTCGTGCGTGCACGACAAAACGATTCTCAACGCCTGCCCGAAATGTCGTCCAGGTCAGTCCTTGCCAAAAAAATGCATTTGCGCTTCCGCTTCCGAGGCACTGACGGACAAGAATCCCCTAGTGCCTTCCACGGCGTCGTCCGCACCTTGCGCGTGTGCTATCGTTGCCCCTGATCGACATCTGCGCCCCAACATCGACGCATCCAAACCTGGACGGCCCCCCGGATGGGCCACGCCGCTCCCGGCCATCGATGCAAAACATGCTCGTAACCGCCACCACACGGAGGCCTGAAACGTGACCGACACCAAGAACCTCTCACAAGATGACCTCGTCCATATCGAAGCTCTTGATCCCGACCAAGTGCGTCCGTGGCGATACCACAATCGGACCCGCTCGGGCATGGATGACGCGTCGCTCGATGCCCTCGCCGCCTCGATCCAGCGTGACGGACAGCAGCAATTGGGACTCGCCCGCCGACTTCCGCCGGGCGATACGCACGTTGTGGAAGCGATCTTCGGCGTGCGCCGCCTCGAGGCGTGCCGGCGCGCGAAGGTGCCGTGGCGGGCCGAAGTCCGCGATGCGTCGATGCCCGACTCCGTATGTGCCGCGCTCATGCACAGCGAAAACGAATGGTCCGAGGGAGTGTCGCCGCTGGAAAACGCCGCCCAATGGAAGGCGATGCTGGATGCCGGAGTGTTCGCGAACCAGTCGGCCCTCGCCGTGGACCTCGGCTGTCATCGAGGCACGGTTTCGCGGGCAGTCCGGACTGCCACCGCGCTGTTCGAAGAGGACTGGCTCGAGCGCCTCGTGCGGCCCGTGATGCACGAGTTCACCGGCAGGGCAGCAGATCGGCTCGCCGATGCATGCGCCGACCCTGAGCGATTGCTACGCGCGAAGTACCGCGCCAGAAACCTGGTGCCCGGGTTCGTGCCCGCGCAGTCGCTATATGTCGCCCTTTTCGGCAAGGACGTCGCCGCAGTCCAGCGCGAGACGGTTTTTGTCCGACGCAAAGGCCGCGCCGGCGGCGGCGTGGTGGCCGCCAAGATCGAGCGCGACGGCACCGGCGGTTTCAATGTCAATGTCCGGCCCCACGAGCAAACGCCGGCGGAGCTTGCCGAGCTCGCAGAACAGATCGAAGCACTCTTGGCGACGGAAGCCGCCGCCGCGTCAGGCGTGCGTTTGGGACGCCGCCTTATCGCCAGCCTGACGCCCAAAGAGGCTAAGGACGCCAACCGCGCTTGGCTCGAAGGCTGCATCTGGTCGGCCGCGCGCGCCAGCGGCCTTGAATGGGACCGATGGCGATGCGCGGCCGCTGCGGACGTCCTCCGCAATCAGCCTGGCGGATGGGAGAACGCCGTAGTGGGTGCGGTCGGCGGGACCAGCGCCGATCCTTCCGGAGGTCGCGTCGAGGATGAGGCAGATACTGACTGATTGGTCAGTTTTCTTGGTCCTAACGCATGCTGCCTTCGCCACGCGCTGCGCAAGATTCCTCCGTGCCTCCGGCCGCTGGGACGACATCGTCGGGGTGTGAGGCCGGCGATGACTCGATGAGCGCGCCGAAATCGGCGAGCACCGTGCGCGCGTCGAACTCCTCTTCCAAGAATCGCGTCGCCAACACGCCGGACACCATCGTCGTGATCAGGCGCGCCAGATTGCCGTCGCTGGCTGAGGGAGGCAGCATCCGGTGGCCGCCGGTCCCGGACTGCGCGATCCAGCGCCGCCATATCGCGATCCCTCGCGCGTCGACCAGGCGGGTCGCCTCGCTCACGACCGGGCGCGGATGTTCGCCGCGCAGCGACGACAGGAGCATGTCGATCTCCGGATGCGCCCGCAGGAACCCGATCGCGATGTCGATCACCTGCATAAAGGAAACACGGGGCCGGTCAACGACGGGTAACAGCTCCCGGTAGAACTCATCGGCCGCCGACTCTACTGTTTCCAGGTACAGCCGGTTCTTGCTATCGAAATGCCAGAAGACGGTCCCGTTGGCAACGCCCGCCCGCTCGCTGATCGTCTTGACAGCGGCACCGTCAAGTCCCCGGCGGGCGAATTCGATCAGGGCTGCACGCAGGATCCTGCGCCGCGTCAGCCGTCGTTTGATTTCCCTGGAGGCCACTAGGTCCGCTAGTCTGGTGGAGGCGGCGGGAAACTACCCGAAGATCAGGGGGAGCAGGACCTTGGTCATGATCAGATAGAGCAGTACTATCATGGCCGTGCCGGCAAGCATCCCGCAAATGGAGTATATGACCCTGCGAATGGACATCTTTCTCCCGATCCTGGTGCGTTTTTCGTCAATTCATGGTCAGGATTTCTGTCGATCCTCTATTCCGCTAGATTAGGGACCGGGGCCTGTCCAGCCGGGCTACACATTCCGCGAACCTAAGATCGCATGGGCATTTTGTTGGTTCGCCTTGGATATGGAGCGGCGCGCTACAGCCCGCATCGAATCCGAGCAAACACCGCGACCACGATAGCACCGGAACTGATCGCGTTCGTGAATGGTCACGAAAACAAAACACAATAGACCGCCCCCGGACACTTTGCTGTCACACTTGATTGTCTATACTGCGATGTCGAAACCAGGTAATCGGGCGTTCCGCCAATTCCGCGTCCCCAGGGCGTCAGGCTCTGATCAAGCGTAATGGCGGCGCCGATATTGGGGTGATCCTCGCATGAGGGTCGCCCCTTTTTTTCATTGGGAGGTGGGACCGTGAATAGTCAATCGTCGCCCGGTCTGGGCATGCGGTAACCCACGCTGCGCTCGTTGAAGATGTAGTCCGGATCTGCCGAATCGTCGCCCAGCTTGGCGCGGAGCTTTCTGACGAAGGCGCGCACCAGGGCCGGCCGCGCGTGTTCTTGGCCGCCCCAAACCTGGTGCAGCGCCGCCTCATAGGTGGTCACGTGCCCAGCGTTGAGGGATAGGACGCGCAGCAGTTCGTATTCGGTGGCCGTCAACCGGACGGGCTGGCCAGCGACGGATACGCGGCGGCGCTGATGGTCGATGGACAGATCGCCGAGCACGAACGGCTCCGGAGCGATGCGATTGCGCAGAGCGACTCGGACCCTCGCGATGAGCTCCGCGGGTGAGAATGGCTTGACAATGTAGTCTTCCGCTCCCGTTTCGAGCGCCCTTGCGATCGTCTCGTCCCGACCGTACGCCGAGATGAAGATGACAGGCAAATGCTCCAGTTCAGGCAGTCGCTCAAGCAGCTCTATGCCATCCGTTCCGGGCAGCACGAGGTCCAGCAGCACGAGGTCCGGCCGCTCCGCTCTGACGAGCCGGCCCAATTCGCGCGCATCGCCAGTTACTATGGTCGTGTAACCCCCGGTCATCAATGCGTCGCGCAGAAACCGGAGCGCGTGAGGATCGTCGTCCAGCACCAGGACACGCGGGCGCCCGCGGCTGTCGCGCGGCCGCGCCGGACCGCCGCCCGTAGAATCCGACGCGGGGCCCGGGCCGGACTCCTCCGCCACGGGTATAGTGAAAACGATGCGGGTCCCTCGCCCCGATCCTTCGCTCTCGGCAACGATGCGACCGCCGTGTGCTTCCACCAGCCCCTTGCAAATCGCCAGACCCAGCCCTGCTCCGACGTTCTGGCCGTCGGCGGCGATTCCCGAGTTCTTGCTGAACAGGTGCGGCAGCAGATCCGGCGAAACTCCCAATCCTTCGTCAACCACAGACACGGCGACGTGATGTCCTTCAACGGCCGCCTCGACCCGAATAGGCGACGACGCCGGAGAGTGCTTGGCGGCGTTCGACAGCAGGTTGTTCAATACCTGAACGATCCGCTGCGGGTCCGCCATGACCCGCGGAAGGTCAGCCGGCAGGTCCACGTTCACGTCACGGCGCGCGCCGCCGCTGACCAAGGCGCTCCGCGCGCGTTCCACGAGGGCGGTAAGATCCGCGGGGTGCGGGTTCACAGACAGTGTCCCAGCCTCGATCTGGCCCGCGTCGAGCAGATCCGCGATCAGACTGTGCATGTGGTCGGCTTGATCCTCCACGATGCGGAAAAACTGCAGCATCTGCGACCGGTCGAGACCCTTGGACGCACCAAGCACGGTGGCCGCCGAACCCTTGATCGAGGTTAGCGGGGCGCGCAGTTCATGGCTGACCATGCTCATGAACTCGGTACGCAGCCGCTCCATCTCGTCGAGCGGCGTGAGATCCTGCATCGTCACGACCATGGAGTCGGGCTCGCCCTCCGTCGATCGGATGATCGTCGCATTGACGAGCGCCCTCACGCCCCGCCCATCCGGAACCGACAGCACGACCTCCTCCGCCCGCACAGTCGTCGCGCCGCGGATCAGGCGCGACATGGGGAACTCGTTGAGGGCGACATGGCGGCCGTCGGCGAAACGGCAAGTCAGGACCTTCAGGAGTTCCGCCGGATCGCGTCCCGGAGCGTGAAGACCCTCAACCATCCGCCTCGCCTCCCGATTGAACGTTGTGGGAGTGCCGGCGGCCGCGTCGAAGACCACAACGCCCACCGGCGACGTCTCGACGAGCGCCTCCAGGTTGGCGCGAGCGCGCTGTTCGTCGCGATGCCTGCGGGCATTGGCAATGGCTGTCGCTGCCTGCGATGCGAATAGCAGCAGCACCTCTTCGTCCTCCGCAGTGAACCCGAGCCCGCCCCGCTTGCCGGCCAGGAAAAAGCTGCCGACATGCGCCTCCCCATGTCGCATCGGGGTCCCCTGAAACGTCTTCGCGGGCATGAGATCGGCGGAGAAGCCGAGCGAACGCACATAGCTCGGAAGGTCCGCCAGCCTGAGCGGCGCGGGAAGGTCGCGCAGGTGGTCGAAGAGCCGGAGCCCGTCCGGTAGCCAGGACGCCAGCTCGCGCCCCTTCTCGGGCGTGAATCCGGCAGTAACGAAGTCCTGGGGGAATCCCGCACTGTCAATGGTCGTGATGACCCCGTACCGGGCGTTCGTCAGGGCGCAGGCGCTGTTGACGATCTCCTGTAGCACGGTGGCCTCGTCGAGGCTCGCCGTCACCCGCAGCATCGCGGTACTGAGTTCCGATATTCGGCGGCGGAGCGCTACGGCTTCGCGCTCGAACTCTTCCGGTATGTGCATGGACCCTTCTTCGCCACGTTCGGAGCGGACTGGTTCCCCAGTCGGCGCGCCCACGGGTAGCTTAGCGCAAGCGCCTCAGTGCACGAAAGTTAGTGAAATAGAGCGAAAAAAGAACACTGAACTCATGCTTGTCATCTATAGCGCCAGCGCCGAATTCAGTTAGAAGACATGGAGCCGGCAGGTGCGTCGCCGTGTGCGGGGTTTCCTGAAAGTCGATTGCGACGAAGTACGGAATGCCGTTTTACCCTTCACCCGTCGTAACGGGCGCCGGTCGCGGCGTGTCTCTTTCAGGACTCCATCGACGAGACCGGTGGAACTTTTCCGCCAGGCAACCGTCCAACCTTTCTCACGTCAATACTGGAGAGAATCGATGAGACCCGCTTTTGTAATTCTGCTGGTTGTGGTTTCGGGCTGCGCCATCCACCCGGGGAACATCCTGCCGGAGCCCGTGTCGGCGCGGCCGTACCAGGCGCTATCTTGCGGCGCGCTCGAGGCGGCGCTCGCGGACACCCGGGAGCAACTTGCCGCAGCGTCGAAACGTCAGATGGACCAACGTACCGTGGGCGGGATTCGGAACGCCACGAAGGTCAAGCGCCTCTTCGGGATCGTCATAGACGACCGCGAGGAAAGCCGCAGCGACGTGGCGCGACGGAAGGGAGAGGTCGGCGCGCTGATCCGGGAACTGGACCGGCGCTGCTAGCCGGGTCATCCGGCAGAGGCCATGGGACTCCTGCGCCCCCGTCCTGCCCATCCGCAGAGGCGTGACGGTCCGCGGACAGTGGTTTGGGTGGAAAGCAAGATCCAGCAACGGTTTCCGATCCCAACAGACCTGAACCTTGTTCCCAGACCGTCAGCGTCGTTCAAGAAGACCTGCATCGGAACAGCTGCGCGCCCTGCCGCACCCTATCCGTGGTGACAGTAACGCTCTACCACCAGGCGGCGGCGAGACTGATCTAACTCGCGCTGAGCGGAGTCGAGAGCAAATGGCACCGCCAGTATGGATCGGCTGGCCGGTTCGCGCGTGATAGCGTTCCACAGCGTCGCGCCGAGTCTCGCGTTCAGTCGTGGGGCATGTGTGGGATTTCGGGCTGCGGAAATGAATAAAATTCAATAAAAACAATAGATTAAAAGAACTTCATCCTCCCACCTCTTCCGCCAAACCCCCGTCCGGACCGCATCGGCAAGTACGAGGCCGCGCAGCTCCACCAGACCGGCGGCGAACGCTACGAAGAATCCAAACGCAGCGCTATTGCGCTGGTTTCGCTACGAGCCGGATCCCATTGCCGGATCCGCGCGGATGGCGCAATCCCCGCCACAAGCGCGTCTTGGGATCGTTGGGAACCGGAAGACGACACACCGCGCGGCGCCGGACGGCGGCACAGTCCGCGCCAATAGCCACCATGCTTGCCCGTCGCCGAGACACGGATGCTCCTTCACGCGGTGCCGAACAACATGCCGCCCCCTCCCAACGGGGAGGAATCGGACGGGATTTCCCCGCCAGACGCCGCCACGCAGAGTCGGCGTGGTACCCAGGGACAGGTCGAGGGCGGTGCTACCAACCGTCAACTCCGAGCGATTGCCCCTGCCCGGCAATTCTTCTAACGTCCCGACTCTTCAGGTCGCAATACCCGTAAACACGCCATGCTGTTGAACCGAGCAACACGACTCGGCCTCGTTTTCCTGATTGCCGTCTTCGCTTGCAGTCCCGATGCGATCATTCTTGAGGACCTGGAGTTCAAGCACGGAATCGCCTTCTTCCAGGACCTCAAATACCCCGCTGACTTCACCCACTTCGACTACCTGAATCCCGACGCTCCCAAGGGCGGCAGGCTTGTCCTGGCCTCGCCGCTTTCGTTCAACACGCTTGCGCCGATGCCACAGAGCGAGACCGGCGCTCCGTCCGGTTACTATTTTCGAGGCGACACGCTCATCGTGCGCAGCGGTGACGAAATCACCGCGTTCTACGGTCGGCTTGCGGACGGCATCGCGGTTACCGACGACGACAGGACGATCGTGTTCAGGATCCATCCCGAGGCACGGTGGGACGACGGCGTGCCGATCACCGCCGGTGATGTCGTGTTCACCTTCGAGACGCACAAAGCCCAGTTGGGGGCCGGCTACTTCTTCCGCTTCATCGAGTCGGTCGAGGCACTGGACGAACGCCATGTGGCGTTTCGCGTGATCGCCCCCCTGACGCACGATCACGTCACGTTGATCCAGTACATTCCGATCCTGCCGCAGCACTATTGGCGCGACCGGGATCTGGCTGCCCATACCCTTGAGCCACCCGTCTCCAGCGGGCCCTATCGCATCAAGCAGGTGAAGGCGGGCCGCTATATCGAGTACGAACGCAATCTGGACTATTGGGCGAGGGATCTTCCTCTCAACAGGGGCCGGTACAACTTCGATACCGTGCGCTACGAGGTGTACCGCGACGCCACTGTCGCAAGGGAGGCTTTCCGGAAGGGACTGATCGACATCCTGGATGAGAGCGACATCCGGTACTGGGTGAACGGCTACGAGGGCTCCGATCTTGAAAGCGGACGGATCAGGAAGATCCGGCGGGAGTACGGCATATCGGTAGGCATCGGGATAGCGATCATCCTCAACAGCCAGGTGCCCAGATTGGCCGACAGGGGGGTTCGAAAGGCGCTTGCACTCGCACTGGACTACGAGTGGATCAACGAGAAGCTGTACCACGGCGAGCGCACGCGGGCACTGAGTTATTGGCCCGGGACCATCCTGTCGGCCACCGGCTTGCCCAGCGAGGACGAGTTGGCCCTGCTGTCGCGCTTTCGGGACTCACTGCCCACCGCGCTCTTCGAGCGACCTTTCAACTATCCGAAGACCGGAAGCCGGGCCGCGTTCAACGAGAACCTGCTCAAAGCGCGGAACCTGCTCGCCGCGTCCGGATGGCAGTTCGACGACGGCGCACTGCGCGATGCCGGCGGGGCACCGTTCACGCTCGAGTTTCTGACCCTGGATCAGGGCAACACGCGAATCCTGTTGCCCTGGTCCGCAGCGCTTGCGCGACTCGGCATCGAGGCGAAGATCCGTCTCGTGGATGCCATCCAGTACACCAATCGCTTCCGCCGCCGGGAATACGACGGGCTCGTCCAGGACTACGGCATCCTGATGCCGCCGACGCTGGAGTTGCGTTCCCACTTCCACTCCACCTCGACAGCGAAGGAAGGCTCCCGCAACAAAACCGGCGTCAGCGATCCCGTGCTCGACTATCTCGTCGAGAGCGCGGAGGCGGCCGAGACCCTCGATCAGTTGATCGCTGCCTGTCGCGCCCTGGACCGCGTGTTGCTCTGGGACCACTACCTGATCCCGCTGTATGCGATCGATCAGCGTCGTACGCTGCATTGGGACAAGTTCGGACGCCCGCCCGAACCAATCTATCGACCCGCCTACCCCGACGGCTGGTGGTACGACGAATCCAAGGCGGCGCGGCTCAATATGGAACGTTGATGGTCTTCCGAATCAGCGCATTCACCCAGCGCGTCGGATTACCGTATACGTCCGTGCCCGGGGTTACCCACGACTTCTCGGTTCCAGTTCCTCCCACTTCGTCGAGAACTGACTGCAGACCGCCCGAGGTCTGATCCGCGAAAAACCGGCCTTCCGGTGCAAAGCGCTCGCCGGAACCATGCTTGAAGGACATGTACATCACGCCGCCAGGCTTGAGCGCGCGAATCAAACGTGAAACGCAGTCAGGCAGTTCGACTCTCGGCACGTGGAGCAGCGAAGCGGACGCCCAGACACCGTCGTACTCCTCGATCTCGTCTAGCTCCTGAAACCGTAGTTGTCGCGTGGACACACGCGTGAGGCTTGTGCTGAGCCGGCACAGCGCCACAGAGGCATCGAACGCCGACACGTCGTATCCGCGGCGCAGGAAAAACGCCGTGTCTCGGCCGGAGCCGCATCCTGCGTCCAGAATCCGCGCGTTTTTCGGCAAGCCATCCAGAAACAACTGATATGCACTCGATGTCTTCCCTTTCGCGGTGGCACTGAAGTACTCCTCGGCATTGCGTTCGTAGTAGTCCCGCGTCCGACGGATCAGTTCGTGTTCTTCAGGATGATCTCGAATCAGTATCTTGCCCATTCGATGCCTGCCCTTGCCTGCCGAATGCGACCCGCATCACCAGTACGGCCGGTAAAGTCCTGTCAGATTTCCAGTTCGACCGTGAGCCGCTCCAACACCTGATCGAAGCGGAACACACCCCGATACAGTCGGCTGATCGGCGCGCCGCGGTTCTCTCCACAACGTAAGCCCGCATTCAGGCTCTTCACTTCCCACATCCTGGGAAGGTCGACACCGCCAGACTCCCGACCATCGACAAACAAATCGACGCGGCCCGAGGACGCGGAGGTCTTTCGTCCCCGCAAAGTCAGCACATGTCTCCCTGCCGGCACGGGTTCGCGGGCCCTGGCTGAATAGTGGCGGCCGCGGGTAAACACATAGACGTATTCAAGATAGCCGTCGCGCATCAGCAGCTCATATCCCGCCATGCTGTCGCCGGAGGCAAGCAACACTCCGTTGGCCCGGCCGGTGGTCAATTCGACTTCCGCCGTAACCGTGTAGTCGTGGTTGAAGATATCCGGAGCGTTGCGCCGGTCGATGCGGGTCGCCCCCGGGAAGAACACGTAGCGGGATCGGGGCGTCGGCGCAACATCGGCTTCGAGCGACAGAAGGTCGTCCTCCAGCGGAAGCACGTTGTTGCGCTCGGCTTCCCGGTACCAAAGGGCGGTCATGTCGGCCACGCGATCCGGAAACTCCGCCGCCCGATCGTGGATCTCGGAAAAGTCGTCGGGGGCGTGATACAGCGCCCAGTAATCGTCTTCGAACCTGGTACCCGCGTGGTGCTGCGTCACGGCCTTCCAGCCGTCGACCCAAATGGCCCGGTCGCCGGCGGTCTCGTAGAACTGGACCTGCTTTCGGGTTGGTGCATCCGGAGAGGCAAACGTGTAGGCGAAGCTGATGCCATCGACGGATTCACCCGGGTCACCTGCCAGGCCGAGCAGCGTCGGTACGATATCGGTGGCGTGGTGATACTGCCCACAGATCATGTCTTCGGGCAGTCCCCCGCCCGGCCAGTGGACGATCAAGGGGGCGCGGATTCCGCCCTCGTAGGTGTCGCCCTTGTACAGCTTGAGCGGCGTGTTGCTGACCTGCGCCCACCCGGCCCCGTAGCTTGGCTGGCTCTGGTCGCTGCCCACCAGATCGATGTTGGCAATCAGTTCCTCGATGGGTTCCGGTTCGATGTAGACGGCGCGGTGAACATCCAGCCTGCCCGCAGGAGGCCCCCAGGAGCCGGCGCCGTTGTCCGACAGCACCATCACCACGGTGTCTTCGAGGCACCCGGCCCGTTCGAGAAAACTGACCAGGCGCTGCAATTGATCGTCCGTGTGGTGAAGGAAGCCCGCAAAGGCCTCTTGGGTTCGGGCGCCGAAACGCCGCTCATCGATTGAGATGTCATCCCAGGCGGGGACGCCCGTGTTGCGCGGCGCCAGTTCGGCGTCTTCCGGTGCGATTCCGATCGCCTGCTGGAGTGTGAATCGTTCCGATCGCACCGCGTCCCACCCGGCGCCATACCTGCCTCGATGCCGCGCCATGTAGTCAGACGGAACGTGATAGGGAAAGTGACAGGCGCCGAAAGCCAGGTACAGAAAGAACGGCACATCGGCGGCGGCAACGACATGGTTCCTGATGAAGTCGATGGACTGATCGACCAGGTCCTCCGTCAGGTGATAACCGCCGGTCTTGTCCGGATAGACGGCATGGCGGTTACGGAACAGTTCCGGGTGCCAGTGGTCAGCCGCGGCGCCGAGAAAGCCGTACCAGTGGTCGAAACCGCGCCCCGTGGGCCACTGGTCGAACGGACCCGTCGCGTTCCGTCCCGTGACAGGAGAAAGGTGCCATTTCCCCACGGCATAGCTGCGGTAACCGCGCCGGTTCAGCAGTTCGGGCAACGTCCGTACATCGTCGCGTATCCAACCCCGGTACCCGGGATGATCGCGGCCCCATTCGGCGATATTGCCCACCCCCGCGGCATGGGCGTTCATGCCCGTGAGCAGGCTCGCCCGGGTCGGCGCGCACAACGAGGAAACATGGAAGTTGTTGTAGCGCAGGCCATTGGCGGCGAGGCGGTCCATGCATGGCGTGGGCACCTCGGACCCATAGCAGCCGAGGTCGCCGAAACCCACGTCATCGAGCACCACCAGGACGATGTTCGGGTTGCCGCCGCGCTGACCACCGCGCTTACGGGATGCTTCGATCGCCGCAGTCTTGCCGCTCAGCGCGGCAGCTGTCAGCAGGGCCGACGACTCTACGAATCTTCGGCGCGAAAGGCTCATCGCATCACCACGTCTCACGTTCAGTGTTGGTAGTCTACGCGACGAACCACCACCCCTTCGAACGACCAGTCTTCCCGAGCCAATGAACGAAACCGCTCTTCCGCTGTGGCCCGAAGGTGCGCCTGGAGCCGTCGGAAACCTCGCGATCGATCGTCCGCAGGTGACCGTGCACTTGCCCGATCCAGCTATCTCAACCGGGACCGGAGTCATCATCAATCCCGGCGGCGGCTACCGCATGCTCTCATCGGACGAGGAAGGCCTGCAGGTGGCCCGCTGGCTGAACCGGCGCGGCATCGCCGCTTTCGTGCTGCGATACCGGGTCGGCGAGCGCTACCACTCCGATGTCTCGTTGCTGGACGGACTCCGGGCGGTGAGGCTTGTTCGGCACCGTGCGGCCGACCTGCGCGTTGCGACAAACAGGTTGGGGATGCTTGGCTTTTCCGCCGGTGGCCATCTTGCCGTTGCCGTGGGCACGCGATGGGACACGGGCGATGACAACGCGGTCGACCCGATAGAGCAGGTTTCAAGCCGGCCGGATTTCCTCGTGCCTGTCTATGCCGTCACTAACGGGATTCTGCGCGGGCGCAAGGAAGCCGAGTACACGCCTGCGGACACGCGCGTCAACGCGTCCACACCGCCGACGTTCCTGGTCCATACCCACGAAGACGGCATCGTCCCCGCGAGCCAGTCGACGCTGTTCTACGACGCGCTGTTGGAAGCCGGCGTCGAGGCGGAACTGCATATCTACGGATTCGGCGAACACGGCACGGGACTTGGGGCGGGAGATCCGGACTTCAGCGCCTGGCCGAAGCTGATGCTGAACTGGCTGCGCCGGTGCGGCTTGCTGACGCAAGGAGAGAGGCAAGCCGTCACCGGTCGAGTGACCCTGGACGGCAACGTCATGGGCAGGGCGTGGGTGACCTTCCTGCCGCTCGACGTCAATGCACCGCCGGCCCGGGCGCGGGTCTCGCGGGGAGAGGACGGCAGGTTTTCGATTCCAGCTTCGCACGGCCTTGTGGCGGGTCCACACCGGGTCGAGGTGCACCATCTGAGCGAGCAATTTCCGCACACCAACACGGGGGTGTACACGCTGGACGACGCTGTGCGCTACCGACTTGGCATCAAGCAGATAGGTAACGATCCGTTGCTGATCGACGCCCACTCGACCCGGCCATCGGAGCCTGACGTCGGCGATTAAGCCGGACTCCAGAGATCAATCGCTGATCAACCGTGCCTGCTTGAGATGACTTTCCAGCAGGCCCGGCACTCGGGCGGGATCGGTTCGGCCCCAGCCGCATTCCGTCGAAATGCCGAAATCGTCCAGGTATTTCCGGGCGGCGTCTATCCGGGCCGCATCTCCCGCTTCGTCGTCGTGGTGAATGAGGCCCAGGTAGAGTTCGATGTCCGCATCAAGTTCGAGACCCCGCAGCGGCTGGAAATAACCGTCATCGGCGCGGTCCCGGGGAACCGGAATGTGCAGGAACCCGATCTTCCTCGTCACTGACGCATTTATGCCGTTCAGCATTTCGACGAGTATTTCCGTGTCCCTTGGCATCACCAGGTGTTCGTCGGCGGGCGACCCGTAGCACAGGTGATAGCCGAGTTGCACATCCTCGGGTACGGCATCGCCGAGCCTGCCGAGCAGGTCGAATATCTGTTCCTTGTAGTCGTCTGGCCGGTCAGGAAAGTATTTCTCGAAGATCAGCACTTCCTGGCAGACGTCATACTGAATGGCGAGATCCTCATGCGGAATCCCGTCAAGGATTCTCACCAATGCGGCGCGTAGGGACCGCTCGTATACGTCGATGAAATCCTGATGCGCCTTGTGGCTCATGTACATGTAGGCAGTGGAAATGGGGGTGGGCAGGCAGACCTGGAACCGGATGCCTTGGGGGATGCGTCCGTTGCTGCGCATGGTCCTGAAAACGCCATACGAGTCCAGCGCGGCTGTGTCATAACCCGTATCGAAGCGAACGCTCTCCAGGTCTGTTCCGCCCTTGAAGCGAAGAAGCGGCATGGCTCTCAGCAGCCGTCCATTCCACTCGCGGATCTCCAGCTCTGGCACCGTGGGATCGACCTCGATATCCGGGTGTTCGATCAGTATCTCGCGCTGAAAGGCGATCCACCGGGACCGCTTGCCCGTTTCCCCGTCGGGAATCCGGCTGATGTAGGGGCCGACGGATTCGGAAAGTCGTTCAAACACCTCTTCGCAGGTATCCATGGCAACGCTGCCGACGAGGTGTACCGGTTTTTTCACCCTGCTATCTCCTGATGCCGGTTGAGCGACCAGTGGGTCAGCCAACCCTTTGGCTGGGATTGATTCGATGGTACAACCAGACGGGTTAGCCGAGTGGGAGTCGCTGGTACCTGATGGGGAGGCACATTGAACCCTGCCGATGATCCTTGCACCGACTACAGGGCGCTGGTTCGTACGAGCTACGACCGGCTTGCCTCGGCTTATGCCGAATCACGGGTTGGAGAGGTGCATCCGGAACTGGAATGGCTGCTGACGCGCCTGGACCATGGTTCGTCGGTGCTCGACATCGGTTGTGGCGCCGGCGTTCCGGTCACGCAGTTGCTGGCGAAGAGGTTCGTCGTCACGGGAGTGGATGTCTCGAAGGAAATGCTCCGGCTGGCCCGCGCCAACGTGCCAAACGCCAACTTCGTTCGGTCGGACATCACGTCGGTCGAATTCGACGACTCGACCTTCGATGCCGCGGTCGCATTCTTTTCGCTATTCCACATCCCAAGGAAGGACCATCCCCGCCTGTTTCATCGGATCCGGGACTGGCTGAAGCCGGGTGGTTACCTGATGTGCACACTCAGTCTTGACAGTGAGACGGGATATACGGAGGACGACTTCTTCGGCGCGAAGATGTACTGGAGCAACTACGGCCTGCCGGAGTATGAGGAGATGCTGACGGGGATTGGGTTTACGATGCTCGCAACCAAGATCATTGGCCACAGTCTCTCTGAAGCCACTTATGCGTCGTCGGAGCAACATCCGTTGGTGTTCGCGACGAGGGACTAGTTCGAACGTGAATTGTTGACGGGAGGCGCTCTCCGTGGCAAAGCCGTTGGTGTTACCCACCATCGCAACAGGAGAGCCGCATGGCGTCCGAAACCGACAGTCCCGATACCGGTCGTCCGACCGAAACTCGACGCAATGTGCTGAAGGGCTCCGTCGCCGGTCTCGCGACTGGACTCCTCGCCACCTCGCAGCCGGTGCTTGGCCAGGATCCAGCCACCGGACACGCGCCGGACATCGCCATCCCCGCGTTCAACAGCACCCACGAACTTAAGGCTCTGCCGTTCAGGTCATCGAACCTCACGGGGCTGTCGCAGGGTTTGATCGAGTCGCACTGGTCGAACAACTACGCGGGCTCGGTGAGGGCCCTCAACGAAACGAACCGCCGGCTCACCGCGGCGCTGGCCGACCCCAACCTTCCGGCGTTCATATACAACGACCTGAAGCGCGAGCACCTGGTGCGTTCCGGCTCCGTGGTGCTGCACGAGCTCTACTTCGACAACCTAGCCCGCATGTTGCATGAGTGACGGGATTCGACCGCGATACGGTCGATGAGG
>JAPPGA010000074.1 GCA_028821515.1 Gammaproteobacteria bacterium | reverse complement strand
CTTCTCGTGGGATCGACGCTCTCCCTTCAGGCTCACTTCACGTGGGACAAGTCTCAAGTTTGAAAACACCCTGTCTTTGGTGTAGCTTCGGTAATGTAGTTACGTGAGAGG
This sequence comes from Gammaproteobacteria bacterium, assembly GCA_028821515.1. Classification (GTDB taxonomy): domain Bacteria; phylum Pseudomonadota; class Gammaproteobacteria; order Pseudomonadales; family Azotimanducaceae; genus VXNE01. The sequence continues at coordinate 9,846 of JAPPGA010000074.1, read as the reverse complement.
ACACCGTCGGCGCGGCATCGCTGGCCGGCGAGTGGTGTAACAACCACCCCCGGGGATGCAACGTCCGCTGGTTCCTTTTTTGAACCAATCAAGGGGGAATGCATGACTACCAATTCTACGAGCTGGCGACAGCTCTCTATTGCGGCACTGGCCGCGATCGGCATGACTTTCTGCTTGCCGGCGGCGGCACAGGATGATGATGATGACGACGACGGCGGCGATCCGCTTGTCGAAGAGATCATCGTCACCGCCACGTACCGCGACACTCAACTGATGGACACACCGTTGACCATCACGGCGTTGACCGATATCGAGATCGAGCAACGGGGCGTCGAGGACATCACGGACCTGTTCCTTTCGGTCCCGGGACTGAACTACGGTCAGGCCGCGCCTACCTGGCACTACGTCAACGCGCGCGGCATAGCCCAGTTCAGGTCCCCGACCGGACCGGTGTCGATGTACATCGACAACACGCCGGTACAGGGCCTGGGCGCACGATCACCGCAGCTTCCGAACTTCGACCTGGAGCGAATTGAGGTGCTCAAGGGACCGCAGGGCACGCTCTACGGCCAAGGCAGCATGGCGGCGGCGGTCCGCTACATCACCAAGAAACCGAGCCCCGAGGGCTTCGACTGGGCCCTCTCCGCGAGGGTTGAGAACCCGTACCATTCCGATGACACGGGGCACCGCATTGACGCCATGCTCAACATCCCGCTCGGGGAGCGGGTGGCGCTGCGCGTCACGCCCTACTCGCGGAACAAGCCCGGCATCATCGACAAGTACGGGCCCCGGATTATTCCGGATGTCAATTTCCGCGACGAGTTCGGATTCCGGGCCCAACTCTCCTGGTATGCGAACGACAGGGTCACGGTCAATTTCACGCGCCACTTCGTCGACTCCACGCACGGCGCTCCCGGGACCGCCCATCACTGCTTCGTGGACGGCCGACCCTCTGCAGGCAATCTAGCCCCCGGCGATTTTGTCGCCCAGATACCGCGCTTTCCCGTAACGGCAGGCCTGGCTGCTGGCGCCGACTGGATCGACCCGGAAACGAATTGCGAAAGGGGCCAGAACGGCGCGCTGGACGGAGAGACGGCGAGATTCAAGGCCGGCCCGGAGCACGTCTACGTGACGCACATGGCCTCGCCGCAATGGAACGACGGCGGATGGTCGAAGACCTGGATCAATAACCTGAGCATCGAATGGGAGCTCGATTTCGCGGACCTGACGTGGTCCTCGGGGATATACGAGCACCACATCGCCCACTCGGAGGAGCAGAGGGTCGGCGGCCGGTTCGGCACCCTTACCCCCAACAAGCTTCACCAGGACAGATTTCATGCATGGCTTTCCCAGCCTGACAATCACAAGCTGATATTGACCGGCCCAAATGGCCGCGGCTCACGGTTCGCAGAGTGCAGGTCGGGGCCGTTGTCGCTCGAGCAGAGGATCCAGTGCGATTGGTACGGTTACACGGACTGGCACTGGCGGTTGGTTGAAGTATGCAAAGCAGCGATACCGGATTTCGATTGCGATTCCGGCGTCTTCTGGGGCCGCAGCAGCAGCAGGGCTGGCCTGAATCTCTACGACCGCATGACCCACGAGGTGCGCCTGGTGTCCAACCAGCCGGAAAACCGGTTGCAGTGGGCCGTCGGCGCCTATCTCGAGACAAACGCGGACGAGGACGATCCGCGCTCCTGGATGCATTGCGGCGCGGTCGGGCACCAGAACAGGTCCATCTTCGGTGGCCCCGCCTACCCGGATATCACCTGCCAAAACAGCCGGTCCGCGGGCATTACCTGGAACCCGGCGTTGACGCACGACCAGATACGGACAATGCACCGGCTGCTGCAAACAACCAGCTCTGGCCGGCCGGGTGCCGCCTCAACTCACCAGCGGGAAGAGTCCGCCATCTTCGGCGAGGTGAGCTATGCGATCACCGACCAGTTGGAGATCCTGGCCGGCGCCCGCCTGGCCAGGAGCGAGTTCGCCACCTTTGCCGGCCCCAGCGGCAGGTGGTCCTCGTTCGACGAGATGACGCAACGCGCCGAGACGCAGACCCAGGAAAAGCTGGCGCCGAAGGTCACCCTCACCTGGCGGCCCAACGACAGCACGATGGTCTACGCCATGTTGGCGAACGCGTTCCGCGCCGGAGGTGTGAACACGCGGCTCGTGTCGCGGCTGGTCGAGTATGAGGAACTGGCGGCGCGGGGCGTTCCCGGCGCTTCGGAGAACCTCAACGCCGCCCAGGACCTGCTGACGTTCGAAGGCGACGACGTGACGTCCCTGGAGGTTGGCATCAAGGCGACGGTCTTGGACGGTCGGTTAGACTTCACCTTGGCCGCGTACCAGATGGACATCCAGAACGCGGTTGTGACCACGTCATTCGTGTTCCGCGAACTGGTGGATCCCGCTTCCCCGGTCGGGGGAGCCCCGCCCTATCCCACAAGCGTCAGCGACAACATCGGCCAGGCGGAGTCCCGCGGCCTCGAATTCGAGTTTCGGGGACAGTTGACCGATTCGCTAAGCGTGCGGGGGGGCGGCTCGTGGATCCCCGATGCGGAAACCCTGGCGCAGGAAGCCGGTGGCACTATCGCCGGGGCGGGGGTAGCGATCAACATCGCTCCTGGCAACCGCATTCGCCTGACGCCGGTACTGGCCTATTTTGCCTCGGCGCAGTATGACTTCCAGATTGCCGGATACGACGGCAGCCTGCGCGGCGATTACTACTACAGGGGCAAGAAGGTGTTCAGGACCGAAAACAACGAGCGGGAGACGCCAACTTACGGGTTCCTGAATGCGAAGCTCATGTTTGCCCGCGACAACTACGAGCTCGGCATCTATGTCAACAACGTCATGGATGAGATCGCCCCTTATTCGCTCGGCGACAGCGGGTATCACGGGTTCCACCCGCCGCGGTCAATCGGATTTGAGTACAGGATGAACCGGTAAGCTCTTGAGCAGCTGCTCGGCAGCTTGCTGAGCCGATTCTTGGCACAGCCCGCACCGAAAGGTGCGGGCTGTTTTTTTGCGCACTTGATTGCCACGACTCCCGCGAGACGGCTCCTTCGCGCCCAGGCGCAGGCGGTCTTTCGAAGCCACGCGGCGTACCTGCCCCGCGTGCGCGCCAGACACGCCCCTCGGAGCGAGCAATTCTTCGCGGGCCGGATTTCGTTAGCGCAGGCGCGCCTCCAGCTCGGCTATGCGGGCCTCGGCGGACCGAAGGGCTGCCGTCGCCTCGTCCCTCGCCAATCTTTCCTCTGCCAGAGCCTTCGCCAACTCTGACCTCGCCGCCCATTCCTCCGCGTGACTCCTCAAGCACTCCCCGGTCGCGGGGTCGCGAAAGCGCAGCATGCCGCGGTCCGCGCGCAAGTCGAGCCCCAGCACGTCGCTCCGAATCGTCCGGGCGCCGCCATCCACCAGCGCCGGCAGCGCGCGATACGCGCCCTCCCGCAAGACGAGACCCTGCAGCGGTGGATCGAAGTACTCGTCCTTCGGATCGAACAGCCAGTATTCGCGCACGCCCAGTTCCGCGTAGAGCGCCCGCTTGCGGCCCAGGTCTTCCTTCCAGGTATTCTCGGACGCCACCTCCAGAACGAAGTCCGGCGCCTTGGGCTCCTCCCAGAGCTTGTACACATTGCGTCTGTGATTCGTCGCCCCGAAGACGACAAAGACATCCGGTGCGACGGATTTGCGCGGGTTCCCTTCCTCGTAGTAGATCAGCAGGTCGCCCGACACGTAGACGTCCGGCCGACTCCCATAGCGAATCTTCAGTACGCCGACAGCGTCGAGGATCGCCTCCAGTTGCCAGTCGTTCTCAGCCAACGGGAGGCCGTCCGAACTCGGATACAGCGGATCCTCGGCGGGAAGAAAGGGATTCTGCTTCATCGATACGCCCTCTCGTCGAGTGCGACCGCGCCGTTCGGCGCATCGCCGTCGAAAATACCATGGCCCCGTTTACGCATCCAAACCACTTCGATGAGCTTCAGGAGCGTGAAGGAAGTAGCGAAAGACGCGCAATCGGCGATGTCCGCAATCTCCGTAGGACGATCGCCTCGCGCGCCATGCCTGTCCCTAAATGAGATCGTCCAGTTCGACCGCCTTGCCGGTCCGGGACGACTCCCAGATGCCATAGATGATCTTCATCGTCTCGATGTTGTCCCGGCCGCTGCTGATTGGTTCCCTGCCCGTCCTTATGCACTCCTCGAAGTGCAGGATCTCGTTGACGAAGGGCTTCACGGTGGGCAGACCGACACCGCTCGTGTCGATGGGCTCGAACGCCGGATGAATCCACCGCTCAGCATCGGCGGGAATGCTTCGATCGATGGGCTGCTTCTCCGTTGGCGCAAACATGATTCTGCCGAAGTGGTGGTGCTCGGGAAGCGTCTCCGGCGTCGAGTGAATGGTCCCCTCGGTGCCGTATAGCATGTATGACCGGGTCGAGGCGGTGACGGGTCTCCCGTCCGACGCGTCCTCCGGGGTTTCGCCCGGGCCTGCGAACAGGCTGCCAAGAACACCGTTCTCGAACTCAAGGATTGCAGCGACCAGGTCTTCGGCGTCATTGACCATCCGCGGGCTCACCGTCCTGCATTGGGCCGTCAACCGTTTGACGTTGCCAACGTAGAAACGCAGCAGGTCGATGTGATGCACCTGGACCGACATCAGCGTGCCGCCACCCTGCCTGCGGTCGGCATACCGGTCCTGGCGCGCGCGTCCGATGCGGGGCGGCACGCGCGGTGCAAGCAGGTTCGTTCGAACCGCGAAAATGTCGCCCAGCCTTCCCTCGTCGATGAAGCGTTTCACTGCGAACGCCTCGGGGGAATATCTCAGGTCCTGCGCGATCATCAGGGTCACGCCCGCCTTGTCCGCCGCGGCAACCATGTCCTGGCACTCCTGCAGGTTCGTCGCCATCGGCTTTTCGACGATGACATGTTTGCCGGCTTCAGCGCAGGCAACGGTCAGGGGTGCGTGCGCGGGATGAAAGGTGCAGTTATCCACGGCATCGATGTCTCCCTCGCGCAACATCGTGTCGAGGTCCGTATAGACGGTGTCGACTCCCGCCTTTTCGGCTAGTGCGTTGGCGCGATCCTCAATGAGGTCGCAGACCGCCGTGAGCTGCACGCGGTCGGGGTGTTCCAGGTAGGCGGGCAGGTGCGAGTTTGTGATGCCTCCGGCCCCCAATATGCCGACTCTGAGCGGTTTGGCCATGCTTCCCCCTATCCCCTGCGGGCGCTTCCCTGTTTGTCGGATCGAAGAATAACCGATGAGGTCGAGCCACCTGCCGACACCCGGACACTAGCCACACATCGGTAGGCGATGACGCCCGCGGGATTGGTGCTACCCTAGCTGCCCCGGCAACGGTCACGGAGGCGCAGATGTGGCGGTTCGTCCTTCTTTTTGTGATCACGGCTCCCGCGTTTGGTCAGAACGCGGACATGACATTTTCTGAGGCCTACGCGCAGTACCAGGCCCACGCGCAGGCCGGCAACCTTGACGAGGCGTTGCCCTACGCCAAACTTGCCTACGAACTGGGCGAGGTGGCCTACGGACCGGATCACAGGAATACCGCCCTTCTGACCTACAACTACGGGAACGCACTCCTCGAAACCGGACACTATGGGGAGGCTGCAGAAATCCTCGAGATCGCGTACGGGCGTTACGAGAAGACCTACGGCCGCAACGCTCCCGAACTGATCGATCCGCTGATGATGCAGGGCCATGCTTCGGCAGCGCCCAACGAACGGCCGAACCTGCGGTTCTATGACAGGGCAATCAGGCTTGCCCGGGCACAGCGTGATCGCGGACTGGTGGCGACCCTGAACTACGATGCCGGCGTGCGCCTGACGGAACAGGCGAAGTCCCTGGAAGGCCACCGGTACCTGAAGGCGGCATACGACATCTACACCGCCGAACTCGGATCAGACCACGCGCAGACACTCGGCACCGCCTTTTTCCTTGCAAAGGTCGAGATGGGCCGGCTCCGAAACGACACCGCCAAGGAGCTTTTCCTGCAGGTAATCGACGGCCTTCCCCCGCACAACGGCTTCGCGATCACCTCTCACGCCTTTCTCGTGCAACTCTACATGCAGGAAGGAGACGCCGACGGGATCGCCAGGCACTGCAAGGCAGTCGGCCACCTACCGAACCTGAAGAATATCTGCGGGCCCTACGCCGAAACGGCCGCGCCGGAGCCGGCCGCAGCGAAAGTCACGCAGGTGGGCCAGCCCCGGACGGTTTTCGACCCTCCGGAACTGGACGAACATCGGGAGAGACAGCTTAAGGCTCTGGCCGACTTCAAGGTCTTCCATGGGTTCCGATTCACCGACAGGCAACCGGAGAGCGGGTTTACCTTCCGCCACCGCAGTGTTGCGGACACGGCCCGGACCTACAAGGCGGTGCACTACGATCACGGCAACGGCATCTCGGTCGCCGATGTCGACAACGACGGCAGGACGGATGTCCTGTTCCTCACCCAGGCTGGCGGAAACGAGTTGTGGAGAAACGTCGGCGGCGGCAAGTTCGAGAACATCACCGCCAAGGCTGGCGTGGCCCTGTCAGACCGGGTTTCCGTCGCCGCCTCGTTCGCAGACATCGACAACGACGGCGACGCAGACCTCTACGTTACCGCCGTGCGCGCGGGAAACCGCCTGTTCGAGAACCTCGGCGGCGGGGCCTTCCGGGACATCACCGAGGTATCCGGCACCGGACACAAGGGCCATTCTTCTGGTGCGGTGTTCTTCGACTATGACAACGACGGACTGCTGGACCTGTTCCTGACCAACGTGGGCCAGTACACCTCCGAGGAACTGCGGGAGGCATCTCATGACGGCGTCGACTACCAGTTCTACGACGGGTTCCCCGACGCGTTCGCCGGCCACCTGAAGCCCGAAAGGTCTGAACAGAGCATCCTGTACCGCAACGAGGGCGGCAATCGGTTCACCGACGTTTCCGCGCAAACCGGCCTGCAGGACATGGGCTGGGCAGGAGACGCCGCCGCCGGCGACATCAACGGGGACGGCTGGCCCGATCTCTACGTGCTCAACATGCAGGGAGATGACCAGTACTACCAGAACGAGGAAGGCAAACGTTTCGTCAATATGGGCCGGCAAATCTTCCCCCAGACGTCGTGGGGCGCGATGGGGATCAAGATTTTCGACTGGAACAACGACGGGCTCATGGACATCTACATCACGGACATGCATTCCGACATGGGCGAGAACATCGGGGTCGCACGGGAAAAGGACAAGTCGGAGATCAGCGCCGCCGCCAAAGTCATCCGTGGTGGTTTCGGCACCGGAGACGAATCCGATGAAGCCCTGAGCCACGAAACCAGCATTTACGGGAACTCCTTCTTCGAACAGCAGAGCCCGGGCGTCTACAGCGAGATATCCGACCGGATCGGCGCCGAGAACTACTGGCCCTGGGGATTGAGCACGGGCGACATCAACTCCGACGGCTTCCAGGACGTATTCATCGCCTCCAGCATGAACTTCCCGTTCCGCTACGGCGTGAACTCGGTCCTGCTGAACGAAAACGGCGAAAGGTTCCGCGACGCCGAATTCATAGTCGGCGTGGAGCCGCGGCGAGACGGTCAGTCGGCGGTGCGCTGGTTCACCCTTGATTGCGACGACGAGGCCGATGCCGAGTACTGGGCCTGCGAAGGCCGGAGCGGACTGGTGGAAGTCTGGGGCGCGATGGGCACCCGGGCCTCCGTCATATTCGACCTGGACAACGACGGGGACCTGGATATCGTCACCAACGAGTTCGGCGCCGAGCCCATGGTCCTGGTCAATAACCTGACATCGGTGGCTCCCAGCATCCGTTACCTGAAGATCCGCCTGAAGGGCACTACATCAAACCGATCCGGCATCGGCGCACGGGTGGAACTCACGACCGATACCGGTACCTACGCGCAGGTCATGGACGGCAAGTCCGGCTACCTGTCGCAGAGCAGCAAGCCGCTCTATTTCGGTCTGGGGGATGCCGCCAGGGTCGAGGAGATCCGGGTCTTGTGGCCCTCCGGCAAAGTCCAAGTCGTGTCGGCACCGGACGAAATGAACACCTTGCTGACAATCAAGGAGCCGTAACGTGCCGTAAGGGTCAGCGCCGCGCTTTCCGGGAACTCAGAATTCGCCGGGACGCTGGCGAGCACGCGCCACCCACCACTTCGTGCCCCACTTTAGCCCCACCTCCTGGCCATTGAACCTGACCAAACGAACTGGTCCACTATCGGTCCATGATCAGAGTCAACATTTCTGAGGCGAAGGCACACCTCTCCAGATACCTCAAACGAGTTGAAGGTGGCGAGTCCGTCACGCTCTGCCGGCGCAATGTGCCCATCGCCGAGATCCGACCCCTGCCCCACCCGCAGCGCGAAGAACGGCCCGTCGGTATCGATCGCGGCATGACCGTGTCCGCGAGCTTCATGGATCCACTGCCGGACGAGATGCTTGACGAATTCGAAGGCGCTCCTGGCAAGTGAAGTGCTTCTCGATACCGGCATGGCACCGTCACCGAACGGGGTCGTGAATCAGTCGTCCTTGCGAGTCACAAGGGGCCGATAGCCTACTTCCGAATACTCAGGCGCCGCGGGCACGAAATCCTCGTCGAATACCGGGTCGGGGGCATCCAGGGTATTGCGCTCCCGATCAATGGTGTCCTGCACGTCGTCCAGATCGCCGTTGATGAAATTTCCCGTGACGCCATCCGAACTCACGATGTCCATCTCGTAGCGGGCACCCTTCGCAATTCCGCCGGGCAGGTTGTTCTTCCAGAAGATGTTGTTGCGGTAGATGCTTCCGTCGGCCCGATCGTCGACTCCCGCCCAGTTGCCGGTGAACGTGCTGTTGCTGACGATCGCCCTCCCCGTTTCGAAGACCGTCAGCGCACCCGAGCCGTGCTTCCCGTTGTACGGCTCCGCCCCGCTGATCCAGTCCGGCCCGACGTTGGCGACGTTGCCGACGAACAGGCAGTTCCGGATCTCGGCGTAACCGAGGGGAAGCACATCGATTGCCGCGCCCGTGATCTCCGCGCGGTTGTTGCGCATGATGCAGTTCTCGATCAGAACCGGCGTTCTGCTGAGCGGGTGCGGCCCGTGTTCGATCGAGATCCCGCCCGCGCACGGGTTCGCGTAGTTGTCGAAGACCTCGACGTTCCGGATGGTCGGATAGGATCGGCCGAAAATCTTGATGGCTCCACCGTCCCGGTAGAAGAAGAGCGATCTTCGGAGTTCCGCGCTCGACTCGATGTTGGGCCCGCCGTATGTCAGGAAACCGTTGGCACCGGTGATCCTGAAGCCGTCGAACACCGTCTCGCGACTGACGCCGTCACCGAAGTAGACGACGTGATTGACCACCGCCGGATAACCGGCGTCGGCAGGCTTCGCAATGTCCGGGTTGGCAGCGGTCAGAATGACCTCCCCTTCGGCCAGCAGCCGAATGCCGTCGTGCCGACGGTTGAACCAGATCAGCGCCTGCCTGGCGCTGTCGGGCCGGTAGGTCCCGGCATGCACCGTCACGGTCCTGTTTTCGCTGCTCCCGGCCGCGGCTTCGAGCGCAGCCTGGATATCGCCTCCGGGGTAGACATGGTACCGCTGGGTCTCGTCGTCAAGGACCACGCCGCGTCTGTCTGGCTGTGCCGCAGTGGGCTGGGACAGGGCCAACAGGACCCAGAAGGCGGATCCAGACAACCTGGCGATCATTGGGATGGGCATTCTCTACGATCCGATCTCTCGTCAGTCACGGCTACTCCGCGCCTGCGTTCCCGAGCTTACCAAGAGTGCCGCGACCGGTGGCGAAACGGCCGCCATCCCCCGATGCTTGACCCGCCGGAAACCGCGTGGGAACCGGG
>JAPPGA010000018.1 GCA_028821515.1 Gammaproteobacteria bacterium | reverse complement strand
AGGGCCGCTCGTCACACATCACCGCAATGCGATGCAGCTCGCGCACCTCGTTGATGAAGTCGTTGGCCCCCGCGTGCAGCAGGCATCGCTGGTCCCAGATGACCAGCGTGCCGGGTTCGTAGCGAAAACGCGCCTGGTAGCGGTTGCGGGAGCAGTGCAGGAACAGGAAGTCGAGTAGCGCCCTGCTCTCGTGGGCTTCGAGCTGCAAGACGCGCTGGGCATAGTTGAGATTCACGAAGATCGCTTTCCTGCCCGTTTCCGGATGCCTGATCACCAGCGGATGGATCACCGACTTGTTGGTGAGCGTCGGATCGATGATGCGGCCGTCGTGCGCGACGTCCAGCGGGTCGAGGAACGCCTTCATCGCGTCGGAGAGATCCTCGTAGGCCTTGTACTGGGACGCGAACATCGTGTCCCCGCCCACCGCGGGAAGCTGCTTGGCAAGCAGCATGGTGATCTTGGGGGGAAGTTCCTGCCAGGTGGCGTCCGCGTGCCACTGTTCGGTGATCAGCGGGTGAGCGGGATCGGCCCGAATCTGCAGCACGTCATCGAATCCCTCGAAGGGCGTGAACCCGTGCACGTCGAGTTTGCCCCAGCGCATGCCGAACTTCCGGAGCTTGGGCACCGTGAGGTGTCCCTGTCCGTGCAGTGCGATGGCGTTGTATTCCAGCAGCAGTTCGTGCACGGCGGCGAAGCCCTCGTCGTCGAGCGTCTCCACATCCAGGCCCCGCACCTCTGCGCCCAGGGCGCCAGTCAGGGGTCGAACGTCCAGGTTGGCGGCTTGCGCAACGGCGCTCATGTTGCTCCTCCCACAAGCATTTGACTTGAGCGGAATCCCGCCGTCAGCTTAGCAGAGTTCGGTCGGGCCATTGCCTCGGAGGCAGCGCGGCCGTAGTAACATCGACTCCGGGATTTATTGGAGGCACGCAGCAGTTGAGTTTCACAGAATTGTTCAACGGCAGCTTCGACGGCTGGACCATAAAGGACACGGAACACGACAACTTCACGATCGTCGACGGCGTGCTCGTCGTCGAGGAGCCTGACGGATGGTTGAAGTCGGATCGCGTGTACGCCGACTTCGAGCTAGAGGTCGAGTTCCGTTTCATGACCGACGATGCGGACAGCGGCATCTTCGTTCGGGTCATGGGCACGGAGCCTTTCTCGCGAGGCTGGCCGGACAGCTGTTACCAGGTGCAGATGCTCAACCCGCTCGGCGGCAGCCCGTATCCGCCCGTCGGGGCGCTCTTTCGTCATGGGACGGACGCAGGTGAGACCAACTACAACGACGCGCTGGCGCGGGAAACCTCCAAACCGACAGGGGAATGGCAGACGCTGTACATCAAGGCCGTCGGCGACAGGATCACGACCGCCCTCAATGGGGTGGAGCTTTGTCAGGCCGACAACATCACGAACCCTTCCGGACACATCGGTATCCAGGGAGAGACGGGTGCGCTGGAGTTTCGTTCCCTGAGGATTCGCGAACTGTGAGTGGCAGGCGACCGTTGACCGTCGGTCGCAGGTGTAGGATGTAATACATCGGAGAGGGGGAAAGTCATGGCCGAAGCAGCAACCGAGACACCATCCAGCCGTGATCGCATTTGGGCCGAGATCGTTGAACTCGGTCTCGAACCCTACATCGAGTTTCTCGACGAGAACGGCTACGTCGTCATCCCGCCCGAGATCGCGATGCCGGAAGGCCTTGCGGATCGGATGCTCAAGGCCTGTCTCGATGTCGCCGAGCGGCGCAATGGCGAGCGGCCGGACTTCGAGACCGGCGGCAGCCACGCGAGCATGGCGCCCTACGAGTCGGGATTCGATTCCTTCCGGACCCGAAGGGATCGCAAGCTCAAGCTGGGGCTGGACAAGGCCGCCGCGTACGAGGACGACTCGCCCCATGGCGACCTGATGAACTCCATCCTGTTCGAGGACGAGGTCTTCGAAGAAGGCCTCATGAATCCGGTCCTGCTGGCCATCGCGACGTACTTGTGCGGCTACAGCGCGACGTTGTCGTCCATGGGCTGCTGGATGCGTGGGCCGAACCGGAGCACGTTCAACCTGCACACGGACATGTCGGTGGCCGACGAACTCCTGACGCCGCACGCCCTGGTTTGCCAATGCACCTACGTGCTGACGGACTTCGATCGGGAGCATGGCTCGACGGCGGTCGTGCCGGGCAGCCACAAACTGTGCCGGCAGCCGGTCGGTGACGAGTGCATCGTGCCCGCCAATCCGGGCGATTTTGGCAACCCGGACGTGGTGCCCGTCGAGGCGAAGGCCGGCTCCATCCTCGTCTGGCACGGCAACACCTGGCACGGTGCCTACAACCGTAGGGCGTCCGGCCTGCGGGTGAGCGTGGCGAACTACATGGCCAGGGACTTCATGCGCACCCAGGAAGACCTGCGCGATATCATCCCCCAGGAGATGCTCGACCGGCATCCGCCCCGTTTCGGGATCCTGACGCAGCAGGGGGTCGCGGCCGGCTACCGGAACCAGGACGACGGCTGGGCCAAGGACGCGCGCGCCGAGAAACACAACGCTGCTTACGCGAAGGCGTCGGGCCAGAGATTCCGGGCGAAGGACGGCGTCTACAACTGACACGGCGCAGTCGCGCGTACTTGATCGCATTGGGAGGCAACATTGGCTTTATCCCTTGAAGATCGTTTCGCCATTTCGGAACTGTTGGCGCGGTATTTCCACGCGACGGATGCGAGAGACTGCGATGCCATAGCCGCGATGTTCGCCCCTGACGGCGTCCTCGAAGTCGAGGGTTCCTGGCAGGCCCGCGGCAGGGAGCAGATCGCGGACGCGGAACGGCCGGTTCACCCGCGCGCACCGAGGAGGCACTTGGTGAATAGCCTGGTGATCGACGGAAACGGAAGCACGGCAAGTTGCACCGCCTCGGTTGCGGTCGTGGAGGCGGGCGGCAACCTCCGCGTGTCGGGACGCTTTGTCAGCAAGCTGGCAAAGCGACGCGAAGGTGGATGGCAACTTGTGCAGCAGCGCTACGAGAACATCGAACCGAGGCCGTCTTGGGCGGAACCCGAAGATGATGGGTCCCTCAGCGCGGCTGACAGGGTAGCGATCATGGACGTGATCTATCGCGCCGGACGCACCGTCGACGGTCGCGATCCCGAAGGCCGGGCCGACTGCTACACGGACGACGCAGTCTACGAGTATGAGGGGGGCGACAAGACCGTTGGCCGGGAGGAATTCATTCGGAAGCTGCGCAACGCGGCCGATCCTCACGACTCGCTGCACTGGACCACCAACCACATCATTGAAGGCACGAACACGGAAGCGAAAGGCCACATGTACTTCGCCGTCTACTACCAGGAAGCGATCGCGGCTACCGGCACCTATAGCGACACCTACCGGAAGGTCGGTGGCGAATGGCGAATCGCAAGCCGCTACGTCGTCGTCGATCGCGCATCCTGAGCCATGAAATCTGTCGGCCCTTCGGGCGCGCCATCTTTCACCCCCACCCAAGCCCACCTACGATCCCGCGCCTTCGATCGGCACTGCGTGCCGTTCTACGGTGCGAGATCCTGGCAAGGAGACTGCCATGCCGCTGACCGCCGAAGACCGCGAGGAGATGATCGAACTGGTCGCGCGTTACAACCACGCCATCGACAGCCGTGACGGGCAAGCCTGGGCCGACACGTTCACGGAAGACGGCAGGTTCTATGTGCCCCCCAACCACGACGTGCGTGGACGCGAGGCCCTGATTGCATTCATTGAGTCCTTCGGCCCGCCCGGCGGTCATCACTGGACGACGAACTTCTCTATCGAAGGTGACGGCGACGACGCCACCATGCTTGTCGAGTCCATATTCATCCGGGGTAACGACGCCGGTGGCAGGGGCAAGTACGTCAATACGATGAAGCGGGTCAACGGCGAGTGGAAGTTCGCGGAACGGCAAGCCGAGCAGTACACGGCCAAAAAACAGGATGTAGAATAGATTTCGTAGGAAAGAGGAAACTGGAGGAGGAGGAGAGTCATGGCAGCAGTTCTGGCAGAACCTCGGGACCACATATGGGACGAGATAACTGAACTGGGGCTTGAGAAATACGTCGCGGATATGGACCACGACGGCTTCTGCACGCTCCCGCCGGAGATCGCCAATCCCAACAATCTCGCCGGGCGGTTGCTCGACGCGCTGGTTGACATTGCCGAGAAGCGCAATGGCGAACGTCCGGATCTCGAGACGGGCGCGACGCATGCCTATCAACCCAAATTTCTATACGGCGCCAAGAACGAACGCTACGGCCGCTCGCAGTTGAAGGACCAGACGCCCGCCCTCAAATCGCCCGCCGACCTGGGTAAGGAAGACTCGCCCTTCGGCGATCGGATGCACTCGATCTTCTACGAGGACCCGGTGTTCGCCGAGGCGCTGATGAACCCGGCGATGCTCGCGATGGTCACGTACCTCTTGGGCTACAGCGCGGTGCTGTCGAACATGGGCTGCTGGATGAAGGGCCCATGCAAGAGCAACTTCCCGCTGCATACCGACTGTGGCGGAATGCCGTCCCCGCTGCCGCAACAGGCGTACGCCGCGCAATGCACCTACCTGTTGACGGATTTCAGTCGGGAGAACGGCGCTACGTGCCTCGTACCGGGCAGTCACAGGTGGAACCGTAACCCCATAGGCGACGAAAAAACCCTCCTTCCCTACGAAGAAGGCGGCAGCGAGCAGGCCGTCGCGTGCGAGGCGCCGGCGGGTTCGATCGTCATCTGGCACGGCAATGCCTGGCACGGCGCGTTCAATCGCACGGCGCCCGGGATTCGCGTCAGCATGACGGTGTACTTCAACCGGCCGTTCATGCGACCGCTGGAGGACTTCATCGACAAGATCCCCGAGAAGATGTTCGAGGAGATGCTCGAAAAGTACGGGCCACGCGTCGCCATGGTGCTGCAGCACGGTTGCGTTCCGGGCTACTCGACCCAGGGCGACCGCGTGTCCTACACCGCGAGGGCAGACCAGTACATCGATGCCTATGAACAGGACGCCGGGGTAAGGACGCGCAACAAGAGCGACCCTTACCACTAAACGGACAAGGCGCCGACGGCGACTCGGCGGGTTCAGGAAAGCAGCCCACACCGACATGGTGCGGGCTGTTTTTTTGCCTGCGAATCAAGAACTCTCGCTTGCGGCTGAGACTTCGCTCGTAGATGATCGAAGGCCATAACGGAGAGGTAGGAGTTGGTATGCGCACCTCCACGATCCTTCTCACGCTCGCCGTGATTCTGCTCACTGCCGCGGCCGCCGCGATAGGGTTTTTTACCGGTAGAGCCGGCGTGCCTGATCAGGACTCTCCGATCGCTGAGCGGCCCGAGACTGCCACTACAACGTTCCCCAACTATGGACTTTCGGTGGCAAATCAGACGGCGCCATCGAATCCGCGCGCCGACCTCATTCGTGCGCTGGGACAACCTGCCCCCGAAGGGACCCGAGCCGTTCGGCTGGCGATGAACGCCTGGCTCGCCGCCGATGGCGCCGCGGCGATCCTGGCTGCGCGGGACGACCCGGAGCTTGGTGACGCGGCCGACCGGATGATGCAACTCGCCTTATACGTGTATCCGGAAATCGTCGTCGACAACCCCGCAATACTGGAGGGTGTCCCCGAACGGTCGATTGCAATGGCTGCGTCCGCCATCGCCAGGTTCAATCCGGACGCAGCGCGCGCGATGATCGACACGCACCTTTCCAGTTCGGTGTTCGGCGATGCGATGCTGTCCATGGTCGATCAGATCGGACCTGCACAACAACCGGTACAGGACCCCCGCGCCGAACTCGAATCCATCTTGGCGGAGCGCAGCTTTATGCGGCGGCTTCCGCGTCTGCACTCGCTTGTGACCCGTGTCGCTGCGGACGATCCGCTGGCTGCTGCAGCCCTCCTCGACGATATGCCGGGATCGTTGGTCCAGCAGGTCATTCATCCGCTGGTGGAGGTCTGGTCAAGGACCAACCCGGAGGAAGCGGCGCGCTGGCTCGCGGACAGGGACGCCCAGTTCTCGGAAAACGGCCTGAACGCGCTGGCGTGGCGATGGGGGCAGAGCGATCTTGAAGCGGCGAGCGCTTTTGCGGACACATTGACAGGGAGGAAACGAACGACGTTCTTGACCAGCCTCGCAAGCGCCACGGCCCAGCGGATGTCGACAAACGAGATGCTCGCGTGGGTGTCGCGATACGAGAATGATCCGGCCCATCCCAGCATGGTCATGAGCGTGGCACAGCGTTTTGTGCAGGAAGACCTTGACACCGCCATGGGATTGATTGAAACGCTACCCGATGACATGCGACGTTCCTCGTACCGATCCGTGGTGTCGTCCCTGGCGTTCCAGGATCCCGAAGCTGCGATCGACCTGGTCGACGAGATCGGGGACGCGTCGGTGCGCGATGAAGTGTTGCCCATGATTTCCTCCGTGTGGGGGCATAACGATGCGGAGGCAGCGTTGGACTGGGCGATGGACCTCGCGCCGGGCGCGCCACGCGATCAGGCTATTGCCTCGATCGCATCCTCCCTGGTCAGCTTCGACCGGGACCGCGCCATCGAAGCGATCGATGAGATCGACGACCCGGACGCACGCAGGGGTCCGGTCTGGCAGTTGCTGGTTGCTGCGGATAGCGATGACGAGGCCATCCGTCTCGGACGCGACTACGATTTTGATCGCGATGCGGTGCTTGAGTTACGCCAGCACCGGAGCAGAGCGGGCGGCATTAACTTCGTGTCACCGGGCTTCAGGCCTTACCCCGGCGTCATGGTCGGCATATCAGGCGACTCTGACACGCAGTGATACGATAAGTCCCCGGGAGGATGACAATCATGGCAGAAGCAGCAACCTTGCTTGAGCCGCGCGAAAGCGCATGGAATGACGTTTGCGCGCTCGGTCTGCAGAGACATGTCGCGGATCTCGATGCGAATGGTTTCTGCGTGATCCCACCGGAGATCGCGAACCCGAACAACCTTGCCGGGCGGATGCTGGAAGCCCTGCTCGATATCGCCGAACGCCGCAACGGCGAGCGGCCTGATGTCGTGACCGGTGCGACGCATGCCTATCAGCCCAACATGCGCTTCGGCGCCAAGAACGAGCGATACGGCCGGGGGCAGGTCGACGAAGAGATTCCGGAGATCTCTTCGCCCCATCCCGACGCGGTCGACTCACCCTTCGGCGATCGGATGCACTCGATCTTCTTCGAGGACGAGGTGTTTGCCGAGGCGCTGATGAATCCGCCGATGATCGCGCTGGTGACCTACCTGCTGGGATATAGCGCAGTGCTGTCGGCCATGGGCTGCTGGATGAAGGGACCGTGCAGGAGCAACTTCCCGTTGCACACGGATTCGGGAGGGATCCCGGAGCCGCTGCCGGCCCAGAGCTACGCCGCCCAGTGCACGTACGTCCTGACGGACTTCAACCGGGAGAACGGCGCGACCTGCATCGTGCCGGGAAGTCACAAGTGGAACCGCAACCCGGAGGGGGACGAGACGGTCCTCCTTCCCTATGAGCAGGGCGGCAGTGAGCAGGCCCTGGCTTGCGAGGCGCCAGCCGGTTCGTTGATCATCTGGCAAGGCAACACCTGGCATGGCGCGTTCAATCGCACGGCGCCGGGAATTCGCGTGAGCGTGACGGTCTACTTCTACCGGCCGTTCATGCGGCCGCTGGAGGATTTCATCGGCAAGATCCCGGAGAGGAAGCTCGAGGAGTTGATCGACAAGTACGGACAGCGGATCGCGATCGTGCTGCAGCAGGGATGCGTTCCCGGTTTCTCGACCCAGGGCGACCGGGTGTCAGGTACGGCGCGAGCCGAGCAGTTTGTCTCCGCCTATCGGGCGGAGTCCGGAGTCGGAGTAGGGCGCAAGAGCGACGCCTACGGCTGATTTCGGCACGCCGCTATAGCGTGTCCAGGTCGACGGCCTTGCCGGTACGGGAAGACTCGTAGATTCCCATGATGAGCTTGATGGTTTCGATGTTGTCGCGGCCGCTGCTGATGGGCTCCCGGCCCGTCCGGCAACACTCCTCGAAGTGGAGGACTTCGTTGACGAAGTAGTCGTCGCTGGGCTGATCGGCGGCATCTGCCGGTAGCGGCTCGAACTTCGGTTGCAGGATCCTTTTCAGATCATCCTCGTTGTGCGGGTCGAGGATCTCATCGGAGTTGAGGGAAACCCGGTTCTGGCCGAACTGGGTGATTGCCTTCTTTCGCGTTGGCTCGGGCGGCGTGGAAGCAAGCGTGCCCTTGTCGCCGTACACCAGGTAGTAGGCCGGCTCGGGAGACGGTGCACTTCCCTTCGTGAACACGTTGCCGATGGCGCCGTTTTCGAACTCGAGAATCGCGGTGACCTCGTCCTCCGCCCCGTTCAGCCGGTAGGGCTTGAGCGTGCGGCAGATTGCGGTCACCCGTTTGACGTTGCCGACGAAG
Source organism: Gammaproteobacteria bacterium (assembly GCA_028821515.1). GTDB lineage: Bacteria > Pseudomonadota > Gammaproteobacteria > Pseudomonadales > Azotimanducaceae > VXNE01. Next base: position 1,714 of record JAPPGA010000018.1, on the reverse strand, counting down.
TAACGCAAGAGGTCGAGGTGGTGTACGACCGTGACCATCAGCATGCCCCCGCCCGCATACTTCGCGTCGCGCATCCAGTGGCCGGTATCGTCGCGCATGTTCCCCGCCGACGTGGACTGGTGCCGAACCGCCTCGATCGTGCCCAGGTTGCCCTCGTCGATGAAGCGTTTCGCCGCGGCGGCGTGCCTCGAATAGCGCAGATGCTGCGCGACCATCAGGGTGACCCCCGCCTTGTCGGCGGCGTCGATCATGTCCCGGCATTCCTGCACCGAATTCGCCATGGCTTTCTCGACCAGCACGTGTTTCCCGGCCTGCGCCGCAGCAATGGCCTGGGGTGCGTGCAAGTCGTGGCGGGTGCAGATGTCGACCGCGTCGATGTCCGCGTTTTGCAGCATTTCGTCCAGGTCGAGGTAGACATCTTCGATGCCGGCTCTCTTGGCGTAGTCCCTTAGCGCGGGCTCGACGACGTCGCATGCGGCGGTCAGCCGTACCCGGTCCGGATATTCCAGGTACGGCGCCATGTGCCGGTTGGCAATGCGTCCGGTGCCCACCAGGCCCACCTTGAGTGGTCTGGACATGATCCCTCCGTTTGCTCTTGCTGGTAATCCCGTCGGGGACTTCCGCCGATCGCGCGGGTGCGCAAGGCGGTGTCTGGAGCGTCCGCTTGAAGGGTGGCATATATTGGCAGCAGCCCACAAGCTGAGGGAGATCCCGGATGCCAGAGACGGTCAGATACGGCCTCATCAGTACCGCCACGATCGGCTTCTACGCCCACGTACCGGCAGCGAGAAACTCTCCAAACTCGGAGCTCGTGGCGGTCAGCAGCCGAAACCTTGAAACCGCGCAGGCGGCTGCAAGGGAGCACGGCATTCCGCTCGCGTTCGGCAGCTACCAGGAGATGATAGAGAGCGAAGAGATCGACGCCGTGATCAATACGCTGCCCAACAGCATGCACCATGAGTGGACGATCAAGGCCGCGGAAGCTGGCAAGCATGTCATCTGCGAAAAGCCTTTCTCCGTCACCATGGCCGAAGCCCGCGAGATGGTATCCGCGGCCGAGGCCAACAACGTCGTTCTGATCGAAGGCTTCACGCCGCGATGGAACAAACAGATGCGCACCGTGCGCAGGCTCGTTGCGGACGGCGACATCGGCGAGGTGATCCACCTGGAAGTCGGCCTCTCCTTCACCATGGATGACGACCGGGAAGGCCGCCCGGGCGACCCTCGCGGCGAGGGCAGCCTCATGGGGTTCGGGTGTTACGGCGTGTATGCCTTGCGCTATGCAATGGGCGTCGAGCCCGTGCTTGCCATGGGGCTCGAGCGCAAGCGCCCCGGTGTCAGGTTCGACACCACGGCGAACGGGTTGCTGCAATTCGCCAACGGTGCCGTGGGCCATCTCTTCTGCTGCCTCGAAGGCCCGCAAGAGGGCTTGCTCGAAGTGTTCGGCACCAACGGAAAGATCACGCTCGATGGGGTGTTCACCGAGACCCCACCCGTGACCGTGGTCAGGGGCGATGACGAACCCGAGGTGATGGAAATGACCAGCCCCGATCGCTTCCAGGTGCAGCTCGACGAATTTTCGGAGTGCGTTCTCACGGGTAAGGAACCGGAGTTCCCCGCTGACGACGCCCTGCGCAACATGGCATCGATACTCGCACTGTACGAATCCATAGACATGGGTAAGGCGGTGGCCGTGGAGCAGATTTAGCCGGGA
>JAPPGA010000083.1 GCA_028821515.1 Gammaproteobacteria bacterium | reverse complement strand
GCACCCGGACATTTACGGTTGTCAGAAAGCGGCAATTTACCGTTGCCACCAACACACGGGGGCGCGGATTGAAACGTTCGAGGACAACGCCCCGGGTCAGCGCCTGAACGGTCGCCCCCTCACACGGGGGCGCGGATTGAAACACGGCCAAGATCGGCTTCGACACCCGCCTTGAGATGTCGCCCCCTCACACGGGGGCGCGGATTGAAACATGCCGTCTCTCTTAGCCGTTGATGCTCCCGGACGTCGCCCCCTCACACGGGGGCGCGGATTGAAACACCACGTCAAGGGTGCGCTCGCCGGAGAAAACCTCGTCGCCCTTCACACGAGGGCGTGGATGGCGAGGTGTCAGGTATGGCTTCCGCGCGCATGCGGGGATAGACCATGGCGTCAAGGATGCTCGTCTTGCCCTGTGTAGGCTTCCCCGCACACGCAAGGTACCCAGGACCACCGCAAGGAAAGTCTTCCCTTCCGTCCCCGCCCGTCGCGTGCTACAACTCGGTCAGGTTCTCGAGCTTTTCGGCTGGTTCATGTCAGGACTCACGTACCGGGAAGCTGGCGTAGATATCGACGCCGGCAACGAACTCGTCCGCCGTATCAGCCCCGCTGCGCGGCGGACCCAGGGGGATGGCTTCCTCTCGGCCCTGGGCGGGTTCTCATCGCTTGCCGAAGTTCCCGCAAGCTATCGCAACCCGGTGCTCGTCGCCGGGACCGACGGTGTGGGCACCAAGCTCAAGCTGGCCATCGAACATGATCGCCATGACGAGGTTGGTCAGGATCTCGTCGCCATGTGCGTTAACGACGTCCTCGTCTACGGTGCCCAGCCGTTCCTGTTTCTCGACTACTACGCCACGTCGAAGCTCGATGTCGATGTGGCGGAGCGCGTGATCGTCGGCATCGCAAGGGGCTGCGAGATCGCCGGATGCGCCCTTGCCGGGGGCGAGACCGCCGAGATGCCCGGTTTCTACCGGCCCGGCGACTACGATCTTGCAGGTTTCTGCGTTGGTATTGTTGAACGCGACCGTATCGTTACCGGGGAAGAGATTGCGGTGGGCGACACGTTGATCGGCGTGGGCTCAACCGGTCCCCACTCGAACGGGTACTCGCTTATCCGCCGCATCGTCGAAGACCAGGGGATCGGGTTGAACGACGCGCTGCTGGATCAACTCCTGGCACCGACCCGGATCTACGCGAAGCCGGTTGCCGGTGCGCTCCACTCGGCGCCAGTCAAGGGCATGGCCCACGTCACGGGCGGGGGCATTGTCGAGAATGTGCCGAGGATGCTGCCGAAAGGCCTGGCCGCCGACGTTAACCTCGACAGCTGGGAGAGGCCCGCCGTATTCGGCTGGCTCCAACAGGCAGGGAGGATCGAAGAGGCTGAATTGCTGCGCACGTTCAACTGCGGGATTGGGTTCGTTCTGTGCGTGGCACCGGGATTCGAGCGGGAGGTGATGGACAGCTTGGCCCGCGCAGGAGAAACGGCTGTCTCCATCGGTCGCATCGTGTCGGGAGAAACCCGGCCGGAAGCCGGCCATCTGGTCGCGACAGGGGAGGGTTATGCCCTGGGTTGACGCTGGCGCATCGCGTTACTCCAACTCGACGACGACCCGGATACCGACATCGTCCAGGCGAAGGGATTCATCTCCCCAACCGCGTTGCGCCGCGCGCACGAGACTCGGGTCGACGCGCCACGAACCGCTCCGGAGGATTCGCTGTTCGCAATCGGCGGTGATCCTAGCCGACCCGTCACCGGTCGCACCTTCATAGCTGTCGGATCGACAGTCGGACGCCCACTCCCAGGCGTTGCCATGCATGTCGTGCAGCCCCCAGGGATTGGCAGGGAACGATCCCACGGCTACGGTTCCGGACGGGTCCCTGTTGGCCCGACTACGGCAACCGGCGCAGTTGGCCTGCCCCACGCCGACCGAACTTCCCCAACTGTAGCTGGTCGTCGTTCCCGCCCGCGCAGCGTATTCCCATTCCGACTCGCTTGGCAGGCGATAGGACCTGCGGGTTTCCGAGGATAGCCAGTCCGCGTAGGTTACGGCGTCCCGCCAGGACACGTTGACGGCGGGTAGCGAAGGTCCAGTGCTGCAGGACGACTCCCATTCCTTGCCGGTGGCGCGGGCGAAACGCGCGAATTCGGCGCAGGTGACCTCGAACTTCGACAACGCCAACGTCGTTGGCAGGGTAACGGTATGGACAGGAAGTTCGTTCGGGCGGCAGTTCAGGCGCGATGTGCAGCCCATTCGAAAGCGCCCGGCTGGAATGGCGATCATCGCCGGACCGGTGCCACCCGAGGCGAGCGGGTCGGAAAACTCGGCGATTCCAGTACGCAGCGTTAGTGCATGGTCTGTGGGCCCGATGTCATGTTGCACCGAGCCCTCCCAGGTCTCATGGCCCGGCAGCACTACCCTGACGCGATAGTTCCCGGGTGTCAGCAACATGCCCGGCCGGTAGTCGTGGTCACTCAGCGGAAGGCTCACGATGGCGCCGCCCGGCGTGGTCGCCACGGTAAATGGCTGCGGATTGGGGGCGAGGGAGATCGGCGTCCGGGTGATGCCCGCTACCTCGATGGTTCGGGTTTCCGGCGCGTATCCGTCGCGGGTAACGCGCACCACGTGGCTGCCCTCCGGGATACGCATCCCGGCCTCGTATGCCAGATCCAGATCAGGCAAGCTGGCGTCGGCGTCGGCGGGCGTCAGCACGAGGTCCAGCGTACCGTAGGCAATGCTGGGATCGAGGCTGAGCTCAAGCGATCCGACTCCGTTCTTCGGGACGTTGGCGGTCACTCGCTCTGAGCGGTGCTCCTGGGCACCCACCATCAGTTCCAGCGGTCCGGCAGGAAGCCCCCGTATCGTCGCCGGGGTGCTATCCGCAAGACGTTCGCCATTGTGCTCGATCCACGCGTTTGACGGTTGCGTTCGCACGGTCAGTGCGCCGGTCGCGTGTACGAGCGCCCGCTCCATCCGGGTTGACATGCGCTCCGGATCAGCCGGATCGGGCACCGTGACCGTTTCCGACAGCGTTTCGTAGAGCGCGTGGCGCAAGGTGACGTCGTACGAACCCGCGGGCAGATCCCGAATCGAGAGTGGCGTTCGTCCAATCAGTGTGTCGGAGATCAGAATTTCCGCGCCGGGTGGCGTTGTCGCAACGACGAGCGTCGCGAGAGCCGGCGTGGAATCGGCGGATACGAGATCCCGTCGCGCTGGATCGCTCGAAGAGCCGTCCACCGGAAGTACCGCTGCCGCAGATGTCGTCCCCTGTGCTGGCGTTTGGTCCGTGCCTTCCGGTGACGCCCGCAAAGGTTCCCGGGGCCTGTCGTGCCGCGATGCCGTTGTCAGCAACTCGCTGGACGGCAACGGCACGGGGTGCTCGGCGCCGGATGACCGAAGAATACTCGTGTCCACCCAGGTCAGAACCGCAATGAGTGCGGTTGCCGCGATCGCGGGAACCGCCCACCGCCGTCCGCCTGCAGGTTTCCTAGCCGGAAGCTGGGGCGGGGATGGCGGGCGCGCTCTCGGAAGCCTCCGATCCGGGTCGAGCGGTGGTGACGGCATGAACATTCTGCCGCGTGCGGCACGGCGGATGCCACGCACGGATTGATCGGCGGCCAGGTCAAACAGCTGGCGCCACGCCGCAATGCTCTGCGGCCGATCGTACAGGCGAAGTGAGAGGGCCGCGTCGATACCCAACACCGGTCCTGGTCCGTAGGGGGTCTGGGCCGCCTGGGATACGGGAATCAACTCGTCTCCAACGGCCCGCTCCGTGGCTTCGGGCGGCCTCAGCCCGGTCGCGCATCGGTACATCACGGCTCCCAGGCCATATATATCGGTCCATGGTCCGAGATGGCCCATCTGGGAATATTGCTCAAGCGCTGCGTAGCCCGGTCTCGGCGTGGGTGAAGATCCCCGTGGCATTGCCCGAAATGTCTGGCGCGCTCCAGTCACCTGCTGCTGCGCGGGAAAGCCGAGGAGCACAGGGGTGCCGTCTTCGGCGATGACAATCTTGTCCGGGCCGATGTCCCGGTGCAGGAAATTGCCCCGGTGCAGGATATCCAATGCACCGAGTATGGGGAGCAGGAACTTCGCGGATTCCTCTTCTGACAGCGTGGATTTCCGCTCCAGCAAACCGGAGAGGGTCTTTCCTTCGACAAAGTCCCTGACGATATAACCCGTCCCGTTTGCTTCCAGGCACCGAACCATCTGGACGAGATTCGGATGGGATACCTCGATCAGTCCGTTGCCTTCCTCGAGGAACCGACCCAGCGCGGCATCGAAATCGGCCTGGTGAGCCGGTGACTTCGGCACCACGCCTGCATCGGTACGGGCCGAGAGGTGGTCGGGCAGGTACTCCTTGATGACCACCGGCCTGTCCTGGTCGTGGTTGATCGCGACGTACTTGATACCGAGCGCACCCGTGCCCAGAACCCTGCGGATTTCGTATTCATCCAGGCGATAGCCCGCGGGGAGAGCGTAATGGTCCTCGGCCAACGTGTACTCCTCAGGTTATGGGTCCGGTGCAGGCGGGTACGCGCCCGAAGGTCGTCAGACGGTCATGGACCGGCCGCATACGTCATGCGACCCCAACTTTTCGGGACTTCCGAAGCAACGGCTGCGCAATGATAGTGGATTGTCGATTTCGGGGGGAAATGGTGAGCGGCTTTCACCGCGATACAGGACGTGCGCTCAGGGTATCCGAGACCATCAGGAATAGGTCGCAACCGCGCGCGGCGAGGCATTTCGTGATGTCCGCGTGGAACCAACCCGGAACGTTATCTGCATGGTTGCGGCTTCACGGGCGTTTTGCGGCGAGACGAGCATACGCTGGTGCGCGTCACCGGTCCGCATAAGGTCCCGGTGATCCGTACGCATCTCGCTGCGGTCCGTGCCGCTGTCCCGGCGTCCATGGAACAGCGTCCTCGATAGCCCAGAACCTGATGGAGGAGTTGTCCGTGTCGGGTGTGCCCTTACACGTAGATTCAGGTCGACAAGGCACGGGGCGCAGGTTGAGCAGGTTGACACGTACAATTCAATTAACGCATCTTCCGATTCAGTGCTAAGGCGTGTTAACGCTAATCGGCAGTATTTGATATCCTATGCGCACCGAGGTTGTTGGAATCAGGCATGGAACTTACCTAAGCCCAGTACGAGCTTATCGCGCCGCACGACGCGCCGGAAGGCCGCAAGCTGCTGCGCGGCCTGGGGCCCGTGAAAGGGCGCCCCGCGGCTCCAGCGTCTTCATGCACGACACGGGAAGCCCAGTGCACTTGTCGGAGAAGAACCGGTGCGCGTATGTTCGATGCGTTGGACATGGCGCTTGGCCAGCGAGACGCGCGCGGCGTCATCCATCACAGCGACCTCAATTCACGGGGCCTTCGCCCCAAAAAGTGAACTTCCACCTAATGCCCATGATCGTGCTTCTGGCCGCAATTCTCCTGGCCCCGGCGGTTCTGGCTGAATCAAGACTCATTGACAAATCCGACGTGTCCACCAATGACCGCACGCTGATGGTGGCCGTGTCCGGCGAGGGGAAGGGCCGGAGGGCACCCCTCGACGGGGCACTCATATTCGGCTGCCGCAGCGGGTTGTTCGTGCAGGTGGAACTGTATTCGAAAGTCTGGGCTCTTAGCAGGGGTGCGCGCACGAGCGTCACCTTGCTGTTCGATGACCAGCCGGAGATCGAACTGCAGTGGCTCAGGAGAGGTAGAGATGACGTCGTGTTTTCGTTCGACGGAGATCAGTGGCTGGACCGTTCCCGCAAGGCAAGGAGGCTGACTGCGAAGTTGGTTGACGCCAACATGTGGTGGGAGTTTGATTTGAGATCGGCGCGGCGGGATCTGAGAAGGTTTGAAAGGCGCTGCAGGGCCTGGGGTAGGCAATCTGAGGAGGCCGGGGGCGACATGAGTCCTGAACTGGTGCTTGCGCTTGCTCTCGCGCGTCCCTCCGATGCCGACCTGCCTCGAGTCATGGACGGTCGGGATGACTTTTCTGATTTTCTCTTCATGGTTCTGCTAAACGGGGCGTCTGCCTCGACCTTGTTCTGCAAAAGCCTTGGTGGAGATGAAGAGGCAGGATTGCTGTACGCGGCTTCAAATGGGGACATGGAAGGTGTGCGTCGGGAGGTCACCGCACGAGAACGGACTGGCGTTGGCGTTGGCGGTGACGACGAGAAGTGGCGGACGCAAGTCAAGTTGGCTCAGTCGACAGCTGCGTGTAACGGCCATGTCGAAATCGTGCGATTTCTGGACGCGGCAAAGGCCGACTCGCTCGCGCTGCTCGGCGCAGTGTATGAGGGGCATACTGATGTTGTAGATGAGTTGCTTGCCGCAGGCGCAGACGCGGACGACGATTTGAGTGGTGTTTCGCTATTGCAGATCGCCGCGTTGCGTGGCCACGCCGAGGTTGTTCGCGCACTGCTTGCTGCGGGGGCGGACCCCAGAACGGAGTACAAGGGGGAGACAGCATTGAATATGGCAATCCGCCGGAGCGACCTTCTCCTTATTGGGGCGTCTATGGACCCGGCTAAACATGGCGGCGGAGGGCTGACGGCGCTGGCCGACACCATCGAGATGCTGCGTGCCGCGATGGCAGGTGGGGATTGACCGATTGCCTGCGCGACAGGCCCTGATCCGATGGCACAAGCAGACTTGCAGGTTTCCCTCGAAAACACTGGCCTGAAGCGGCGCATAGAGTTGTCGCTGCCCGCCCGATCATTCGAGGATCGGGTTGCGGACAGAACGCGTGTCGTGGCGCGGGAAGCCCGCGTCAACGGTTTCCGCCCCGGCAAGATGCCGCCGTCCCGGCATCCACGGTCGCCGCCCGCGTCTTCGTCCACAGCGTGCGCTTGGCGCAATAGGTCGCGCGGTTGTACACGTGGCCGTTCGAGATCGTCGCCAGCCGCGCGAACCGGGCTCCCCGAACACTTCGAACTGGCGCCGCAAGATCTCGCGCGTGGCCAGCCCCGACATCTGGCCGAACGCCTCGTCGACCTCCGCCAGCAGCCGGACATCCGCCGCCGCGTACTTGCGCGCGAACGGCCGGCCGCGATTGCCGCCGCGACGGTCCCGGATCGCGCCGGTGTCCCGCCACTGCCGCACCAGCCGCTCCACCTGCTGGCGCGAGATGCCCGTCGCCGCGACCAGGAAACGCAACACCACCCCCCTGTCGCGCTTGCCGAGCTTCCGGTATCCGAACCGCTCCAGCGTCGACCGCGCGAAGCCGTACGCCTCGTCCCGATCCCTTGGTTGGAAGTCCACCGCCTCGTTGCCCTCGACGAAGGCGCGAAGCTGCCCGATTGTGCGTAGCCGCCGCGTCTGAATGTCCACGATCATCCCCGAATGATGCGCAGAACATCCCGTTCACCCTCACTTCGCGTTGGAATCGGACCTTCGCTTCACCCTCACTTCGCGTTGGACAGTGCGCAGGTTGACACACGTAATTCAATTAAGGCATCGTCGGATCGAGTGTGAGGCTTTGTCGGACGGAATGTCCGGCAGGAGGTAGGGGCAGATGAGGCTGCAGGAGTTGTGTGACGGAATCGTCGATGACGTGGACGGCGCGCTGGGTTGTGCGCTCGTCGACCTCGTCACAGGTCTCCCCCTGGTTTCTAGGATTGTCCCGGGGGGCGTGCTAAGTTCCGCCTCAATGGAGGCCATTTCTGCCGCTGGCGCGGACTACTTCAGGGGAAGGGCGATACGCCGTCTGGCTGGCGCAATGTCGGACGAGTCCGAATCGCACTTCGTTCATGAGTTGCAGACGACGACGGAGGATACCTATCACTTCATGTCGGTGGTCGCGGGTCGGGAGGATACGCTCATGATTCTGATTACCGACAAGAGCGCCAATCTCGGTCTGGGATGGATTTCCATGCGCGAAGCGCTGGCCCGCGTCCGCGAGGAAGACGGCGTGGAGGGATCCGAAGGCGTGTTCCCGCAGAGAAGGGAACCGAACGCCAACCTCCAGGACGTGGAGATGTTCCATACCTCCTGGCGGGGCGGACGCGCCCACCGGCGGCGCTAGTGTACCGTCGCGGAAACGAAACATACGATCGCGATAGTGTCGCTGATTGTCGTCAAGCCCATTCCTTGACGCCTCCGGAGGGAAACCGCATGGCTGCAACAAGGAAGAACTGCGGGAAGTCGAACAGCGCGTGGACGCGCGCGAAAGTTGATCGAATCTTCTGCATGCGGAACGGGAAGGTCTGACGCAGATGTGCCGCGCGACCTTAGTGGCCCACTTCGGCATCGCCGACCCCCACGGACGGCGCAATGGACAATCCACCTGATCAATTCATGGACGACGAGTCATTAGACGGAAGTCCGAACGGTGCTGCGCACACCGGCGTAGTGAGGGGACATCCGGCCGGCCGTCGCCCGCCAGCGCGTGACTACAACGCCCGGATGGCCGAGCAGGTCGACGCATACCGCCGTCTCATCGGAGTTCTCGCAAAGCGCCGATTGTGCCGATTGTGTAGATGATGAGAGCTTTTCTGTGGGTGTTGGTGGTCGCCACGATTCCAGCTTTCGCGGCCAACCCGAATGGCGGTTGACCGACCAGGGCCATCTGGAAATCAGTGGCAGTCGACTGACTACCAGTTTCATGTGCAGCGATAAGGCACCAGGAGAGTTCAGCGTGCGCATCCGCATCGGCATTCGGACCATAGGTATATCCAGCGTCTTCATGCACGACGATGCCATCCGCCTCGCCCATAGATTGCTGGATGCGGATGAGACCGTTGTGACTTGGGGCGACCTTGACCGCGCCAATCCCGACGATTCGTCGATTCATGCGAGGCATGGCCTGTTGGACGTGTCGGTCCCCGTCGCCAACTTCGCGGAGGTCTGGCCGCGCTTTTTGGCTGGCTGCCACGACCACTGACTTTATCTGAAGTCCCGATTTTCCTTCTCGGATTGGATCATTCGGGTCTCGAACACTGACAGGACCGCCCCCTCGGCCGACAGGACGGTTCGAGCACGATGACGCAAACGGAAACCGCGACGGCCAGTGTGACGCTGGTCGCCCCCGACAGATGGGACGGCGAGGTCGCCGAGTTGCGGGCAGCGGGTCTTCGCGAAGCCAATCGGCTTCGCCGCAGGGGGAGGAAGTTCCTGCCCGTGATATTGGCGCCGGACACGATGCGGTGCGGATGGGATTGGCACCCTGCGACGGCTCTTCCGAGCCGCCGCGACGCTACCTGGCGGCAGGTAGCGGGCAGGGCTCTTACCCGATGTCTTAGGGGACCCTGACAATGGGGTTCAAGAGCCCCTTTGCGCGATGTCCGCCGCCAGGATGCGAATCCAGTTCTGCTCGTTGATGAACCCTCTGCCCCATTCGGCGTACTCGTCGCCCAGGCCGGCCTCGATGATCGCGTCGATCTCCATGCCCTCGGCGAGCGCCCGCGCTACCGCCTCGCGGGTGGCGCGGATGACGGTGGTGGCTCGCCGTACCCCATCCATATCGGTCAGCGAGCCGTGGCCGGGTATGACCTTCACGTCGGCCGGTACGCTTTCTAGAACCGCCTCCAGATTGGCGATGTAGCCCTGGACGGTGCCGCCCGCCATGAGATCGATGAAGGGGAAGCGGTCGCTGAACAACTGGTCCCCGAGATGCAGCACGTTGGACGATTTGAACCAGACGGCGCTGTCGCCATCGGTGTGGCCGGCGGGCAGGTGAAGGAGCGCGACTTCCTCGCCGTTGAAATGTACGCTCAGGGCCTCGTCGAAGGTCACCACGGGCAAGGCGACCGGAGGCACGTCCTCATCGGCTGCGAGGCGGGTTCGCACGTTGCTGTGCGCGATGATAGTGGCGGCTTGGCCGAAGTGCGGATTGCCGCCCACATGGTCGGCGTGGTAGTGGGTGTTGAGCAGGAACTTGGGACGCCCGCCGCCAAGTTCGTCGATGGCGTTCTGGATGCGCTCGGCCAGGGGAAGAAACTGGTCATCGACGATCAGCACCCCGTCCTCGCCAATGGTCACGCCGACGTTGCCGCCCGCTCCCGTGGTCAGCATGTGCACGGAGCCGCCGACGTGAACGGAGGTGACCTCGAGGCCGCTGAAGGGGTCTTCGACCGCGAATGCGCCCGTGGTGGCCGCCGAAACCGCCAGCAGCCCCGTCTGGAGCAGCCGTCTTGCGGGGTTGTTTCGATGGGCTTGGTTCATGTTCATGTCCTTGCTGGTTGACGGCGGAAGGCGCTGCCGGTCCTCGCCGGTGCCGCGGCGGGCAGAGGAGCAAGGTCCTTGGGGCCATGCGGACGCCCCGCTTCGACGACGGTCGCAAGCTACAGGCGAATGGCCGTGTTCGCAAGGGCGCTCAACTTGCCCTGTCGCGCAACTTGCCCGCGCCGGACTGAGCCCGTTCCCGGCCCTGCAAGTCCTGTAGGATG
>JAPPGA010000016.1 GCA_028821515.1 Gammaproteobacteria bacterium | reverse complement strand
GCCTCCTCGCACATGCCGCACATGATGCAGCGCGAGAAGTTGATGCGGAAAAACTCCGGATACCAGCGGCCGTCCTCTTCGCGCTCGGTCTTCTGCAGCGCGATGCAGTCCACGGGACAGGCGACGGCGCACAGGTTGCAGGCGACGCAGCGTTCCTCGCCGTCAGGGTCCCGCGTAAGGATGATGCGGCCCCGGTAGCGCGGCGCGGCGTACGGCATCTCGTCGGGGTACTGCACGGTTTCGTTGCGCATGAACGTGTGCTGAAAGACGGTCCAGAGGGTTCGCAGTTGGCTCCACATATCGGCTTATCCTCGCAGCGGGATCGTTTCCTCCAGGGTCATTGCGCGAGCCACAACGACACGCCACCCGTCACCAGCAGGTTCAGCAGCGACAGGGGCAGCAGGACCTTCCAGCCAAGCGACATGAGCTTGTCGTACCGGGGGCGCGGGATGGCGGCTCGCAGCAGGACGAAGAGATGGATGAAGACCAGGGTCTTCGCACCGAACCACACCACCGGCGGAATGTACTCGGCTCCGGGGATGAAACTCGGCGCCAACCAGCCGCCGAAGAACAGCGTCACCACCAGGGCGGAAGTCAGGACCATGGCCAGATACTCCGCCGCCATGATCAGCGCGAACTTCATGCCCGAATACTCGGTGTGGAATCCGGCGGTGAGTTCGTGCTCGGCTTCCGGCAGGTCGAAAGGCAGGCGGTGCGACTCGGCGAGCCCCGCCATGAAGAAGATCAGGAAGCCGACGCACTGCGGGAAGATGTACCACATGTCCCGCTGCGCCTCGACGATGTCGACGAGGCTGAACGATCCGGCGTGGATAACGACCCCCATGAGCGACAGGCCCATGAACACCTCGTAGGTCACCATCTGTGCAGCGGCGCGCAGTCCGCCCAGCATGGCGTACTTGTTGTTGCTCGAGAGCCCCGCCAGCAACACGCCGTAAACGGCGAGGGAACTCATCGCTAGAAAGAACAGGATCGCGATGTTCGAATCGGTGATGTAGAGATCGGGGCCGAAGGGCACGATGACGTAGGCCATGAGCATCGAACCGGCCACGATCGCCGGCGCCATGATGAAAAAGGCGCGGTCGCCGAAAGGCGGCAGCCAGTCTTCCTTCATCAAGAGCTTGATGGCGTCCGCCAGGGCCTGGAGCACGCCGAAGGGGCCGACGCGATTCGGGCCGAGGCGGTCCTGCCACCAGCCGAGCAGGCGCCGCTCCCACCAGACGAGGAACAGCGCGAAGACGAGCGCGCCCACGGCCACCGGAATGATCAGGATGTAGTTCCAGTCCACGGTCATCCCTTGGCGATGATCTCCGCTTCCCGCGGAAAGTCCGGATCGCGCGACAATGCGACGGGTTCCGATGGCAGCGGCTCCGGCAAGCCGGGCAATCCGACCACGCAAGCCGCCGCGCCCCGCGTCACGGCCGCGTCAATCCGCACTGCGGCGGATGCGGACAATGCATCGCACTTGACCCCGTCACCCGCTTCAACGCCCAGTTCGCGCGCGTCTTCCGGATGGAGCACGACGTAGGGCGGCGGACTGCAGGAGGCGACGGGCCAGGAACGCGCGGACAGCTCGTCGCTGCCGAAGATCGCATGGACCGGAAACAGCCTGATGCCGTCGCCGCCGGCAAAGGCCGCTGGCGGGTTCCGGAAACACGCCGAATCCGCGCCGTTGGGCCCGTCCGGCCCGATCAGCCTTGCACCGGGGTCGCCTCCGCTCAAACTGCCATTGATTTCCTGTTGGAACTTGAACACCGACTGGTTGGAGTTCCATCCCGGCGACCAGACGTACGGCACCGTCGAACCCGGCTGACGGCCGGTGTTCTGACCTTCCATCGAATACGAGAACGGCGTCTCGTCGTCCACCGTCGGCTTCGGCTCGTGCACATTCACGTCCGCGCGCATGGCGGTGCGGCCGCTGTAGCGGTGCGGCTGGCGCGGGATCCTGGTATCGGCTTCGGCGCGATAGTCGGCGGCGGGAGCCGCATCAGTCATCGCGGCCAGGGCTGGTACGCCGTCCGCGCATGCCCGGACGAGATCGTCGATGCCCGACCAGGCGCAGTCGCTGCGGCCCGCCGCCTGCGCCGCTCGCTGGATCCAGACCCAGGACGGGGCTATCTCGCCGCCCGGTTCGAACACCGCGTAGAAACGCTGGGCGCGGCCCTCGTAGTTGACGAAAGTCCCGTTGCACTCCGCGTATGCCGCCGCCGGCAATACGAGATTCGCAGTCTGCCCGGTGGCGTTCTCCATGGAATCCATGACGACGACTTCCGCCCCGGCGGCAAGCGCCGCGTCGACCCGCGCGGACTCCGCCCGCCGATAGAGATCGTTCTCCATCACGACGAGGGTGTCCGCTTCACCTGACCGCACGGCCTCGAGTGCACCGTCAAGGGACAAACCGGCATCCAGCATGGCGGCGCCGAAACTGTTCGCTTCATGCGGCGCGATCAGCAGTGCCGGGTCTGCCCCGCGCGCCCGGAGCGCCCAGGCAATGTTGGCCGCGGCTTCGATGACGCCGGGTTCCGCCGATCCGGTACCGCTGACAACCAATGGCCGCTTCGCTTCACCGAGGGCGGCAGCCACACGTTCCACGAATTCGTCCGCGGCGTCGCTTTCCGCGAAGTCGCCGTCCAGGCGATGGGCGACCGCGTAACCGGTGCGGGCAATGTCGGCTGGCGTGGCATGGAACGTCGCCGTGGCAATGTCGTCGATGCGCGTCGGCAACGTCGTCGCCAGGAACACCGGGCTTAATCGCCCCTGCGCGTGTCCCCGAATCCCGGCATCCTGCCAACCGGGTATCGCCGCTTCGCTCCCCATTTCCAGCGCCCGTCCCCGCGCCGCCTGGCGCATGGAGAGGGCCACGCGCGGCGCGGTATTGAGCACGTCCTCGCCAAGCACGAGTACGGCGTCCGCCGTCTCGACATCGCTCAGCGTGGGTATTCGCGCGCCACCCCGGCCATGAATGTCGAGGGCAAGGGTGATCAGGTCCGCTTCCGCATCGGCCAGGCCGTTGCAGAAACTGTCCCTGCCGACGAGGCTGCGCAATGCGAAGTTCGACTCCACGCTGGCCCGGGGCGAGCCGATGCCTATGACTTTCCTGTCCCGCAGCATCTTGCCGAGGGCGTCTACGGCCGCATCGACGCCGCGCGCCTCGAACACGTCGTCCCCCGCGCGCGCGCCGGCGTTCCTGATCCGCGCCGGATCGTTGACGAAATGCGAACCGAAACGGCCCCGATCACAGAGGAAGTAGCCATTGATCTCGCCGTGGTAGCGGTTGTGCACGCGTTTCAGGTCACCGTAACGCTCGCTCGGGAAGATGTTGCAGCCAACGGCACAGCCCGGGCATACGGAAGGCGCCGACTGCAGGTCCCACTTGCGCGTGTACTGGCTCGAGAACGGCCGGTCGGTAAAGACACCCGTCGGGCAGACCTCCACCAGGTTGCCGGAGAACTCGTTTTCGAGCTTGCCGTCCCCCACACGCCCGAAGTACATCCGGCCGCGGGAACCCATCGCGTCCAGGTCCGTGCCGCCGGCATAGTCGCGGTAGAAGCGCACGCAGCGATAGCAGGTAATGCACCGGTTCATCTCGTGGCCGATGAACGGACCCAGGTCCTGGTTGCGCCAGGTCCGCTTCGTGCCGCGATAGCGCCGCTGCGAGTGACCCGTCATGACCGTCATGTCCTGCAGGTGGCACTCGCCCCCCTCCTCGCAGACGGGACAGTCGTGCGGATGGTTCTCCATCAGCCATTCGATGACCGAAGTGCGGAACTCGGCGGCGTAGGGCGCTTCGATGGATATCCGCATGCCGTCACGCACGGACGTGATGCAGGCCATGGCGAGGCGGCCGCGATCATCGTTCTCGTCGGCGTACTCCACGATGGCGCACTGCCGGCACGCGCCGACCGAACCCATGGCCGGATGCCAGCAGAAGTACGGCAGGTCGAGGTGCTGAGACAGTACGGCTTCCAGCACGTTCTGTCCCGCCTTGGCCTCGTAGCGTTCGCCATCGACAAAGATCGTTGCCATTTCCTATAGAGGCCCCCTATCCGTCGCCTTTCCGTTCCCGGTACGGGCAGCGTCCTTCCCGGACATGCGCCTCGAAGTCATCCCGGAAGTACTTGAGCGCGCTCTGCAACGGCTCGATGGCGCCTGCGGCATGCAGGCAGAACGTATTCCCCGGCGCTCCGATGAAGGCGCCGTTCTTTTCCAGGATGTCGATATCCTCGAGCGTCCCGCGACCCTCCTCGATATCGGTGAGCAACTCCTCGAGCCACGGCAGCCCTTCCCGGCACGGTGTGCAGAACCCGCATGACTCCTGCGCAAAGAAGTGCTGCAGGTTCCTGGACATATCCACCGGACAGATCGAATCGTCCATCAGGATCATGGTGCCGGTACCCATGCGGCTGCCGGCCGCAGCGATGGAACCGTAGTCCATGGGCAGGTCCAGGTGCTCTTCCGGCACGAGGAAATCGGTGGAAGCGCCCCCGGGAAGCAATCCCCGAAGTTTGTGCCCGTTCCGCATCCCGCCGGCATGGGTTTCGATGATCTCGCGGATCGTCGTGCCCATCGGGAGTTCCCAGAGCCCGGGATTGTTCACCCGTCCGGACACGCCGTAGATCTTCGTCCCCGCGTCGTCGGTGAGCCCGAGCGCCCGGAACCAGTCCGCGCCATTGCGCAGGATGGCGGGCACACAGCAGAGGGTCTCGACGTTGTTGACCACGGTGGGCCGGCCCCAGGCGCCGCTGGCGGGCGGGAACGGCGGCTTCAGCCGAGGCTGCGCCCGCTTGCCCTCCAGCGCGTTCAGGAGCGCGGTCTCCTCGCCACAGATGTAGCGCCCGGCCGAACGGTGCAGCCTGAGGTCGAGGTTGAACTCACCGCCGAAAATCCCATCGCCCAGGTACTTCCGTCCGGCAGCCTCGGCAATCGCGCGTTCCAGTGCCCGGAAGGGCTCGAAATACTCCCCGCGCAGGAATATGTACGCGCGTTCCGCGCCGATCGCATACGCCGCGATGACGACTCCATCGATCAGGAGATGGGGATCGAAGGTCATCAGGTAGCGGTCCTTGAACGTCCCAGGTTCCATTTCATCCGCATTGCAGACCAGGTACTTCGGACCCGTGCCGGCGGCGTCTCCCTGCGGCACGAAACCCCACTTGACCCCGGTCGGGAAGCCGGCACCGCCCCGGCCGCGCAGGTTCGCATCCTTGACCAGTTCGATGACCTCTTCCGGCGTCATCGTTGTCAGCGCCTTGCGCGCGCCGGCATAGCCGCCGCCGGCCTCGTAAGCGTCGATGTCGACGACCTGGCCGCCGTTCTGCCCGATGCGTTCGGTGAGAGGCTTGTCCATCAGATCGCCGGCACCTATTCGAACCGGGCGAATATGTCGTCCAGGCGGTCGGCCTCGACATCCGTTACCAGTTCTTCGCCGACCAGCATCGTCGGCGCGTGATCGCAGGCGCCCAGGCAGACGATGGGCAACAGCGTGAAGCGGCCGTCCGGCGTCGTCTCGCCGAAGTCGATGCCGAAGTGCGCCTTCACCTGCTCGGCCAGGCGATCCGCGCCCATGACATAGCAACTCACGCTGTCGCAGAGCATGACGACGTGCCGGCCCACGGGTTGGCGATAGATCCTGTTATAGAAGGTCGCGACCGCGTCCAGGGCCTCCGCGGACATGCCGAGCAGCCGGGCGATGGCAAAGAGGCTCGCATCCGACACCCAGCCCCTGTGTTCCTGCACGATCATCAGGGCGTCGATTGCCGCGGACTGCCGGTCGGGCAGGTGCGCGCACTCCGCCTCGATCTTGGCGACCTCGGACTCCGAGAGCGTCTCGATGAGGTCCGCGCCACTCACGGCTTCATTTGCGCCGGCTGTTGTCATCGGTCGACGTCCGCCATGACGAAGTCGATGCTCGCGATGATGGCGATCAGGTCCGCGATCATGAAGCCGTTGCTGATGAACGGGATCATCTGCAGTGCCGGGAAGGACGGCGTGCGAACGCGAGTCCGGTAAGCCATCGTGCCGCCATCGGCAATGGAGTAGTACGAGTTCCAGCCCTTGGTCGCCTCGATCAGGGTCGTGGACTCCGACGGCGCGATAACGGGTCCCCAGCTCACGTTCAGAAAATGGTGGATGAGCGTCTCGATGTGTTCCATCGTCCGCTCCTTGGCGGGCGGCGTGGTCAGCCGATGGTCCGCCTTGTACGGTCCGGAAGGCATGTTCGTGACACACTGACGGATGATGCGAAGGCTCTGGCGGATCTCCTCGACACGCACCAACGCGCGGTCGTACACGTCGCCATTCTCGGCCGTCGGCACGTCGAATTCGAACTGGTCATAGCCGCTGTAGGGCCGGTTCTTGCGGAGGTCCCAATCGCAACCCGTGGCCCGCAGCGACGGTCCCGTGATCCCCCAGTCGAGGCCCTCGGCAGTGTTGTAGGCGCCGATGCCGATGGAGCGGCGCTGCAGGATCTTGTTCTTGAGCGCCATCGTCTCGTAGTGATCGAGACGTTTCGGCATATAGTCGACGAAGTCGAGCACCATCCTGTCCCACCCGTCGGGCAGGTCCTGGGTTACTCCGCCGATGCGGAACCAGCTCGGGTGCATGCGCCCCCCGGTGATCGCCTCGATGATGGAAAAGAGGCGTTCCCTGTCCGCGAACATGTACAGCACCGGCGACATCTGGCCCACGTCCTGGGCATAGGTGCCGTAGAAGACCAGGTGGCTCGAGATGCGGAACAGCTCGGCCAGCATGACACGAATGGTCTGGGCGCGTGGCGGCACCTCGATGCCGGCCATTTTCTCCACGTTCAGGACGTACGGCAGGTTGTTCATGACGCCGCCGAGATAGTCGACGCGGTCCGTGTAGGGAATATAGGTGTGCCAGCTCTGGCGCTCGGCCATCTTCTCCTGGGCGCGGTGGTGATAGCCGATATCAGGGACCGCCTGGACGATCACCTCGCCATCCATCTGCAGCGCGATGCGGAAGACGCCGTGCACGCTCGGGTGATTGGGGCCCAGGTTCAGGAACATGAAGTCCGTGTGTTTCGCCGCACGCCGCATGCCCCACTCCTCGGGCACGAACCGCAGACCCTCCTGCTGCGAGCGCTGGAATTCCGGCGACATCGAGAAGGGGTCCATTTCCGTCGCGCGAGCCGGGTGCTCCTTGCGCAAGGGATGGCCCTCCCAGTTCGGCGGCGTCAGTATGCGGCGCAGGTTCGGATGCCCCTCGAAATCGATGCCGAACATGTCGTACGCCTCGCGCTCGTACCAGTTGGCCACCGGGTAGACATTCGTCACTGTCGGGATGCCGGGACTGGTTTCGGGCAACGCGGCCTTGATCCTGAGGTCGGCGTCGTGGCGCAGGGAAATCAGGTGATAGAAGACCGTAAAGTCAGAGTCCGGCTGGCCATCGCGAAACTCGCGAGTACGTTCGTCGATGGCGGAGAGGTCAAACAGCAGCTCATAGCCCTCCTCGTCCTTGAGACAGCGCAGGACATCCGGCACGCGGGTCGGCTCCACCCACAGCGTCGGAATGCCGTCTACCGTCGGCTGTACGATGCAGTCGCCGAACCGTGCCCGCAATACCGCTGCGATGGCCGGTTCCTGCGTATGCTGGACAGCAGCTTCGGCCATTGTCTGACGCGCTTACTTCCGTACCAGGAGTTCGTCAGACAACGGCGCATCGCCGACGCTGTTCGGCTGCGCCAGATCGGAGACCGCCATACGCTCGGCGTTAAGCGCGTCGCGCTGGCTCGGTTCGTATTTCCTGACCTTGCCGTCGTCCCCGATCACCCAGGACAGCGGACGCGGCGACGCCTTGATCGATTCCTGCAACAGGGTCAGTCCCTGCATGAACGCCTCGGGGCGCGGCGGACAACCGGGAACGTAGACGTCCACCGGCAGAAACTTGTCGACGCCCTGAACGACGCTGTAGACATCGAACATGCCGCCGGAATTCGCGCAGGACCCCATGGAGATCACCCAGCGGGGTTCCAGCAACTGTTCGTAGAGATGCTGCAGCACCGGCGCCATCTTTCGGAATACCGTGCCGGACACGACGATGAGATCGGCCTGCCGCGGCGACGCACGGATGACTTCGGCGCCGAAACGCGCCATATCGTGCCGTGACGTCAGGGCCGTCGCCATTTCCACGTAGCAGCACGACAGGCCGAAGTTGAACGGCCAGATGGAGTTCGCACGTCCCCATGAGACCAGGTCTTCCAGCTTGGCCGTGAGAACGCTCCTCGCAGCATCGTCCCGGTAGGCGGCATCGACCTCCTCCATGGAGGCCCCGGGTTCGGTCCTGATCACCCGCCACTGCATCGACTATGCGGCAACCTCGTCTTCGCGCTGCCGGGCATACCCCGGTGCCCGGGCAAATCGGCTCTTGACGCCCCACTCAAGCGCACCCGTCCTGAACTCGTATACGAGGGCAACCAGCAGGATGACGATGAACACGGCCGCACCGACAAAACCCGGCCAACCGACCTCGAAAAACGCGACCGCCCATCCAATAAGGAATATCGTCTCGAGATCGAAAATCACGAAAAACATCGCGATCAGGTAGAACTCGATGGAAAAGCGCATGTCCTCAGCGTCGCCCTGCGGTACGACACCGGACTCGAACGGGATGTCCCGCGCGCCCGCGTGCCGGGAGCGGTCGCCGATGAACCACGACGCCGCCAGGGTGACCCCGATCACGGCGGCGACCACCAGCCCGTATAGCACGAAAGGCAGGATTTCCACGGTCACGCCTGCGCCCAAACCGTGGCCCACAGGCCGGGAAGCCTGGGGTGCCGCCTGGGATCCATCAGGGAATTCTCTATGCGTTCAGGGGCATACGCCCACACCAAGGAAACCAGTTTGCGCAGCCCTTCATCGTTCAGTTTGGTTGGGACATGGCACCGCTGACGGAGCGTGCGGCCAAGTCGCAGACACTATACATCACATTGCCCAGCCCGCATATCTCAGCGGCCGGCGACGCACGGATTTCACCGGAAAACGCCCCGCAGGGATTGACCGCGCCGCAGTGGTCCAATAGGGGGAGTCGCGTTACGATCATGCACGGTCAAGGTT
This sequence comes from Gammaproteobacteria bacterium, assembly GCA_028821515.1. GTDB lineage: Bacteria > Pseudomonadota > Gammaproteobacteria > Pseudomonadales > Azotimanducaceae > VXNE01. Next base: position 63,924 of record JAPPGA010000016.1, on the reverse strand, counting down.
CTTGATTCAGGACGGCAGTGACTGAAGTCAGGCTACCCGCCCGTCCGAGGGTAATTTCAATAGCAGCGGGGGCGCTGTTCGCATCGGCCGTAGTCCTGCTCGTGGTCTGGATTGCCTGGCCCGAACAGGTCGTCAGCAACGGTGGCCAGGTCTTCTTCATCATGCTGTGGACGGTGCTCGCCTACGTGACGTTCAGGGGCGCCGGCTGGGTCCGGTACGCCATCGTCGCCATCCTGCTCGTGACGCTCTGGGGCTTCGCGAACGCGGTGTCGCCCCTGGAAGCGATCGCAGAACTTGCCCCGTGGGAAGTCCTTTGCAGGGTGCTGCAGGCCAGCGCGCTGGCGCTCCTTTGCCTCCCGCAGGCACACCGCTGGTTCCGGGCGGTGGCGGCGTTGGACAAGGACGGGTAGCCGTCCTGGGCATCCCCTAGGGGGATGCGCCGGTCCTTTCGCACGCGAGCGGTGGAGATTTTTCTGCACTAATGCACTGTTACAACCCGGCCAAAGGTGGTATATGTGACTCTTCACCTGGCGTCGGCCCAGGTCCCCTTGGGGAAGGGGCCTGCAGATGGTGAAGAGAAAAACCAAAAAGGGGAGGCAAAATGCCAAATAAGATAGTGCTTGGCCTGATCGTCCTTGCGGCACTCGTCCAAGGGTTAGCCGGAGACCAAATGCCAGCGGGCATCCTGCCGTTAGCACTGGTCGTCCTCGGAATCGTGGCGGCCGTGATGAACGATGACGGGCATCCGACTGCGGCCCTCGTAGCCGCCGTCGCGGCCGCTATGGCCGGGAATGGCGATGTTCTGGACAATGTCCAATACATCGGTGGATATCTGGACGGCATACTCGACGCCTTGGTGATCGCGCTCCTGTCAGGCGCGGCGGCATCCGTCGGTATGGGGATATACAACCAGCTAACGGCTTCGGACGACTCCGAGTGAACGGGAGGGCGGCAGCTTCGGCAGCCGCCCCCGACAGCCCGCGTCAGCGCCGGTAGCCAAGCGCTCCGGCGGGTTCGCCCATCGGGCGGAAAGACTGACATTCAACTCCCGACCCCTCGCAGGATCGAGGGGCGGGAGTGTTTTTTTCGACGACAGGAGACCAGACCGCAAGCCACACGTGACGACTGCGTTCGTCCGCAACGGCATCTCTCCCCATCTGCTAGAGTTACGTCGTCCCTTACCGGAGCCATGCCTGATGCCTCTCCCGCTTTCCCGGTCACGCCCGCCGACCGCACGCGCCGTCGCCGCATTGGCACTTGTCATGGCGGCATCGGCCGCCTCCGCCGAATCGGTCGATTTCGAGGTTCGCGAGGGCTACCTGTCAGCGAGCGTGCGGGAACTCGTGGACTCCCACGGATGGTCCCTGGTCTGGAGCGCCGGCGAAGACCGGATGGTTTCCCATGCATTCACCATTTCAAACGACTCGCTTGAAGGCGCGCTCGAATCACTTCTTGCGATGTACAGGGGTCAGTTCGTCGCCGACCTCTACCGCGGCAACCGCGTAGTAGTGGTCAATACACCGCCGCCACGCGTCGATGTCGAACTCCCCGGCTCCGTGGGCAACCAAGACGCCCGGCAATCAGCAGTGGGCGAACCCGCACCTGTCGAATCCAATCTCGTTGATGCCGGCACCGAAACCCCGATGACAGTGGCTTACGAAGGTCCGGCGCCCGACGATTCCGATGGGTCCATATCCCTACCGGTAACCGTCAACACGGAAGCAGCCGACCTGTCGCGCTGATTCGAGTCCTCAGGGCCGTCTTCGTCGCCCTGCCGCCGCAAGTCAGCCAGCGCTGTCCCTCGGATCGAAGGGCTACGCGCTCTCGTGCAAGCAACGGCGTGCCGAAGCATTCTCGGTCACGCACCACAGCGTGGTGAACTGGATTCGACCATCCATGGCAGCGCCTCGCCCGGATTCGAACTCCACTGACTCCAATACGAGGGGACCGCCCGCAAGCCGGTCACCAAGCCATGCCGCCGTACCTCCCGTGGACCATTCGACGCCCTGCAATTCCAACAGCGTCGAAAAGCCCCGGTAGACCTGGTTCAGCGGCCCGGGACTGACCGTCACGGTGCCGAGCGCCTCGAGCTCCCCGCCCAACCGTTTCCGGTGCCAGGGATTGCCTTCGGCCAAAGGTTGCGGCAGGCGCAGTTCGTCGACCCGGTTCGAGGCGTCGACAGGCAGCGAGAAGGTCGCGTCCAGACCCGAAAATACGATGCGCCATCCTTGCACCCCCGCGCGGCGGCGCATCTGGTCCAACAGGGCGTCCCGAGGCCCGGAGCGGGGTCCTCCCAGGACTTCCGGCGGCAAGGATGTCTCGATGGTGAGTCGATCGCCATCGGTCCGGGTCCATTGCAGCTTCCTGACGGACAGCAACTCGCCAAACAGGGTATCGCTCAGAAACAGCCGATAGGCGCGATGCATAGCCGGGATGAGTTCGCCGGGGTCTGGCGTACCCAACAGATCGCTGTACTCCGCATTCAGCTGTTCGATCGGGAGCGGCGGAGGTGGTGCGTCCTCGGGCGGCGGTGGCGGTACGCGATTCTGCCACCAGTAGACCCCGGCAGCCGCTACCACCAGGGATCCCACTGACAAACTGACAGTGCGCACTATCCGGAGTTGTCGAAGGCGCTTGGCGACCACATCTATGGCACGGATCGCCCGGTTGGTGGGACTGAGTTCCGGGAGCGGCTCCGGCGCGTCCTCCATCCAGTCGAGCACGGAGTCTTCAAGAGGTACCGCGCGGGAACGGTCTGGCAGTTCCAGGTCCTGAACCTCGATGCCGTGAAAAAACACGGTATAGACGCCAGGAGCAACTGCATCCAGTCGGGTGAGAGCATGGCGCAGTTCGACATTCAGTTCATATCCGCTCACAAGGGCATCTTTGATGACGTGTCCGTCGATCACCAGGACGACGGCCCGCTCGTTGCCCATCCTTTCGCAGTACACGAAGTCGCGCGCGTGTACTTCTTCCCGCAGCCAATTCCTGACGTTCTCGCCGAGCAGATACCCGGGCTCCGTCGCGAACGCGCAGTACAGGGACCCGTTGCCGGCGGGTTCGAACCACGCGAAAAGGTCGTCATCTTCGAATACCGACTGCATCAGACGTGCGCGCCGCCTAGCCGTTGCTGCAATGGTGGCGGAGGACGAACGCAGGGACTCGATTCCGATGCTGAGTTGCGCAGTTTCCCGCACGACGGGAAGCGCGAAACTCTCCCTTCCAATCACGAGACTCACAACAGCAAGTCTTCGTCGGGCGCAGGTCGGTCCAGTAGTGTGGGGGTAATGAGCAGCACGGTCTCTGTGCTGCTGTATTCGCTGCTTTTGGCGGTCAGCCATGGCCATCGAACGATGCCTCGAGAGTCCGTGGCCCCGCGGCGTGCCAACAGCCCGCCGAGGGCCAGCGTTTCACCGCTGCGCAGCCGGGCGCTCTGAAAGAATTGGCTGCGTTCCACCGTCGGGAGTTGAATGGACTGGTCGCCGCTCCCCGCCGACTCCAAGCTGACGAGGTCGCTCACCGAGATGGCAGCATGCAGGAAGACCCTGTCACCGACGATCTTCGGCACGATCGTGAGCGACATGCCTGTCGAGACGACGCCGGGCTGCAGATCCACTTCCGTCACGACCGCGACCGTTTCCCGCGTGGTGACGTCCACCCCGGCCAGGATGCCCCTGTCGTTTAGCACCTGCATGTGCGCAGCCTGACCGTTCAACGCGACGACCCTCGGCGAGTTTCGCAAACTCGTCTCCCCCTGGGCCGCCAGCGCGCGAAGAACCACCTCCGTGCCATGGAACGCATGACCATCGCCCAACTCGATACCGACGGAAGCCGCGTCCATGCCAGAAGCCCGCGCCAGCGCGTCCGCGAAACCGCTACGGCCAGCGGGCTCCACCGACCCCGGCCTCTCTGGGCTTCCTTGGTCGGTTACCGCCTGGTAGACCAGCTGCCAGTCGATCCCGGTGCTCTGGCTGTCCGACAACGTGACCGTGACCAGCTGTATTTCGAGCAGGACCTGACGGGCAAGCCAGTGATTCATCGCACCGATGTAACCTCCCGCCTCGCGCACGCGGCCGGCGGGACCCCGGACGACAACGGTGCCGGTACTTCGATCGATAATCGGCGCCGGGTTTTCAGCACCCAGCAGACGGATCAGCGTCTCCTCCAGGCCTTGCCAGAAACTCGCATTGCTGTTGAGAGTGATCTCGCTGCCAGTCTGGGGCGTTGCCCGGACGCCGCCCGATGACCCTCCACCCCCGCCCCCGCCAGCCTGCACGGTCGCGGAGCGATCCGATTCGACCGTGGACATGGACCAGGACAGGTCACCGGGCACACGGTGAATCTCAAACGTGCGCGCGACTTCCGCCATCCAGTGCAGAGCGCCCGACTTCTCTTCCCAACCCAGGCCACTCGCTTCGGCGAGCAGGTTGAGAAAATCCCGAAAGACTCCCTCATGGTCCAGCGTCACCGGCAAATCGCGCTGGGCGACATCATGGGCGAAAACTACCGACGGGGCGTCCTCCAGTTGCTCGATGGCCTTTGCGAGACAGAGGTCGAACGGCAGCCCCGAAACCCTGATCTCCACAGCTTCGTGCAGCCACGCCGAACCCGCGTACGCGACGCGGTCGGAGTCGACGTAGGGATCATCATGCAGGAGGACCAGCGGACGCGACGGCGTGACGTAACTCGCCTCAATGTCCCTTTCCGCAACGGTCTGCGCCTCTGGAATGCGGGGATCGGTACGTGGCGACAGGACCGCACAGGCGGCGAGCAGGACGACGGCAGTGCCAAGGGCTCCAAACTTCCCGAGCGCATCCAGATAGATCGGCCGGGCTATAGTCTGTTCAATCTGTCGCATGATCCATCCAAACCAATTCGGGCGCCGGTGCCGCCTATGGGTCGCAGGTTGTTGGCAGCCTCCAACCGGCAGACACGCCTCGCCAGGCCGCGCAACGGATATATGGCGTTCACTGGGTCACGCCGGGAGAAGTAGATGTCGGTTTCGCTCGCCCCTCCCATGAAGAGCCTACCATCGATGAGCAGACCGGCCGTAATCCCATCATCCGCCGGATCGATCAAACTGCCGTCGTTCAGGAAACGAACACCCGATGCTTCACGTGGCAACGGATCCTCGAACCTCTGCGATGGATCGAGGGCGATCGAGGAGAGCCGTTTCATGTTCTGCAGTTCGCCGCCGGTATCGGCGAATATCACCGGACGGCCTTCATCGATGCGGCGGACGAACGGATCGGACCCGCCCGGACCGCCACCGGCAAAAGCGGCCACGCCGAGGATCCGGGCTTCAACCTGGTAAGCATCCGTCCCGATCTGCCCGGCGGTCTGAAAGAGCCGGCCCTGCGGCAGGCGCGAGGCGATGGCACGCGCATCGCTACTGCCTCGGACATCGAAACACAGGACGAGGTCGTCGGCGGCCGGGTTCGCGTCGTAGTTGCCGGACGCCGTAGACTGCGTGTGGTCTGGGGGCCCCATGCAGGGGGTTGCCGGCACCGATGCCCGCGCCGCCGCCCGGTCCCATCCCGTGATGGCAAAACCTCGACAGCCTCCCTCGCACCCCTCGTACCGGATGCCGGGAACATGGATCAGGTAACCCTCCTCGACCAGCTTCTCCAGGCTGATCGCAGGTTGGGGTATCGCCCTGTCGTTCGGCCATTCGTACCCGTTCACCTCGGCCCAGGCAACGGACGCGTCGATGATCGACCGCGCGTCACGCACCGTGCCCTCGACACGCTGAATGGAGTGTCTGAGGCTCAGTTGGTTCGCATAGAAATCCGCCACGAGTACCGCGATGAATCCAAGCAGCGCCACGACGATGCCGATCTCGACCAGGGTGAAGCCGGCCGCCCGATGTTCGCGGAGCCGGGCTCTACTCGTCGTTACTCCACTACCCATTGTGTACCTCAGCATCCCAGTAACCGAAAGTCGGAGACGTCGACCAGCAGGTCGTCCGTCAAGTCAAAGTCCAGTTTGCCGTCGCCGTCCGCATCCAGTCGCCAGGTGTCGTCCATCCCGTCACCGTCCTGATCGACGTTGGGTCCCAGTCGCCCGTTTCCGTCGCTGTCGCAAAAAGCGTTCAACCGTAGGTGGACGCCATCTCGGCACTCAATGCCATTTCGGCCAAGCCAGGCTTGCCCGCGCAGATCGTCGTATGAACGTTCCTCCGATCGCACTGCCAACAGCTCCACCCAGAAGAGCCGCGCACGCGGCTGGCTACCGCAGGGCTCGTACGTGCCGGCATCGCCGTCGCTGTCGCAGGCGGCCTCAAGGTCTCGGGCGATCAGCGAGATCCGCTCGTCGAAGCGCTCCGGCGGATTCCAGAACACGCGCAACTGCGGCGGTGGTGTCCCGCTGTAGGTCTGTGCCGAGCGCACGATCTCCCAATCGTATTCGCCCCCCGCCAGGGGATCCGGCAAGCGCGGGACGGGCGGCAGATAAGGCGCGAGGTCAGTAGACCCGCTGCCGATGGGGAAGTGTGGCGCCTGCACCGCATCGGGACTATCCGGGTCGACATGACAATACTCCCACCTGTACCAGTTTTCGACCGCGTTGCGCAGCGTGGCCACGTGGACTGGTACCGCGCTCGCCTCGCCAGCAGTTGCGAGGTTCTGGCGCCAGCCCTGCCCAAGGAACACGACACCCGAAATCACGCCGGCGCCGACGACCAGAACCAGGGCGAGTTCCAGCAAAGTGGCGCCCTTACTGCGCGAATTTGGCACGACACCGTCGCAGTATTGCTGGCCCGTGATCCCTCAATGGCGATAGGTCAGCTTCAACGCGCTGTCGTTTTCGCCTGCGGTTCCTTCGGTTATTTCAAGTCCCCTCTGGAGGGTGTCGCCTTCGCCCTGATCCGCCACGACCCCCTCCCGCAAGCTGTTGGCGAGCGCATTCAACACATCGGTGGGAAGCTTGTCGATCCTGAGAGACCACCTGTACCGGTCGGTTTCGTAGAATTCCAACTCGTACGTGCATTCCCACGAGTTCGCCGCAGTAAGGACAGTTTCGTCCCCGACTTCACGCGCCTCGTCACCCAGGCTTCCGGGCAGGAATCCAGCGAGCTGGTCCCAACCCGTCAGGCTGGTGAAGCCTCGATTGATGTCCGCCGCAGAGTACGTGATCGGCCCGCCTCGCGCCCATGTGGACACCGCCTGGCGAATCACGGCCACGTCGGTCGTGACATCCGAGAGCGTCTGGTTGCGCTGGACGATGTTGTATACGCCCATCACCGAGACCAGGATCACGGCGATGATGCCGATCACGAAGGCAAGCTCGATCAGGGTCACTCCCCTGTTCCGATGAGCAAATCGCCGCGCCCCAGGCTCGGTCTGAACGCTGTTGAGAATCATTGGATTGGTACCTCCCATCTTGTTGTTGGTTGTCATGGCCCGCAAGAGCATGTCAACCGATCTGCAAATTGCGCACGAGAATCGTCACGACCATGTAAACCGACAGAATCAATAATGCGAAGGACGCCGCGACGGCCGTCAGTCCCACCGTGTTGAGCACCCCCGCCGTAACCCTGAAATTTGCCAGAACGCCTTCCCGGGCGGCGGCGCCCGTTCTCACCATGACCTGCCTCAGGTTCTGGTGCTCGGCCAGGAGATTCAGGCGGTACACGTCCCGGCGATGGAGAAACCCCACATCCAGGGCCCGCGATACGTTACGGCCGTCACGCAGCCGGCGGCGCATCATGTCGAAGTACATCCGCGTATACGGCGACGCATGCCGCGACACTGTCGCGAGCGCCGTGCGGATATCATGACCCGCCACCAGCAGCGTCCCTACGGACTCGATGGCATTGGCGGCGAGAAGCACACGATACAGGGTAAACGGCCAGACCCGGTCCAGCAATCGTCGGCCCCGGCCAGTCCAGCGCCTCAGCAGGAGGCGGATTCCGACGAATGCAGTCGCTGCCGCCGCTGCCATCGCCCACCAGAAGTCCGAGATGAAGCGTCCCGTCCCATAGGTGGCCCTGGCCGGCGCGGGCCACTGATCCGGCGTGAGCTCCACGGCGAACTTTGGCCACACCTGAATCGCGAAGACGGCGTACACCGCGCACGCGAGAACGATGTACACGCCGGGCATCACGAGTTGCCGAAGCACTCCCGAGCGCGCCTCGTGCTGGCCCCGGATGTGGCGCAGAACGGTCGCCCCGTTCTCGGTAAAGTTCTCCGTCTGTTCGGCTGCGGTGATCGCGCTCACGACGTCGAAACGAAACAGCCTGTCCATGGAACTCGACACGGCCCGCCCCTCGCGCAACCTTCGCAGCATATGTCGCGCGACATGGCGGTCAAGCGGCGCCGCGGCGGTCGCGGTCAGCCGCAACGCGTCGCGCGGCGGGACGCCGTCGGACATCAGTGCGAATATCCCTTCCAGAAACGCCAACTGCTTGGGCAGCGATGCGCCAAACTGGAGCAGCAGGAAGCCCTCGTCGATCCTGGCAAGAGCCTCCTTCATGCGTCCGCCTCTTCCGCTTCGTCATCGACAAGCTCTGCACGCTCGCGGTAGTCGAAGACAGGCGTTTGCGTCGCGTCCAGCCGGCCCGCCGCGCGTTCAGCGTCCACCGGGTCAACGCGTCCGGCGCGTACGTGCCTGAGCATGTGGTCGGTAATGGGTCGCCAGCCATGAGCGGAAAGGTGCTGGCGCCAGCGAAGCGGATCGCGGTTGCGGATGAAGTCGAGCGACGTCTCGTCGATCATCACCATCTCTGCCGCGAGAAGACGACCGACTATGCCGGAGTTGCTGCACTCGGCGCATCCGGAACCACGCACGAAAACACGCTCCATCTCCTCCGCGAACAGGCGGGAAAAGCGATGGCGCGAATCCCGGTCCACGTGTTCCGCCTCGGTGAACGGCGTCTTGCAAGCTCGGCACAGTTCCGGGACAAGGCGCTGGTTGATCAGCAGGACAAGGAAGTTGGGATCGCACAGCAGTGAATGATCGACGCCCAGGTCCTCCATGCGCGATGGCACCGTCAGGACGTTCGAGGCGTGCAGCGTCGTGATGGTCAGCTTGCCCGCCGTCACCAGGTCTTTGATGGAGTCCGCAGTCTCCCTGTCCTTGATCTCGCCGAGCACGTTTATGTTGGAGTCCCAACGGTTCAACCCTCCCCGCAGGTTCTCCCAGCCGCCGTGATCGGTGATGTCGGAGATGGCGATGTGCGTCACGTTCGGCAGTTCCCGTTCCACGGGTTCTTCCAGGGAAACGACCTTGAGTGACTCCGGAAGCGTCTCCAGAACGGCGCTCATGGAAGTGCTCTTGCCAGAACCGGTCGGCCCGGAGAAGACGATAACGCCGTACGGCCGGCCGAATGCCTCGCGCAACAGGTCGCGCTGCAACCGCGTATACCCGAGGTCCTCCAGGGGCCAGGCTTCCGCATCCGGGCGCCAGATCCGCACGAAGATGTCGACGCCCCGGATATCCGGCGCGGTGGCGAAGCGGGTCGCGACCGTCTGACCGCGCACCGGGAACTGCGCCGAGGCGTTGAGCGGCATGTAGGTATTGAACTGGAGCGCGCCGCGCTTCGCCTCGGCGTTGAAAAGGTAGTTGCCGATCGCGATAGTCTCTCGCGCCGAGATACGGTCGTATTCGATCATCTGGCCGTTGACGCGAAAACGTATGCTGGCTTCGCTACCACGCATCTCAAAGTGGATGTCGGACGCTTCGCGGTTGACGGCAGCGTCGAGGATCGACAGGAACAACCGCGACACGTCCGTTTCCGTGCGGTCGTCCTCGATCAACATATCGTCGCCGATCTCGTCTTCGTCGAGCCGCCTGAGAGCGGCCCGCACCACCTCGGACATGGCGGGCCGCACCTGGAAGGGAATCCGTTTCAGTCCCATCAGCGCCCTGGCAGCTTCCACCTGGGGAGCGTCGGGATCGGCAGTGATGATGGAGCCGTCCTCCATGATGCAGAGCTTTCCGTCCGCGCTGTCCCGCAACCAGGCCTGCAGGGACATGGCCGGCTGCTGAGTAACCAGGTCCTCGCGCACAAGGATCGGCGTCACGCCCCAGGTCGCGGCGAGCCGCTGGATGCGATCCACCTCCAGCTCCACGACGGACTCGTCGACCATGTGGTCCGTCTCGCCGGCAGCGCTCGTTTCACCTGTCACGGGTGCCGCGCCATCCTCCCGTCCGGGCAAGATGTCCAGGGATCGGCGTTGATTCTCCGCGATGTCGCTCATTGCGAGGTGTGCGGGGTCCTTTCGACGGGGCTGTAGAGTCCCCGAATCGCTCTCTGCGTGCCGCACTGCAGGACAACGCTTCCGGAAAGGGTCTGCCCCACGCTGCAACGGCTGCTCCCGATCGTTTCACCGGCACGCACGTCGTAGTACGCGCCGTCAAGGAAGACGGTGACCTGACCCGCCTGGTCGCCCTGGCCGAGCCAATGTACCCGGGCACTCTCGAGACAGGCGCAGAAGCCCCGCGGAGTTTCGGGTGGGCTCAGCGCGGTCGCCTGGACGATGCGTTCGTATTCTTCCGCCATTTCGGGCGAATTCTCAAGCAGTTCGCGAACATCACGGTCAACTTCCAATAGTCTTCGCAACTCGCCCAACCGCTCGATCTTCCGCGCCACGTCAGCATCGTCGAATCCCTTCAGGTCCTCCAGTTCCCGGCGCAGTTGTTCAAGTTCGATTTCACGCCGTAACTGGTTCGCTTCCAGTTGCGCCCTGATCTTGGCAGGCAACTCCGGCAGCGCCGATTCGTCCACCTCCTCGGCGCGGACGCTCTCGCTCCCCGGCACGGGCAGCAGGAGCAGCGCCACGAGCCAGGCAACCCCGCGCCAGGTGCGACCTGCCGTGAACGTGCATGTCCCCGTGATAGATGACCTCCTTGCCCCAAGCACCTCGAATAGCCCGAGAAAGTACGGGAGCGCAAGAATAACAGAACATGGTGACGATACCATGTGAGGAACCCGCTGCACGGCCACCGTCCCGATGGACAATCCACCCGTCAACGCCCGCGAATCGGAGCGCCGCGCCATCCTCTTCGCGCTCGTCGCCGTCGCCCTCTGGTCGACGGTGGCGACCGGTTTCAAGCTCGGCCTGCGCGAACTCGCACCGGTGCAACTGCTGTTTCTCGGATGCCTGGTCGCGCTCGCCTTCTTCGCTGCCGCGCGGCCGTTCGTCACGGCAACGCTGACGCTGCGCCAGCACTTCATCGCGGCGGCGCTGGGACTGCTGAATCCCCTCGCCTACTACCTCGTACTGTTCGAGGCCTACGATCGGTTGCCCGCACAGATCGCGCAGCCGCTGAACTTCACCTGGGCCATCGCCCTGGCGCTGCTCGCGATACCCCTGCTCCGCCAACGCCTCTCGGCGCGTGGCTGGGCGGGCATCGGCGTCGGATACGCCGGCGTGGTCGTGCTGCTGACGCAGGGCGAGTTCGACGGTTTCGGCCGCTTCGACCCGCTCGGCACGGCGCTCGCGCTGTCGAGTTCCGTCATCTGGGCCATGTACTGGCTCCTGACCGTGCGGCTCGGCATTCACCCGGTACCGCTCATGCTGAACGGATTCGCCGTCGCCACCATGGCCGTTGGCGCGATCTGCTGGATGACCGCCGGCCTGCCCGCCCTCAATCTCAGGGTCGTCGGCTACGGAGCCTGGGTTGGCCTGGTCGAGACGGGAGTCACGTTCCTGCTCTGGCACCGGGCGCTGGCACTGACCGGCAACGCCGGCCGGATCGGCCAACTCATATTCCTGTCGCCCTTCCTGTCGCTGATACTGATCGCGAACGTCCTCGGCGAGGACATCCACCCAAGTGCTGTCGTCGCCCTTGCCATGATCGTTGGCGGCCTGGCGCTCTCGCGCCGATAGCGCCATGAAATCCGCCGGCCCTTCGGGCGCGCCGTGTTTCACCCCCGCCCAAGCCCACCTACCACCCTGCGCCTTGATCGGCACTGCGTGCCGTTCTACGGCGCAGCCTGCTAGTCCGTTTTGCTTGCCTGCCCCCGCGCGCGGATAGATCATCTTCGACGTTCGCGTTGGCGCCCGGACCACGGGTGGAGGGAAGCAATCCATGAAAATCACCGGGATCGATACCTTCGTCGTCGACGCGGGGTGGCGCCCGTGGACGTTTGTCGCCGTGCGCACCGACGCCGATGTCACCGGCTACGGCGAGTGCTCCGACGGGCGGATGCCCTACAGCGTCGCAGCGGCTGCCCAGGAATTCGAGAAGATGCTCCTGGGTGAGGATCCGCGTCCGGTGGAGGCGCGTTACTGGGACCTGTATCGCATGTCGCGGCAAAGTCCGGGCGGTATCGCCGCGAAGGCCATCGCGGGCATCGAACTCGCCTTGTGGGACATCAAGGCGAAGGCGCTCGGCGTACCCGTGTACGAACTGTTCGGGGGACCCATCCGGCGACGCCAGCGCGTCTATTGGTCACACTGCGGAACGTCCCGCGCGCGCAATGCCGACATTATCGGCGTACCGCCGCTTCGGACCTGGGACGACATCAGTGCGTTGGGAAGGGAAGTGGCCGACCGCGGGTTTACGGCACTGAAGACGAACATCGTCTATCCCGGTGACCCGGCGAGAGTCTACTTTGGCGGCTTCGGCGGCGGCCAGGGCACTACCGACGGCACCATAGACAACGCTACGATAGACCACATCCGCACACTGATCGGAACATTCAGGGATGCGGTCGGGCCGAACATCGATATCGCGCTCGACCTGAATTTCAACTTCCGCGTGGAAGCGGCGACACGCATCTGCAGGGCGCTTGAAGACCTGCGCATGATGTGGGTCGAGATAGACATGTATGAACCCGATGGGTTGCGGGAAATCCGCGATGCGACCAGCGTAACGGTCTGCTCCGGCGAGAACCTGTTCGGTCCGCGCGACTACCGGCGCTACTTCGAGGCCCGCTCCATGGACGTGTGCATGATCGACCTTCCCTGGAACGGTTTCGGCCCGGCGAAAAAGGTCGCAGACATGGCGGAGACGTTCGAGGTCAACTGTGCGCCGCACAACTACTACAGCCATCTCTCGACCCTGCACTCCGTGCATCTCTGCGCCGTGATTCCAAACGTTCGCATCTGCGAAATCGACATCGACGACGTGCCGTGGAAGGACGACCTCATCACCGAGAAAATGGAATTCGATCACGGTGACGTGCTGATCCCCGACCGCCCGGGCTGGGGAGCCGACCTGAACGAAGACGTCGCCCGCGCCCACGTCTGGGACAGGGGACGGCCACCGGGATACATGAATCAGATGGGCAACGCCCGCAACGCATAGCATCCGCCACCCGGGAGGGACGATGATCATCCAACTGCGCCAGATCTGCCTGATCGCCCGCGAACTCGCGCCGGCGATAGACAGTCTCACCCACGTTTTCGGCATCAGGTCGTGCTTCGTCGATCCCGGGGTGGGCCAATGGGGCCTCGAGAACACGCTCATGCCGATCGGACGCAACTTCCTCGAGGTGGTGGCGCCTGTCGAAGACAGTACCGCCGGCGGACGATACCTTGACCGGCGGGGTGGCGACGGCGGTTATATGGTGATCACCCAGGGCGCCGACAAGGCGACACAGCTGGCAGCGCGCCAGCGCGCGCTCGACCGCGGCGTGCGCATCGCCATGGAGTCGCAGCGGGAGAACTGGAACATCTGCCAGCTGCATCCGCGCGACATGATCGCGTCGTTCCTGGAGATCGACTGGGACCGGCACGACGACTTCAACGGCAACTGGATGCCCGCCGGGGGCACGGGATGGGAGGACAAGGTTGCCCAGGACGTGACGGTGGACTACCTCGCCGTAGAACTGCAGGGTCCGGATCCGATCGCGATAGCGGAGCTCTGGGGCCATGTCACCGATCTGCCCGTGACCCGTGACGGCGCCGCGCTGAGTATCGCGCTCAACAACGTCACCCTGCGCTTCGTGGAGGCGACGGATGGGCGTGGGCCGGGCCTAGGCGCCATCGATCTCGCGGTACGGGATCGGGACAGGATTCTCGCCGCGGCAAAACGGCGCAACTGCTACGTGGCGGATGACCGGGTAGACGTCTGCGGCGTGCGCTGGACCCTCGTGGACGTGTGACCCGGGCTTGCCGTCACCTACTGCCCGCGAGCAGCCAGGACCTCCGCTCCCGCCCGGCGGCGGGCGCTCTCCCGCAAGTGCCGTTTGCGAATGCGGATCGATGCCGGGGTGACCTCGACGAGTTCGTCGTCGTCGATGAACTCGAGGGCCTGTTCCAGCGACAGTTCCATCGGCGCGGCCAGCAGGATGTTCTCGTCGCTTCCCGCCGCCCGGATATTGGTGAGTTTCTTCTCCCGCAGCGGATTGACCGTCAGGTCATTTGAACGCTGGTGGACACCCACCACCATGCCTTCGTACAGCTCATCTCCGGGACGCACCAGCAGGCGCCCGCGCGCCTGCAGGTTGAAGAGCGCATAGCCGACGGCCCTGCCGGTCTCCTTGGATATCAGGACGCCGGCCTGGCGTCCGGTCTCGAGCCCGGGAACCGCGGGACCATAGCCGGCCGAGGAAAAGCTCATGATGCCCGTACCCGACGTGAGCGACGTGAATACCGCGCGAAAGCCCAGCAGCGCTCTCGTCGCCAGTTTGCTGACAAGCCGGACGCGGCCCGCGCCGTCGTGCTGCAGGTCGACCAGTTGGCCCTTGCGCTCACCCAGTGCTTCCATCAGCCGCCCCTGGTGATCCGCTTCGATGTCGAAGGCCACGGTCTCGAACGGCTCGAGGCGCTCCCCGTCGACGACGCGCATGATGACCGTCGGCCGCGAGACGGCGCATTCGTACCCCTCCCGGCGCATCGTCTCGAGCAACACCGAGAGATGAAGCTCGCCGCGGCCAGAAACCTTGAACTGGTCCGGATCGTCGGTCTCCTCGACACGCAGCGCAACGTTGTGCGAAGCCTCCCGCAGCAGCCGGTCCCGGATCTGGCGGCTGGTCAGGAACCTGCCTTCGCGCCCGGCGAACGGGCTCGTATTGACCCGGAACATCATGGTCAGCGTTGGTTCATCCACGGCCAGCGGCGGGAGTGGATCGATGGCATTGACGTCGCAGACGGTGTCGGACACCCCGATGTCGTCGATACCGGTAATGCAGACGATGTCACCGGCCGAGGCCGATGGCAGCTCGATCCGCGTGAGGCCCCGGTTCGCGTGCACCGACAGCACCCTGGCGCGGCGGGCGACCCCGTCCGCGTTCACCACCGCCACCGGCATCCGCGGTGTGACAGTACCCCGCATCACGCGCCCGATGCCGATGACCCCCACATAGGTCGAGTAATCCAGCGTGCTGACCTGCATTTGCAGCGGCCCTTCGGCATCGGTCTTCGGCGGGCGCGCGCACTCCACCACGAGGTCGAGAAGCGGAATCATGTCGTCCGCCATCCGTTCGGGATCGAGGCCGGCGATACCTCGCGTGGCCGACGTGAACGCCACAGGAAAGTCGAGCTGCGACTCGCTGGCTCCAAGCCGGTCGAACAGGTCGAAGACTTCGTCGACGACCCGATGCGGCGCCGCGCTGTCACGGTCGATCTTGTTCACCACCAGTATGGGGTCGAGACCCGCCGCGAACGCCTTGCTGGTGACGAAACGGGTCTGCGGCATCGGCCCCTCCACCGCATCGACGACCAGCAGGACCGAGTCAACCATCGACATGATCCGCTCCACCTCGCCGCCGAAATCCGTATGCCCCGGCGTATCGACGATATTGATGCGGCATCCGGCGTGTTCCACGGATGTCGTCTTTGAGAGGATCGTAATGCCGCGCTCGCGTTCCAGTTCGTTGCTGTCCAGCGCGCGCTCGGCGATCTCGACGCGCGACGAAGTGCTCGCCGTTTGCCGCAGTAGGCAGTCCACCAGCGTGGTCTTGCCGTGGTCGACATGGGCGATGATGGCGACGTTGCGGATTTCCATGGGGCATCGGGGCCGAGAGCAGCCGCGCATTATGTCTGAAGCGCCCCGCGAATCCATACCCGGCAAACGGGGCAATCTATGTCGACAGTTGCCCCTTCAGCGCCGCCAGCTCAAGTTCCAGCGCGTCAACTCGGGCTTCCAGCTCCGCCAGGCGACTCGGCCGCGCCGCCGAGCGCCCGACCACCGGTTCCATTGGCACCGATTCGATCTCCCCCGCGAACAGGTGTGCATACTGATGGTCCCGGCGGCCCGGAACTCGCGCCAGCCGCGCTACGACCGGTCCGCCTTCGCGACCCGGGTCTGTCAGCCTGAGCAAGGTGCTGGCAACGGATTCATTGTCGGCGAAGGCATGCAAGCGACCGCAACGCGTGCGTAATTCACCGGGTGTCTGCGGACCGCGCAACATCAGCAAACAAACGACCGCGTACTCGTCTTCGGCAAAATGGAAGTCACTGAACGTCGTATTGCAGAGTCGCTGCCGGTACTTCATCACGCCGGTCCTGAAATTCTCCTCGGTCGCGACCAGGCACTTCTCTTCCAACTCGCGCGCCGTACGCTGCACGGTGCCTCTGTCCAGCGACAATACCGGATCCCGGCTTGACTTCTGGTTGCAGGCAGCCACCAGGGCGTTCAGCGTCAGGGGGCATTGATCCGGCGTGACAACTGCCTTCTCCATGAGACAGCCGACGATGCGCGTCTCGTTGAGGGTGAGTTTCATGCTGAATACTCGCGCGTTGTTCGGCGGGACGCGAACCGTAAACGGGCCTTGTGCAGCGGTCAACACGAAGACGGAGTATCGCCGAGTCGACGGTCGACAGAAACCGCCCAACCTACCTTTCAACGCCCCCCTTCGCTTCGCCTCCATTCCCTGTTGCGTGAACTGCGCCAGAAAGGACAGCCATGTACCATGCTCCATTTCGCGTATCGGCACGGGGGAGCGATGGCACCAGGGATCAGCGAAACGGCGGCGGCAGAGGCCGGACTCAACGCGGAGCGCCTGCAACGCGTTGTCGATCACCTCGAACACGACTACGTCGAACCGCAGCACATCGCCGGCTGCCAACTCGCCGTCGCGCGGCGCGGCGAGCTTGCCTGCTTCGCGTCATTCGGTCACATGGACCTCGAGCGCGGGCGGACCATGGCCGACGACACCCTGTTCCGCATCCACTCGATGACGAAGCCGATCACTTCGGTGGCGCTGATGCAGCTCTGGGAACGGGGCATGTTTCAACTGAACGACCCCGTCCACAGCGTTATCCCCGCCTGGCGGGGGCAGGAGGTCTACGTCTCGGGAAACGACGAGAATATGATCACGCGTCCCGCCAGGCGTCCGATGACTTTCCGCCACATCCTCGGCCATACCGCCGGACTCTCCTACGGCGGATCCGATCATCCGGTGGACAAGGCCTACCAGCGCGCGGGAGCCCGGCGTGGCCCCGGCGAGACACTGCAGACCTTTGTCGACAAGCTTGCCGGCGTCCCCCTGTACTACGACCCCGGCGAGCGGTGGCACTACTCCTGCGCCACGGACGTCTGCGGCTACCTGGTCGAAGCGTTGTCCGGCACGCCGCTGGACCGCTACTTCGAGGAGCACATCTTCGAACCCCTCGGGATGCCCGACACCGCCTTCAGTGTCCCGGAATCGAAGGCGGGCAGGCTGTCCGCGAGCTACCAGTGGCAACCCGGCGGCGCGCTGAAGGTCCTCGACGATCCCGAGACAAGTGCTTTGCGCACCCATCCCACGTTCTTCTCCGGCGGCGGCGGACTGATCAGCACCACCCAGGACTACCTGCGTTTCTGCGAAATGTTGTGCCGTGGCGGGGAACTGGACGGCGCACGCATCCTGGGTCCTCGCACACTTCGGCTGATGACCCGGAATCACCTGGCGAATGGCTGCGACATGACCGAGATTGCGGTGGGGAGGTTTGCCGAGACGCCTTACGCGGGCGTCGGCTTCGGCCTCGGTTTCGCCATGTCGCTGGACGTGGTCGGGACGGGCGGCCCCAGCGCCAGCGACTTCTACTGGGGCGGCGCCGCATCCACCATCATGTGGGTGGATCCGGTCGAACAGTTGTCCGTCGTGTTCATGACCCAGCTCATGCCCTACGGCGTCTTCAACTTCCGGGGAGAACTCAAGAACATGATCTACGCCGCGATCGAGGACTGACGCAGGCGCACTCGCTACAACACGGCCGAAACGCAGGGAGCAACCATGGCAACCGAAATGGGAATCTTCGAGACGATCTACAACTGCCGCGCGATGCGGCGGCTCAAGCCGGACCCGGTGCCGGAGAACCTGCTGCTCAAGCTGATCGACGCCGCCAACCAGGCGCCGACGGGTTCCAACCAGCAGGGCGCACGGTGGATCGTCGTTCGGGATGCCGAACAGCGATCGCGACTGGCCGCCCTGAACAAGGCGGCCGCGACGCGGTATATCGACGTGCGCACGGAAGAAGAACCTCCAGACGAGAAAAGGCAGCGCCTGCTCGCCGCGGTGCGCTGGCAGGCTGAGCACATGCAGGACATTCCGGCGCTCGTCATCGCCTGTTACCGATTTGGTGAGTCGGTCGTCGATAACCCCCAGGCTGGAGCCAGGGGCGGCGGCTCGATATGGCCGGCGGTACAGAACCTGCTGCTGGCTGCCCGGGCGCTGGGACTGGGCGCGACGCCGACCACGCTGGGCCTGTCGGACCGCGCGGCGGTGCGCGAAGTGCTCCATCTACCGGACGACATGGCACCTTTCTGCCTCATTCCGGTCGGCTATCCGTCCGGAAACTTCGGGCCGGTCACACGTCTGCCCGTCGAAGAAACCATGTGCTGGGACCGCTGGGAGGAATAGCCGTCCCGACGCCAG
This sequence comes from Gammaproteobacteria bacterium, assembly GCA_028821515.1. Classification (GTDB taxonomy): domain Bacteria; phylum Pseudomonadota; class Gammaproteobacteria; order Pseudomonadales; family Azotimanducaceae; genus VXNE01. Next base: position 45,173 of record JAPPGA010000016.1, on the reverse strand, counting down.
CTCCCTGACCGCGAGGCGGCGTCGATACGGACTCTTGCCGATAGAACACGTCGTTGACGAACGCTCCGGCGCGCCTTCTACATACCCCGTACCTGGACCGAACCGCCCGTAGTTCTGAGGGTCAAGCCCGGACCGCCGCCGTTGACCGAGGCCGCAAGCTTGGATTTGCCTTCCATCTGCTGGTTCGTGACCGGTATGTCCACCGATACACGACCTCCGATGGTTCGGGCATCGAGGTCGAGGGCAATGTCCTCCGCAATCGCCAGGTGAATGCTGCCGCCGGTTGTGCGCAGGTCGGAATCGCCGCCGGGTTGACCGGCGAGAGCGGCGCCGATCGAGCCACCCGTCGTGCGGGCGTCGATGGACCCGTGAACGCGCCCAAGTTCCATTGACCCACCCGTCGTGCGGGCGACCACCGGCCCTCCCGATTCCTCGATATGGATGGACCCGCCAGTAGTCTTGGCTTCCACGCCGCCAGCCGCGCGGCCTATCCGTATCGATCCGCCGGTCGTGTTTGCCCGCACGGTGCCCGAAGCCGCAGCGACTTCGATGGAACCTCCAGCGGTGCGGCTTTCCACGTCGCCGACTATCTCGCCCAGGGCGATCCTGCCCCCAACCGTACTTACCATGACGCTTCCCTCGAGGTCGGCAACCTCCACGTTGCCGCCAACCGTAGTCAGATCCAGGTCCGTACGGGTCGGCACGGTGACGCGGAACACCGGGGCCGGACCCCGGTTGTTCCTGAACCAGCCGAACACGCCCTTGTTCCGCGTTTCGGAGCGAACGGTAACCGTGTCGTCGACCTGGTCGAACTCCAGCAGTACCTTTTCGGTGCGTTCTACATCGACCTCGACGACGGCGCCTTCCCTGGCTCGAACTTCGACCTGGCCCCAGTCCGCATCGAGCACGAAACGGCTGCCGGGCGACACGTCGAACGAACGATGTTCTGCATGCAATCCGGATGCGAACACCGATGAAACCATGGCCAACACGGCCCCTGCGGGGAGAGTTCCTGTATTCAGCATCTTATCCTCGTTATCCAATGGAACTGCGCCAATCAAATCAATAGTCGTGCCAACGATTGACTATAACCGTTGGACCATAAATCAATGGCTTAGCGAACCGCCACTCGACGACGGATGGCGAATCTGACCATTGGCTGGCGAAATGCACCGACCTGCAACAGTCTCCCTTGACGATCTCCCTGCCGATGGCACCCTGGGCGCCGCCGTTCAAACTCGCCGGATAGCAGAAAACAGGACGGTGCGACCCAAAGGGGGAGCTATGATGTTGCGGCTACCCCGTCACGCGTTTGCCGGCGGAGGTGAGCCATCGCGGCGACAGCGAATTCTGCAGAGATCCGAACCAATGCCACGTAACCGTATCGCGCAATATCGCGTCTCGCTCATCGCACTCTGTGCGCTTGCCCTGCCGGCCCTCGCGGGCGTGTCTTCCGAACGCCTGGCACGGGTTGATGAATTCCTCGACACCTACGTCGACGAGCAGAAGATCCCGGGTGCGGTGCTGCAGATCACCCACGACGGCCGCACTGTCTACCACCGAGCCGCCGGGTTCCGGGACCGCGAGGCGAAAGCGCCCATGCAGCCCGACACCGTATTCCGCATCGCCTCGATGTCGAAGGCGGTGGTCAGCACCGCCGTCCTGATGCTGCAGGAACGCGGCGCACTGCTCGTCACGCAGCCGGCGGGCGATTTTCTGCCCGAGTACGCCGCCACCCGCGTCGCGATCGCCGGAGACGATCGAGGCTACGAAGTCGTCGACGCCGCGCGCCCGATCACGATTCGGGACCTCCTGACCCACACCGCCGGGGTCGGGTACGGGGATGGACCCGCCGCCGAGCAATGGCAGGCCGCCGGCATCCAGCACTGGTACTTCGGACACCGCGACGAACCCATCCGCGAGACCGTCCGCCGGATCGGTGGACTGCCCATGGACGCGCATCCAGGAGAACGTTGGGTATACGGCTACAACACAGACATTCTCGGGGCGATTGTCGAAGTCGCGAGCGGCACACCGCTCGACCGATACCTCGAGGCCGAGATCTTCGCCCCGCTCGGCATGACGGACACGTCGTTCTACCTGCCGCCGGCCAAGGCCGACCGCCTGGCCGTCGTGTATTCGCGCACACCGGAAGGCGACCTTGTGCTCCCGGACGCGAGTACGCCGTTCCACGGCCAGGGCCACTACGTCGCTGGCCCAAGGCGCAGCTTCTCGGGAGGCGCCGGCCTGCTCTCCACCACCGCCGACTACACGCGATTCCTGGAGGCGATCCGGAACGGCGGGGGACCAATCCTCTCCCGCAAGTCCGTCGAACTGATGACCACCGACAACCTGGGCGACATCGCGAGTACCTTTCCCGGTGGCGGTTTCGGCCTGGGTTTCGGGACGGTCTCGAATCCCGGATCGCGGGGACTGCCCGGGACAGTGGGCGAGTTCTATTGGGGCGGTGCCTACCACACCTCGTACTGGGTAGACCCCGTCGAGAGCTGACCGTCGTCTACATGGCGCAGGTCATTCCGGCCCCCGGATTGAACGACTTCGACAAGGTCAGGGCACTGGTCTACCAGGCGGTTGACTGATCCCGCGGAGTTGGGGATGGTGCGCGGAACGCGTGCTAGAGTCCGAGCGGCGTAAGAGACGGTCCGGGTGAACCTGGCGACATCCTGTTCGTGACGGACCCCCCGCAAGACCGGAAGCCACTCATGTCCAACGTCATCGTCTTCATGTCCGACGAGCACAATCCGCGATACTCGTCGCCGTATGGCCACGAATTCGTCGACACCCCGAACATGCAGTGGCTTGCCGACCACGGCACATTGTTCGAGCAGGCGTATTGCCCGTCGCCGCTCTGTGTGCCGAGCCGCTCCGCTTTTCTCACGGGGAAGCGGGTCCACGCCGTCAAGGCCTACGGCAACAACCGCGGCAACATTCCGCCCGAAACCCATGGCCTTGGCGCCGTACTCGGCGACGAGGGCGTCCATTCCGTCTTCATCGGCAAGGTGCACGCCTACCGGCCGGTCGCCGAACTGGGATTCGCGGAGACCATCGAAACCCACGACCTTGCCTGGGGCTTTGACAAGGCGACGCGCCGCCGCCCGCTGGCCGTCCGGCAAGGCGCGGAAAGGCGTCTCGACCACTACGGGATTCACGAACGGCCGTGGAAAAACGACGTCGTGTACATGGATGCGGCGGTCGAATGGCTGCGGACCCGGGCACCCGAAATCAATCGGCCCTGGGTCCTCTATGTCAACCTGGTGAAGCCGCACTTTCCCCATTTCTGCACCGACGAGCTCTGGGACAAGTACCGTGACCACGGCGACCTCCCGGCACACGGGGTCGAGGCTGCGACCGCGCAACACCCATACGCGGCCGACCTGCGGAGGCATTTTGCCCTGGAGCATGTCGAGGAGCACCAGGTTCGAGGGCTACGCAGGGGTTACTACGCCTGCGTCAGTTTTATCGACGGGCAACTTGGGCGGCTGCGGTCCGCCGTCGCGGATGCGGGTCTCGCGAGCACGACAAACCTTGTCTACACCTCGGACCACGGCGAGATGCTCGGCAAGTTCGGGCTATGGTGGAAGTGCAACCTGCTCGAGGATGCCGCCCGAATCCCGATGATCGCCGCAGGTCCGGACTTCGAGGCGGGCGTTCGGGTGACGGTACCCGTCGACCTGCACGATCTGCAGGCCAGCGTGTTCTCCCTGACTGGCGCGCAACAACCCGAGGGCTGGCTGGGCGTTCCCCTGGCCGCGTCGACCATTGAGAACGGAAACCGGTTCGTCTTCTCCGAATACCATGGCCATGGCACCCGCGGCAGTTCGTTCATGGTGCGCCGGGGTGACTGGAAGCTGATCCACAACGTGGAGGCGCCGCACCAGTTGTTCGATCTCGGCAACGATCCGGAGGAACTCGAGAACCAATACGAGGCGGATCCGGCGAAGGCGGAGGAACTTTCGGTTTGCCTGGCGGGAATCTGTGATCCGGCCGCTGCGGATCGTGAAGCGGAAGCCCATTGGGGGCGTCAGCGGCGTTCGCACGAGCAGGAGGAGGCGGGCACCGACGCGACCGATGCCTCGGTGCAAGCTCCCGGAAGCGCCTGACGCCCAGGAATCCGGCGGGACCGAAGGCGCGTCGTGTTCCACCACGCCGAGAGCCAGCACGAAATCCGCCAACCTTCCGGCGGGTCGCATTTCGCCCCGTCCAAGCCCACCTACGGCGCGGGACCGGGGAACCGTTCCCGAAGTATCCGCTTCAGGATCTTGCCGCTTGGATTGCGGGGCAGGTCGTCGACAAATTCGACCTCCTTCGGCTGCTTGAAGCGTGCCAGGCGCCCCTGGCAGAAGTCCATTACGCCGGCCTTCGTCAGCGCATCGTCCCGCTTGACGATCACGGCGCAGGGCGACTCGCCCCAGGTCTCGCTCGGCTGGCCGATGACGCCGGCCTCCAGAACGCCCGGATGCGCTTCCAGCACCTTTTCGATCTCGGCCGGATACACGTTTTCTCCGCCCGAGATGATCATGTCCTTGATGCGGTCCTCTATGTACACGAAGCCTTCCGCGTCCATCCGCGCGACATCGCCGGTGTGCAGCCAGCCGTTGACGATCGTCTCGGCTGTCGCCTCCGGCTGGTTCCAGTACTCACGCATGACGTGCGCGCCCCGCACGAGAACCTCGCCCGGCACATCCGGCAGGCACTCGCTCCCGGAATCGTTCACGATCTTCACGTCCGTGTGGAAGAACGCCTTGCCGGTGGACCCGATCTTCTTCAATGCGTTCTCGGCGTCGATCAGACAGGCCGGGCCGCAGGTCTCCGTCAGGCCATAGACCTGGTGGATCTCGATGCCGATGTCTGCATACGCCTGGATCAGCGACTCGGGCACCGGCGCCGCGCCCGACATGCACCAGCGCAGCGCCGAGTGATCAAAGCGCTCGCGACCGGGCACCTGGAGCATGAAATTCAGCATGGCCGGCACGGCGATACCGATCGACACGCGCTCGCTCTCGATCAGCTCCCACGCCCGGAGGGGATCGAAGCTGCGCATGACGACGCTGGTCACGCCGCGGTAAACGCCCAACGAAAGCGGCGTCAGCGCTCCGACATGGAACATCGGCAACGGAGACAGGAAGCGGTCGGCTTCGCGGTAATACGTGGTGGCCGCGATGGTCAGGCAACCCCAGATGGAGGTGTAGTGAGTGTGTACGACGCCTTTCGGCAGGCCCGTCGTGCCGGATGTGTACATGATGTACAGCATGTCGTCCTCGGCGCCACCGAGGGCTGGCTCTTGATCGGGCGCGGCGTCCCGGAAGTTACCGAAGTTCTCGGCGAAAGGGGCGACATCCTCGTCGTCGCCCACCACCTGCAGCCAGTGCGCGATATCGGTCTTGCCTCCCCGGCCCTGCAGTTGGGCAACGTTGTCGAGGAACTCGGCGCTGAAGATCAACCGCGTGGAACCGCTATCCGAGAGGATGAACTCGAGTTCGTCCGGTACCAGGCGCCAGTTGAGGGGCACCGCGACCGCGCCGATCTTCGCCAGGGCGAAGAACGTCTCCATGAATTCCGCGCAATTCATGAGCAGGAGGGCGACGCGCTCGCCGGGAGATACGCCGGCGGCGAGGAACGCGTTGGCCACGCGATTGCAACGCGCATTCATCTCGGCGAACGTCAACCTGAGACCGAGGTCGCTGTCCACGTACCCTTCCCGACCTGGCGTGAGGAAGGCGCGCCTGGTCATCCATTCACCGATGTTGTTCCGCATATCCGGTTTCCGGTAAGCCGAATTCGGGAGGATTGTCGCAAAAGCCCGCGCAGCCAACAGCCTTCCCTGTACAGGCGCCCTATTCATCCATGCGAATGCTGCGCCGGAGGGCGTCCCTGTCCGCGCCAGTTACTGGTCTTCGTCCTGGACAAACACCGGACAGCTTATCGGAAGTCTGTACATATTTGCCCAATTCTGTACAATTCGCGTCCCCACGTGCACTGGACACGGCATGACATCAGACCTGTACAGGATTGGTGCAGTCTCCAAGCTCACGGAAATCAGCGCCGAGCGGCTGCGTGCATGGGAGCGCCGCTACGACCTTCAGCCAGCCCACCGGAGCGGGAAGACGCGCTTCTACGACTCGGGTCAGATTGAGCACCTGAAGAAAATCAAGGTGCTCCTCGACCGGGGCCAGGCGATCAGCCAACTCATTCGGCTGACGAGCGAAGAGCTCGACGCTCGGCTGGCTGTCAGGCCCGGACGCGGAGGCGCCGCGCGCGTGGGACTGGTCGGCGCGAGCCTGATACTGGCTGAACGCGATCAGGAGCAGAGCCGCCTGAACGTGCTCGGCCGGTGGGCAAGCCTCGACACCTTCGAGGCGTATACGGATCTGCTTCCCGCCCTCGATGTGCTTCTAGTGCAACTTCCGAGCCTGGATCCAAAGCAAATAGAACGACTTAGGAGCATCGTTCCCAATTCTCGACTGGTGTGTGCGTGCAGGTACGGACACGAGCAGGACGCCGAGACGGCTGCCGGACTAGGGGTCTCCCTGCTCCGCTGGCCGGCGCCCTGGCCCGATGTCGAGTACGCCTGCCTGTCCCAGGCCGTGGCGTTGGGTGGTGACGATCGCAGCGAACTTCGCCGCTTCAGCGAGGATGAGTTGCTGCAGATCGCGATGTCGGAATCGCAGGTGGGATGCGGTTGCGCCCGGGGCCTCGTGGAACTCATCAACGAGCTGGACGCGTTTTCGGTCCATGCCTCCCGATGTGCAGACGGTGACGCCAGACATCCGGGAGCAAGTGCCGCCGAACATGCGCGCATCCGGCTCGAGGAGGCGCTGGAAGCATTTGTCGAACAGCATCAGATCCTGCATCCTCGACAATAAAAACTATACAAAAGTTGTACAAAAGGACTTGACAAGAGTTTTTGTACTGTACAAAATGCCGGACATCGTTAGTTTTTGGCGTGTGCAGCAAACCTCTCCATAGTCCTCCCCCAAGAGTGTCCTTCCCCAATTGAGGTTTGCTCTCGGCGGTTTCGAGATACCGGGATCGCCGACACGCCCTTTTCTTCTACCCCTGCTACCTCGCCCGCACGATAGTCAGCGCAGGGCGCGTTCTGGATGGGTGTACCGCTTGATGAACCAGCGAATCTCTTCCAGGAGACGCGTCGTTGCGGTCGACGCCTCGTAGGCGAAGCCGTGCCGCAATCCGGGATAGAAGAGATAGTGAACGGTTCCGCCGGCCTCCTGGTACTCCCGCACGAGGTCGAGCGTCATGTCCCTCGGCACGTTGGCGTCTTCGCCCGGTTGGACGACAAGTAACGGCGGAACGCTTTGCGCTTCTCCCGCCCTGAGCCGCCGTTGCACGCTTGCATCGCGCATGTGTGCCTCGTCCCGGTAGTAGCGGAAATGTGCCTGGACGAGTTCGTCGCGCCCGGTCTCGATAGCGTGCCGGAGCCGCCTCTCCGGGTTGGAAACCGGCCAAAGGGCGACGACGCAGCCGACGCTGGCGGAGAGATCGTCCCCGCCCGCGATAGCCGTCGACGTGCCGCGATATTCAGGCACGTCCGGCTGAATTGCCGTCAGGAGCGCCAGGTGGCCGCCTGAAGAACTTCCGATCAACGCGATGCCGTCCGCATCGATGCCGAATTGTTCCGCCCGTGCCCGGACGTAGCGGATTCCAGCGGTGATGTCCCGCACCGCGCACGGGTGCTTGCCGTCCCGTCCATCCCGAAAGTCGAGGGAAAACACCGAGAAACCCGCTTCCGCAAGATTGCAGCAGACGACGTGCGGAGAGTGGCGGTCGTTGGATGTCCAGGCGCCGCCATGCACCATGATCACGGCCTTGCCCAGTCGTACATCATCGTCGAGGCTGACATACCGCTCAAGACGGAGTTGGATCGGATGCCCGCCATGCGGCTCGCACACCCGTCCATAGATGAAGGTCTCGGACCTGACGCCCGGGTCGCCAGCGGTTTCGTCAGGCAGCGACACTGGCCTCGGCTACCAGCGCAACCGTGTCGTCAGCCTTCGCCAGCCAGACAAACGCCCCGCGACGATCAGGATCACCATCGACATCACCGGTTGCGACGCCACGAACGGTGATCGTGTCCCCGGGCCAGACCGGATTGGTGAACTTGAGATCGATTCGCCCGCTCTGCCACCAGGCATCGCCGAAGTGATCTTCGAGAACGTTCGCGGCATAGGCCATAGTCATGCGGCCACCAACGACGACGTCGCGGAATCCCAGCGTTCTCGAAGCCTGCCTGTCGGTGTGATAGTTCGCATTGCCATGGAAGAACTCGCCGCACATTTCGATCGTGATCGTTCGCGAGAGTCCGCCGAACGCCTCGCCTTCAGGCACCACGAACTTGCGAACGCCGGGTTTCTTCGACGGATCCCGAAACGCGACCTCGCCTCCAGCGGGCACTTCGCGCAGGAAGCTCTGGTGATGGTGAGTACGAATCACCAACTTGCCGGTGGCGTCCCGGGCTTCCACTTCGTAGTGCACCACCGAACGGTCGCGATGAGGATAGATGTCGCGAATGCAACCACTCGTAACGTAGGTCCCCCGGGCAGTCATCTGCCCGAAGCACTCCCATCCCTGGCGCATCCATAGGTGACCGACATGATTGGCGAACGCGATCTCGTTGAAGTAGGCGCTCTCGGCATCACTGGCAACCGCGGTTGGCACCCTGCCGTCCGCCCGCGGGTTGAGCGCGAGGCCGCCGTGAAAGTCGGACAGCAACCGGTCGGTCACCGTGAACTCTCGCAATGTAAGTTGCTTGCCTACGAACGGTTCTGTCATTTCGCACACACCTTTTCGACCACCCAAGTGTATTCAACACGCCAGGCATAAGCACCCGAATCGCACCGATGGTCACCAGCGGGGACAACCAATCCACCGCGCGGGCGTCCGTTTTCAGTGGGTGTCCCCCCAATTTGGATGCCTGTCCCTAGCAGATACGTGGGTGTCCCTGATTCACCCGTGGGAGGTGTCCTGATTGACGCAAGGGCCATCGTGGAATGCCGTGGCGACCGGCACTATAGTGACGGCCATGACCCGCGTAATCATCGACTGCGATCCGGGACACGACGATGCCGTCGCCCTGATGCTGGCCCACCGGCACGCCCAGGTGCTTGGCATATCCACGGTGTCCGGCAATGCACCCCTGGCGGCAACGACGGCAAACGCGCTGATGGTGACCGCGCTGCTCGATGTCGACACACCCGTGCATGCGGGTGCCGCGCGTCCGCTGGCAGGCGAACCCCGTCATGCGCAGGTCGTTCATGGTCAGTCCGGGCTCGACGGCGTCGAGCGTGTCGAGCACCGGCGCACCGTGGCCGGCGACGACGCCGTGGAGTTCCTGCTCGACGCCCCGGACCCGGACGTCTGGATCATCGCGCTCGGACCGTTGACCAATCTTGCGCTCGCCATCGACCGCGACCCGTCGTGGGTGCAGCGCATTGCCGGGATTTCGATCATGGGCGGCAGCGCTACGGTCGGAAACACCACCCGGGTTGCCGAATTCAACATATTCGCCGACCCGGAGGCGGCGGCGCGCGTCTTCCAGGCGGGCGCAGAGCTCACCATGTGCGGGCTCAATCTGACGCACCAGTTGCGCACGACGGACGCCATCGTTTCCCGCCTGCGCAAGGCCGCCAATCCGCGCGCGAAGTTCGCTGCCGGGCTGTTCGACTACCTGCACACGCGCATGGAGGATCTGATCGGTACCCGCGAAGCCGCCCTGCACGACCCGTGCGCGGTCCTGGCCGTGACGCATCCCCAACTGATCGAAACCGAACCCCGGGCAGTGGACATCGAACTCGAGGGAACGCTGACGCGGGGCATGACGGTCGTCGATCAACGGAGCACGCGCCGGCAGGACCCGGCCAACGCCAGGGTGGCGTACCGGATCGACGCGGGCCGGGCGATGGACCTGGTCCTGGAGTGCATGGACTGATGCAAGCCGTCTCGGAGCTGCGCGTAGTCGCCGATTACGAGCCCGCCGGGGATCAACCCACGGCGATCTCCGAACTGATCGAAGGACTGGAGGACGGCCTTGCCCACCAGACCCTCCTGGGCGTCACCGGATCCGGCAAGACTTTCGCCATTGCCAAGGTCATAGAGGCGGTCCAGCGCCCGGCGCTGGTGCTCGCGCCGAACAAGACGTTGGCCGCCCAGCTCTATGGCGAGTTCCGGGAGTTCTTCCCGAACAACGCCGTGGAGTACTTCGTCTCCTACTACGACTACTACCAGCCCGAAGCCTACGTGCCCGCGTCCGACACCTACATCGAAAAGGACGCATCCATCAACGCCCACATCGAACAGATGCGCCTGTCCGCCACCAAGGCGCTGATCGAGCGCTCCGATGCGATCATCGTCGCATCGGTCTCCGCCATCTATGGCCTCGGCGATCCTCAGTCGTACCTCCGCATGGTGCTCCACCTCGACCGCGGAGACCGGGTGGATCAGCGCCAAATCGTACGACGCCTCGCGGAACTGCAATACACGCGAAACGACACCGCGTTCCAGCGCGGCGCCTACCGCGTACGCGGCGACGTGATCGATGTCTTTCCCGCGGAGTCCGAGAAGCAGGCGGTGCGTATCGAGCTGTTCGACGACGAGATTGAGAACATCTCGGTGTTCGACCCACTGACCGGCGAGGTCGCAAGCCGCGTTCCCCGTTACACGGTGTTTCCCAAGACCCACTACGTCACGCCGAGGGAACGCATACTTGCCGTCATCGACGACATACGCGAAGAACTCCGGGACCGCGTCGAATACCTGAGGGTCAACGACAAGCTGGTGGAGGCGCAACGCCTGGAACAACGTACCCGATTCGACCTCGAGATGATCAAGGAGGTCGGCTATTGCAGCGGCATCGAGAACTACTCGCGTTACCTGTCAGGCCGCGAGGCCGGAGAACCACCCCCCACCCTGTTCGACTACCTGCCGAAGAACGCACTCCTGGTCATCGACGAGTCCCACGTCACCATCCCGCAGCTTGGCGGCATGTACAAGGGAGACAGGTCACGCAAGGAAACCCTGGTCGAGTACGGCTTTCGGCTCCCGTCGGCGCTGGACAACCGGCCGCTACGATTCGATGAGTGGGAAACGCTGTCGCCGCAGATGATCTTCGTCTCCGCAACGCCGGGCGATTACGAAGCGGAGAACGCCGGGCAGGTGGTGGAGCAGGTGGTTCGTCCCACGGGCCTCGTGGACCCCCAGGTGATCGTGCGTCCCGCCTCGACCCAGGTGGACGACCTGTTCGAGGAACTTCGGACGACTGTGGCAAAGGGCGATCGCGTCCTGGTCACCACCCTGACCAAGCGCATGGCCGAGGACCTCACCGAGTACCTCGACGAGCACGGCATGCGCGTGCGCTACCTGCACTCCGACATCGACACCGTGGAGCGAACCGAGATCATTCGGGATCTTCGACTCGGGGTGTTCGACGTGCTCGTCGGCATCAACCTGTTGCGAGAGGGGTTGGACATGCCCGAGGTCTCGCTGGTCGCTGTCCTTGATGCCGACAAGGAGGGTTTCCTGCGCGCGGAACGCTCACTGATCCAGACCATCGGACGCGCCGCACGCCACCTGAACGGTCGCGCCATTCTTTATGCGGACACGATCACGGGATCGATGCGGGCGGCCATCGACGAGACCGAGCGGCGGCGAGCGAAGCAGGTAAGTTTCAATGCCGAACACGACATCACGCCGAAGGGTATCGTCAAGGACATTCCGGACATCATGGAAAGCGCCAGGGCAGTTCCCGGCCGCGCGAAGACCGGCCGCCGATCTGGCGACCGCCGCCGCGGCGGCGAGCGCCGCAGGATGACGCCCGAGGATCCCGCGGAAATCGGCAAGCTGCTCGAGAAACTCGAGCGGGAAATGCTGGATCGCGCAAAGAACCTGGAGTTCGAGGAAGCCGCGGCGCTGCGGGACGAAATCTCGATGATCCGCGACCAGAACCTGATGCGGTAGTTTCGCTTCCACCCGGATATGGCACCGGTCGGGAAGCTACAGCGACCGCAACGCCACGTCGATGGGCATGTCTCCGTCGAGCAGGCCGAAGGACTTCCCGATGGTGTTTTCAAGATCCAGGCACATGGCCAATGCCTGCGCCAGATTCTCCCGCGAGGTCAGGCCTGGACCCTCGAGGTCGGCGCTCGCAACGACCCTTCCCGTGCCGGCGTCATCGGTTAATCCGCCGGGACAGACGATGGTGTAGGCTAGGCCGGTTTCGCGCAAATGGTTGTCTGCATGGGCCTTGGCCTTGTGATAGTGCGCGATTCGCGACGTGCTGTGAATGTCCGCATTGAGCGAACTCAGCATGACGTAGCGGCGCACGTCGTGGACCTGTGCGGCGACCATGGATCGAATCGCGCCGAGGTAATCCACCAATACCGTCTTGTCCTTGCCGGTATGGCCGCCCGAACCCGCCGCGAACACGATCGCATCCGCGCCGGAGACGGCATGATCGATGGGGTACTCCAGGTCGCCAAGCACAGTGGGCACTCCAAGCGCGTCGAACTTCGCGCGTTGCGCCGGATCCCGGATCATTGCTACCGGATCGTGGGGGCCCTGGGCAAGGCGTCGCACGAGGCGCGTTGCCGTGTTGCCGTTTGCACCGATGACCAGAACCTTCATTGCCTTTCTCCTTGCGCCGCCGGCGCGCGATGGTGCGCCCGGTCTCGTCGAGGCCTGTCGACCCGCATAGTGTAGCGGCCCTCAATCATGCAACCGCCTGCGCCCGCCGGACGACCGCGCGGCAGCTTCACCGACGGCGACCTGCCGGGCCACGTCATGCGCCTGTCGGGATTCATGATCATGGGTTTCCTAGCCATGACCCTGGCGCAATTCGTGGAGGCCGTATATCTCGGCATCCTCGGCACCAACGCGATCGCCGCCGTCACCTTTACCTTTCCGGTGGTGATGGCACTCAGCGCCGCGACCCGAGGCATCGGCATCGGCACCAGCGCGGTGCTCGCGCGCGCCGTCGGCGGCGGAGAAAACGAACGCGCGGCAGTACTGGCCAGCCACGGCCTCCTGCTCGACCTGATATTCAATGTCGTCTGTGCCGTGCTGCTGGTCTCGTTCGCCGAGCCGCTGTTTCACCTGCTCGGCGCGCGAGGCGACATCCTCGATCTCGTCGTTTCCTATGTCTGCATCTGGGCGATCGGGTTCCCGCTGTTCGGTCTTGCGATGGTGGGCTCCGGCCTCATGCGCTCCATCGGCGATCCCGCTTTTCCCGGGCTGGTCATGGCGGCCGGATCTGCCGTGCAGGTGTTGATCGGTCCGTTCCTCATTTTTGGCTGGTTGGGGTTCCCCGCGCTGGGCGTCGACGGCGCGGCCTGGGCGTTCGTCCTGGCGCGGACCCTGTCCTTCCTGATGACCGCCTACTGGTTCGTCCTGAAGCGCCGGATGATCCGCGCTTCCCTGCGCCAGTTCTTCGATTCCGCGCGAACCATCCTCCACGTCGGCATCCCCGCCATGGCCACAAACCTCATGGAGCCGTTGTCGTCCGGCATCATCACGCGCCTGCTCGCTTCTTTCGGGACCGCCGTAGTCGCCGGGTTCGGCGTCGCCGCCCGCATCGACGCGGTGGTCTTCATGGTGGTCATCGGCATTTCGTCAAGCACGACGCCTCTCGTCGGCCAGAACTGGGGCGCCCGCCTCTTCGACCGCGTCGACCGCGCGCTCGCCCTCTGCTATCGCTATTGCCTGCTATGGGGCGTGATCGCCGCCACGATCATGTGGATCGGCGGACGTGCTTTCGTGTCGCTGATCAATGACGAACCGCAGGTGGTTGCCACCGCCACCACCTATCTTTACATCCTCCCGATCACCCTTGGGTTCGCGGGCATGCTGAACGTTGCCAACGGCGCATTCCAGGCGTTGTCCAGACCCACGCCCCCATTGCTGCTCTCCCTGATGCGGCTGTTCGTCTTCTATGTCCCCCTCGCGCTGGCCGCGAGCCGCCATTGGGGCTACACGGGTGTGTTCGCCGCCGCCGCACTGACGAACGTGGTTCTCGGGCTGTGGGGACGAGCGTGGAACCGCAGGGTGATTGCCAGGGAACGCGAGAGGCGATGAACCGGGCGGGGACGGCTCATGGCCAAACCGGGAGGGCCGGCAGTCTTCGCCGGGCGTGGGGTGGAGAGAAAGAGCGCGCCTGGGCGGGATTTGCTATTCCGCGCGGGATCCGATCTCCAGTCGATACGGAGGAAGTGATTCGAGGATTGACCTGCCGTAGCGAAACGTGACGATGCGGCGGTCAAGCAGGGTGATCCGGCCGTAGTCTTCCTCGTGGCGGATCAGTCGGCCACAAGCCTGCACGAGGCGAAGCGCCGCCTCCGGCAGGGCGACCTCGAAAAACGGCGCCCGCCCCTGGCTCTCCAGCCACTCGGCAAACGCCTGTTCCACCGGGTTGTCGGGTGCTGCGAAAGGCAGCTTGGCGATGATGACGTGGCGGCAATATTCGTGCGGCAGGTCAACGCCTTCGGCAAAGCTCGCGAGCCCCAGGATGTAGCTCGGTTCGCCCGCGTCCACTTCGGATCGATGCATCTTGAGGAGCGCCTGTTTCGATCCTTCGTCCTGCAAACGGCAACGGTCCCGGATATGGACCGGCAACGCGGCCACCACTTCACGAAACTGCCGCCAGGACGAAAACAGGGCCAGGGCGCTCGGTTCGAGTTCCAGCAGTTCGGGAATCAGTTCCGATATCTCCTCCGTATGGGCCTGTGCGTTGCGCGGGTCCGAGCGCATTGCCGGCACGTTGAAACTGGCGAGGCGCGGGTAGTCGAAGGGACTGGGAATGAAATGCTGGCTAGATGCCTCGGGGAGTCCGGCTTTCTCGAGAAAGCGGTCGAAGCTGCCGAGCGCCCGTATCGTTCCGGACGTGCAAAGCGCCCCGTAGCAACGTTCCCACAGTTTTTCCCGAAGCGTCTCGCCCGGTTGCAGGGGGGCCGACACGAACTCGAGGTCCGCGTCTTTCTCGAACCTGAGCCGCGTCACCCAGCGCGCCATGAGCTGTCCCTCAACGCCACCGTCAGTCCCCGATGCGTAATCCCGAAACAGCAATGTGGCCTCCTCCCCACGCCCCACCATCTGTCCCGCGGGACCGAGCCAGTCTTCGGCGAGATAGCCATTGGGCCAGTTGCGTTCGCCTTTCGACACTTCCTCAAGGTAGCCCTGGAAGGTTGCCAGGCGTTCAGTCAGAGTGCCGAGGCTACCGCTCAAGGGGTCGCAGACATCGGCGATTTGCCCAGGTACCCGACCCAGCGCGAACCGACAGTTCGCGCGTTCCTCCCACGCCCGGTCAAAGTCGAGTTGGCCCGCCAGGCTTTCGAGGTCACGGATCAAGCCCGTCGCGACAGCGGCGTCGTCTGCCAGGGATGACGCCAACCCCACCAGTTCCCGGGGCCGGGAAAAGTGCTGGGCGCAGGTGCCGACGGTCGTCTCCACCTGTTCCAGCCACTCACGCGTTCCGCGCAGCCGCGCGCGCGCCGTCAGGTGTTCGCGCGCCTTGTCCGCAATGTGGTGCGCCTCGTCCACGACCAGGATGGTCTCCTCCGGCGGCGGCAGGATGACGCCCCCGCCCAGGCTAAGGTCCGCCAGGACGAGATCGTGGTTCGCCACGACGACGCGCGCTTCCTCTGCCTCACGACGAGCCTGGTAGAAGGGACAAACGCCGAAGAAGCCACATCGACTGTGCGTGCAACCACGGTGATCCGTCGTCACGGCGGACCACGCCTGGGTCCGCACACCCTCGTCCCATGTGTCGAGTTCGCCGTTCCAGTCGCCCTGTTCGAAGGCCGAGTACATCCCTTGGTAGGTGGGGACATCCTGCGGTTCCGGCACCTCAAGCAGCGATTCCTGGGCACCATCGCCGTAGCGTCGCTCATCGAGCCGCTTGAGACAGACGTAGCGCCTCCGACCCTTGGCAAGCGCAAAGTCGAAGTCGAGGTCGGTGTGCGCCTGCAGGTCCGGCAAGTCTCCGAAAACGACCTGCTCCTGCAGCGCGACGGTCGCGGTGCTGATGAGCACCCTCAAGCCCAGCGCCTGTGCCAGGGGGATGACAGCCAGGCAATATGCGGCAGTCTTGCCGGTTCCTGTCCCTGCTTCGATGACGCAAAGGCGCGGTTGCTCACCGCCGAGGGCGCGCGTGACGTACGCGATCATCTCCCGCTGGCCCTTTCGGGGCCTGAAGCCGCGCCCTTCCAGCCACGAACTGTACGCGCCCTGGATCAGGGCCTTGTAGTCATCCTTCACGGAACGGAATCCGTCGTGTATCCCCGGCCTGCATCTTCGCAGCCGCAGTTCGCGGCGCAGGCGCATCGTGATTGTCAGGGAAGCGCTCGACAGCCGGTGCCTCGGCTTCGGGTTGTCTCTAACGAGGGGATATCCCCTCGCGCTCCCCATACTTCGTGGCGCCTGCCACTATGCTATGCCAAGCCGGCTGTCGACTGGCAACCTGGTCCCGCCAGTTCGCCAGGGAATGCGCCCGACCGCGTCAGTCCAGCACTGACGGGTGCCTGTCGGTCAGCCGAAAATGCCCAACCATCCCCTGTCGAGGAAGCGGCGGCAGGTTCCCAGTTGTCTCTCGTATCGTTGCGAGTTGGCGGCCACCCTGTCTGCGGCGCCCCTCAACCACGTGTTCCGCTTCCAGGCTCCGTTGCGATATCCGGTCAGCCCCTCGTGGTAGGCAAGATAGAGGGATCGCGCATCGTTCCGCGGGATTCCCAACACCCGGTGCGCACGATCGAAATACCAGCCGACAAAATCTATGGCGTCGGCGAACCTCTTGCGGCTTGCACGGTTGCGTCCGCTGTCGCGCTTGTAATCCTCCCAGGTTTCGTCGGTTGCCTGCGCGAAGCCCAACGCGCTCGATGGCCGGCGCCACGGAATTACACCCAGGATTTTCGTCCTCGGCGGCCTTGCATCATGCTTGAAGCTCGATTCCTTGTAGGCGGTTGCCATCATGATCGGAATCGGGATCCTCCAGGTCTTCTCTGCCTTCTTCGCATGGCGGTACCAACCCGGCTTCTCATCGAACACGTCGCAAATGTCCGAGGTGTTCGACGGTGTCGACGCGCAACCATGCGAAACCAGGACCACTCCCGCGACGCAAGCCGCGAGGCTAGCCGCTATCTTTCGTTTCATGCCTGTCCAGTATCGCGATAAAGTCAGTTTCGTCTATCAGGGGAATCTCAAGCTCCTTCGCCCTCTCCGCCTTGCTGCCGGCGCCCGGCCCCGCCACCACCCGCGTGGTCGAACCCGATACCGAACCGGCAACCTTCGCCCCCAGTTTCACCAGGCGCGCCCTGGCTTCATTCCGGGTCATGGCCGCCAGCGTTCCCGTCAGCACCCACGTCTCACCGGCCAGCGGTGATCTGACCGGCTTTGCCGGCGTGGGCCACTCGATGCCCTGTACAACCAGTCGACGCACGACCCGCTGATTGTGTTCATCGTCGAAGAAGTTCCGTATCCGGGAAGCGACGATCGGTCCCACGTCCGGGACTTCGTTCAATGCCTCCTCCGAAGCGCCGCTCAGGGCGTCGAGATTGCGGAAATGGTTCGCAAGACCCGCCGCGGTCGTCTCACCGACTTCGCGAATGCCAAGCGCGTAAATGAATCGTGCGAACGTCGTGTGCCTGCTTGCGCCGAGCGCATCGATGAGATTCCCCGCGGACTTCGGCCCCATGCGATCAAGCGATTCGAGTGCGTCGGCATCGAGCCCATAGAGATCCGCAGGGTCCTTGACCATCCCCCGCTCGACAAGCTGGTCGACCAGCTTGTCGCCCAGACCTTCGATGTCCATCGCCAGTCGCGAAGCAAAGTGCTTGAGGCTCTCCTTGCGCTGGGCAGGGCAGGTGAGTCCTGCCGGACAGCGTGCAACCGCCTCGCCCTCGGGACGTTCAATCGGCGTTTCGCAGGCCGGGCACCGCTCGGGCATCACGACTCTCCGCGCATCACCTGGCCGTTTCGACTCGATCACTTTCGTAACCTGGGGGATCACGTCGCCGGCACGATGCACCATGACCGTATCGCCCAGACACAGATCGAGGCGTTCGATCTCGTCCATGTTGTGCAGGGTGGCGTTCGATACCGTGGCACCTCCAACGAAGACCGGCTCGAGCCTGGCCACCGGGGTGATGGCGCCAGTGCGCCCTACCTGGAATTCGACACCCTTGAGCACCGTGGTCGCTTCTTCCGCAGGGTACTTGTAGGCGACGGCCCACCGCGGCCGCCGCGTCACGGTCCCAAGCGCGCTTTGCATGGCGAAGTCGTTCACCTTGACGACTACACCATCCACGTCGTAGCCAAGGGTGTCCCTTTCTTCAAGCAATCGGCGCACGTAGTCGAGACATGCCTTCACACCGAGGACCCGGACAACGCTTTCGTTCACGCGAAGTCCCCAACCCCTGAAGGCATCGAGAACCTGCCACTGCGTGTCCGGCTCCCAGGCACCGCGCAAGCCCGCGCTGTAGCAGTACATCGACAGCGGACGTGACGCCGTCAGCTTCGGGTCGAGTTGCCGCAGGCTGCCCGCAGCGGCATTGCGGGGATTGACCAGCAGGCGCTCGCCGGTTTTCGCGGCCGCCTCGTTGAAGGCACGGAAACCAGCCAACGGCATGTAGACTTCGCCGCGCACTTCGAGCGTGGCCGGCCAGGTGTCGCCCAGCAATCGCAGCGGGACCGCAGACACGGTCCTGACGTTGGCGGTGATGTCCTCGCCGTTCGTCCCGTCGCCCCGGGTTGCGCCCCGAATCAGCACGCCGTCCTGGTAGATCAGGCTGACCGCCACCCCGTCGATCTTCGGTTCGCACGTGAATTCCAGGTCGCCCTCATAGCCCACCCGGCTCCTGCAACGGGCCTCCCACTCAATGAACTCCTCGTGGGAGTCGCATTTGTCCAGGGACAGCATCGGCAGCTCGTGAACCACGGCGGCAAACCGGGCCGATGGTTCTGCCCCCACGCGTTGCGTGGGAGAATCCGAAGTCACCAGGTGCGGATGCGTATCCTCCAGGTCCACGAGACGGCTGAACAGCGCATCGAACTCGGAATCGGCTATCTCCGGGTCGTCGAGCACGTGATAGCGATGCAGGTGGTGCCGGATGAGTTGGCGCAGTTCCTCGACTTCCCGGGCCACATCTGGCACGCCGGGCTCCGCAGCTGAGGGCTCGCGGTCTGTATCCGTCATTTCAGGCTCGCGGCGCATTCCGGTGAAGGAACGTCGACCGTTGCGATGATAGCCTCGGGCTTCGTCGCCCCAACTACTCAATATCGCCTGGACATGCGCTTGCGGGAGAACTCGGCGATTCGCTGTCGGTAGTGTTCCTCGGTCTGTCCAGTCAGGACCGAGAAGTTCTCGTCCTTGAGTTCACCACCGAGGCTCTGGCCGACGTCCCGGGCCACGCGCAGCATGTCATCGAACACCGCGGCAGGCTCCGACGGACCCGGCAGCCGCAGGAACAGGCAGGCTCCCGGAGTCCGCATCGAATCCATTCCGGATAGATCAAATGTTCCCGGCTCGATAGCGTTCGCCACGGAGAATTGCGGTGTTCTCGTAACCGGATTGAGCCGGTGAAAAATGTTCATGTCCCCGAATGTCAGTCCATTGCGCTGGAATGCGGCCCAAAGCTCGGATCCGCTGAATCGGCTGTTGCCCCGGGCGAGCACGTTGATTGCCAGGATCTCGTGCTCGTCCCGATCCGGCGCGACATCCGCCCGCGGCAATTCCCGCTCGCGACGCGCGGGGCGCCCTTCGTCAGGGGAGCTACGCGAAATTCGGGCCGCCACGATGGACTCATCCGCCTGGGGAACAATCGGCTCCTCGCGCGGCTCCCGCCAGTCACCATCGAAGTCCGTCGACCCGTTGTTGGCTTGCGAGTGCCCCGCCGCCGGCGCGTTCGGCTCTGATCGTTCTGTTGCGAGAGGTTCCTCCCCGCGCACTGGCTCCTGCGCTCCCGGGGCCGAAAAGTTTTCTCTTGCGAGGGGGATATCCTCGCCGTCCCCGGTAACGCTCGTCGGCCAGGAGCCCTCAGCCGGGGGAGTTTCCCCGACGACTGATGCGTAGGGAGGTGCCGGCGTTTCCCCCGTAGTTGGAGGCGTACTTCCATGGAAGCCTTCAGCCCGGGGAGCTTCCCCGATGACTGACGCGTAGGGAGGTGCCGGCGTTTCCCCCGTCGCCGGAGTGGCATCCGCGACATTTTCAGCAGGGATCGCGGGTTCCTCCTGAACGATGTCCATCAATACCGGAGCCGCTCCCTCAAAGGAAAGGTGACGTTGCGTCGGTGCGGTGTATTCCGCACCTCCAACGACACGGGCACCGCCGTTCGGGAATTCCGGGCCCAGTTCGTCCGTGTCGAAGCCGTCCTCTGGAATGTCCGAAGAGATGTCCAGTGGCAGCGGATCCTGGCGTGCGCGCCAGGCCAGCCAAAGGCCATGCATGATGACGAGGGCGATCAAAAGACCGCCGCCAATTAGGATGTAGTCTTCGGACACCGAATCAACTCCTCTTTCCGCAACTTTCCCGCAACTTTCCGCAAGTGCCCCACAGCCGACGCCTTCGGCCTCGCCTGTGGCCCGGCCCCGCTCGTCGACCATGCAACAACTGTCCCGGGTCGCTGAATGCTCCCCGAGACACTTGTTCCACGGAAGTCTTCAACAACAGGCGCTTAGACGGCGGCCATTGCCGCCGCCTCATCCAGATCCACCGAAACCAGTCGCGACACGCCCGGTTCGTTCATCGTCACACCGAGAAGCTGGTCCGCCATTTCCATGGTCAGCTTGTTGTGCGTGACCACCACGAATTGCACCTCGCTCGACATTTCCTTGAGAAGTTCCGCGAACCGAACCACATTCGTGTCGTCAAGCGGCGCATCCACCTCGTCCAGCAGGCAGACCGGGCTCGGGTTGAGCTGAAAGATGGCAAAGACCAATGCAATCGCCGTCATGGCTTTCTCGCCTCCCGACAGCATCTGTATGCCCGAGTTCCGCTTTCCGGGAGGGCGGGCCATCAGGCTCACCCCCGCATCCAGGAGATTGTCGCCGGTCAGCTCAAGGTACGCATGCCCCCCACCAAAAAGCTTGGGGAACAGGTTCTTCAGGTGTTCGTTTACCGCGTCGAAAGTCGACTTGAATCGCGTCCTCGTTTCCCGGTCGATTCGCTCTATCGCCGCGCGCAGGGTACTGAGTGCCCGCTCAAGATCTTCGTTCTGCGCGTCGAGATAGCGCTTGCGCTCCGACTGCGTTTCCAGCTCCTCGAGGGCTGCAAGATTGACCGCACCGAGCCGCTTGATCTGGCGTTCGATTCTCTCCATTCGCTCACGCCAGGTCCCTTCGTCGGCGTCCTCGGGCAATGCCGCGGAGACCTCATCGACATTCACGCCGGTATTCCCGAGCTGCTCGGACAAGTCGGCATACCTCGCCGAGACTCCTTCGCGCTCCACCTGGGCGGCGTGCAGGCGGCTTCTGGCCCCTTCTACCGCAGCATTGCTCTCCTGCCGTTGTTGTTCCTGGGCGCGTATTGCGTTCTCCGCCTCCTCTACGCGGCGATGAATGGCCGCCAGCTGCCTGTCGACCCCAACCTTTTCCCGGAGCTTCTCCTGGAGGGATGCCTCGAGTGCTGGAAGCGGTTTCAGGTTCGCGGCGATGTCGTCCCTGTAGTCGCGCACAAGCGTTTCGAGTTCCGACCGCTGATCGTGCAATCTCGAGCGAACTGTCCCGGCGGCAGACAGCTTCGTTGTCAGGTGCTCATATTCCACCTGCAGCGCATGCAGACGTGATCGGCACGCTGCCGCATCCTTCCTGGCAGTTTCCAGGCGTTGTGCCTGGCGGGCACGTGCCCCACGCAGTTCCGCGCGTTCCGTTTCCAACGTTCGCGCTTCCTGCTTCAGCGATGCGAGACGCGTCTGCGCCCCACCTTTGCGATCCATCTCCGATGCGACCTGCGCCACTATCTCGTCGCGCTCGGACTCCGCGCGATGCTGTCGCGCCGCCGCTTCCTCCATGCGCACCCGGCGTACTCCCTGCTCCGTTCGAAGATGGGACAGCAGGTCGCTACATTCGCGGTAACGGTGCTGCAACCGGTCACGACGGCCATCGAGTTCGACAACGTGCCGTCTGCCTCTCGTCACCAGCCCGGCCAGTTCCGCAACCTTGCGGTCCGCCTGCACCAGCCGGGCGCCGAGGTCATCCAGGTCCTGCGCGCGTTCGACGACGCCCAGCGCCGCGTCTTCCGTCCGGTTTACGCGGACCCAATCGACGCCGAGCCAGACGGCATCCCGCGTAACGATGCTCTCGCCGGACTTCAGGTTGCACCTGTGGGCCAAGGCGACATCCAGTGTCTCCGCCGCGAACACACCGGCGAGCATGGCGCCAACCGGGCCCCTGTCCGTGCCCACGAGCGCTGCCAAAGGGGTAAGTTGCTGGCCGTTCGGGCTCGCGTCGATCTCCTGGCCCTCGTAGAGGACGACGCGACCCGCTTGCAGGCCGCACAAGTCGTCCTCAAAGTGCCCGATATCCTCAACCCTGATCGCACCCAGATCGGTCCCGAGAACCGTTTCCACCGCGCGCTCCCAGCCCGGCTCGACAATCAGTTCCGCCCCCAGCCGCGGTGCCCGGTCAAGCGCCAGCGCGTCGATCCATCCCTGCGCCTCGTGATTCTCTTGACCCAGCGCAGCTTGCTGCAATGCGTCCAAAGCCGCGAATTCGTTACGCAGACCCTGTGTCTCGGCGCGCGCTGCCTGCAGCGCGTTCTCGTTGGAAACGACGGCCTCGCGCGCCGACGCCAGTTCGGTGGCGCAGGTTTCGAGCTCTGCCTCTGTCAGATCGTGGCGACGTTCGGCCTCGTCCAGTTCCCCCGCCAGGTCATCGGTGGGCAAGGCGTACTCGCCGTTTTGTTCTTCGAGCTGCTCAAAGCGCTGACGCAGACGATCCAGGTTCTGCTGGATGTGCTCGACACGGTTTTCTTCCACGCGCAATTCACGGTCATTGGCCGACGCCCGCGAAACGAACTCCGACCACCTGGCCTCACTCGCACGCAAATCGTCTTCAGCGGTAGCCAAGGCTTCGGCGACTCGACCATCTTCCTTTCTGGCTTCGTCCAGCTCCGGCACCTTGGCGGCGATGGCCGCCTCCAGTAGCGCCGCTTCCCGCTTGTCATTCTCGATCTGGCCAACGATCTCTTCCAATCGACGTTGCGCGCCCTGGAGATCATCCTCAAGCTGCTCCTGGCGCTGACGATTGAACCTGATGGCCGACTCGGTCTCCCCAATCTTCGCGCCGATTTTGTAGACCAATCCCTGGATCCGGTTGGATGCATCCGAGTGTTCCTGCTGCTCGGCCCGCGCACGTTCGATATTCGCGTCGTCACGCCGCAAGCCGCTCAGTGCCTGATCGTGTTCGACTTCCAGCCGCTTCAAAGCCCGGTCGCGCTCCTCCAGGTCCGCATTCATGTCCCTGATGCGCAGCACCAGCAGCTCCGCGGTGCGGAGCCGCTCCTCTCGCTTCAGCTCCCGGTAGCGCGCCGCGGCCCGGGCCTGCCGCTGCAGGTGGCGCAACCGGTCTTCCAGTTCCTGGCGGATGTCGCGCAGGCGATCAAGGTTCTCCGTCGCGCGCCGCATCCGGTTCTCCGTCTCCCGGCGCCGCTCCCTGTATTTCGAAATACCGGCGGATTCCTCCAGGTAGGCTCGCAAATCCTCGGGTCTCGCCTCGACCAGTTCGCCGATCATGCCCTGCTCGATGATGGAGTAGCCCCGCGGCCCGAAACCGGTGCCGAGGAACACGTCCACGATGTCGCGTCGGCGACACCGGTTTCCGTTCAGGTAGTAGGTGGAGTGGGCATCCCGCGTGAGTTCCCGGCGCACCGCGATGCGGCCGAAGTTCGCATACTCGCCCCCGAGGCGACCGTCGGTGTTGTCGAAGGAAAGCTCGATCGATGCCATCGCCGTCGCATTGCGGGAATTCGAGCCCTTGAAGATGACGTCTGCGATGGATTCTCCCCGCAACTTGAGCGCGGAGCTTTCGCCCATCACCCAGCGGACGGCATCGATGATGTTCGACTTTCCACAACCGTTGGGGCCGACGACCGCACACCGATTCCCGGGGAAGGCTATCGACGTCGGGTCGACGAATGACTTGAACCCCGTGAGCTTGATTCCGTCAAGACGCATTCAGCGAGTGGTCGTATTCGCTAAGCCAGCCGTAGTTTAACGAAATCAGCCGTCGATAGCACCTTTAGAAAACCGTTAGCACCACCTGGTTATGTGGGTGTCCCCAAACTGTGGGTGTCCCAAAACCGGCCAGGATCGTCGGTGGGGTGAAATGCGTGGGACTCGATTCCTGGCGCTAGGGGAGCCGGCGATCAATGTGCAGGTGAACCGGTTCGGCGCTCAGGCTGCCCACCCAGATCGGACTTTCCAGGTCTCCGGCCATCGCGGTGGTTGATCCACCGAGGGCGACGCGAGCCACCAGTTCCAGGGTCTCGACTCCCTGCAATCCGCGACCGGCAAGCATGGCGTCGGCGTCCGTTAACGCGACCCGGGCAGGCAGATCACCCGCAACAATCCGCTTCACGGCCAGGGGCGGTCCCGGCTGTGCAGCGTCCCGCGCTATCACGAACACCATCGCAGCGGGAGCGACATCGAAGGCCGCGTCCAGGGAAACGTCCACGGTCGCCGTGGCAGACGCCGGTATGGCATCCGGGGCGAAGGTCAGTTCGACGCGCGGCTGCGCGCCAGGGTCCACGGGCTGCGCGGATACCTCAAGATCGTCCGACGAAGCCACGGCATTGCCCGTGTTCGATAGCCGCGCCACAACTTCTACCACCCCCCCGTCTGACAAACGGGTGGCCCCGCCAATCCCCACGGTATCGTCCAGCAGTACAGTCTGGGAGGCCCTGGCCCGCACCCGCACGACAGCCAGGGGCATGCCGCCCCCGATCGGACGCGCAAAGACGATCAGCCAGGGTCGGCGCGTGTCTCCCTCTATGCTGACGGAGACCTCGATCAAGGGCCGCGCGGGGTCGAGCTGCGAGCGGGCAACGGTCATCAGATTCTCAAGTAATGCGCGCCGGGATTCCGGCAACGGTTGTCCTGTGGCTCGCGCCAGGTAACCCGAAGCCCGGGCGAAGGCACCCCGGCGCATGGCGTCCATCGCCAGCATTTCCAGCATTGCCGGATGGTCGGGACGCGCGGCGAGCACGCGCTCCACGACCTGCCGCGCCGTCTCCGTCAGGCCGTCCTCCGCCAGGTAACTCGCCTGCGCCCACGCCGCATCCGCCTCTTCGTTCGGACCCGCCAGATCGCGGAGTTTCGCAAAGGCGATTTCGGCACCCCGGTAGTCGGCAAGGCGCATCCGCGCATGGCCCAGGAAGAACCAGGTGTCCACGTCCTCCGGATTGCGCCCAGCCCGGGCCGACAGCGCCTTCTCCGCACTCGCCAGGGCAGCGCGGTCGACGCCGTCACTGACCAGCACATCGCCGGCACGCACCAGGGCGGACGCATGCGGCTCGCCCCAGATTGCGTACAGGCCCAAGGCAACGACAGCGAGCCCCGCCCCGGTCAACGCGACGATGCGTAGGGGCGCGTCCTGCGGACTGGCGTCCCCCGATTCTCCCTGCGACGCAACCGGCTGCGCTTCCGACTCAATCAGGTCGAGGGCAAGTTCCTCTTCCAGTTCGGCCAGCGTCGACGTATCCAACGCCTGGACCCGACCCTCCGCAACCAGTTCCTGGCGCCGGTCGGCGAACAGGGCCGCGCTGGCGGAGGTTCGATCCATCGAACGCGCGCGATTCCGCCTTGCACCGACGACGACGTAAAGCACCACCGCCGAGGCGAACAGGGCCGCAAGCACGAAGACTCCGATCATGGATCGTCTTCAAGCAGCCGCGCGATTCGCTCGCGTTCCCGATCATCGAGGGGAGCGCGCCGCCGAAACAGGCCCACACGACCGACAACCACGATTGCAACCAGCAGCAGCAACGGCGGAATCGCCCAAAGCGGCCAGTTCGTCATCCGGAATTCCGGATCGTAGAGCACGAAGTCACCGTAACGCTCCTGCAGGTGCACACGCACGTCGTCATCGGTCGCGCCGTCTTCCAGCAGGCGCCGAACCGTTCGGCGCAAATCCCGCGCGATCGGCGCCCCAGAACTCGCAAGGGATTCGTTCAGGCACTTGGGGCACCTCAGCTCCGCGAGCAACTCGCGGTAGCGGTCCGCCAGGTCCGGATCCGAGAAGTCGAAGCCATCGATGGCCGAAGCGCCGAGCAGGCCCGACGTGGCAATCAGCAGCGTGCAGATTCGCAGCATCATGGCGGGGGTCCCAGCGCCGCCATGGCGGGCTGCAGTTCTTCTCGCCAGATGCCTTCGTTGACGTCGCCCACGCGTTTGTAGCGAATGATGCCGTCCGCATCCAGGAGAAACGTCTCCGGCGCTCCGTACACGCCCAGTTCAACGCCGAAATCGCCGGCAACGTCCACGATGTTGAAGTCGTAGGGATCTCCATGTCGCGTCAGCCATTGGCTCGCCGCATGGGGATCGTCCTTGTAATTGATGCCGACCAGGGATATCCCGGTCTCCTCGGCGATGCGCCCGAGTTCGGCGTGCTCGGCCAGGCACGTGGGACACCAGGTGGCCCAGACATTGACGAGCCGGCGCTCCCCGACCAGGTCCTCGAGCGAGGCACGCTCGCCAGGCCTTCCCAGTATCGGAAGATCGAAATCCGGAAACGGCTTGTCGATCAGTGCCGACGGTAACTCGTGGGGATCGCGCAAGGTGAAACCCAGGTACAGAAAAGACGCCAGGACCACGAACAGGGCCACCGGTATGAACAAACGCGCCCGGTTCACTTTGCAGGCGAGGGATAACCCCTCGCGCCCCCCGCTGCCGCGAGACCACCGGCGTTCTGCGGCTCCCGCCGGGAACGCGCCCGGGCATTCAATCGGCGGTAGCGCGGATCGGTCACGGCAAGCACACCACCAAGGGCCATCATGAGGGCACCGAGCCAGATCCATCGCACCATCGGCTTGTCCTGTATGCGAACGCCCCACGAACCGTCGGGAAGCGTGGAACCGAGCGCGATGTAAAGGTCGCGCACGAACCCGGCGGCAATTCCCGCTTCGGTCATGACCTGCTCGCGGACCGGGTAGTGACGCTTCTCCGGATAGAGATGCACGCCGCCATCCGTAACGAACTCCGCCTGCTCCGCGATGTAGTTCGGTCCCTCGATCCGCCGCAGGGCCGCAAAGCGATAGGTTACGCCGTTCAGGCTCACGCTATCGCCGACAGCCATCCTGGCGTCCACCTCGCGGGAGAACTCGCTGGTCGCCCCGATTCCGATCAGGGACACCGCGAAACCGACATGCGCGAGGGCCATCCCAAGGTATCCGCGTGTCGTACTGTCGCGGCGGCGCCACAGGTCGGCGCCGTGCACGAACATGATCCAGAGGCCGAGCGCCACTGCAACGGCCGCCCCCAGCTTGAAGGTGCCGCCCAGCACGAGCGGCAATGCAAGCCCCAGACACAGCGCGGCGGCGCACATCAGCCCGGTGTTCCTGAGCATCGCAAGCGGCGTGCGTTTCCAGCGTGCAACGGGCGCCAGTGCGAGGAAGCAAGCCAGGACGCACATGAGCGGGACGAAGCCCCTGTTGAAATAGGGAGCGCCGACCGAGGTCTTTTCGCCGCCGGTAATGGCTTCGTGTGCAAGCGGGTACAACGTCCCGTGCAGGACAAAGGCCAACGCGACGACCAGAATCGCGTTGTTGACCAGGAGCAGCAATTCGCGGGAAAAGCCGCCATAGCGGGCCCTGCTGGTGATGGTCGGCGCCCGCAGGGCATAAACCGTCAGCGCGCCACCCACCGCCAGCGCCAACAGGGCGAGAACGAAGAGCCCGCGCTCCGGGTCCACGGCGAACGCGTGCACCGAAGTCAACACCCCCGAGCGCACGATGAATGCGCCGAGCAGCGACAGCGAAAAGGCCGCAATCGCAAGCAGCGCAGTCCAGCTCTTGAACGCGCCGCGCTTTTCCGTCACGGCCAGCGAGTGCAGCAGCGCCGTACCCGCGAGCCAAGGCATGAACGACGCGTTCTCGACCGGGTCCCAGAACCACCAGCCTCCCCAACCGAGCTCGTAGTAAGCCCACCAGCTACCGAGCGCGATCCCGACCGTGAGGAACGCCCACGCCACGTTGGTCCACGGTCGGGACCAACGCGCCCAGGCCGCATCCAGCCTGCCGCTCACGAGCGCCGCTATAGCGAAGGAGAACGCCACGGCAAAGCCGACATAGCCCGTGTACAGCAATGGTGGATGCACGATCAGCCCGAAGTCCTGGAGCAGGGGATTGAGATCCGCGCCCTCCGCCGGAACCCCGGGCAAGAGACGCTCGAAGGGGCTGCTGGTGGCCAACAGGAAAAGTACGAAACCGAAGTTGAGCAACCCCATGGTGCCGAGTACGCGACCGAAGATCTCGTCCGGCAGCCGGCTGCATCCGAGACTCACCGCCCAGGTCCACACCGCCATGATCAGGGTCCACAGAAGGAACGATCCCTCGTGCGCGCCCCAGGTCGCGCTGACCCGGTAGTACCAGGGCAGGAGGCTGTTGGAGTTCTCCGCGACGTACGCGACGGAAAAGTCGCTGACGAAAAATGCCCGGACAAGCACGGCGAATCCGAAAGCAAGCAGCAGGAGCTGGCACGAGGCGAGTGTTGCGGCCAGACTACGCCAGGTGCCGTTGACCGCGCTGACGTGGCCGACGACGCCGAGCGCCAAGGCCACCAGGAGCGCAGCGACCACGGCGAAGTGTCCGATTTCGACGATCACGACGCGAACGCGGGGTCAGTCGAATCCGGAGAATCGCAGGCTTCCGCCTCGATGCCGATCCCGGCCATTTCGGGCGGCATGTAGTTTTCGTCGTGCTTGGCCAGGACTTCGGACGCCCGGAACACGCGCTCCGAATCGAGTTCGCCCGTAACCAGGATGCCCTGCCCTTCGCGAAACAGGTCCGGCAAGATGCCGACATGGCGCACCATGAAGTCGGATCCCTTGTAGTCGGTGAGCACGAAAGACACGCCGAGGCCGCTGGCGTCGTGCGCCACGCTGCCGCACACCACCATGCCCCCCGCACGGATCGTGACGCCCGTCGGCGCATCCCCGTTCACCACGCGCTCCGGCGGGTAGAAAAGGTTGACGTTTTCTTCCAGGGCGGTCAGGACGAGCGCCGCCGTGATGGCGGTCCCGCCCAGCAGGAACACGATGGCAACCAGGCGATTGCGACGCTGTGTGTTCATTCGGCGGTCCGCTCCGGTTCCGCATCGGCGCGATGCATGGCGATGAAGCGCCTTCGCGTGAGGATGGGACGCACGCCAATTACGATGAGCGCCGCCCAGGCGATGCCGTAGGCGAGCCACACATAGAGACCATGGCCGCCCATCTGCAGGAACGTCACGAACTCGTTCACGCCTCGCTTCCCCGCAACTTCCGCGCAAGCCAATCGCGCACCCACGCCGTGTCCGACTCGCGCTCAAGAATCTCATTGCGCAGGCCCGCGAGCACCACGGCAGCGACGAGACAATAGAACCCGACGACGTTTACCAGGAGCGGTAGCCACATCTCCGCAGGCATGGTCGGCGGTTCCGTCAAGGAAAAGCTCGACGGCTGGTGCAGTGTCAGCCACCAGTCCACCGAGTACTTGATGATGGGCACGTTGACCGTACCAACGACCGCGAGCACCGCCACCGCCCTTCCCGCCTGTTCCCTCGCGGGAATAGCCTGGCGCAGCGCCATCAGGCCGACATAAAGGAAGAACAGGACCAATACCGACGTCGTGCGCGCATCCCACACCCACCATGCGCCCCACGTCGGCTTGCCCCAGATCGCCCCCGTCAGCAGCGCAACGCCCGTGATCACCATGCCGACCGGCGCCGTCACGGCGATAAACATGTCGGCGATTTTCATGCGCCAGACCAGCAGCACGACGCCGGCAGCACCCATCGCCAGGTACAGCGCTTCCGCCAGGTGCGCCGTTGGCACGTGCACGTAGATGATGCGGAAGCTGTTGCCCTGCTGGTAGTCCTCCGGCGCGAACACAAGCCCCCAAACCGAACCCACCGTCACCAGCGCGATGCCGATGACGGAGAGGACGACAAGCCACGGCCCGGTGATGTCGAAAAACCAGCGCGGCGAGCCAAGTCTGTGCGCAAAGGCAGCCAGCCGACCCATGCTAGTACTCCTGACTCAGTCTCAGCGCGAAGCACACCGCGAACGGCACGAACGTCAGCGCAGCCGCCAGCATTGCCAGCAACCAGAGCAACTGCGGCAGCGCACTCAGGCCCGACGCGGCCACGACGCTTGCACTGGCCCCAAAAACGAGGACCGGCACGTACAACGGCAATGCGATCAGGGCCAACAGCAAACCGCCGCGACCAAGGCCCACGGTCAATGCCGCCGCTATCGCGCCGATAGCCGTGAGGGTTGGCGTGCCGATCGCGAGACTTGCCACCAGCACGGGAAGCGCCTGCGTCGGCGCCTGCAGCATGAAGCCCGCCACCGGCGCGAAGAGCACGAGCGGCAGCCCGCTCACGCACCAGTGCGCAGCGAGTTTGCCCAGCACGGCGAGGAAGATCGGCCGGCCATGCAGCAGCATCTGCTCCAGGGTGCCGTCCTCGAAATCACGCCGAAAAAGACTCTCCGCCGCCAGCATGCAGGCCAGCAGCGCGATGACCCATACGACGACGACAGCCACCGCACCGAGGGTCTGCAGATCCGAACCGAGACCCAACCCGAACAGTGTCACCGCCAGCGCGAAAAATGCCACGGGATGGACCATCTCGCCGCGCGCGCGAAAGGCGATC
Organism: Gammaproteobacteria bacterium; assembly: GCA_028821515.1. Lineage (GTDB taxonomy): Bacteria > Pseudomonadota > Gammaproteobacteria > Pseudomonadales > Azotimanducaceae > VXNE01. Next base: position 14,313 of record JAPPGA010000016.1, on the reverse strand, counting down.
CGCAAGTCTCGCCCAGCCTGGGCCAGGACGATCACGCTGCGATTTCCAGGCGTTTCGCGCCGGCTACGCCCAGGTCCTCATGCGTTGCGCAGACGACGGCGCCGCCGCCGCCGCACTGCGTCCGAACCAGCGAACGCACGACATCCCGACCTGATTCGTCCAGGGCGGCAAAGGGTTCGTCCAGCAACCACAAAGGTGCGGAACTTGCCGCCAGCCGCGCCAGCGCCGCACGCCGTTGCTGACCGGCAGAGAGGCTCCCGCAGGGCACCGCGCGCGAACCGTTCAGGCCCACTTCGCGCAGCGCCGAAAGGCAGTCCTCGCGCCGGGGTTCACGGCCTTGCAACGCGAGATACCAGCGCAGGTTTTCCAGCGGCGTGAGCAGGGGGCTCAGGCCCGGTTTATGGCCCAGGTACAGCGGCTGCTCCTGCACTGCGATATCCACACGTCCGGATTCTTCGGTGAACAGTCCTGCGATGCATCGCAGGAGCGTCGTCTTGCCGCTGCCGTTCGGCCCTCGGACTTCCATCAACTCGCCCGGACCCACATCGAAACCGATGCCGTGAAACAATCGGTGGCCGCCGGCGGTGCAGGCCAGATCGCGTACCGACAAGAGTGGCCCGTTCAACCGTTCGACATCGCGCAAAAACGCGCATTATAGGTGCAAGAGCGGGCTCGTGGGCCGCCCGCGGTAATCTGCGGGCAGGCCCATCAAGGGGTCCCCCAAACCGCCGTCCAGGTCCCCGCCGGACATTCGATGGATGCCAGCCTCACAACTCCCGCAAGACCAGCAGCGGCGGTGATCGAACGAGCCTGCGGGTCCCGAGATAGCCAATGCCGGCGATGAGCGCCATGCCCACCGCAGGACCCGCAATCCAGAGCCACGGGTGGATTTCGTAGTCGAGTTCGAACACCCGGGTCTGCAGGGCGAACACGGTGACTTCGGCGCCAAGGACCGCGACGATTCCCGCGAACGCGCCGAGGACGGCAAATTCTCCCGCGAGGGCACCGGCGATCAGGTTGCGTGTGCCGCCGAGGGCACGCACCAGCGCATGCTCCTTCATGCGAGTCTCGTGGCTCGCCTGTATCGACGCGATCAGAACCAGCCCGCCTGCCCCCAGCACCAGGCCGAGAATCAACTCGATGGCCCGGGTGACCCGATCGATGATGCGTTCGACCTGGGCAATGATTGCGTCGACCTCGAACACGGTAATGGTTGGATGCGCGGCAAGGAGCTGATTGAGGAACCGCTTGCGGTCGGGTTCGAGATGGAAACTCGTCATGTGCGTTGTCGCGAATCCCGCCAACGCCGAACGCGAGAACACGATAAAGAAATTCGGCTGCAGGCTGTCCCACTCGACCCGGCGCAGATTCGCCACGCGAGCGGATACCGGCAACCCTCCAATATCGAACTCCAGCATGTCGCCGACGCGCAAACCATTACCCCTCGCGTAGTCGACCTCAACAGAAATCAGGGCTTCGGCGGTATCGGCTGACCACCAGTCGCCCTGCACCACCACGTTGTCACCAGGCACGTTGTCGGACCATGTCAGGTTCCGCTCGGAGCCGAGGCCCGGCCCCAGGTCCTCGCCTCGCTCGCCCTCGCGCGCACGCCAACCCCGCGCCGGCTCACCGTTAACGGTGATGACGCGGCCCCGAATCATCGGAAACAGGCTGCCGTCGTAGTCCGTATGCGCACGCAACAGGTCCTGGACCGCGCCTACTTCGTCGGCGGCCACATTGATCAGGAAGTGATTCGGTGCGTTCTCGGGTATCTGCGACCGCCACTCGGCGAGTAGCGCCGTGCGCACCAGCAAAAGTATCAACAGGATCATGATTGCCAGGCCGAAAATCGTGATCTGTGCCACGTTCTCCCGGCGGCGGCGCTGCAATCCGGCGAGCGCCAGGCGCCACGAACTGCCCGCCTGCATGCCGACCACCCGGCCGCCGCGCAGCAATGCGAGCGCGACGATGGCGAACGCCCCGCAGACCACGGTCGCCCCCACGAGCGCCCACACCGTTAGCCAGACGCTTTGGCTGTACCAGACAAGCAGGCCAATGCTGCCCACCCCCGCGAAGCCATAGGTGATCGCATTCGACAGCCCGCGGTCAGGTTCGCGGCGGATCACGCGCATGGGAGAGATGCGCCGCAAGTTGAGCAGCGGTGGCAATGCGAATGCCGCGAGACATACGAAGCCGGTCACGGCGCCGACCACGAACGGGTTCGGCCCTGGCCAGGGCAAGCGTACGGGCAGGTAGGTCGACAGCAGGGCGATGATGCCGAGGTGCACCAGAACGCCCAGCACAAGACCGGCCAGTACGCCAACGACGCCGATGATCAGTAGCACGCAGACATACCCCCAGAGGATGTCGGCCGGCGTGGCACCCAACGTCTTCAATACCCCGACGTGGCTGTAGTGGCGCCGCGCGTAGCGATGTGCCGCCAGGGCCACCGCGGCGCCGCCGAGAAGCACGGCGAGCAATCCGCCGAGCAGGAGGAAACTCTCTGCCCGGTCGAGGGCGCCGCCGATCGTCGGACTCGAGTCCTTGACGGTGCGCCAGCGATAGTTCGGCCGCAGATCAGCTTCGATGGAGGCTTTGAGACTTGAAAGGGCTTCAGGATCCCCCGCAAGAAGCAGTCGATAGGACACACGGCTGCCCGGCTGGATCAGTTTCGTCGCCGGAATGTCTTCCACCCGCATCAACAGGCGCGGCCCCAGGTCGAGGAAGTTGCGGCCCCGGTCCGGCTCCGCCGTCAGGACGCTCGCCACGCCCAGTTCCGCGTAGCCCACCGAAACCGTATCGCCCAAGTGCAGTCCGAGTGCGGGAAACAGCCGCGAGTCCAGCCATACCTCACCAATCGCGGGCACGGTTTCGGCGACCCGATCGCGACCGAAGGGTTCGTCGGCGATCCGCACGGCGCCGCGCAACGGATACCCGGAGCCCACCGCCTTCACCGAAACGAGTTGATTGCGCGCATCGTCGGATTCGTCGGCGAACAGCATGGACGGGAAGCTGACGATATCGACCTGTGACAGTCCAAGCTCGGCGGCGGCTTGGCGGAACGCATCGGGGATCGGGCGGGAGGAACTGATCACGCTGTCGGCACCGAGGAAGGTCGTCGCCTCGGCCATCAGCGCCTGCTGCAGGCGATCCACGAACAGGCTGATCGCCGTCACCGCGCCAACAGCCACAAGCGCGGCCGCCAGCAACAGCCTGAGTTCACCGGAACGCCAGTCACGCCCGACCAGCCTCAGCGCAAAGCGGAGATTCACGACGCGATTCGTCCCGCTTCGAGACTGAGCACGCGACCGCACCGGTCCGCAAGGGCTGTATCGTGGGTCACCAGCACCAGCGTGGTCTGCGACTCCCGATTGAGCGCGAACAGGAGGTCTATCACGCGGCCACCCGTCGAAGTATCGAGGTTCCCCGTCGGTTCGTCGGCGAACAACACCTTGGGACGTGAGGCGAAGGCCCGGGCAATGGCGACACGCTGCTGCTCGCCACCGGACAGTTGCCGGGGATAGTGCGTCAGCCGGTCGGCCAGCCCGACGCGATCGAGATACATCCGCGCGTCGTCCCCGGCATCGGATTCGCCGCGCAGTTCCGACGGCAGCATGACGTTCTCAAGGGCTGTCAGGCTCTCGATCAACTGGAATGTCTGGAACACGAAACCGACGCAGCGCCCGCGGACCCGGGCACGGTCTTCTTCCGGCATCGCCGTGATCCTGTCGCCATCAAGCCAGACATCGCCCGCGGTTGGCAGATCGAGGCCCGCCAGGATGCCAAGCAGCGTGGTCTTGCCCGACCCGGACGCCCCCACCACCGCGACGGACTCCCCGGCGTTGATTTCCAGGCTGACGCTGTCCAAGATCGATAGCTGTCCTTCCGCCGTGGCTACGGTCTTGCACACATTGTCAACGCGCAGAATCGGGGCGGCCGCACTATGGTTGTTCATCGGATTGCTGATGGTCTCCGCAGTTGCGGGCGCGAGTCCCGCGACGGATTCGCGCGCGGGTTCTTCCTCGCGAGACGTGAACCAAACGATACTGGTTTTGGGCGACAGTATCAGCGCGGCCTATGGGATTCAACGCGAGCAGGGCTGGGTGGCGTTGCTCCAGGAACGCCTCGATGAGAGCGGCTTCGGCGCGCGCGTCGAGAACGCCAGCACAAGCGGCTGGACCACCAGCGACGGCCTGGCCCAGTTGCCCAGGCTCCTCGACTACCACCGGCCGGACATCGTAGTCATTGAACTCGGAGGCAACGACGGTCTAAGAGGACTTCCGCTGGCCAGGATCCGGGCAAACCTGATCACGATGATCGAAACGTCCAAGGCTGGCGGAGCGCGTGTTCTCGTCGTCGGCATGGAAGTGTCGCCGAACCTGGGACCTCGCTATACGACAGCCTTCGAGAACCTCTACAGGGAAGTCGCCGACAGGATGCGGACGGCATTGGTACCGTCCCTGTTCGCACATTTCGATGAAACCATGTTGCAGCGCGACGGCATCCACCCGAATGCCGACTCCCAGCCCGTGATACTGGACAACATCTGGCCGGAACTGGTGCCGATGTTGCGTTGACCGCCGTCAGCCCTCCGAGGCGCTGCCGCCGAGGCACGGCGGCGACATCGGCGCATCGCCGAAGCGATCTCTCCAGTCGCCGGGCGTGTAGGTGTGGAGCGCCAGCGCATGTACCGGGCCGGCGAGCTCCTCTGCAAGCGCGCCATTCACCATGCGGTGCCGATCAATGAGCCGGCGGGAGTCGAAGCACTCCGCGACAATCACGACCTTGAAGTGCGATTCGGATCCCGCCGGCACGTTGTGGTTCGAACTCTCGTCGTCCACGGTCAGGTGCAGGGGACCGAAAGCTTCGGCAAGCTTGGTTTCGATGGTCTCGCGAACGCTCATTCCACCAGTTTAGCGCATTGCGCAGGAGCTCCTGACTGCACGTCGCGATCAGCAACCGGGTAGACTGACAGCCGAATGTACGTCTACTTGATCGGCGCCGGATCGGGGCCCATCGTCGGTTCCAGCATCATGCCGGGCTGGATCGACCCGTGACGCTGCCAGTCGTTCAGGTCGCGGTCCCGCGCCCCCTGCGTCGCGTTTTCGACTATTCGCTTCCGGCGCACCTTCCCCAGCCAAGTGTTGGCGCCCGGGTCCGCGTGCCGCTTGGCCGCGCCGAGGTGGTCGGGATCGTCACCGGATTTCGCGAGACGTCCGCGCATCGCCTGAAGCCGGTGATCAACGTCCTCGATGACGATGGGTTTCTGGTGCCCGATCTGATTACGCTCGCCCAGTGGCTTAGCGACTACTACCACCACCCCCTGGGCGAGGTGTATGCGACCCTGCTGCCGACTGCGGCCCGGCGCGGCGCGGTGCCGGAACCGCGATGGCCGCTTTCCTGGACTGCGGCGCCGGGCGACGGCGCGCGGCTTGCGCGCGCCCCGCGCCAGCGGGAGGCATTCGAGACACTCCAAGGTCTCGGCGTGGGTGTCCCCGAGCAGGAGTTGCGCGCGCTGGGGATCGACCGGCGGACGCTCGCGGCTCTCCGTGACAAGGGGCTTGTGAGCGCGGCGGAGACAAAGCCCGCCTACCGCGTCGAACCTTCGCCGATATCGCTCAATGAAGAGCAGCAATCGGCGGTACACGCTATCCGAGCGTCCATTGGCAAGCGCGCTACGCACCTGCTCGACGGCGTTACCAGCAGCGGCAAGACCGAGGTCTACATGCGGGTGATCGCCGAGGTCCTGGATCAGGGCGGGCAGGTCCTGGTCCTGGTGCCGGAAATCGGCCTCACTCCCCAAACGCTGGCGCGCTTTCGCAGACGTTTCGGCGCGGCGGCGGCACTGCACTCAGCAGAGAGCGATAGCGTCCGGCTCGCCACCTGGATGCAATGCAGATCGGGGGACCACCGGATCCTCATCGGCACCCGATCGGCCGTTTTCGCGCCATTCGCCGACCTTCAACTGATCATCGTGGACGAAGAACACGACTCCTCGTTCAAGCAGCAGGAAGGATTGCGCTACTCAGCCCGTGATGTCGCGTGCAAGCGCGCTCAGATCCTGGAGATTCCCACGGTGCTCGGCAGCGCCACGCCATCGCTGGAGACCTTGGCCAACGTCGCTCGCGGGCGATACCGGCGAAACGTTCTGACATCACGTGCCGGGGGTGCCTCGATGCCGCAGTACTGCGTGATCGACATTCGTGGTCGACGCTTGCGGGACGGCTTGAGCGATACGCTGCTTCACGCAATCCGTCGGCACCTGGATGCCGGGAGTCAAGTGCTCGTCTTCATCAACCGCCGCGGATTCGCGCCGACCTGCCTGTGCTCGGCATGCGGCTGGCAGGCACGATGCGCCGATTGCGATGCGCGACTGACCCTGCATGCGTCCCCGCGCGCATTGCACTGCCATCATTGCGACAGGCGCTACCGCTATCCCGACACCTGCCCCGACTGCGGCGCCGATACGCTCGTTCACCTCGGCACGGGAACGCAACGCGTCGACGCCGCCCTGCGCGAACACTTCCCCGGTGTCCCGCTCTACCGCATCGATCGCGACACGGCACGCGGGCCGGAAAGGTTCGCGGCACAACTCGACGCGATTCGCCAGGGGGGAGCCGCCATTCTTGTCGGGACGCAGATTCTGGCCAAGGGACACCACCTGCCGGCGGTCACGCTCGTCGCCGTGGTAGACGCGGACAACGGCTTCCTGTCATCGGATTTCCGCGCGCCCGAGCGAACCGCGCAGAACATCGTGCAAGTCGCCGGGCGCGCCGGGCGCGCGGAACGTCCCGGTGAAGTCTGGATTCAGTCGTACGACCCCGACAACCCGAACCTCAAGGCCCTGATAGAGCGCGGCTACGCCGGCTTTGCGGCGATTCAGGCGACCGAACGTCGTGCGGCCCGACTACCGCCATATGCGGCGATGGCAATGCTGCGAGCCGAAAGCACCGCCGCCCCGGCGGCTATCGAAATGTTGCGGCAGGCAGCGGACGTAGTTCGTAACCCGAGGGGTGAATCACGGAAATCCATCCAGACCACGTCGGGGACATCCGCACATAGGGGGGGAGGCCACGACCGCGAGTTCGAACTGATGGGTCCGGTGGCCGCGCCGATCGCGCGCGTACGCAACCGGTTTCGCTACCAGTTGATGATCTGCGCGGGACGACGCCGGTTTCTTCACGCGGCCCTGTCGGCCCTCGAAGCCGCGGAACTCATCGTCCCGAACGTGCGCTGGTCCATTGACGTAGACCCCCTCGATACGTTCTGATTCTCGAATCCTGCCATGCCAGCAGAGCCTCGATGCCAGCACGAAACCAGAGAACAACGTCTCGCCCATTCAGCGTGTCGTCCTTCGCCGCCGGCCTGATCGCTGGCGTGGCCGTCTGCATGGTTGTCGTGTATCTCATCGAAGTCCCCGAGAGCGCCGACCAGGGCTCGGCAGACACCCAGGGCGTCCCGGAGGACAGTGGCGATGATCCGGATGGCGCCCAGCGTTTCGAGTTCTTCGAAAGCCTGCCCGCCGCCGAGGTGCCGACCGACACCGAACCCTACAAGACACTTACCCCTGGCGGATACGTGCCGCCGTCCGAGTATCTCGTGCAGGCCGGTTCGTTCCACGATGAAGACGATGCAAACCGACTGCGGGCTCGGTTGATGCTGACTGGAATGGACGCCGACATAACCATAAACACGCTGGATCAAGAAGACGGAACCTGGCACCGCGTGGTTGTTGGTCCGTTCACCAGCAGGGAGAACGCCGAGAAAATGGTGGCCAGCCTGAAGGAGCACGAAGTGTCACCGATCCTGCTGCAAGTGCCGCCCACACGCTGAAGCCAAGCCCATCGCCAATCGGTTGAAATCCCTCTTCACCCTCCCCACTATCAGACGTTGACCACTGACGGGAGCCCCGCGCCGTGCAACAATTCAGAGGGACGACGATACTGTCGATTCGCCGTGGCGACATGGTAGCCCTCGGCGGCGACGGCCAGGTGTCGATGGGCGACACCATCATGAAGGGCAATGCGAACAAGGTGCGGCGCCTCTACAAGGATGCCGTCCTGGCCGGATTCGCCGGCGGAACCGCCGATGCGTTCACCCTGTTCGAGCGCTTCGAAGGCACCCTGGACAAGTATCGCGGGAACCTGACCCGCGCCGCCGTCGAGCTTGCGAAGGACTGGCGCTCCGACCGGGCTCTGCGGCGCCTGGATGCCCTGCTGGCGGTCGCGGACTGTTCGACCTCCCTGGTGATCAGCGGCAACGGCGACGTCATCGAGCCCGAGGCCGGAATCATCGCGATCGGGTCGGGCGGGGCCTACGCCCAGGCGGCGGCGAAAGCACTGCTGGAGAATTCTCCGCTGGACGCGGAGACTATCGTGGTCAAGAGCCTGGCCATCGCTGCGGACATCTGCGTCTACACCAACCATCAGACCACCGTCGAGACATTGACCACCGCATGAGAACCATGGCCCCGCCCCAAATCGTCCGCGAACTGGACAACCACATCATTGGCCAGGACGACGCCAAGCGCGCGGTCGCGATCGCACTCAGGAACCGATGGCGCCGCATGCAGCTTCCCGACGAACTGCGCGACGAGGTGACACCCAAGAATATCCTCATGATCGGACCGACGGGCGTCGGCAAGACGGAGATAGCCCGCCGGCTCGCCAGGCTCGCGAATGCACCGTTCATCAAGGTGGAGGCGACCAAGTTCACCGAGGTCGGCTACGTCGGCCGGGATGTCGAGTCGATCGTCCGGGACCTTGCCGACGTCGCCGTGAAGATGCTGCGGGAAGGCCAATTGGAAAGGGTCCAGGATCGCGCCGACGATGCCGCCGAGGATCGCGTTCTCGACGCGCTCCTTCCCCAGGCGCGCGGTGACGCGGATCAGCGCAGCATGAGCGAGGCCGATACGCGCCAGATCTTCCGCAAACGGCTGCGCGAAGGGATGCTCGACGATCGCGAGGTGGAGATCGAACTGGACGCCATGCCGTGGGGCGTGGAGATCATGGCCCCGCCCGGGATGGAGGAGATGACCAACCAGTTGCAGGACATGTTCTCCAACGTGGCCGGTAGCCGGAAGAAGAGCGTGCGACTGAAGGTCAGGGACGCGTTACGGCGCCTGCGCGAGGAAGAAGCCTTCAAGCTGATCAACGAGGAGGAGATCAAGACCCAGGCGATCGAGGCCGTGGAGCAGACCGGGATCGTCTTCCTCGACGAACTGGACAAGGTCGCCAGACGTTCCGAAACCATCGGCGCCGATGTGTCCCGGGAGGGCGTGCAACGCGACCTCCTGCCGTTGATTGAAGGCTGTACCGTGTCCACCAAGTACGGCATGGTGCGCACCGATCACATCCTCTTCATCGCCTCCGGCGCATTCCATCTCTCCAAGCCGTCCGACCTGATACCGGAACTGCAGGGGCGACTGCCGATACGCGTGGAACTGGCCGCCCTGGACCCCGACGACTTCAGGCGTATCCTGAAAGAGCCCCACGCTTCGCTGACCGAACAGTACCGCGCACTGCTCGCGACTGAAGGCGTCACGCTCGACTTCACCGAAGACGCGGTAGCCCGGATCGCGGAAATCTCCTGGCAGATCAACGAGCATACGGAGAACATTGGGGCCCGCAGGCTGCACACCGTGCTGGAGCGCCTGCTCGACGAGGTTTCCTTCGAGGCCGCAGGCTGCGATGGCCGCAAGGTTCTGATCGATGCCGAATACGTCAACTCGCGCCTCGCCGACATCGCCGAGGATCGCGACCTCTCCCGTTACATCCTCTAAGTCCTTGAACGCGCTGTGAGCACGCCGTGAATCCCGTCGCCGTCACCTATCATCGCGACTCGCGAACCCTGGAAATCGATTACGGCGACACGACAGCGGTCCTCTCCGCGGAACTGCTGCGCGTGTACTCGCCCTCCGCCGAGGTTCGCGGCCATTCGGATGCCGAACGCGTCCTGCAGACCGGCAAGAAACACGTCGGAATCCAGCAGATTCAGGCCGTCGGCAACTACGCGATCCGCATCGTGTTCGACGATGGCCACGATACCGGGATCTACTCCTGGGAGTTCCTCAAGGACCTCCATGATCGCCGCGATGAGTACTGGCGCGACTACCTCACCCAACTGAAGCAGGCCAACGCTTCCCGGTTGCCGGCAATTCCCATCGGCCACTGGTCGCCGCCGCACAGGCCGTGAAACAACGACGCTCGCCCGAACGCGGGCCGGCGACGGTGGACTTCGGCGCCGAACCCGTGACCCCGGGCGAGAAGACGGCCCGCGTCGCTGGCGTTTTCCACACGGTCGCCGATCGCTACGACGCCATGAACGACATCATGTCCGTCGGCCTGCACCGGGCGCTGAAGCGCATTGCCGTCGACAGCCTTGCCTTGCGCGCCGGTCAGTGCGTCCTTGACCTGGCGGGCGGAACGGGTGACATGGCGCGCCTGATCTCGCCCATCGCGGGACGGGCAGGCCGGGTCGTCCTGTGCGACATCAACGCCAGCATGCTCGCCATCGGGCAGGACCGCATGCTCGACGCCGGATTGGCCAACGTCGTACCCGCGCAGGCCGACGCCGAACTGCTGCCTTTCGCACCCGCGACCTTTGACCGCGTGGTCATCGCCTTTGGCCTGCGCAATCTGACGGACAAGGAGCGGGCCCTGCGCGAGATGTACCGGGTTCTGCAGCCAGCGGGCCGGGTGCTGGTCCTGGAGTTCTCGACGCCTCGGAGCGCATGGCTGCGTAGCACTTACCGCGCGTTCCAGGGCTTGTGGCCGATGGCGGGCCGGCTCGTGGTAGGTGACCCGGCACCGTATCGTTACCTCGTCGAATCCATCGAGATGCATCCGAACCAGGCCGCGCTCTCGCTGATGATGCGTGACGCAGGATTCAAGGACGTGCGGGTGGACGATCTGATCGGCGGAATAGCGGCCATGCACACCGGCACGAAACCGGACCATGCCGTGCAACAGGGCGGAACGGCATCATGACCCACATCCGCCGGTTCTTGAGGATCATATGGACCATCGCCAGGTTCCGGCTCGACGAAGTCGCGCGATCCGCCGTACCCGAAAGCCGGCTGATCCGATTGTCGCCCTTCGTCCTGCTCGGGCGCCCCAAGCGCTCTCCCGCCGAGCGGCTGCGGCTCGCGATCGAGGACCTGGGCCCCATCTTCGTCAAGTTCGGCCAGATTCTCTCCACTCGGCGCGACCTGTTGCCGACGGACTACGCCGACGAACTCGCGAGGCTCCAGGACCGCGTGCCGCCATTCCCCGCCGAAACAGCGATAGCACGCATCGAAGCGAGCATCGGCAGCCCGATCGGGGAAGTCTTCGCGACGTTCGACGAAGTACCCATCGCGTCCGCCTCCCTCGCGCAGGTACATGCGGCAACGCTTGCCGATAGCGCCGAGGTGGTGGTCAAGGTGCTCCGGCCCGGAATCGAATCCATCATCGAGAAGGACCTCGAGCTTCTCTATGCCATCGCGGCGTTGCTGGAGCGCTTTTCCCGCGACGCGCGCAGACTGCGCCTCAAGGCGGTGGTAGCCGACTACGAGCGAACCGTTTTCGACGAGTTGAACCTGCTGCTCGAAGCCGCCAACACGGCGACCCTGCGCCGGAACTTCGCGGATTCACCCCTGCTGTACGCACCGCGGGTACACTGGGAGCACTGCCGTGAAGACGTGTTCGTCGTCGAGCGCGTGGAAGGCGTTCCAATTGCCGATGTGGCGGAACTGAGAGCCCGCGGCACCGACATGCGCAAGCTTGCGGCGCGCGGCGTCGAGACCTTTTTCACGCAGGTCTTCGAACACAACTTCTTCCACGCGGACATGCACCCCGGCAACATATTCATCGATGTCTCGGACCCGGCGAACCCGAGCTACATCGCCGTCGACTGCGCCGTCATCGGACGCCTGACAGAACAGGACCAGGCCTACCTCGCAAAGAACCTCGTCGCTTTCTTCCACCAGGACTACGCGAGGGTCGCGCGGCTGCATGTCGAATCGGGTTGGGTCCCGCCCGGCACCGACGTCTCCGCGTTCGAAGCCGTCATTCGCCAACTGTGCGAACCCATATTCGAGCGCCCCCTGAAGGAAATCTCTTTCGGGAACTTCCTCGTCGCCCTGTTCCGCGCCGCCCGGCGCTTCGACATGGAAGTCCAGCCGCAGCTCGTACTGCTGCAGAAGACGCTGCTCAACATCGAAGGCCTCGGGCGCCAGCTCTATCCCGACCTGGATCTCTGGGCGACCGCCAAGCCCTACATGGAACGCTGGATCGAGGCGCGCTACGGTCCCCTTGCCGCACTGCGGCGCCTCGGGGACCGGTTGCCCGACCTGCTCGACGAGCTGCCGCGATTGCCAGACCTGCTGCTCGGCGCCGAGGCCCGCTTCAAGGACCTGGACCGGCTGGCGGCGCAGCAGCGTGAACTCATCGCCGAGGCCACCGAAGCGCTCGGGACCCGGCGGCGCCACAACCGCTGGCGGCGCATTGCCGGTCTGATCCTCGCGCTTGCCGGGCTGGTCCTCCTGTGGAAGCCGCTCCTCGCCGGCGACGGGTTCGCAGCCCCGGCCGTCGGCGTCGCGGCCCTTGTCATCGGGGCCCTGTTCGTGACTCGCAATTGAACCGCGGCAGAGCGCTGGGCGATTGCCGCGCGCAATGGTCCCGACCGATCAAGTATAGTTACCGGCCCGAAATGAGCGGAGGACCCTGATGTTCGGACTTGGTGTATGGGAACTCCTGATTATCCTGGGCATCGTGTTGGTGATATTCGGCCCACGTCGGCTCAAGACGCTCGGATCGGATCTCGGCAATGCCATCAAGGGCTTCCGTTCCGCCGTACAGCAAGACGAGGACAAGAAGGCCGATAGCGAGCCGAAGGTCATCGAGAACGACGCTCCGCCCAAGTCAGGGCAGGAACGCAACAGCTAGCGTCACTCGCGGATCCGAGCGGATGTTCGACATTGGCCTGTTGGAGCTGCTGCTGCTCAGCATCGTCGTGCTCCTGGTAGTGGGACCCAGGCGCCTTCCCGAAACACTGCGGACCCTCGGTCTCTGGATCGGACGCATGCGGCGCAGTTTTACCCGGGTCAAGGCCGAGATCGAGCGCGAGATCGGCATGGACGACGTGCGGCGGCAACTCCACAACGAATCCATCATGGAGCAGATGAAGGAGATCGAGCGCGACGTCGGCGGCGCGATCGAGGACGCCGGGCGGGCGGCCGAGGATCCTGCCCAGACCATCCACAACACGGAAGGGCCGACCGGGAATCAGGCCGTGGAGCCATCGAGTCCCGTGACAGAGCCCAACGATTCGCCCCGGAAAGCACGCGATGGCCGATGAACTTTCCCCCGGCGATGTCGACGACAGGAAGCGAGGAGAGACAACGCAAGGGCCAAAGGATACGGAAACCGAACACGATGCCAGGGTCGACGATCACGAGATGCCCTTTCTCGACCACCTCCTGGAACTGCGTCAACGCCTTTTGCGGAGCGTCGTTGCCGTCGCCGTCCTGTTCGTTCCCAGCTTCGCCTTTCGCGACGAGATCTACCACTTCGTATCGGCGCCGCTGACGACGTTCCTGCCTGGCGGAAACCTGACCGCCATCGACGTCGCGTCGCCGTTCGTGATGCCCCTGAAACTCGCGGCGTTCACCGCATTCATCGGCGCGATGCCTTACCTGCTGCACCAGATCTGGGGTTTCGTTGCGCCAGGCCTGTACCTGCGCGAGAAGAAGTTCGCGCTTCCGGTCCTGGTGTCGAGCATCCTGCTGTTCTATGCGGGGATGGCGTTCGCGTACTTCGTGATGTTCCCGGTCGCGTTCGCGTTCTTCGCCCACGTCGCGCCGGAAGGCGTGACGATGATGACGGACATCAACCGATACCTGAACTTCGTGCTGAAGATGTTCTTCGCCCTCGGCGTCGCGTTCGAGATACCGGTTGCGACGTTCCTGCTGGTGCGGTCCGGCCTGGCAACGGCGGACGGGATCGCGCGCAAGCGGCCCTATGTCCTCGTCGGCTGCTTCGTCGTCGGCATGCTGCTGACACCGCCGGACCCGTTTACCCAGGTCCTGTTGGCCATCCCCGTCTGGCTGCTGTTCGAGATAGGCATCCTGGTGTCCCGGCTCGGAGGGCGGGCCAAGGACGAGGGCTAGCAGCCCGTCGGACTTGCCGCCTCTGGCGGCAAGATAGATGGGATGCGGGATGGGTGGGATGGGCACAACCGTGGGCTTGGGCGGGGGTGAAACACGGCGCCCGCCAGGGCGACGGATTTCATGGCGCTGATATGTTTTGACCTGTCAAGTTGGCCAAGGAACAC
>JAPPGA010000026.1 GCA_028821515.1 Gammaproteobacteria bacterium | reverse complement strand
TCACACTCAGATCGCGCCTCCGTTCAGGCTCATTTCTGTATGGGATTATGCTGGATGTTGGCGCAGTTTGTCAACGCAGAGTGAGGATGTACGCTCGCAATCGTGTCGAGGATTGGAGGTCTGGACGCCGTTTGGTGTTTGCGCCAAGGTTGAGCGCGGTCAGGCCGTCGGTGACGAACGTGAGGCCTTAGGTGTTCGCCGGAATGCCGGCGCCACGTGAAAGCCGCGTCACGTACCCCTCGCCGCTCGTCCAGACCAGGGGAAACTCGTCGCTGTCCACGAGGTCACCGTTCTTGAGGGTGGGCGACTTTTCCCAATCAAGGGTCACCCTTTCGCGTTCGCGGTAGCGAACATCGTCACCGAGGTAATGGAGAGAGTATGCGCGTCGGTCACGACGGCTGGAGTTTCCGGTGGCGCCGTGGACCGTGTTGGCGTGGTGGACGATGGCATCACCCGGCCGCGCGGTGTAGTAGACGATGTCGTATTCGTCTGCGGTGCCTTCAATATCGGGTAGCTTCGGAAGCACCGATCCGGGTATCGGCGCTTGGGTTACGAACCCGCTCGCCGCATGGGTCGGCCAGCGGTGGGAGCCCCTGACATATCCCATCATGCCGTTGTCGACGCCGATGGTGTCGAGAGGTATCCACACCGTGCAGCATTTGTCGCCCGTCACGTGAAAGTAGGGCATGTCCTGGTGGAAGACGGTGCGGTGCAGCGATTTCGCTTCCTTCAGGAACAGTTGCTCGCCGTAGAAGTTGATTCGATCGGACCGCATCAGGCCGGCGACTTTTTCCGGCAGCGGCGGACCGCAGAAAAGGGCGGCCAGGGTGGGAAAGTGTCGCCAGTTGAAACTGCTGATGCAGAACCGTCCCGTTGCGGATTCAACCCAGGGGGTAACGAGTGCGCCGCCGCTCGCCTCGATCATCGGTGTGATGGCCTTGAAGTCGACGAAGTTTAGCCGAGCCTGATCGGCGGACATCTCCTCCGCGAACGCCGCTTGCAGGCGTCCGAGCCAATCGTCGTCAAGGAAACCCGGCAGGTGTACGACGCCATGGCGATGGTAGTGCCTTCGCTCTTCCTCGGTGATGTCCCTCATTGCGCCAAGTATGCGTTGCGGTGAACGTAAAGTGCCGGAGCGATCCCCTGACGGTCAAGTTGACGGGGCGCGCAGAGGCGTCGGCGCTTCGCAAGGCGCCTGCCCGCTGGCACCGTTTATCGGTACCGTCCCTTCGATATGCTCGGCGAACATCGACGGCGAAAGGCCGAATGCCGACAACACGTGGCAGACGCGCGGAGCTATTCCCTGGAGAGCGACGCACTGCCCGGCACCAAGGGACTCCGGCAGCGTCTCCGACAGCAGGATGGCGCGGCCGTCGACCCATGCTGCTAGGACTTCGTGTTGCGTGGCCGTCAGCACGGCGTCGTGGGGATCCCCGTCAGCGTGCGCGACAAGGATCAGATCCGCCCGCAAGCCCGGCTTGATCGCTCCGAGACGGTCCTCGAGCCCCAATGCATAGGCGCCATTGAAGGTGGACATCCGCCACAGCGCATCTGCGGACAGCGAAATGCCCGCGGCGGCCGCTGCCCTTCGGGCGCACGCGACTTCCTCGCGCATATTGAACGAGCCGCTCGGTGACCAGTCCGTCGACAGCGCAACCCGCAGGCCGCTGTCCAGCGCGGTGCGGATATCGACGGTCTCTCCATACAACGCGAGGTTAGATCGTGGTGACCAGACCAGCGTGACGTAGAACTCGCGCATGACCGCGTAGTCCTGCCGGTCGGTCGCGACCCCGTGGACCAGCGAATAGCGCCGGTCGCGGCGCTGTACGCGTTGCAGGTAGCGCGTCACCTCGGCCCGTGCCGCGCAACTCGCTTTCCTTCCTTCGCCGACATGCGGCGCATAGGCCATGAACGACAGGTCGTCGCCGGCCGCCCATTCGAATCGGTGAACGGGCCCGCCGGCGCATTCCTCTCTCAAGTCCTCCACGACCTGGAAGGAGAAGGGGAAGACCTCGGTGTCCGCTTCGTAATCGTAGAGTTTGATGTCGCCGGGGCGGCGGTGCCGGTAGATGTTGCGAACCACGCCTGGCAAGCCGCCGGGACCAGCAATCGTGGTAGCGCCGCCGAGAAGGTGACGAAGTTCCATTGCGAGCAGGATCGCGGCGCTTCGCGGGTCGTCAGGCTGGTAGTCAATCCGCTCTGGAATCGGCAGCGGCAGCGCGCCATTGGTCCCCAGGCGCCACTCGTCGCGGTGGATATAGCCGGGGTTGAGGCCGAGGTCGGGGAACGCGTAGCTGTACCCGGGATGCTCGTGCGCGTTGACGAACCCGGGTGACAGCACGGCCGCGCCGCGGCAGTCGAGCACGGCGGCGTCCGGATACGCCGCGCGCACAGCGTCGAATTCCCCCACGGCGCCCAGGCTGCCGTTGAAGCGGACGTGTACGCCCTGGTTCGCCCGGCTTCCCTCCGGCAGCAGGACCTCGGCGCCGATGATCAGACCGGGGGCGCTTTCGTTCGCACTTGCCGCGGGCGTGAACGTGCACCGCGCGCTTCCAGCATCGTGGCGACGGTCTTTGGCGTCGGTGCCGGAAGTCGTGCCTACGAAAAGGGAAAGCAGGACCAGCCCACTTAACCGCCCCTTGGTAATGGCTCCGCGACGCGTTCCGAACAATCGGTTCGACTGGGGTGCGCGTCGTGAAAGTGCAGCGCGGATCATGTGGATTCAGTCAATCGTTCTGTCAACTCGGCTCGGTAGCGGTCGATCCATTGGGCGTTGAGTTCATCAGCCAGACGCGTGTTTCGTGTCTTGATCAGGCGCCCGGGCGGTAGCTTGAGGCCGAGGAAGTCAAGGACTTCGCAAGCGATACCAACGGGGTCGGCGTCAAGGTCCCTGTACCGCACAATGTGCGGCTGAATCCCAACGGAAGCAAACCACTCCCGCCACGCCGAATTATGCTCTTCAATCATTTGCACAAACTCGCGGATCTGATCGAAGTCGAAGTGTGGTTCCTGTTCCGGCGGTTTCGACTCCTCCTGGTCGGTCTGGTGCCAAACATTGGTTTGCTCGGCTCGGTGCCACGATACAGCCTGCGCCAGAACATCGTCGCGATGCAGATGGATGAAGCCCGTGTGGCCGAACGCCAGGTTAAGCAGGTCGAGATCGCCGCCGGCGGCAGCAGGATAGACGGAACCCAACCTGTCGACCAGGTAGTCCATGGTTCCCCACATGATCCTGGCTGCAAACACTCCGTTGTCGGTCCTGCCTGCGGCAAGGGCCGCTCGAACGAAATCGGAATACTCAAAGACCCCATCGGAGGAGCGGGCAATGTCCCATCGGGCAGCCCACGATTGCTCGTCGGGTACGCGGAAGTATGACTCGGGTTGACCCGCGACTTTGGTAGTGTCTCCATTTGAAATTGGCTAGGAAGAAATCCCTGTCGAAATGTCCTCAACCAGCGCCTTCAAGGATGGATACTTGGTGATCATCTCCCATGCAGCCGTACCCGCCTTGGCTTGCATCCCCCGGAACATTTCACGCAGTTCAGACGCCCATCCTTCACGTTCATCATCCGTAGGTGGAGTTTCGCGTTGAGACTCCATGAAACGAATCACGATCAGTATCACCACTTCGATGGCGTCGTCTTCTGGTAGAGGGTAAATTCTGCGAGATTCTTGAGATTCCCCTTCCCTGCTGTAAGGGGTTAGATCGACGTGTATTTCCCCGCAGGATGTGCAAGTTGTCGCTTGCATACGCGCTGCATTGATAGAGTTGCCTTGGCGTTTGTCGTCTTCGCAGTTTACCGTTCCAGAATGCCATCTTGGATGAAATGGCACCCCACAGTAGGCGCACTCGATTTGACCCTCACGCATAGTCTTGCCCCCAAGGTAATTCAGATGTAGTGGTACCTATTGTACTTGCACAATCGAAGCATGAAGATCAAGTTCAAGCGAAAGGAACTCCGCGCCCTGGACAAGCTGTTGGGCGAACTGGAGGAAGAATCGGAAAGCGAAGAGAATGAGAAGACTAAGAGGCTGACCGACGAAGACGATCCCTTTCCGATCTCTCTGAACAGGAAGAAGCGTTAGGATACTGCAAGAGTAAAGTGGAGAAACCGGGGGCGAGATGCTAGTCAGGCCCCCGGGTCCCGTTTCGTCAGATTCGGTCGATTACCTCACGAAGTTGACCGAGCATGTTGTAGCGTTGCATAGCAGCGCGGTCGCCTCTGGCGACGGCAGGCATAAGTGCCAGCATTTGCCGATTAACGGCTTGGCGTAGATTTCTCATAGTGACCTCCGTCAGGTCCGTTGAGGGGACGGAGGACGTGTTGGGTCCTCCGTCCCCAAGGCTACCACAGGAGACCCTTTATGCCCATTGGACCCCACGGTGAAAAGCGGCCCCAGAGCGTCGTGCAAAATGCTATCCTTGGATGCCGTATCCTCGTAGGAGACGCGGAGGAGACTTACATGAAAAGAAGACCTCTAGCTCAGAGCTACTTGGTACTCGGTGGTAAGTGGACTGCCGAACGAGTACCGAACTCCCCAGTAGTAGTGATGCGACCCGTCCAAAAGCCGTTGATTCGACGGCACTGAAGTAAATTCAAGTTCCTCCAATCCATCCTGAAATCTGGTCAGGATGGCGCGTAAGTCATTGATTTTCAAGGCTTTTTCTGTTAGAATGGGCAAATGAACAAGTTGCCCACCAGGCGCCGGGCCAGAATCCTCAATCTCCTTGTCGAGGGCATGTCCATGCGGGCGATCACCCGCTTGGAAGGTGTCGGAATCAACACCGTATCCCGGTTGCTCACCGCGGCAGGGAAAGCAGCTCGCAAGCACCACAACGACAATGTCTGGGGGATCGCAGGGCGGCGGGTGATCGAGTGCGACGAGGTGTGGTCGTTCGTCTATGCCAAGCAGAAGAATGCTCCTTGGGTGCCGAAACCAGCCGGAGACATTTGGACGTTCTCGGCGTTGGACACCGAATCCAAACTAGTGATCAGCTACTTGGTGGGATCGCGAACCAAGAAATTTGCCACCGCTTTGATGGACGATCTCTACTGGAGGCTCGAAGAACGCCCGCAGATCACCACAGACGGACTACAGGCCTACGTCAAAGCCGTGAAGAAGGTGTACGGGCGCGACGTGGATTTCGCGCAGACAGTGAAGCAATACGATCCAACCGGCAGAAGACGGTCCAGAGCCGTTAGACTCGACTACCCGACCAGTGATTTCATAGATCGACGCAGCATCGCGGGTCAGCCGGACATGGATCGCGCCAGCACGTCCTACATAGAGCGGAGCAACCTGACGATCCGGATGTGCAACCGGCGGTTCACCCGCAAGACCAACGCTTTCAGCAAGAGCCTCGCCCAGCACAAGGCGTCAGTCCACCTGTATTTCCTGTGGTACAACTTTTGCCGAATCCACAGATCGCTCGGCACCACACCCGCCGTAGAGTCAGGCATGGACGATCGAGTACGGGATCTGCGGTGGCTGGTCGAGTTGATAGACGCCAGGACGCCTCCGCCCAAGCGCCCGAAGCACTACAAGAAACGATAACTGAGGGTCGAAAACGAAGTGAGACCCGTCACGATTGATAGGGTCCACCCCTAGCACCAGTTCCCAGCTAATTGTCATGAGTCCATATCCATCGCCGACAACTCATGGAAGTCAAACTGACGAAGAAAGAAGCCCAGATTCTCGACAAAGTATTGAGTCGTGGAGGTGATTTGGCGGAAGTGCCTATGGCAGACTTGCGTACGGCGGACAAGATGGTCACGAGAGCACACAACTCGATAGACAAAACGAGAAAGGCACTTGAGGATCTACTGGTCAAGTACACAGATAGCAGCAAGAACTACGATTCAGTAGATCTCTTGCTAAGTAGGTTGGTTACTGCCGAGATGGAAGTAGCACACGCGGTGGAAGATATACGTTACGCTAAGAAGCTAGCAGGAAAAAGACGCTAAATGCCTGGCCAGATCCGCCGGTCGTTAACTCGTACCGCTTGTAGATATGAGTCACATCTATAGCGTCCGGGGCTGTCTCGATCAGGATCGAGAACACGTTTGCGAATCGAATCCCAAACTACCCAGTGACCACCTGAGTTACTTTTCGATCTGTTGACTCTGAGAACCGCGTCAAAAGCTAGGTCGTGGTAATTCCGTCCGTGTAAACCTTTCCATGTTTGGCCAACACGGGTGCATCCAAAATAAGTTAGTGGGGGAATGAGAGCTGGATACCTCGTTCGATCAACGCTTCCATCGGGGAACATATGATCGCGAATAGTCTTGTAGGACTGACCAGTAAGCATCGCTACGCAAGCGATCCCACAGCCAAGCTCATCCTTTTGTCTTATATGTCGCATAGTACTAGCGATCAGATGCCCGTTTACGTGCTTCGCCAATCAGCCGTTCCCATTCGGTCAGTGACTCATAGCACTCGATTCTCCTGCGTTCCCATGCCGATTGACTCTTGATTAGTTTCGATTGCATGTCGGCTAGGCGTTCAGCTTTCGTTTGTTCCTCGCGAGCAATGCTTTCGCGAGAGTAGCTTTCATCCCGGCCAGCAGCGATGTCTTTGGCTAGATCCTCCCGCAGATAGTCGAGAGCAGAATCATGTTCTGCGATGATCTGCTTTACACCTAGGTTGGCACCACGGTAGAGACGCAAAACCGCGTGGCAGCGGTAAGTTCTCTCCTTTGCCATTAGCAGACCACCACCCCTGAAAGCCCAGTATTTGGTCGTATCGGCATTGGCTTGCTCTAGACGATTGATGAAGTCATCGTCCTGGGCAAGTGCAGGAATGGCGAGAAGCGCCACGGCGGCTAGTTTAAGCATGGTCAACCCCTGTCTACGTTTGGTTTCCCAACTGGCGTCGGGCCGTTGTAGACAGTCCACCGAAATGGAAGTTGCCGCCTATTCGCCAACCCCCGTCGGGGCAGTTCATGGCTGTTGTATTCAGCGACTAGCCCGACAGAGCGGGGTGGTCGATGAACTGTCTACATTAGTGACTAGGGCACAACGAGGTGGGGAAGTCAAGGACTGTGGTAGGCTGGGGAACCCGGAGGGCGATAGGATTCGCAGGAACAAGTCTGGATAAATGGTGCGACGAGCACCTACCAGCATCCGATGACCTCTGACCCCTCCGGGTTCCCCATTGCCTTGCAGGTTATTAGCTTAGAACGAGAAAGTCTAAGGGTTCGGGCGCTGAAGTTGTAAAGGGTTTATGGGGGTATTTCAGATTTCAAATGGAGACACTACCGCGACTTTCGTGGACGCCATCAATCCACACAACAAGGTACTGCCTGTGCGTGGGGTGGTGCAGATCAGGTACGAATCGATGTGGCCCATCCCGATAGAACAGAATTAAGGCGGTTTCAGAGCAGATGATCCTGAACGAAGTCGCGCAGTTCTTCGCTCACACGCTCGGGCGCTTCGAGCTGGATCATGTGGGCCACGCCGGCGACCTCGACGGAGCGGCTTTCCGACACGGAGGCGATCAGATGAGCTGCCGTGGCGCGACTCCGGGCCTCATCCAGGGTCCCGATCATGACGAGGACCGGAACGGTCAGTTCCCCAAGACGATCCGCCGCCGGAGGCTCGAGCGGCTGCGGCAGACCCTCCTCGTTCTCCGCCTGGTACGTCGAGAGCACCTCCCCCTTGATGCTGTCTCGGAGTGTCCGGTCCACCCGCGTGGCCGGTTGGCCCCAACCGTCGACCCAGATCTGCGTCTCGAGCTCGGCCAGTTCGACCCACTTCTTCTCGTCCCAGAGCCGGTCCAGGTCACTCCAGGGCACGTTGTCTTCTTCGAGATCGAGGTTAGGGCGGTAGCCGCTGATACCGCCGGCAACGCTCGTCAGCGTGGCTACACGAGCCGGCCGAGCCAATGCGAGATCCAACGCTATCGTCCCTCCGAATGATTGGCCGACAACATGAGCTCGATCGACTCCGAGGTGGTCGAGGAGTGCGGCGACATCCGCCCAATAGGCGAACTCGACATGCTCGGTCGTGCTGCGGCCGAACCCGCGCATGTCACAGCGGACAACGCGGTAGCTGCCGGCGAGCGCCTGCGCTCGAAAATCCCACATGCGCAGGTTTCCGAGCCACCCGTGGATGAGCACCAGCGCTTCTCCTGTCCCCTCGACCTCATAGTAGAGATTGCCACCGTCGACAGCGAGGAATCCTGCAGTACCAGGGCGTCGGCGTTGGTCCATGGCACGAATCTAGCAGCGCGCGCCGCAGAACGGTACATAGTCCCGATCAAGGGCGGGGTGACGGGTGCGTGGGTAGGGCGAGACAAGCGCGCGGAGGCGCTGCGCTACGGCGTTCGAGCGCTGGAAGAACGAGCACGCATGGCGGCATGGTCGGAGGGCCTTCCCCTCGGGCGTTGTGTGGAACGTCTCATGGTCGATCTTCCATGTGAAGGCTGCCAGCCAAACCGGAGCAAAGCCGCCACCCCGCTGGAGCATGTCGACACGGGGTTTGCATTGTTACTCGGAACGGGAGCGCCGCCCGTCAACTTCGACTGGCGTTTCCTGGTTGAGAACGACGCACCAATCGAGCAATATGCATGCCTCGGACTTGAGCAACCACAGTAGCTGGCATGACAGCATTTGCAATAACCCCAGTCACACCCACGATCGGCGCTGAAATCAGCAATATTGATCTCAGGAAGACATTGTCGGAAGACACGATGAAAGACCTGGAACAGGCACTCTTACAATGGAAAGTCCTGTTCTTCAGAGACCAGGATATTGACATTGATGATCAGAAACGCTTTGGATCCTGGTTTGGCGAACTCGATACGCATCCCACTACCCCGAAAGACAGCAAAGACCCGGTAGCACTTCGCATCGAGGAAGACGAGGAAACACGCGCGCACAATAACCTCTGGCACTCCGATGTGTGTTTTAAACTGGAGCCACCGCTCGGTTCTATTCTTCGAGCGAGAGAAATACCCCCCGTGGGAGGTGATACGCTGTGGGCTAACATGGAGGCAGCCTACTCTGGACTCGACGACGACACTAAGGAACGCATTGATGGTGCCCGCGCGGTAAATGGCTGGCCGCCGACGTGGATTGATTTGGCCATGAGAAAAGAAGGAGTGACAGATCGCAAGGAGTTCCGTCGTGAGTACCCCGATCCCGAGCACCCAGTTGTACGTACTCACCCTCAGACCGGTAACAAATGTCTCTACGTGAATAGAGCCTTTACCCGAAAAATTGTGGGTATGGAGAAACCCGAGAGCGATGAGCTGCTAGCTTTGTTGTACCGACAGGCTGCGATTCCTGAATACCAGTGCCGATTGCGATGGCAGAAAAACACCATTGCCTTCTGGGATAATCGCTGCACACAGCACTATGCTGTCGCAGACTTCTTTCCCCACCGTCGTGTCGTCGAGCGTATTACCATCAGCGGCGATCGACCAATCTAGTCTTCGCAACTGGGGCCTTGACCACGCGATATTTTGTGAATCTGAACGTACGGATGTTAACCGACCACGATGACGCGCGGCATGGGTGGAACGAGGAAGTATGAATCTCCGCAATCCACTCACTATTCCACTACCTGACGAAGTGACGCTGCTACCTACCAGTCGTTTCATAAAGCGATACCAGGGAAATATTGCCTACCTGAAGCACCTGCACGATCACTCTGGCGAATTCATGCTCGAGGCTTTCGCATCCCGGCGCTATTCTCCCGGCAAACTGCTGGAGCGAATCTGGGACGGCGAGTATGCGGGCAAATGGCTTGATGCCGCGACACAGGCTGCGCTAAATGTCGGTGATCAGGACCTCATCACAATGGTTGATGAATTTGCCCGCAGATTACGCGGTTATCAACAACCAGATGGTTTTATGGGCGAGCCGCTGCCCAGCAATTGCGATCTGAATGACTGGGAACTTGGATGGAATGTATGGGTTCAGTGGACCTGCCTGATCGGACTGCTGACGCACTACGAACTGCGGCACGAACGCAAGTCTCTGGAATGTGCAACACGTATCGGGGACTGGATCCTTCAAACCTACGACCCCATCGATCACGACCACGCAGATTTTCTTGCTCAGGGTCGAGGTTTCACCAATGTGGCCATTATCAATCAGATGATGCGCCTGTATAGGCACACCGGAAAAGAAGAACTATGTGGATTCGTGGAAAGTGTAGTTCAGCATTTCGAACCTCTGCGGAATATGAAGAAGACGGGACAACCGCATATCGTTCACCCCTACATGCTGGGCGCTGCCCTCACGGGCATGGTCGATTTGGCGGTAGCCAGGAACGATCAGAAGTCATTCGATGTTCTGCTTGGTATCTGGCGAGAGCTGGTCAACCTGCACGAGTTCCCCACGGGTTCCCTGGGCGAGAATGAGAACCTATACGAAGGCCCCCTTAACGACAACCCCGATGGAAAACTACAAGAAACATGCGCGACAACTGAGTCGATTTTTCTTACTCAAAGGCTGTACGAGATAACTGGCCGCGCGGAATTCGCAGAAGCCTTGGAGAGAACCACCTATAATGCGTTACTTAGCGCCCAATCTGATGACGGTATGAAGTGGTGCTACTACACGCCGTTGCGTTATTCAAAGCACTTCTTCCACGGTCCGACCAGGTGCTGTTTCTGGTCCGGCCCCCGGGGAATCGCTCGAATACCATCCATGATCTATGCATCTCGTAACAATGAGCTTTTCATCAATTTCTTTGACTCAAGTTCTGCGATTCTTGATACCCCCAATGGAACCGTAACGATCAAACAAGAAAGCAAGTTCCCGGGTGAAGGCATCACGGTAATTTCGTTGACTACACCACCAGACTGGACCGGTGTGCTCAACATCCGAGTGCCGAAATGGAGCGAAGGCTTTACGATCAAGCTGGATGGAAATGATCTAACACCGACTTTGAGGAATGGCTACGCATCGCTAGAGATCGACGGATCCAGCGAGTACGTTATTGAAGTCAATTTCAGTATCCCACTCACTACAGTGCTTCTTTCCGAGAACAACTATGCGTTAAAGAGAGGCCCTGAAGTACTTTCAATTGATGTGCGCGACAACAACGATACCTGGGTTGGCAAGAGCGACCTGATTTCAGTTCCAGACGAGATTTCGCTACAACCCATAGATCAGATAGATCCGTGGCCGGGATTCCGAAAAACGCCGGAAAGGAGAAGATATGGTATTGATCTTGACGACCGGCGAACTACAGAAGGTAAAAAGTTTGTTTTTACACCCTATGCGGACGCTGGCAATGATGGCGCAGCATTCCGCACAGTGTTTCCACTGGACCAATCAGAGTAGCCTACGTTAAGAGCGGTGCTCGTAGGCAAGGTCTGAGGCAATGGCGATCAAGCCGATATCGGTCCGTTCCGTGCTGTCGGGGGGATGCCCGCGAGCTTGCCGGCTACTACACCCATGTGCCCACGCGCCCGGGTTGTTGGCGGTCGGGACGGCTGACGGCGACTGTGGGTTTGCGAATAGACGGCTCTACGCATCGCGTGTCTATGAACCACCGGCCGAGCCCGACTATCCGTTCCACGACCCTACCGTGCGCGTCACCGGCTGCGGCCGCACCGGAATGAACTGTAAACCATGTCCCCGGAACGGACATTGGATTAAGTGGCGGAGAGGGAGGGATTCGAACCCTCGATGAGCTATTAACCCATA
Source organism: Gammaproteobacteria bacterium (assembly GCA_028821515.1). Taxonomy (GTDB): domain Bacteria; phylum Pseudomonadota; class Gammaproteobacteria; order Pseudomonadales; family Azotimanducaceae; genus VXNE01. The sequence goes on along the minus strand of JAPPGA010000026.1, from coordinate 62,221 downwards.
CACACTTTCCAGGCGTGCTCCTTCAGCCGCTCGGACACCTCTCCGGTGGCGAATGAAGGCGACCCGGCGCAACGGGAGGGGACGCGGTCATCGCGAAACGTATCGTAGCCAGCGCGCGGGGAGTGTGGCAAGGGATGGTGGCAGAGGCAAAGGCAAAGGCGGAGAGGGAGGGATTATTCGCCGCCTGCGGCGGCTCACCCCTTTCGGGGCCGCTCGGCGACTGCGTCGCCTGCGCGTTCTCTCCCCGCCTGCGGCGGCTCGAGTCGAACCCTCGATGGGCTGTTAACCCATACACACTTTCCAAGCGTGCTCCTTCGGCCGCTCGGACACCTCCCCGGTGGCGTTTTCGGGTGATCCAGCGAACAGCGTTTCGCGGTTGTCGCAGCGAAATGCGCAGGATCACCCTCGTTGCGGCGCGTATCGTAGCCACCGGTTTGGGAATCTGGCAAGTGATCCGGGCGCGTTCGGGGCGGAGAGGGAGGGATTATTCGCCGCATACGGTGGCTCAGCGCCCTACGAGGCTTGAGACTGTGTTGCCAGGACAACAATCTGCCAAGCCACAAGGGTCTATGTCGGCGATGCTCTCTAGTCGTCCAGGTCCGTCACCGTTACGACGATCCGGTGCTGTGCGGTGAGAACCTGGTCGTCGGTCCCGCTCGAAGCCTGCACGACCACGAGATAGTCATTGTCTCCCGCCTCGGCATCGGGACCCTCCACGTCGACGGGTTCCTCGAAGTCCGGTGCGCTGGTGAACGCCAGGGCGCCTGCATCGGTGAGGCTGAACTGTGCCTGGTCGGCGCCCCCAACGATCGCGTAGCCGGTCACGCTGTCAGATTCGTCAGGATCGGTCGCAGCCACGTTGCCGACAGCGGTCCCGTTCTCCGCGACCGAGTATGCCGAGGGTGTCGAGAACTGCGGGAACTGGTTGCCCGTGCCAGGGGCGAATGACGGAAGGATTACGTTTATGGTGCGGCCTTCACGGGGGCCGCTGGCACCGGTATGGTAGTCGTAGTCCCGGAGACGTGCGACCCGAAACAGTTCGGTGCGCAGCCGGGCCGCTCCCCAGGTCGGGTTGGCAGCCTTCAGTTCGGTGGTGTAGGCCGCCAGTACCGCCGTCGCATGGGAAGTGGAACCATTCCGAGCCTCGACCCAGATCGAGTTGGGTGCAAACACGCCATCGCCGCGGACCGCGCCGGTGGCAGTCCTCGTCAGAAGGCCGCCCGCAAATACCGTGCGATCGAGGCCTACGCCGGAGTGGGCGATGTAGTCGTCCACCTCGCCGCAGAGCGGAATCCAGCCCTTCCCGTCGAGACCCTCCGCAACGAAGTCGTCGCAAAAAGCGGCTTCGGTATCGTTCGCGCGGGTGCTGTTCTCCATCGACGTGACGAAGAGCACGTTCTGGTGGCGCATCCACGCTGCAAACGTGATGGCGGACTGCCGGAATGGCCTGCCGTCCTTGACCACCCAGTCGATATCGCCTGGCTTGTACCGCGTAAACTGGTCGCTCGCCGTCCAGACAATGCCATCCCCGTGCGCGAGGGCGTGGCGGATGTATCCAGTGAGTAGAAAGTCGTCGTGTCCCGGCAGCAGCAGGCCGGAAAGGCGGTAGCTGTTGCCGCCGTCGACCTGCACCAGCGAGGCCGGGTTATCGTCCGAAAGCGTGTCGAGGAATGTCCCCGAGACCCGTGTCCCGTGACCGTCCGGACCGAACAGTCGGTCGATGAGCGTGACCGGCACACCGTCGCCAGCGCCTTGGGTCACTTCCATCGCGTTACCCCTGGCATGAATGGGAGTGTCGGAATGTGGCGCCCGGGTCGCCGCACTCGCGCGTGGTGACCGAGGTCCGGCTCCCACGTCGTTGAACGGATCCACCACTAGTTGGTAGACCGTGGAGTGGTCGAGACCCGTGATTGTGGCCGAGGTCTGCGTGCCCGGGACTCGCATCATCTCGTAGAAGCCGATGTTGCGTACTCGGTGCCCGACCTCGTAAGCGGTGATCGGGGGCCCGGAGTTCTCCGGAGGCTCCCAGCGCAAGGTCAGGCTTGTCAGGGTGGCGGCCGTGACGACCGGTTCGCGTGGCCGTCCGGGCGGCACTTCCTGCTCCTCCTCCTGGTCGATGAGCGCGATGGTGACGTCAATGGACGCAGCAGCCCCGTGCGGATCGCTCGCGGTCACCCGGACAGAGTACGTTTCCTTCGCTTCGAAGTCGTAGACGACCCCATCTAGCGTCTGGATCTGACCCGTTTCCGATAGCAGGTGGAAACTCGCGGCATCGTTACCCTCCAGGCCGTAGGTCACGACATCACCGTCTGGATCGGTCGCGGTCACGGGCGGACCAATGTCGACGCCCGCCAGCGTGTTTTCGGGGATGCTGCGACGGGCCTCTTCACCTTCCGCGAATACCGGCGGTGCGTTCGATGGCGGCGGAGAAGGTCCACCGCCCGCCGTGCTCGTCGTCGTGCCAGAACCCTGCGTTGACCAATCGCCGGGTCCCAACTCGTTCCGGGCACGCACCCGAATTTCGTAGGTCGTGGTTTCGGCGAGACCGTCGATGACAGTGCGTGTTTCCGGACCACTCCCGGTACGCTGCAGGAACGCCTCGCTACCGGCGGCCCGGTAGGCGATGTCGTAGCCGAGGATCTCGAAGGCAAGTGATTCCGCGGCGGCCCAGGACACGGTCAGGCTGTTCGCAGTCGCCTCCGTCGCGACGGGAGAGCCGGGCGGTCCCGGGATATGTTGCCACCAGCGTGAGCGCGACAACCAATAGTGCAGCGCGGCATCTTCCGGGACTCCGTCTGCTTGCGCTGTGTCTGCCTGCGGCGCGGCTGCCCACACCACAACAGCCCCGGCCCAGGCAGCGCCAAGTGCGAGCCCGAGCAGCGGGATGCCGCGCGCCGCCAGTAGCCGTTGGGGCCATGACCGGCGTAGCCTCCCGATCATGGAAACTGCCGATAGCAAACTGATCCCTCGAGCCGCCTCTTACCCGTTTGGATCAACTGGAGGCGACCCTACCAGCCACACCCCGGCGCCCGAGTCCGCTGCTGCCGCTGCTCCCTTCCGGGCCTGACGGGGTTCACAACTTGTCGTCGCGAGGGGACCGGCGGGGTCACCATCGTTGCGGGGCGTATCGTAGCCAGCGCGTGGTGAATGTGGCAAGTAACGGCTGGCGTCCTGGACGGCCGGCAGCTTCTACGCGCATATCGGTTCGCGTACCCTAAGGGAGCCTCCCGGAACACCCAGGAATTGGCGATATGCCACAGGAAACAAGCGGTCCCACTGCGCGCGTAGCGGAACGGGTGATCAACACGTGTTTCGAAGACCTCTCGATGGAAGCGGTCACCGTCACCAAGCAATGCCTGATGGATTTCATCGGCGTTGCGCTGGCGGGGACTCAGCAGCCGTTGGCGGGCATCCTTCTCAAGGAGGTCGAGGAGCAGGGCGGGCATCCGCAGGCGTCGATGTTCCGTACTGGCAGGAAGGCGAATCTCAGCCAGGCGGCGCTGTTCAATGGCACCGCTGGCCACGCACTCGACTACGATGATGTCAATGGCGCGTGTAACGGCCACCCCACGGTTCCGGTCGCGCCTGCGGTCCTGGCACTTGCCGAACACAATGAATCACCGGGTCGCGACGTGGTCCGGGCGCTGGCGTGCGGGATCGACGCCGAATGCCTGGTCGTGAGCTACACCGGACGTTCGCCTTACCGACGCGGATGGCATTCCACGGGCACGGTCGGTTGTTTTGGCGCTACCGCGGCTTCGGCCCAGCTTCTCGGACTCGATGCTGCCACTACTGCCCAGGCATTCGGCATTGCAGGTACCCAGGCGGGTGGACTGAAAGCCGTGTTCGGGACGATGAACAAACCCCTGCATGCGGGACACGCGGCTGCGACGGGCATCGTGGCGGCGAGTCTTGCGAAACGCGGCTATTCGAGCCGGTCCAACATCCTGGAGGCTGCCCAGGGATTCGGTGCGACGCAGAGCGACGAAGTGTCCCCGGAACAATTCGAGCGCGACATTGCGGCGGTCGACTCGTTCGTTCCCGACACCAACTACAAGTATCACGCCGCCGGCTACCTGGTGCATTCGGCCATAGAGGCGGCGAGGGCGCTGCAGGCTGATCACGATCTCGATGTCGACGACATCGACAGCATCGAGATCAAGGTGGATAGCGGGCATTTCACTACCGTGAACATCCCCGCGCCCAGCACCGGGCTCGAGGCGAAGTTCAGCCTGCGTTTCGCCGTCGCCATGGCGCTGCACGGCGTCGACACGGCCCGTATCGAGAGCTTCAACGACGACATCGTCAAGGATCCCGCCCTGATCGAGACCCGGGACAAGGCGCATGTCGTCGCATTCGACGAGCCGGCCGCGGACACGCGGGTGACCATCGCGACGACGGATGGGCGCACGGTGTCGCTCGAGGAGAACGTGGCCATCCCGGAGCGCGACCTCGACCTGCAGTGGCGGAAACTCGAGGCGAAGTTCCACTCGCTGGTAGATCCGCTGCTGGGATCGGATGTCGCCGATGAACTCATCGCCTGGTGTCGCGACCTCGACAATCGTGAAGACCTGGACGAGTTCTGGGATTTGCTCCGAGGCTAGTTTCTCAGACCATCGCGCCGAGTGTTTCGAACCCCGGCCCTACCGTTCGAACAACACCTTGCGCCAGCCGCGCAGGAGACTCCGTGGGTTTGGCTCGATGGTGATCGCGAAGGATAGGGTTGCCGTCCGGTCGCCTTCATCGGTGGCCGTCACGGTCACGGTGACGGTGCCTTCCTCGCCGATATCGTTCGGCACCAGGACCAGTTCGGTGCCTTCCACGCTTGCCGTAACCAGTTCCGGGTCGCTGGATTCCGCCTCGTAGGTCAGCGTCTCCCCTTCGGAGGCGGTGAACATGGCAGCAAGGTCAAGGGTTGCCGCGTCGCCGTCCGCGAGCAGGTCGAGCGTGGGCGGAGACTCCGTGGGTTCCAGCGGTTTTCTGGACGGGGCCAACGGCGTACCGTTCTCCACATGCGATGGCTTACCGTCGCGGGTGCGGGGCTTCGTTGCGATGATCCGCACGGAGTATTCGGTACCAGGCGTCAGGTCAGGGATCGTAACCTGCGTTACGGAACTGCCTACGACGCGCTCCCGGTCGCTACCGAAGGTCTGGCCAGCCGACCACCATTGGACCTTGTAGCCGTCGGCATCGTCCACCGGATTCCAAGACACGGTCAGGGCGCCAACGCCGGGTCTGATCGAAACGCCGGTCACCCGGCGTGGTGGTTGGTTTGTGGTGTCGAGGACGAACGAGAGCCACGCCATGGGTTCGTCCGTGAATGGATCCTGCCCCCTGAGGCTGGTGATGGTTTCCTGTGGATTGGTATCGGGGTTGCTCAGCGAGAACGTGTTGCCGTTCTCGGTTCCGGCATCATAGGGATAAAGGTTGATCCGGACCGTCCGCAGCCAGTCGCCCTGGCTGTCGAGCAGCGACCGTCCGGAGATTCCGACAAACCAATCCGGACTCGGGCCGATCATCGACGTCAGGGTGATCAGGGGATGGTCCTCGGAGACCTCGATATCGAACGTGACCGTACCCGTTCCGCCAATAGAGGCATCATGCTGAATGACCGCGTGAACATGAGAACTGGCTTCGATCTCACTCCGGAGGATGCCCGGTGCCCCTGTCTCCGCCATGATCTCGACGCCCGTCGAGGCCGTGCCGCCGCTCTCCCAGAAAGTGACATTGCTGTTGTGGATCGCGCCGATCCGTGTGGTGAAGTGTGCAGTGGAGGGCAGGGGGAGGTTGGGTGTGCTTTCGTCGGTCCAATTGCCGGTAAAGGTGACACTGTAAGTCGCGGGGACGGCGTTTTGCGCCAATGCCTGGCCCGCAATGCAAATCGCAAGGGCCGCGGGGAGCATCCAGGAGAAATGGTGCCAACTCTTCTTTGGGTCGGAACGGTATCGATGTCGAATCATCCGGTACATTGGACTATTCGAGCAGGGTCATGGCGCGAAGATTGGCCTGTTCGGGACCTTTCGGCAAGTTCGGCCGAACTCCTCAGCGGAGGCAGAGAGGTACCTCCGGCAGTGGTGGCAGATGCGTTCCCCGCGGGGAAGAGAATGTCCTTCCGTCAACAGGCTTGTATGACTTCCCCCGGCGTGGTGTATTCCAGGAAGATATGCTCGCTGATCCAATCCGGCGGATCGTGCCGGGGCAGCGTCAGCGCCGGCTCGCCCTTGCAACTGATGCGGTAAAACAGGCGGGCGTCGTCCAGCGACTGGATGTTGTCCTTCGACGGTGGTGCGACGTGCAGGGTCATGAAGAGATCCCACAGCGTCACGTCGCCGGGCGTGTGGGCGTGGTCGTAACGGAAATCCGGCTGCAGCACGTGGGCCTCAATTTCCTCGAGGAAAGCACGGGACGCTTCCGCCGACATGCCTTCGACCTCCAGGGGGATCTGGGTTGGAGGACGCGGGCACCACAGCGGGCTGTGCAGCGACTTGATGCCGGAACGGGGGTTGGTGCGAACCAGCGGCGCGAGGTTGGTTCCGTCGTTCCTGGTATAGGAATGCCTTCGCACCCGGACTTTCGAGAGACGTGACTGCTCAGCGCTGGGCAGGGCCGCGAATGCGGCAGCGGTGTCGGCAAACGACGTCTCGCCGTTCAGCGGGAGCGACCTGCGGAGGCGCAACAACTCGGGATCGGAGTCTTCGAAGTACCGGTCCGTCTGCGAGTCGTCGGGGCCGGGAACCCATACCGGGACCCATGTGCCGCCGGGCGCGTCACGTGCCACTGGTGCCTTGTGGACGAGAAACATGGATACATGCAGCGGGATCGCGTGGTGTTCGATGTCCGTGTGCCAGGTGGTGGCCGGAAGAAGCCTCGGTCCGGCCTGGCGCTCCTCGTCCGTCAGGTCCCGGACGTTGGTCACTACGAAGACGGCGGGAGAGTCCGCGCCCGGCAGGCAGTGCAGCTCTTCGGGAAAGGCGGCATTCACCCGCGTGGAGGGTCGCTCTTCTGGCGGCAGAAGTTCGGGTTTGTAGTACCGCGTGTTCCCGAGGCGCTTGAAGTTGCTCGGATGCGGCAGCGGCGCGCCCCAGTGGTTGGCGAATCGCTCGAAATGGGCGGCGGAGAAGGCGTCCAGGTCCTGGTCCGCGAGGGTCATGATGCGGTAATGGGCCAGCGCTTCGATAAGGGCGTTTACCTGGTGCGGTTCCAGCGGCCCGCTGAGATCGATTCCACGGATTCTGAACCCCGCGCCGCCGGGTGCGAGGGGACCCTCGCTGCGGACGTGCTCGCCAAACACCTCTTGCAGCCGCCCTTCGATCGCTTTGCCCATGCAGTCGCTACCCTATCTTTACCCGCTGGCCCGTACGCGCGGATTCGTGGACTGCATCGATGAGGCGCATCGTTCCCACCGAGAGTTCGTCAGGCAGAAGCGTAGGCTTGCCGGTCGACAACGCGTTGACCAGATCGAGGAGTTCCGCGCGGTAGGGATTCAGTCCCGCCACTTCGACCGTCTCCTCCCGGGGATCGCGATAATCGGCGTTCGCCCACGTGAACGTCGACGACTCGTCCCTCGGCCATGACCAGGCCGTTCTCGGAACCCAGATGGTGCCCTCGGTGCCGACCACCTCGCAGGAGCCCCGGCGGGGCCACCCGAAACTGGTGTCGAACTGCCCGATCACCCCGTTCTCGAAATGGAGCGTGCCCAGCAGGGTGTGCCAGATCTCGGCATCGGCGTCGAAGTTCCCGTTGGCCGACACCCACAGGGGATCGGCACCGACCAGGTATCGGATGCTGCTGAGGCAATAGCAGCCCAGGTCCATGGCGGCCCCGCCGCCGAGTTCGCCGCGCCGGCGCCAGTTGGTCGGGTTCGAGGATCCGGACGAAAAGCTCGCGCGGATGCAACGGAGTTCACCGACTGCGCCGTTGTCCAGGCGCTCTTTCACCGCGTGCGTCTGCGGGTGGTAGAGGTGCATGAATCCTTCCACTAGGATCACGCCGGCGGACTTGGCCGCCTCAAACATCCGCTCGGCTTCGCCGGCATTCAGAGCTATCGGCTTCTCGCAGAAGATGGCGCGGACACCGCCGTTCACGCCGTCCAGCACGTTTTCCATGTGGGAGGCGGGCCACGATCCGACGATCAGGATGTCAGGCTGCTGTTCTGCCAGCATTTTGCGGGCGTCGGAGTAGGTGTTCTCGATCCCAAAGAGCTCGGCAAAGTTGGCGAGCGACTCCGCGTGGGCGTCACAGGCCGCCACCGGCTCGATTTCCGGGATGTCTGCCCAGAGGGGCGCCAGGGTGCCCCTCGCGTGGCCGCCACAGCCGATGATCGCCAGCTTGAATTTGTCCGTCATGTCGCCCCTCCCGTGGTCTCCGATACTAAATCAAAAAGGCCAAGGACCGGTGACCCTCGGCAGGGCGCGCAGACTTACAGCGCGCGCAGGGCCGGCATGACTTCCTGCGCGAGCGCTTCCTGCGTGCTGAGAGCTCGGCCGCCCGCAAAGTAGATGTGGCTCAAGCCCAGCTTCACGATGGGCGTGAGACGTTCGATGACCTCTTTCGCAGTTCCAGCGATGGCGAACCAGTCGATGAAATCCTGGTCAACGATTTTCGCGTGGGCCGCATCGCCCTGCGAGTGTTCCGCGGTGTCGTATTCCGTCTGCAGCCGCGAGGTGACGCGGCGCATGATTTCGGGTTGACTGGAAAAGTCCGTTCCGGCGCCGGCGCTGAAATGCGCGAACGTCGCGACGCCGCCCCGGATGGATTCGCGAACGCGATCCCTGTCGGTCCCGACGGCGACGTTGAGGTACGCCCCGATGGGAATGCTGGCCGCATCGCGTCCGGCGGCTTCCGCGGCCCGGCGCACGGTATTGATGCCCCAGGCCAGGCGATCAAGATCGGCGCCGACGGCGAGCGTCACGCGATCAGCGAGGCTCCCTGCCAGCGCGAGGGACCGGGGTCCCGATCCCACCATGTCCACGGGCACCTTTTCCACGTCGACGAGGTCGAGCCAGCGCAAGCGGCTTGGGAAGCCGTTCTGGTCGACCACGCCACCCGACAGGTACCCCTGCAGGTCGCGTACGTAGGCCCCATATTCCTTCAGGGACGCGATCTTTCGTCCGATATGCAGAACTGCGCTATCGCCCCGTCCAATGCCGAGGATGGCCCGGCCGTCGCTCTCGGCCTGCAAGTTCATGATGCTCGTCGCCGTAACCGCGGCATGGCGCGTAATCGGATTGGTCACGCCCGTGCCGAGCATGATGGTAGACGTCGCCTTCGCGCATAGCGCGAGCTGCGAATAGACGTCTCCCCGGAGGTTCTGGCTGTCCGTCAGCAGGAAGATGTCGAAGCCGTTGCGCTCCGCTGCCTCGGCCGCGGGAACGGCGATCCCGGGCGTCGCTAGCCCCATGGCGGCGAACTGAATGGAATCCGTTGTTGCCATCGCTTTAGGTTCGTCGGCTTCCCGGCCGGCTATCTGAGCCGGTCGGGAAAGTCGTCCTTAAGGCCCGTTTCCCGTACGTCGAGTGACTTGATGCCCATCTTCGCGGCAGGTGAATCCGCCGTCAGGCGAAAGTCCCCGTTGTCCCAGTCCTCGAGCAGGGGGTCCGCATAGATGCTGTTCTCGGCATAGCCAAGTGACCGGAGTCTTTCCAGGACCTCGGCCGATTCCTCGGAGACGCCCTGGACGAAATAGACGTTGCCGTCGATGGTCGTGTTCTCCATTCCACCGAGATGTTCCCAGATGTCCATGTCCTGGATCAGGCGGCCGGCGAGCGAGTAGAACATCCCGTCGTAGCGGTATCCCCGCCGCGGTTCCTTCATTTCGCCGGTAGACAGCATGACATTCCCCGTGATCCTCGAGCCGTTGATGGGCCGCTGGCCGATCCAGATGTAGCAACCCGGATAGACATCGCAGATCACGTTGTTCTCCACGTACGTCTCGTGCCTGTGGATGATTCCGCAGGAGTTGGTCTTGTAGATGACGTTCTCCGCGATGGTGGTCTTGCGCTGGAAGTCGTCGATGCGGATCGCGCCGGCGATGCGCGGATTGAAGATGTGGTGGACGTAGTTGCGCCGGATGACGTTGTTCTCTCCCGCGCCCGAGATGTTGATGGACGCCCCGTCTATGAAGACCTGGTTCGCGCGGGAGACGTCGTTGTATTCGACGACGTTGTCTCTCGTGTGCAGGTACTGGGTGACAAGCGGCCAGTCGATGACCCCCCGCACTTTCGAGTCTCTCGCGTCCTGCTGCACCGCCTCCGGATCCTGGATCTCGTGCCAGCGGATGCAGGGCGCGCATTCCCGCATGTTGAGGACGTTGTAGGCCTCTTCCGGGATGAAGAACTGCGGCCGCACGCCGCACAGGCAGATCGCCTTGCGGGGCATGTTGTGAATGGAGTTGTGCGCGATATGGTTCTCCGCACTCTGGTGCACGATGATCCCGTGGGAGTGCCAGAAGATCTCCCCGAGGTGGTGGAGATGGTTGTTCGAGATCACGTTGTTCTTGTTGACGTCCTTCGTGCCGGGGCCGTAACCGAGCAATAGGATGCCGGAGCAGCCGAGGTGGCTGAGTTCGTTCCTGGTGACGACGATTCTCTGGCAGTGCAGATCCAGCCGGATGGCTTCGCCCCCGCTGTTGAAGAACCTGCAGTTCTCGATCCGGCAGTCCTCCGCGCCCCGCAGGCGGAGCAGGCCGTGGCCCTGGTCGATCATTGCCCAGTCGTGCTGGATCGACATGTAGTCATCCGAGACGACGTACCGGTCGCCCTGGGTGAAGGCGAGGCCGTCGAACACGATGCCCCGGGCGGGCGTGTCCGTCGGACCATCGACATCGACGTTGCCCTCCACGCGCACCAGTTCCATCAGGGACGGCGCGAAGATCTCGTCGCCGGGCGCTTCGTCCAGGGGCCAGAGGTAGAGTTTCCCTTCCTTTGAGTTCAGGACCCACTCTCCCGCGTGGGTCAGGCCCTCGGGCACGTTCTCGATCGCGGCGATCGTCTCGCCGCGGTCGATGCCGCCGCCCATGGCTTTCAGCACGTAGCCGCTCTGGGCTGCCGTCTTGGCCAGGTGCCACTCCTCGTCGACGAGTGCGAGCGGCAGGATCGCCATGGCGTAACCGAAGCGGATGATGAGTTCCACGTCTTCCAGGTTGTCCCAGTTCCGCATGGCGCCGTCGGGAAAGCCGACGTACCGAAGGGGATCGAGGGCCCCCTCGTAATCGGTCATGTCGCCCTGACCGAGCTTGAACTCCCCCGGGGGCGGCTCGGTGCGCCGCAGGCGCACTGTGGTCGGGTTGAACCCGTCGGTCTGCGCGCGTTGAAGGCGCCGGTCGCCATCGTAGAGGGTGCGGAAGGTCCCGAGGTCCGCCGGTACGTCGGCGACCCAGACGTGAGGCCGTGACATGTGGGAGAGGCCCTCGGGAATATCCCGTTCCAACTCACGCCAGCCCTCTATCCGCACGCCCGAGGAGAAGATCGGTTCTTCGCCTGGGTAGGCGGCATAGGTGATGGTCTGGCCTGATCCCGCCGAGTCTTCCAGCCCAAGCACTACGGTCTCCGCCAGGTAGTACCTGCCGCCTCGAATCCGGACGTCAATGTCCTCGTTCTTTCCGCCCTGCTTCAGTATCCGCACGGCGTCGCGCGCTCTCGCGAGCGTCGCGAACGGACCGTCCGTCCCGTCTGCATTCGGGCTCTCCAATGTGCCGGTCCAGGCATCGTCGCCGTCCGTGGCGACATAGAAATCGGCGTTTTGTCCTGCTTGCGCGTTCATTTGGTCCTCCTCCAACGTCTCAATCATCGCCAATGGCCAGCGGTGGTTCAACGCCCCGCGTCGAATCGATGCGCTCTCCGACCTATACTCGAACGCGGATTAGGGAGGGGATAACACATGAGCGAACTTTCAGTTGCCGTGCTCACCGGTGGGCACAGACACCACGTCATACAGTTCATCGATTTCTTCACGAGCCTGGACGGCGTCAACGCCTACGTATTCAATATCAGGGATTGGCTCACGCCCGTAGGTCTAGACGACCGTCGCTATTTTGCAGGTTCGCAGGCTGTCCACGACGAGGTGCGCGACGGTTTCGACGTCACCGTTTTCTACACGATGACGCAACAGGGGCCGGACGAAGACGAAAGGGCCTGCGTCGAACGGCTGATCGATAACGGCCAGTCCATTTTCGTCCTGCACCACTCCATGCTGCATTGGCGATACGACGACCGCTGGGGATCCATCATGGGACTCGGGGGAGCACGGTGGGTTCAGGACGTGGACTGCGGGGGACCGGTGAACGGCGTCTGGTTCGGGAAGGTTCCGGTCAAGGTCAATACCGATCATCCGCTTGCGGCCGGCCTGGCCGACTTCGAAATCGAAGACGAGACGTATTTGATCCGCGACTGCGAGGACGATTGCGACGTGCTGCTGACGACGGACCGGCCCAACTCCATGCGGACGATCGCGTGGACGCGCATGGAGGGGGACTCGCGGATCTTCTGCCTGCAACTCGGGCACGACCCCCAGTCCTGGAGTCACCCGGCCTTCCGCACGGTGGTCCAGAACGGACTGCAGTGGTGCGGGGGCAGCTAGGACGTCGTCTCGACGCCGGCTTCAGCTTGCCGGTGGCGGCTCGTCGAACTCGCGCCCCTCGCGCGCGGCGGCGAGGCGCCGGTCGTTCCAGGCGCGCCATTTGGCCTCGGTTTCCTTGCGGCCCTTCGCATAGCCCCTGGCCTCGTGTCTCTCGATGACCGGAATCACGAACCGGTTCGCCATGGCTTCGTATAGCGTCATGAATAGTCCTCCCGTGGTGTTCAGCACGCGCGTCATCAGCACCGAAAAGATCGCGACACCAATGCCGACGCCGCCAAGTTCGGTCAACACCCCGAGGGCATAGTCGCTCGCGTTGCGCCAAACCGGCTCTGCGGCAGCATCGTCCACCGACCACGACTCCCGCGCCTTATAGCCGATGTACGTAAGGGCGACAAGCCATAGCGGGATGACGATTCGGAAGAAGGTTCGAGCGTCCCGCGCGGTGACACTCCAGATGGACACTTGGCCGTCCAGGCGGGGTATCGGCGACGGCACGAGTCTGCGCGGCCATCTCACATCGGTCTCCGAGCGTCGGGTAGCGGATGTCCCAGTATGGGATCGTCGGCGACGGCCGTGTAGCGGAGGAAAGCCCGACTGGGCGTGGGAGATTGGCTGATCGTATGGTGCGGATCACGGGATCACATCGGTCCCGCGCCGAGAGGCCAAGTCTATGGCAGGGCGGGCGTCAGTTCGCCTCTTGGCTAGGCTGCAAGCCGTGCTTTTTCAGATAGCCCCGGAACTGGTGGTAAGTCAGCCCTAGCAACTCCGCCGCCTTGCGCTGGTTGTGCCGGGCCTGGTGCATGGCCGCCTCGACGCGTTCGGTCTCGAAATCGCGCACGGCCTGCTTCAGATCCAACGGCAGGATCGGCGGGGCAGGGAGGCTGCCCTGAACCGGTTCGTTTCGGGGACGGTAGGGAGAGTCGAACGGATCGAGCACGATCTCCTTCACCTTGGTGTCGTCGTCAGTCCGATAGACGGCGCGTTCGACGACGTTCTTGAGTTCACGCAGGTTGCCCGGCCAGTCGTACGAAACGAGTTGGCGCACGGCGGCATCGGCGAAGCCGGGAAAGTACTCGCGGCCGAGTTCGGTGGCCATGTTGATGCCGAAGTACTCGGCGAGCAGGAGGATATCGTCACCGCGTTCGCGCAGCGGCGGCAGGGTGATGACGTCGAAGGCGAGCCGGTCGAGAAGATCGCGGCGGAACTTGCCAGCCTCGGCCAGCCGTGGGAGGTCGGCGTTGGTGGCGGCGATAAGGCGCACATCGGCGCGCAGCGTCCGGCTTCCGCCGACGCGTTCGAACTCGCCGTACTCGATGACCCGCAGGATCTTCTCCTGCACCAGTCCCGAGGTAGTCGCGAGTTCGTCGAGGAACAGCGTGCCGCCGTTCGCACGCTCGAAGCGGCCCTGGTGCATGCGCGCCGCACCCGTGAACGCGCCTGCCTCGTGACCGAAAAGCTCGCTTTCGAGCAGCGAGTCGGAAATTGCCGCGCAGTTCATCTTGAGGAACTCCGCGTCCCACCGGTTCGACAGGTAATGCAGGCGCGCGGCGACGAGTTCCTTGCCGGTGCCGCGTTCGCCCACGATGAGCACCGGCTTGTCGAGCGGGGCCACGGCAGAAACATCGTCCAGTGCCTGGAGGAAGGCCGCGGACTCCCCGATCAGTCTGTCTGGCTCGGCTGGCATGGGCGCATTTAACCAATAGTTAGCGGGATCGGCCACCATCATTGTGGTGGAGTTCTGTCCGCTAAATCGGTTTGACAATAAAATCAAAGGGTTGGGTAAACCTCCCGGGTTGGCACGGATTCTGAAGTGCAATAGACCGAGGAATCGCCACGCACACCGCAGGAGGCAACACTGATGGGCATATTCTCTCGCGCGACGGAGATCGTTAACTCCAATCTCAACGCCCTGCTCGACAAGGCCGAGAACCCGGAGAAAATGGTCCGACTGATCATCCAGGAGATGGAGGAGACGCTGGTCGAAGTGCGCACCACCTCGGCGCGGGCGATCGCGGATCGGAAGACCCTCGCCCGGCGACAGGCGTCTTTCGAAAAGGACGCCGCCGAGTGGGAGCGCAAGGCGGAACTTGCGATTCGCAAGGATCGCGACGACCTCGCCCGGGGTGCGCTTGCAGAGCGTGCCAGGGCCGAAGCCGCGGCCGAGGCGCTGGCCAAGGAATCTGGGGCCCTGGAGGAGACGCTGGCCAAGCTGAACGGCGACATGGAGACGCTGCAGGCGAAGTTGAAGGACGCCAAGGCCCGCCAGAACGCCATCGTCATGCGCGGCGAGGCGGCCCGGGGCAGGCTCGACATACGGCGTCAACTGTCAGATCACAGCGTGGACGACGCTATGCTGCGGTTCGAACAGTACGAAAGCAGAATCGACGACCTTGAAGGCCAGGTCGAGTCCTACGACGTGGGCCAGAAGACGCTCGCGGCGGAGATCGACTCGCTGGAAGGCGACGAGCAGGTCGACGAGGAACTGCGCCGCTTGAAGGAACGCGTTCAGCACGATGAACAATCGCGGGACGACGGCTGAAATCAGACTGAGGAGAAGCGAAGATGAGTGATGGCGCAGTTGCGGTCTTCCTTGTCCCCGCAATCCTGTTCATGGTGGTCGTCGCGCCGATCTGGCTCGTCATGCACTACCGGAGCAAGCGACGCGGGCAGGCCGCACTATCAGGTGAGGAGCGAGCCGAGCTGGAGCGGTTGACCGACCTGGCGGACCGGATGGGCGAGCGCATCGAGACGCTCGAAGCCATACTGGATGCCGAAACGCCGGGTTGGCGCAAGCGCGATCCGGCGTCGTGACGGGAGGCTGCAGATGAGCCGTAACGGGAGCGGTAATTCCCCCAACAACAGGCGGAGCATCCAGGACGCTACAAGGAACCTCGAGCGTGCAGTGGAGGAACTTGCCTCGGCAGCCACCGAGGAAGTTTCCGGTCGCGCCGCCAGGTTGCTCGACGATGCGGCGGCGCGTATCCGGGGAGAGTCGGGCGGCAGAGATGACGGCGAACCGGAAGCTGCGGGCAAGGCCGAACGCGCCGGGGGGCGACGCGAACGACGGTCAAGGCGCATCCACTACGACGACTACGAGGACTTCCTGCGTCGTTCAGGTGGTCTTTACCTTGATCGGGAAAACCGAAAGATCGTTGGCGTGTGCGCCGGGGTGGCACGGTACCTGGGCATCGAGGCGTGGGTGGCCCGCTGCGCCGCACTGACCGGCCTGCTGTTCCTGCCGAGCGTTGTATTCCCCGCCTACTGGGTTGCTTTCTTCGTCATGGGTTATCGTCCGTCTGCTCGAGCGGACGCCGCGCGCAGGAATATGTGGAAAGGCGGTTCCCACGGACGAAAGCGCGCTGAAAGGTTGCGCAGGCGCGCGGACAAGAGAAGACGCGAAGCGCGTCGTGGCCGCCGGCGCGCCGACAGCAAGCGCGATCATGACTCGGTGAAGGAATTCGGCCCGAAGTTCTCGCCAAGACAGAGTCTGCGAGCGGCGAAGGCGGACTTTGCCGAGATCGAACTGAGGTTGCGCCGCATGGAGGCTTTTGTAACCTCCGACAGATACGCGCTCGATCGCGGATTCGCGGAGATCGGTGCCGCCACGAAGGGCCGATCGGCACTAGGCACAGGGTCTCCCCGGGACGAATAGGGTCATTTCGAGAAGGAACAAGAGAAGGAACAGTAGCCAAGATGGACGTCTTCGTATTCGTCATACTCATCACGGTGATCCTCGGATCGATTCACCTGACCAAGCTTTGGATCCGACGCAACGCATCGGCAACTTCGGCGAGAACCGACACCCTGGAAGACGAGGTGGACGCCCTGCGAGAACGTGTCGAGACGCTTGAGCGGATCGTCACCGATGAAAAGTACACACTAGATCGCGAAATCGAGAAACTCGAGGACGAGTGAAGGGGTGCGGCAAGTCTAGCTCCGCACCCGGTCGGGAAAGTCCGAAAACACGCCGGAAACGCCCTGCTGCCTGAGTTCGAACGCGCGTTCGCTATCGTTCACGGTGTAGACCATCACGCGAAACCCCGCGTCGATCAGCCGTCCAATGCGTCGCGGCGTTGCGAGGTCGTTCCGTATATTGATAGACCACGCATCGACAGCTCGCGCCGTGCCGGTCATATTGGGGTAGGGGACCCTGAACACCGGCGCGCACCTCACGTCCGGCCGGGCGCGTCGGAACGCCCTGAGGCGCCCGAGGTCGTGACTCGACACCAGCGTGTTTGCGAGGTCGAGGGAGGTGGCCGCCGCCAACCGCTCGGTCCCCGGTCCCTTGAGTTCGATATTGATCCCCACCCCCGCTGGAAGCGACTGCATCACTTCTTCGAGCAGGGGTATGGCTTCGCCATCGCCAGCGTCGAGCTTTCTGAGATCCGTGACGCTGTAGTCGGACACTCTCCCGCGGCCGTTGGTCGTCCGGTCCACTGTCGGGTCGTGAATCACCGCGAGCCGTGAATCCACCTCATGCACGTCCAGTTCTATCGCGTCGACCCCGCAGGCAAACGCGGCACGAAAAGCCTTCATGGTGTTCTCCGGCGCGAGCCCCGCCGCGCCCCGGTGGCCGATGATCAGGAATTTGCCGTCGAAGCCCATGAACCGCCTCAACCTCCTCGTACTCTTGCAACACGACTACAACGCGACAGGACGTCCGCGATGACGAAGCCATTTTGTCCCCGGCGGGGCTACAATGCGAACGCCGATGAGTTACCAAGTTCTCGCCCGCAAGTACCGGCCCCGCCAGTTGCAGGATGTGGTTGGCCAGGACCATACCGTCCGTGCCCTGGTCAATTCGCTCGAAGCGGGCAGGCTGCACCATGCCTACCTTTTTACAGGCACGCGGGGAGTGGGCAAGACCACCATCGCAAGGGCCCTCGCAAACTGCCTGAACTGCGAAGCGGGAGTCAGTTCCGCGCCTTGCGGAACCTGCGGCGCCTGTGTCGAGATCGTGGAAGGCCGGTTCGTGGACCTGATCGAGGTTGACGCGGCCTCGCGAACGCGGGTCGACGATACGCGTGAACTGCTCGACAACGTGCAGTACCTGCCGGGCCGGGGACGCTACAAGGTGTATCTCATCGACGAGGTGCACATGCTCTCCGCGTCCAGTTTCAATGCGCTGTTGAAGACGCTGGAAGAGCCGCCGGAACACGTGAAATTCCTGCTGGCGACGACGGACCCGAAAAGGGTGCCAATCACCGTGCTGTCGCGGTGCCTGCAGTTCAACCTGAAGAACATCCTGCCGGAACGCATCGCCGCGCACCTTGGGGCCATTCTCGAGAAGGAAGGGATCGAATTCGAAACGGACGCGCTCGACATCATCGCCGACGCCGCGCAGGGAAGCATGCGGGACGCCCTCTCGGTCGTCGACCAGGCGATCTCTTTCGGCGGTGGCCGGGTAGGCGCCGAAGACGTTGCCAGCCTGCTCGGCACCGTGCGTCGCGACGAGGTGTCTGCGTTGCTGGACGCCCTAGCGGATGCGGACCGGCAGCGCCTGTTTCGCTGCGCGGACGAACTCGCCGCGCGGAACACGGACTTCGCGGACGTGCTCGCCGGAATGCAGCGCGCGCTGCACGATATCGCGATGGCGCAGACGGTGGGTGGCGAAGTTGCGGGATCGGTGGGTCCGTTCGTGGAACGGATGTCGCCGGAAGACGTGCAACTCTTCTACGAAATCGCGCTGCGCGGCAGCCGGGACCTGCAGTTCGCACCCGACCCGAGGGTCGGGTTCGAGATGACTTTGATCCGAATGCTTGTCTTCGCGCCGGAAGCGGCCGGTTCGGGTGGCGGGCGTTCAGTGGCGGGGCGGGGCGAGTTGCCGGATTCGGCAGCGGTCTCAGCGCGGCAGGCATCGGCTGACCAAGCCGGCGCCTCGAAGCCGGTGGTCGAACGACCGGCCGAAAGACCCGCCGTGAAGTCTACCGCCGATGGCCCTGACACGGAGAAATCCGCAGCGAATCCTCCGGTCGAAAAGCCTGACGCCGAAACACCTGCCGTTGCGCCCGCGGGAGACGAACCCAAGCCCGATCTCTACGCTCTTATCGAAAGGATGCAACCCTCGGGTGTGACGCGGATGGTGTTCGACAACTCCCAACTCGTGTCGCACAAGGATGACCGGTGGGAACTGGTATTGGCCGAAGAGCACGACCTGCTGTTGCGCGACGACAGCGCCTCGTCGGTGCAGGACCTGGTGTCTTCGTACATGGGCCGGAAAATACGCGTCGATATCGTGGTCGGAAAGACCGACCAGGAAACTCCCGCCGACCGCCGGCGCCGGCTCGATGTGGAGCGTCAGCGCGCGGCGGAGGCCGCCATTGAGTCGGACGAAACGGTGCAGTCGCTGCTTCGCGTCTTTGGTGGGCGGGTCGGTTCGATAAAACCCCTGGACGATAGGGAGTATCGCAGTCCATGAGTGACCCACAGGCAATCGTTCCATGAAGGATCTCGGCGACTTGATGAAGCAGGCGCGGGACATGCAGGCGCGCCTCGAACAGGCGCAGGCGGATCTCGCCAATGCGGAGGTGGTGGGCGAGAGCGGCGGCGGTCTCGTCAAGGTAACGCTGACCGGCCGTTACGAGGCGCGCAAGGTGGAGATAGACAGTACCCTGACCGGCGAGGACCGGGGGCTGCTGGAGGACTTGGTCGCGGCGGCCGTGACGGATGCGGCGCGCCGGGTGGAACGCATGCAAAAGGAAAAGATGTCGTCCTTCACGAAGGGCCTCGGGCTGCCGTTCGGCATCAACTTCCCGTCTTGATACGCATCAGTCCCCTGATCGATCGCCTGATCGACGCCTTTCAGATGCTACCCGGCGTGGGCCCGAAGTGGGCGACCCGGATGACGCTTTATGTGCTTCAGCACAACCGCGAGGGTGGGGAAGCTCTTGCGAGGTCTCTTTCCGCCGCGGTGGCCGAGGTGAAGCGCTGCAAGGAGTGCCGCACCCTGTGCGAGACGGAGCTGTGCGCCGCCTGCGCAAATCCGAGGCGGGACGCGGGCACGTTGTGCGTAGTCGAATCGCCGGCCGACGTCATCGCCATCGAACAGGCCGGCGGCTACAGCGGGCGCTACTTTGTCCTGCATGGGAGACTCTCGCCGATCGAAGGTGTCGGCCCTTCGGAACTCGGGCTTGTGGATTTCGGCGCGCGCGTGCGTGAGCGCGGCATCCGCGAGGTCATCCTGGCGACGAATCCGACGGTCGAGGGCGAGGCGACGGCGCACTACATCGTCGAGGCGCTCTCGGGCATGGACGTGCGGGTGAGCCGTATCGCCCATGGCGTGCCGCTCGGCGGCGAACTGGAATACATCGACGGCGGCACCATCGCCCATGCGCTGCACGGCCGGCGCGCCATCGACTAGTGTTCGGCAGCCTTGACCGATTCAGCGCAGCAATGAAAGCCAGTCCTCTCATCGAATCGGACGATGATCCGCGTTGGGACTTCGGTCCCTGTGGCGACGTGGTTGGCGTCGACACCGAGTTCATGCGCACGCGGACCTTCTATCCGATTCCCGCTCTGTACCAGATCGGCGGCGAAGACGGCGTTCGCCTGATCGACGCGCAGGCAAGGCAGGGTTTCGATCCGCTGCGGGCACTCCTTACGGACGCCGCGCGAACGAAAGTCATGCATGCCTGCTCGGAAGACCTGGAGATGATCGACAGCCATCTCGGACTCCGACCCGCTGCCGTCGTGGATACGCAGGTCGCCCATGCGTTCCTCGCCGCGGACATCTCGAAGAGTTACGCGGCGGTCGTACAGACGTACCTGGGCTTCGTGATCTCGAAACGGGAGACCCGGTCGGACTGGTTGCGCCGCCCCCTTTCGGACCGCCAGCTCGCTTATGCGAGAGAGGATGCCGCGCATCTCGTGCCGCTTTGGTCGCGCATGCGCGAGCGCCTCGAGGCGGGCGGCCGACTGTCCTGGTTTGAGGACGAAATGTCGATGATGCTGGCAAGGCCCGAACCGGACCCGCGCGAGTACTACCGCGGCATGAAGGGAGCCGGCCGGCTGCGACCCCCGAAACTCGCGGTACTGCGGAGCATCGCGGCCTGGCGAGAACGAGAGGCAAGACGCCGTGACATCCCGCGGGCGTATGTCATGCGCGACGAGGACCTGGTGGCGGTCGCCGCGACCGCTCCGGTTTCGCGTGACGGCCTGTTCAGGATGCTGCCGAGAGGCGCCCGGCGCCGTTACGCCGATGCCATCCTGTCGGCCTGCGCCGAAGGCTGGGAGGAGCGTGACAGGGAGCCGCCGAACCCATTGCCCGGGCCGCTTTCCGGCCGGGAACGCAAGGTAGCCAAACGTATGCGCGATTTCGTTCGCAGCGTCTCGGACCGGCTCGGGATGGCGCCGGAACTATTGGGCCGCAGGAGGCTCATAGAGGCCTGCGTACGGGGGTTCACCGCGACCGGCGACCTCCCGGAGGCACTGCTCGGCTGGCGCGCGCCGCTGCTCGGCGAACGCTTCCTTGAACTGTTGCGGGCCGCCAGGGGTTGAGTACTTCCCTCGCCGCTTCAGGACGGGTTGCGCTGGCGGACGGCCAACAGCTACTGTTGGGCGCATGAAACAGCGGCCCTTCTGGGAGACCAAGTCGCTCGCGGAGATGTCCGACGAGGAGTGGGAGTCGCTGTGCGACGGCTGCGCGCGGTGCTGCACCCTGAAACTTGACGATGAGGAAGGCCACGTCTTCTTCACCAGCGTCGTATGCTGGCTGCTCGACCAGGATGCATGCCGCTGCAAGCACTACCCCGACAGGCACAAGCTGGTGGGGGACTGCGTGGAAATCAATGCGGCAAACGTGGCCGAACTGAATTTCCTGCCGACTTCCTGCGCGTATCGCCGCATCGCCGAGGGACGCGGGCTCGCCTGGTGGCATCCGTTGGTGTCCGGTTCGCCGGATACCGTCCATGCGGCGGGTATCAGCGTGCGCGGCAAGGTCGTTTCCGAGACGAGCGTGCATCCGGATGACCTCGAGAACCACATCATTCGATGGGTGGAGGCTTGAGCGGCGCCTGGATCGGCTGGGCGGTCGCCCTGGTGGCCGGTGCGGGGGCGTCCACCGGTCTGTACATGGCGCTCCGGCCCTATCGGCGCGCGGCGGCGGTGCGTTACCTGCTGACGGCGCTGGTCGCGGTGTGGGCGCTCTTGCCCTGGCGTATCGCAGAGGATTCGGGGCACTTCGCGCCGGCCTTCATCGTTCTCCTGTTCCGGGGCCTGTTCGAACCAGAAGGAGAACCTGCTGCCGTGGCCGCCGGGTTGTTGTTAGCTACGGCAATTGTCCTGGTCCTGTACTTCGTAGTCGTTGGCGTCGCTTTCGCATTGAGGAGAACGCGCGCCGGCGGGCCGAATTGATCGGGGCGCGCGTCAACTCCAGAGCTGAAGCGTCGTGTGATTCGCAACAAGTACGAAGTCGCGGTCGGTGGATAGCATCGTGAGTTGGTGAGTGATGCAGAGTTGCGCCAGCAGCGCATCAATGGTTCCGACCTGAACGCCGTGGCGACGACATCCGTTGCGGAGATTCGCTGCCTGTACGTGGTCTTCAAGGGTAGGCGTGATCATGGGAAGCGCCTGGAATCGACGCGCGATTTCCGCTGCGGCCCTGGGACCTGAATACCCCTGAAGAAGCTCCTGGAGGACGATTCCAGTAGATAGAACCACATCGCCGGCATTCAGGGCTTCCCGCAGTCGATTCACCTCGGCGGACTCCGGGATCGCATCCCTTCGCAGGGCGATCGACCAGACGCTGGTGTCCACGAACAGGCTCATTGCCGAGTGCGCTCGGCCTTGTAGTCGAACCCTGCGTCCCAATTGAGTTTCCCGAACAGGCCCAGCAGCTCGCGCTGTTCCCTGCGTGCGATGAACTCCCGCAGTGCCTTGTTTACAGTGGCCTTCTTTGTTTTCTCGCCGCCAACTGCCAGCGCCCTGTTCAGCAGTTCAGGGTCGATCGCAAGGTTTGTTGCCACGGTGTGAACTTCCACACATTCGATCACACATACCCTAAGCGCAAGTCCGCCGATGAGTCAACACGGGTCTTGCAGGCCTGGATTCCGCCACGTGCGTGTGCCTGAAGGGTCTCTATGCGGTATGGTAGGGCGCTTCGCCTGTCGTTGGCGGCACAGTTTCGCGTCCGTCCGCAAGCCCACCGTTTTGGAACAGGACCCTCAATGATCTTCGAGAGCACCGACACGTATATCGCCACGGACGAACTCTCGATGGCCGTCACGGCGGCCGTCGAACTCGAACGGCCGCTGTTGATCAAGGGCGAGCCGGGCACGGGAAAGACGCTGCTTGCGGAAGAGGTCGCGCAAAGCCTGGGACTGCCGCTGATCGAGTGGCACATCAAGTCGCAGACGAAGGCCCTGCAGGGGCTCTACGAGTACGACGCGGTGTCACGGCTGCGCGACTCGCAGCTTGGCGACGAACGCGTCGGCGACATCAGGAACTACATCAAGAAAGGCAAGCTGTGGGAGGCGTTCGAGTCGGACCAGCGCGTGGTGCTCCTGATCGACGAGATCGACAAGGCGGACATCGAGTTTCCGAACGACCTGCTGCAGGAACTCGACCGCATGGAGTTTTTCGTCTACGAACTCAGCCTGACGGTGAAGGCCAGGCACCGGCCCATTGTCATGATCACGTCGAACAACGAAAAGGAACTGCCGGACGCCTTCCTGCGCCGCTGCTTCTTCCACTACATCGACTTTCCTGATCGCGAGACGATGCAGGAGATCGTCGAGGTGCACTTTCCCTCGATCAAGCAGGACCTGGTCAAGGAAGCAATGGACATCTTTTTCGACGTGCGAAAGGTGCCGGGGCTGAAGAAAAAACCGTCCACGTCGGAGCTGATCGACTGGCTCAAGCTGCTGATGGCGGACGATATCCCGGACGAGATCCTGACCAACCGGGACCCGAGCAAGGCGATCCCGCCACTTTACGGCGCGCTGGTGAAGAACGAACAGGACGTGCACCTGCTCGAGCGGCTGGCGTTCATGAACCGGCGCGACAGCCGCGGCTGACCGCACGGACCGAAGGCTGACCAGGCGCTGACCGAAAGAGAAGTCCGCCAGTGCTCATCAATTTCTTCCTGACGCTGCGCAAGTACGAGGTTCCGGTCACCATCCGCGAACTGCTCGACCTGATCCGGGCGCTGCGCCACCGCCTGGTGTACGCGGACATAGACGACTTCTATCTCGTGAGCCGCGCCTGCCTGGTCAAGGACGAGACGCACTACGACAAGTTCGATCGCGCGTTCGGCACGTATTTCAAAGGCCTGGACGACCTTTCGGGCCTGCTGGCGACGCTCATCCCCGACGAGTGGCTTCGCCGCGAATTCGAAAAGGCACTGACGCCAGAGGAACTCCAGAAGATCAACTCACTCGGCGGCCTGGAGAAGCTGATAGAGGCGTTCCGCAAGGCCAGGGAGGAGCTAGAGAAGAAGGAGGCTCAGGACGGGGAGGAGGGCGACGGGGACGAGGAGAACGACCGTCCCGGGAACGGCCCCGGCGGCATGGGCAGGAGCAGGAAGAAGCGGGCCAGGAAAGTCTGGGACCAGCGCCAGTACCGGAACCTCGACGATTCGGTGGAGATCGGCACGCGGAACATCAAGATGGCGCTGCGTCGCCTGCGCAAGTTCGCGCGCACGGGCAAGGACGAGGAACTGGACATGGACAACACGGTCCGGTCCACCGCCCACAACGGCGGCATGCTCGACATCCGCATGCGTCCCGAGCGCAAGAACACGGTCAAGGTGCTTTTGCTGCTCGATATCGGCGGCTCGATGGATGCGCACGTCAGGGTCTGCGAGGAACTCTTTTCCGCGACGCGCACCGAGCTAAAGCACATGGAGAGCTACTACTTCCACAACTTCATCTACGAGTCCGTGTGGAAGGACAATCTTCGCCGCATGAGCGAGCGCATTCCGACGTGGGAGATCTTCAACAAGTACCACCGCGACTACAAGGTGGTTTTCGTCGGCGACGCCACCATGGCCCCGTACGAAATCACCCACGCGGGCGGTAGCGTAGAGCACTGGAACGAGGAACCGGGCGTGGCATGGATGGGGCGGTTCCAGGACAACTACGACAGGATGGTCTGGATCAATCCGACACCCCAGGAAACCTGGGAGTACTCGACTTCCGTCGGCATGACCCGCGATCTGATGAATGGTCAGATGTATCCGCTCACCATCCGCGGCCTCGAAGAGGGCATGGCCTACCTTTCAAAGTAGTGCGAAGCACGCGATCGGATGAAGCCATTCGATTTCGATGAAATCCTGATCAGGGACGCGCACGCCCTGCGGCGAACCGGGAAAGGACGCCCGGCCCGCCAGCGTGCGCGCCTCGAGGCCTCGAAGGCCGCGTACGCCAGGCGCGAAGCGTCGGTCCCGCGTATCGACTTCCCCCGCGAACTGCCCATCGCGAAACACATCGACGAGATCGTGGCGCTGTTGAGTGCCCACCAGGTCGTCATCGTGGCGGGGGAAACCGGTTCCGGCAAGACCACGCAGTTGCCGAAGGCATGCCTTGCCGCTGGTCTGGGCAGGCGGGGCATGATCGGTCACACGCAGCCCCGCCGGCTGCCCGCGCGCGCCGTTGCGGAACGCATTGCCAGCGAACTCGGGACGCCCTTCGGCGGTGTGGTCGGATTCGCCGTGCGGTTCTCGGAGCGGTATGGCGAGGACACCCTCGTCAAGGTGATGACCGACGGCCTGCTCCTGACCGAGATCCGCTCTGACCGCAACCTCCTCAACTACGAGGCGCTCATCATCGACGAGGCCCACGAGCGCAGCCTGAACGTGGACTTCCTGATCGGCTATGCGAAGACGCTTTTGCGGCGGCGTCCCGATCTCAGGCTGATCATCACTTCGGCAACGATCGATGTCGAGGCGTTCCGCGCGCACTTCGACGGCGCGCCGGTCGTCGCCGTGGGCGGGCGAGGCTTTCCGGTGGATGTCGTCTATCGCGAACAGGAGGACGGCTTCGAGCAGGGGTTGCATGGGTGCCTGGAGGAAATCGCGCGATCCGGTGGTTCAGGACCGCGGGATGTCCTGGTGTTCCTGTCCGGGGAGCGCGAGATCTTCGATACGTCGCGTTGGTTGAAGCGGGAGTACGGGGATCGCTACGACATATTGCCGCTCTATGCGCGGCTGCCGGCACGGGAACAGCGACGCGTATTCGTATCCGGCCCTCGCCAGCGCGTGGTGCTGGCGACGAATGTGGCGGAGACCAGCCTCACCGTTCCCAATATCGGTTATGTCATCGATGCAGGGAATGCGCGGATCAGTCGCTACAGCTACCGCTCGAAGATACAGCGGCTGCCCATCGAGCCGATATCCCAGGCGAGCGCCGAACAGCGCAAGGGGCGTTGCGGGCGAATAGCCCCCGGTACCTGCTATCGGCTTTATTCTGCGGAGGACTTTGAAGGTCGCTCGCAGTACACGGACCCGGAGCTGAAACGCACCAATCTTGCCTCCGTCGTGCTGCAGCTGCGTGCCTTTCGTCTCGGCAGGGCGGAGACCTTTCCGTTCATCGACCCGCCGGACCCGCGCGTGGTAAAGGACGCGGAGCGCACGCTCATTGAACTGGGCGCGCTCGAAGACGACCGGTTGACCCGGGTCGGCCATACCATGGCGCGCCTGCCGGTGGACCCGCGCCTGGCGCGCATGCTGGTGGCGGCGCACCGGCTGGGATGCGTCGCAGAGATGCTCATCATCGTTTCGGCGTTGTCCATCCAGGATCCGCGGGAGTCGCCGCCGGACAGGCGCGAGGCGGCAGACCGGAAACACCGGGAATACGCACATCCGAAGTCGGACTTCCTGACCTTCGTGAATCTCTGGAATGCCCTGGAAACGGCGCGCCGGGACATGACGAGGAGCGCGTTCCGCCGCATGCTCGAGAGGAGTTTTCTCTCGCCGTCCCGGGTGGGCGAATGGCGTGCGTTGCATCGTCAATTGCTACTCGCCGTGAAGCGCCAGGGGATGCGGATCAGCGCAGGCGAGGCCGACTATGCGAGCGTGCATCGAGCGCTCCTTGCGGGGTCTCTGAGCTTCATTGGCATGCGTGATGACGACAAGGGAACGTACCGGGGCGCGCGGAGCCTGACATTCCGGATTTTCCCGGGATCCGCGATGGCGCGCCGGCAGCCGCGCTGGATTGTTGCCGGAGAGATCGCCGAGACGCAGCGGACCTATGCCCGGTGCGTGGCGGCGGTTGAGTCCGCCTGGATCGAAAAAGCCGCTGGCAACGTCCTGAACCGCGCCTGGTCCGAACCGCATTGGGACGACGCCAGGGGCGAGGCGGTCGCGTTCGAGCGCGTCACGGTCTACGGACTGCCGGTAGTGGAGCGGCGCAGGGTCAGCTACGCCAGGATCGATCCTGACGCCAGCCGCGAGATATTCGTCCGCGATGGCATGCTGCGACCCGATAGCGGGGTATCCGCGCCGTTCCTGGATCATAATCGCGCTATAGCGCGCAAGATCGCCGCGTTGCAGGCGAAATCCCGCCGCGCTGACCTGCTGGCAACGGATCGCGCGCAGGCGGCCTTCTACCTGGAGCGTCTGCCGGGAGACGTGCTGAGCACGCGGACGCTTGCCGCGTGGCTCGGGCGGACCGATCCGAATACGGCAGCCCGCCTGGAGATGACCGAGTCGGACTTGCTGGCGCGAACCGACTTTGGAGTCTCCGATGCCGATTTCCCGCCGTCGCTCGCCGTCGATGGTCTCGCGCTCGACCTGAAATATCGTTTCGCCCCGGGCGACATCGACGATGGTGTCTCGCTCCAGGTCGGCCTTGGCGCGCTGCCGCACCTGGACCGGGACGAACTCGACTGGCTGGTGCCGGGCTTTTTCGAGCAGAAGTGCGAAGCACTCCTCCGGGCCCTGCCAAAATCTGCGCGGCGCCGGCTGCTGCCGCTCGGCGACAAGGCGCGCGGGATTTCCGCAAACCTGTTGCGCCCGGAGCAATATCGCCGGGGGGCTCTGCGCGTGGCGCTGGCGCAGTCCATCGAGGCGGAGTTCGGACTTCGTCTCGCGCCCGCGGACTTTCGGGACGACCGGATTAGCCCGTTCCTGCGCATGAACGTGCAGGTACTGGACGGCGCGGGACGCACGGTGGACCAGGACCGCGATGTGCGCGCACTCAAGGACCGGCTGTTGCCCAGGGTCGAGCGGCGCGCGGCCGCAGAAATCACGACGCGCTTCGAGTCCCGGGGATTGCGCCGGTTCCCGTCCGCCGGTGTGCCGGCAAGCCGGGTGGTCGAAGACGGCGACACGCAGGCCGTGGTGTATCCCGCGCTACGGGACGACGGGGACCGGGTTGACCTCATCATGCTCTCGCATCGGTCGAGCCAGGCGGCGACCAACAGGCGGGGATACAGCCGCCTGGCGCTGCTGGCGGACCCCAGGACCAGCCGTTACCTGCGCCGGCTGGTGAATGCCGAGAAGACCATGGCGCTCCACTACGCCGTTCTCGGTACGAAGGACATGTTGGCGGACGAGCTGCTCCTGGCATCGGCCTGGGCGTGCTTTTTTGTCAAGCCGGGACAGGAGAATCAGTCTCTGCCGCGGACTGCAACCGCGTTCGATTCCGTGATCGATGCGCATCGATCCCGTCTGGCCGCCGTTTTCGCCTCCGTGCTGGAAGGTGGCCGCGATGTGCTGGAGCGGCGTTTTGCGGCGGCAAACCGGATCGGAGCGCTTGATTCGCCCGCATTCTCCCCGAGCCGTGAAGACATGACGGCGCATCTCGAGCGTCTCGTGCCCCCGGATTTTCCGAATCGAATCCCGCTGGAAGGACTGGCGGACCTGTCGCGATACCTTCGTGCGCTGGAGCACAGGGCGGACAATCTTCCCGGCCGCGTGCTCAAGGATCGGGAGAACCTGGCCGAGGCAACGCGCTGGGAATCACGCGTGGCGAGCGTTGCGGATGCCTTGCCAGGAAACCCGGGAGTCGTTCAACTCGAAAATCTCGTCGAGGAATACCGGGTTGCGCTCTTCAGTCAACGGATCGGGACGAAGGTAAGGGTGTCCCCGGAACGGCTCGCCCGGGCGTTGGAACCGCTGGAGGTCCAGGCCCGATTGCGGTAGCGGCCTATAAAAATCCTTATGGCATTGCTGCTGACTGTGAAAAAACTGTGCAAATCCTCTTGACCGCTTTCCGTAACATGTGAATAAAATCGGCTCGAACGTACGGTTTGTCCGCGTTCGAGTGGTGGTTGCGTACCCTTTTACGATGCGTGATCGGAACACAATATTGGAAGGAACGAAATCGATGAACTACAAGGTTAAGCCGATTACTGTTGCAGTCGGTGCGGTCATGACCGCTGGTCTGGCGGGTGCCGCGTTTGCTGACACGGAAGAGGATCCATTCGCCCTCGAAACGGCCGGTGCTGGCTACGAACTCCTCGCCGGAAGCGATGAAGCCGAAGGTGAGTGCGGTGAAGGCAAGTGCGGCGACGAAGGCGGCGACGACGGCGGCGATGACGGCGGCGACGGCGAAGGCGACGGCGAAGGCGAAGGCGACGACGAGAGCGCCGAAGAAGCTCCAGCCGACGGCTAAGCTAGCTACTTGTTCTGTGCCGGGCGCTGTTTAGGCGCCCGGCACACTCCTTCAATCATGGAATATCCCGTGCAGGGCGTTGGGCTCGGCTTGCGGCGGGGTATGTTTACCCAGTTGGCCGACCACGCGGCGGAAGTGGATTCCGCCGTCGACTTCATGGAGGTCGCGCCGGAAAACTGGATCGGCGTCGGTGGTCGATTCGGCCGACAGTTCCGCCAGTACGCCGAGCGATTCCCCTTGGTCTGTCACGGACTCTCCCTGTCCCTCGGTTCACCCGCGCCCCTCGATCGAGACCTGCTCCGCAACATCCGGGTGTTTCTCGATGAATTCGACGTGCGCTGCTACACAGAGCACCTGAGCTACTGCAGCGACCACGGCCATCTATACGATCTCATGCCGATACCCTTCACCGGGGAGGCCGTGGAGTACGTCGCCGGCCGCATCCGGCAGGTACAGGATGTCCTGGAACGGCGCATAGCGGTCGAGCACGTTTCCTACTACGCGGCGCCAGGCAGGGAAATGGACGAATTGGATTTCATCAGGGCGGTGATCGAGCGTGCGGACTGCGATCTCCTGCTGGACGTCAACAACGTGTACGTCAACAGCGTCAACTTCGGCTACGATCCACAGGCATTCCTGGACGGATTGCCCGGCGAGCGCGCGGTGTACATTCATATCGCAGGCCACAGCGTGAGGGCGGCAGACCTGCGCATCGACACCCATGGGGCGGACGTTATCGAACCCGTCTGGGGGCTGCTCGACCGCGCGTACGAGAACTTCGGCGTGATCCCGACGCTGCTTGAGCGGGATTTCAATTTCCCGCCTGTCCCCACGCTCCTTTCGGAGGTTGACCGCATTAGATCGATCCAGGAGAGCGCGCTTTCCCGGTTCGATTCGGGGCAAGCGAGAAGCTGAGGCCGTGCGCGGCAGCAATCTGCCGAAGTTCCGCGCCCTGCAGTACGACTTCGCGGCGCACATTCGCCATCCCGACCGCAACCCGCCACCCGAGGGGATCCCGTCCCGGCGCATGGATGTCTACGTCGGCCTTGTCTACCAGAACATCGATAACTTCCTTGGGAGCACGTTTCGGACCGCGCGGGGCATCCTGAGCGACGCGCATTGGGATGCAATGGTGCGCGACTTCGTTTACCGGCATGTCTCGCATTCTCCGTATTTCCGACAGATTCCCGAGGAGTTCCTCGCCTACCTCGAGGTGGAGCGCGACTGTGCCGAGGACCCCCCGTTCCTGCTGGAACTGTGTCACTTCGAGTGGGTGAGGCTGGCGCTCGACCTGTCGGATGCCTTGCCGCTCGAATCGTGCCCCCACGCCCCGGACTTGGACCGGCCGCTTGCGCTTTCGCCGCTCGCGTGGCCGCTGCGGTATTGCTTCCCCGTGCATCGGGTCCGGTCGGACTGTCAGCCCGCCACTCCGCCGGAACAAGCCACCTGGCTGATCGGCTACCGGGACGAGGCAGATCGGGTGGAGTTCATGTCGTCCAACGAGGCAACGGTTCGCCTGCTGCAGATTCTTGGAGAGGCTCCATCCGCGCGGGAAGCGCTGCACCAGGTCGCTGGCGAACTCGCAAGGGACCCGGAACGGATCCTCGAGTTCGGTGCCGACATTATCGGACGCCTGGCCGCGTTGGGAATCGTTGGGACACCCCGCGATTGACTCACCAGGCCGACGCCGGCCGCGCCGTCATGAATCGAGGCTGAACGATTGGTGGGGCCGTCTTGTCGTAGGCGTTCGAAAGGAGTAGTGTGCGCGCCCTATCGCCACCACGTGCGGAAGTCCAATGTCCATCGTGGTGATGGATGACGGTGACGCGATTGCCGCATCGTTAGTCCAGCGCCTCACCGAACTCGGCTACGACTCGACCCGCGGTCGTGCGGATCAGTTGGCTGTGCTGGATGCCGCTGACATGTTCGTCCTGGGATTTCGCGATGCGGCGTCCCTGGCAGCGCTGGCGCGGCCGCTGGCCCGGAAGATGGAGCGCGTTCCGGCGGTCCTCGTTGCATTGTCGGCGCCGTCTGCCGAAGACCTCACGCTGGCAATGGCCCTGGGATTCACGGATGTGATGCCCTGGCCCGCCCGGGCGGAGACGATTGCTGCAGTCGTCCAGCGGAATATCCACCGGTCACGGGTTCGCCGCACCAACGATCCTTCGCTGTTCCAGCAGGTAAGCGACCTGGAGCAGGACCAGAGGGCGGGGCGCTACATTCAGATGGGGATGCTGCCGCCGAATCCTGTCGCCATAGACCATTACCGGTTGCGTCACCGCATCCAGCCGTCCCTGCTGTTGTCCGGTGATTTCGTCGACTACTTCCGCATCACCGATGACCACTTCGTCTTTTACATCGCCGACGTGTCCGGCCATGGCGCATCGTCCGCTTTCGTGACGGTGATCCTGAAAAATTTTTCGCGCCGCCTGAGGCGCGAGTACCGGCCGAGCATGTTGCGGGCGCCGGGTGAGATTCTCGTGGCGCTGAATCGCGAGATTCTCGACAATCGCATCGACAAGCATGTGGCCATGTTCATCGGTGTAGTGAACCTCAAGACCAACGAACTGTGTTATGCCAACGGCGGGCACCTGCTCCACGGCATCCATGTGCGAAACGGCGAAACGCGGCTGCTCGAACTGGCGGGCAAACCGGTGGGGCTGTTCGACCAGGTCGAATACCAGTCGGCGGCGGCGGACCTAGAGCAGGGAGACAACCTGGTCCTGTTGTCCGATGGCGTACTCGATGTCATGCCGGAGACAGGATTCGCGAACAAAGAATCCCGTCTTCGGCGCAGCGCGGTGGAGTGCGAAGCGGATATGGACCGGTTCTGGACCGCGGTCGGTATCGATACGACGGTCGTCGGGCCGGACGACGTGACCTGCCTCATGGTCGGCTGTGAGGGCTGAAGGCTAGCGGGCGATGAGCAATCGGCAGACAGCGCGCGAATTGTCGGAACACCCGCCGGCGCGTGCCGGGACACCCGGGCGTATTCTCGTCGCGGACCACGACGGCATGTACCTGATCAAGTTCGTCGGCGACGTACGCGTGAACCTGTGCGCGGCGGTGGACGACTTTCTGGCCGAGATGTTCCGCGACGAGGACTTCAAGTCCGTACTCGTGGACCTGACGGCCACCGAGGGCATTGACAGCACGTCCCTCGGTATTCTTGCCAAACTGTCCATCAAGGCTTCGGACCTCTATGGCTTTGTGCCGACCCTCGTGTCGACGGACCCGGACATCACCCGGATACTGCGAACAGTAGGTTTCGATGACGTGTTCCACATCATCGAGAAACCCCTGGAGGAGGAGGCGCAGATCGCGGAGTTGCCGCAGGCGGAGTCCTCGATCGAGGACCTGCGCGGGCGCGTTCTGGAAGCGCACCGGGCGCTGATGGGGTTGAACGAGTCAAACCGCGAGAGGTTCCGGGATCTCGTCGCGACGCTGGAGGCCGTTGAGCCGCCGGATCGGCAGCGGCCCTGAACCGCAGTCAGGATCGGAAGGGGTGGCGCTAGGAGACCGCGCCGTAGAACGGCACGCAAGTGCCGGTCGAGACGCGGTCCGGGACGGGCGGGATGGGCGAGACAGAGGGCTTGGGCGGGGGTGAAACACGGCGACGCGAAGCGGCGACGGATTTCATGGCTAGGGTCGCTTCCTGGCGGCCAGCTTGGCCGCGATGAAGTCCTCGTGACCGAGATAGAGAAGATCGGCGATCCTCCGGATGGCGTGCTCTTCGTAATGGTGCCGCTCTCCGCCAAAGCGGGTGAGCCGCCATAGCTCGGTCAGCAAGGCGGTCTTTTCGTCCGGCGTGAGCGCGTCATTCAGGGTTCGGGTGAACGGAAAGAGGCCGGTACTCTGATCGTGGTCCGCCCTGGCGCGACGGATCAGCGCTTCTATCGCCGTATCTTCCATCCGATAGAGCGATTTGAGCGTCCGGCGCATGGCTTTAAGTTCGGAGTCTTCTATTTCGTGGTCCGCCCACGCCACTTCCAGGAGCAGCATGGCGGCGGCCTGGGCCACGGAAACCGCCTCATCGGGGACGGCCGAGGCACCCGATTGCTGACCCAGAAGGTGTCTCAGCTTCTCAAACATTGTGGGGAACGTGTCCCGGGCATCGAGGGCGATTGCGGAAGCGCCGCACCAACCTGGTGCCGACGGGTTCGACGGGTGCCGGAAAACTCCCCATCGTTTTCCTCATTTTTCTCCATTTTTCCTTCATTTTGATGGCACATGTGTTTATGATGCGCCAATTCGGCCCAAGCCATGCATGCCGACTGGATCAGAACGAATAATGCTAAGTCAAAAAACCATTCGTGCCCCCGTATACGCCATTGGTATTGGCGTGCACTCGGGGAGAAACGTGCGCATGACGCTTCGCCCTGCCGATGCCGATACCGGGGTCCGGTTCATTCGCACCGATATCAAGAATTCCCGACCCGTCCGAGCTCTCGTACAGAACGTGTCGGACACCACGTTGTCGACCAGCATCATCCAGGATGGTGTGCAGGTCGCTACGGTCGAGCACTTGATGTCGGGCCTATGGGGCCTCGGAATCGACAATCTCCTGGTCGAACTTTCCGGAGAGGAAGTGCCGATCATGGATGGAAGCGCTGCGCCGTTCGTGAACCTGATTCGAAGCGTTGGCATCCAGGAGTTGCCTGCGGCGAAGAAACTGTTGCGGATCACGCGCAAGATCAAGGTGTCGCAAGGGGAGGCCTGGGCCTCTCTCTCACCTTACGGCGGGTTCAAGGCAGCCTATACCTTCGTCAAGGAACATCCCGTCTACCGGCGCTATCCGAAGTACGCGGAGCTCGACTTTGCGCACAACTC
This sequence comes from Gammaproteobacteria bacterium, assembly GCA_028821515.1. GTDB lineage: Bacteria > Pseudomonadota > Gammaproteobacteria > Pseudomonadales > Azotimanducaceae > VXNE01. Next base: position 28,265 of record JAPPGA010000026.1, on the reverse strand, counting down.
CTATATCAATGACGTCAGCCGTGCGCGATCGTTTGGCGAAGTCGAGGAACTGGCGCAGGCCCATGCGATCAACCGGTGCCTCGGCTCGAGCCTCGAGAACGCGGTCGGCATCGATGGCCAGGGCGTCATGAACTCGGGCGGCCTGCGCTACGAGGACGAATTCGTCAAGCACAAGCTGCTTGACGCGATCGGCGACCTCTACCTGCTTGGCAGGCCCGTGATCGGCGCATTTGAAGGCTACATGTCGGGCCACGCACTCAACAACAAGCTCGCCCGGGCGCTCCTGCGCGTGGATGACGCCTGGGAGTTGGTGACGGCGGACGAGCAGAAAGTGAACGGCGAAGCCGCGGCGGTGAGCTTCGTCTGAGAGTCGCTGGCTGCCAGGGGGCCGGCCGCGCCCGCAACCCCTGACCGGTATCTGGCGCGGACCACTGTCTGCACCGCAGCGGTGCGGAGCGTTCCCCTATAATGTCGGCCGGCTCCGCTGTCCGAATCCCGGATGACTGTTCGCACCCGCGTCGCGCCTTCTCCCACGGGCGAACCCCATGTCGGCACCGCTTACGTGGCGCTTTTCAACTGGGTGTTCGCCCGCCAGTACGGCGGCCAGTTCATCCTGCGCATCGAAGATACGGACAGGGAACGTTCTGACTCCGCCTCGGAGGCCATGATCATTGAGGCACTGCGATGGGCGGGCATCGATTGGGACGAAGGGCCGGACCGGGAAGGGCCCTGCGGTCCCTACCGCCAAAGCGAGCGGGGAGCGGTCTATCGCCGCCACGTGAGGGATCTCATCGATGGGGGCAATGCCTTCTATTGCTTTTGCGGGCCTGATCGCCTGGATGCGTTGCGGCGCGCGCAGCGCGAACGCGGTGAGACGTCTCGGTACGACGGTCTGTGCGCTGGTCTTGATCCAGAGGTCTCTGCTTCCCGCGTGGAGGCAGGAGAACCCCACGTGGTGCGCATGCGCGTACCGCCGGACGGCGTCTGCCGTTTCGAGGACCGGCTGCGCGGCACTATCGAGATCCCGTGGTCGCAGGTCGACATGCAGGTCCTGCTGAAGAGTGACGGCTTCCCGACCTATCACCTCGCTGTCGTTGTAGACGATCACCTGATGGGCATCACGCATGTCCTGCGCGGCGATGACTGGATCAACTCGATGCCGAAGCATGCGCTCCTGTATCGTCATTTCGGCTGGGACATGCCAGAGCACGCGCACCTGCCGCTGCTGCGCAACCCGGATCGGAGCAAGCTGTCCAAACGCAAGAATCCCACCAGCCTGCATTACTTTCGCGATGTCGGGTACCTGCCGGAAGCGCTCCTGAACTACCTTGGGCTCATGGGCTGGTCAATGCCGGACGAGCGGGAGGTGTTCGGCATTGACGAGATGGTCGCGGAGTTCGATCTGGACCGCGTCTCCACGGGGGGCCCGGTGTTCGATCTCGAGAAGCTCAATTGGCTGAACGGGCAATACATCCGGAACCTGACACCCGATCAGTTCGCCGATCGCGTTGGACAGTGGACGCTCAACCGCGACAGGCTGGCGCAACTCGTGCCGCTGATTCAATCGCGCACGGAGCGTTTCATCGACATCGCTCCCCAGGTGGACTACCTGTTGGGGGAGCGCCGGGAACTGTCGGCTGACCTGTTCGATCACCGAACCTTGACGGCGGAGGACTGCAAGCGCGTCCTGCACCATGCGCTCGCCATGATGGCCACGGTGCGCCCGTGGGATAGCGGTGCGCTGATGGGGGAGTGCAGGGCGCTTGCCGGGGCGATGGACATCAGGCTGCGCGACTTCCTGTTTCCGCTCTTCGTCGCGGTCTCCGGCCGTGCGGCGGCGCTTCCGTTGTTCGATTCCATGGCGTTTCTTGGCCCGGACCTGACCCGCACGCGCCTGCGGTCCGCGCTGGCTGCCCTTGGCGGGATATCGAAAAAGGCGACGAAGCGCCTGGACAAGGATTTCGCCGCGCTTGCGCGAGGGTCGAGGGACCGGGCGAACAATTGACACGACGAGCGGGGCGCATATCATCGCGCGCCTGACGTCGCGTGCAATGCGCGACGTGTCCTGGGGCCATAGCTCAGCTGGGAGAGCGCCACAATGGCATTGTGGAGGTCGCCGGTTCGATCCCGGCTGGCTCCACCAATTCTCGCGCTATGTAGATATAAAACAACGAAATAAGTCTTTTACTTTAACTGACTTATTAATATGGGCGAGGATGCATCTTGCTGAGATGGATTCTTGTGTTCGTGATGCTCACGGCAGGCTCAGTTCTTGACAGAACGTCGTGAAGGGGACGACTCGAGTTCCGTTCGAGACGTAATCCCGCTTGCCAAGGTGGACCTGGTAGAAGTTCTTGATTGGTGTTCTTTGGCGGAAGTACTCGATCGCCCGACTCGGTGCCCCTTCCCCTGACTTGCACTCCACCGCGAAGATCGGTTCGTTTTCTCGTACCACGACAAAGTCGATTTCGCGGCGGTCCGTGTCCCGAACAAATCTGAGTTCCATCCGATAGCCCTGCGTATCTTCCAGCAAGTGGCAGTACTTGAGCAGGTGGCAGGCCACGAGGTTCTCGAACCGTGGACCCTTGCCCGGCGCCTGTGACCAGTCCCAGAGGTAGAGCTTGGTTTCCTTCTTGACTGCGCGGATGCGCGGCGCCCCGAATGGCGGAATACGGAAGCACACAAAGAGGTTCTCCAGGATCGCCAGCCAGCGCGCAACGGTCTCATGGGCAACCTGAAGATCCTCGCTCAGGCTCCTGATGGACAGCGGTGAGCCGACCCGGTCCGGCAGCGCCTCGGCAAGCAACTCCACCAATGCGACCTCGCGCACGTTTTCGAGGTCGCGCAGGTCTTCGTAAAGAATGCGGGATTGCCGCTCGCGCTGCCATCGCCGCCACGTTCGGGTGTTGCCGGCAAGGAACGGTTCGGGGAATCCGCCGAACTGCATCAAGGCATCCAGGTCGGCCGGAGATGAATCGGAGGTAAGTTCCCCCAACGTCAGTGGATGGAGCCTGTAGTAGTGGTAGCGCCCTTGAAGCGAGTCGCCGCCCTTGCGGTAGTGGTCCAGTCGTGCGGAGCCCGCTATCAGGAACGAAACGCGATCGCCCTCCGTGTCGTAAAGGCCCTTGATCAAGTTCCGCCAGCGGGGAAACTTGTGAATTTCGTCCAGCACGAGGCGACTCTCACCCGGGGGCAATTCGCCTCGTAGAAGTCCCGGCCGCACTCGCGGACTGTCCCAGTTCAGGTACGCGGGGTCGCGCGAGTCGTTCGTGCCCAGGAGCGCCAGGGCCAGGGTCGTCTTGCCGACCTGCCTGGGGCCGCCGAGGAATACCATTTTGCGGGAAAGGTCATCCCGAATTGGATCAGCGAGGTACCGTGCGAGCGTGTTGGTTTCCAAGGGGAGGGTAACCTGAATGCGTCATGAGTAAAGTCATGCTGACTCTAAATTACCCATGAGTAAAATAGATTTGGTATGAAAATACTCATGGCGGCGGGCCTGGCCTTGCGCGGGGCTGTTGCCTCACAGCCGGCGCCTTCGGCCATTGGATCAAGCGGGGGGGGATAACCCCTTTACCGGCTTCCGTTCGTTTACTATCGGAACGAAAGGATGAAGTGGAGTGCGATTGTGATCGACGGTAGAGCTTTGGTTGAGGATTCCCTGGCCGGGCGCGTGAACCGTGCCGACGCGCCGGATTGCGCCGGCAACACGTTCTCTCTCGCAGCGCGGTCCGCCCAAGGGTACCTGCGCGGCCGCCTGTTGGGTTTGGTCAAGGTCGCCGCGCTGCTGCCCCTGTTCGCCGCGGGCGTCGCCCATGCCAACCCACCGTCTTCGACCGATGCTCACTGGAGCGTCATAGCCGCGCACAAGGAAGCGATTCGAGAGCATCGGACGAAGGAGTGGAAGATCCGCACGGCAGACGTGTCAGCCGAAGAGAAGGAACGTCTGCGGCAGGATCTTCCTCCGGCTCCCGACGGTGGCCCCGCCGTTGACGCCGCAGTTTCCATCATCGAGTCGAACGGAGAACGTTCGATGGATGCCGCCCAGTTCCTCATGGATCGGGTCCGTCCGTCTGAAGAAGAGCAGCAATTGACCCTGGACGTGGTGACGTCAAACATCGGCCCCGACTGGTCGCTGGTCGAGACGTACATGGATTCCCAGGCCGCGTGGCTGGCAGCGACGAGAGTCGGCCCTGGCGACGAAGCGGCGCGGCGCATCGTTGAACAGGGCGTCTCACTTCCCACCTGGCAAGCCGTGGCCGCCGCAAGGGCCGTCATCGAGTCGGAACACGAGCGTGCCCTCGATGCCGCCGAGTTTCTCATGCAGCAGACCTATTCCCTTGTCCCCGGAAACTCGGCGGCATTCCTCTCGTCGTGGTGGCTACCTCCCAGCAGGGACCTTGGCGAGACCACCCTGGCGGAGCTGATCGGCCCGGACTGGAAGGTCGTCGAGGCCACCCTGGAAGAACTGCAAACATGGCGAAAACGGGAACAGGCAATCCGCGCCGCCGACCTCGACGAGGAAGAAAGGGCGCTCCGCTTGCAGGAACTGGGCGACGCCCCGAAAGTCTACCGCGCCACCGCTGCCGCACTCGCCATCGTCGATGCCGAAGGCGCTCACGAAAAGACCCGGGAAGCGGCGGAGTTCCTGCTCGACAACCCGACGCGGGGCGGGGCCGCCAAGGCGCTCCGGGGCGCGCAGGCGCTGGCCGCGCACTTCCCGGACTATGATCAATGGCCGCTTCGGCTCTCGCAGGTCCATGGCCTGTCGTCCGTTTACCAGCCGGGCAAGTCGTTCATCAGTGATCTCGCCGAAACACTCGAAGACCCGTTGGCGCGGGCGACCGCCCGTTACTTCGCGGCCAGTTACCTGATCCAGTCGGCGAACAACCCACAGCTTGACGCCGAAGAACGCCGCGCGTTGCTGGCAAGTGTGGACGAACTCGCCACAGGCCTGAGCGCGGGCGTAGAGAACGAAACATTCATATTGACGAGACAGGGGGAGGACGGGACCGACGTTCCTATGACGTTCGCGGACGCCGAGGCGGAACTGCTTTACAGCCTCGACTCGACGATGGTCGGTAGCGTCGTCTCCGACGTCAGGGCAAGAAGGGTGGACGGTACCGAGGACTCACTGGCGGCCTACGCTGGGCGCGTCGTGCTGGTCGACTTCTGGGCTACCTGGTGCGGGCCCTGCAAGGACGCTTTCCCCAAGCTTCGCGAGCTGGTTGACAAGCTGCCGAAAGAACGCTTTCAGATCATCGGCGTCAGTGTGGACGCAGAACTCGACACGGTCTTGGACTACCTGGCTCAGGAGCCCCTGCAATGGGTGGTCTGGCATGTCGGCGACGACAGCGAACTGGTTCGACAGTGGCGCGTCACAGGCTATCCGACCTACGTGTTGATCGGTCCCGACGGCACGATCATCAACAAGTTTCCAGGCGCATTTAACGCCGATTTCAGAGCCGAGATCGAACAGGCGGTGCTGAAGGCGGCCGGAGCGTAGCCGCGGGTTGCAAATCACGCCTCACTAGCGCTACGGGCAAGCCGCGCCAACCAGCCGGCATCCAGGTGACGAGCCCGCCGAGTCCAACGATTCCTCGCAATGCGTTCTGCTTCATATTCCGCAGTCGGCACGGATCGCGGCAGAGATCGCGAGGTCGATGAACACATCGCGTTGCGCATGGCTGCCGCCCAGCCGTTCCAGGTCCGGCATGGCTTCAGCCATCCGTTCCCGGGCAGTCTCAAAGTGGCCGAGGCCGTAAGCCGTGATGGCCTGGCATACGAGCGCTACTACGGCGCCCGAGGGTTGCGCCCCGTCGTCGAGCAGTCCGGCTATGTGCCGCTCGAGACGGGAAAGGGCGTCAACGTCACGCGCCGCGGCGTAGGCCATGGCGAGATGCGCGTTGAGGAAAGGCACTCCCGGTTCCGGGAAGTGCTTTCGGATGAACGCGGTGATCTCCCTGATCTCCGTAGGATCGAGAGGGTAACCGGACATCGCGGCGCGCGTGATGAAGGATGCGGCGTCGATGGTGGTGAACATGGGCAGCGCGCGGGAGGCCGCCGGGGAGATGTTGTCCCGGTAGATGGCGATGGCGCGGTCGATATGGCCACGCTGCAGGGCAAAGAGCGCCTGGTGCCACGAAAGGTGTCCATGCAGCACGGCGGTGCGGTCATAGTCGGGCAGCCAGGTGTCGATCAGCGCCTCTCCCTGGGCCGCCGCGCCTTCTTCGTAGTATGCGTGGACGCGTCCGTGCACGGCGTTGGCGTTGCGGGGATTCAGTGCCATTGCCCGCTCTAGCATGGGTATGCCCCTGGCGCTGTTCCCGGCTTCTACCAGCCCCCAGCCAAAGGCCCCGAGGAACCACCAGTCATCGCCCCAGGCGTGCGCCACGCTCTCGAGCAGTTCGGCCTGCCGCGCATGGAAGTCATTGAATCCGCCGAAGCCGAGCAGTCCATACACACCAAGGGCGAACGAAAGGGGCACCGCATCGCGCGGATAGGATGCGGCGTGTTCAAGCACGGCACGAAGCGCAGGCCGCGACTCTCCATGCAGTGCGAGGTAGACGATCTCCACATGGCCACGCTCGCGCGCGGAGCGGTTGACCGCCAGATCACGGCCGAGCGCCGCGTATCGCCGTGCTTCCCGCATGTCTCCGATCGTCGCCATTGCGCGCGCCTTCACGCAATGCGCGAGGGCGAACTCGGGGTCGATGGCCAGGGCTTCGTCGATCAGAGGGCCGCTCCCCGGCTGCAATGCGAACAGGAGGTCCACCGCCTCGTCGTAGAGTTCCACCGCGCGTCGTGAGTCCGTCGTGATGGGTTGGTCGAAGCGGTCCCTATACATGGGTGAGTCTGGTGATCCGTGGGCGCTGGGCGCGAGCTACGAAGACGAACGTCACGATACAACTATTCAATTGACGCTTCTGAAAGACAATCGTTCGACCGAATTTCAATTCCGAGCTTGACATTGTGATTCCTATGTATACTCTAAATAACAGAGTACATTGAATTTAAGATAACTCTGTGGAAGGTGAAGTGGAGGAAAGAACATGACGGATACAGACTCGATCAAGGACGATATCGCCTATGTCCGTGCCGTGGCCGAGCGTACGGGGCCAGGGCACGTGCCCGCCATCTATGTGCTGTGGGCCGTGATCTGCCTGTGCGGATTTCCCCTGGTCGACCTGGTCGGACCGGGATCGGGTTTGATTGGAATCTACTGGCTCACGGCCGGGCCGGTTGGCGGCCTGGTCACCTGGTGGCTTGCGGCGCGGGCGGGAGTTCGTGACGGCCAGGCGGACCGGCGTACCGGCAAACGGTGGGCGGGGCACTTCGTTGGCTTCTTCGGTGTCGGCCTGCTCGGTTGCCTTCTTGCCGCAACCGGGGAGTTGAGCTGGTCAGGTCTCAGTTCGCTGTGGATCCTGCTATTGGCATTGACATACTTCCTGGCAGGATTGCATCTGGACCGCCGCCTGATGCCGGTGAGCCTGATTCTTGCCGCCGGGTACCTGTTCACGCTCTACCTGCCGGAATACCGTTTCACCACTGCTGGCGTGCTCGTGGCGGTGGCACTGGTTGTGCAGGGAATACGCGGAACGCGTGAGAGGCATGGAACGGACTGACCCCGCAGACGTTGAAGGTCTGGAAGAACTCGGATCGCTGCAGGGGCTGCTCGAGCACCGCGTTCGCCTCGCGATCTGCGTTCTGCTTTCGGAACATGACGCCATGTCCTTCAGCCGGCTGAAGCAGGTTCTGGAAGAGACGGACGGAAGCCTGGGTACGCACCTTCGCAAGCTCGAGGACAGCGGCTACCTGGCGGTTGAGAAGAGCTTCCGCGACCGACGGCCGGTGACCTGGTACGAGTTGACGGAAACGGGCCGGTCGAATCTCAGACGGCACGTCGCGAACCTGGCGCGGTTGATAGGCCGGGTGGGGTGACCGGATGCGTCGAGGCCGGGAGAGCTGACGGGACCGGCTACCCGGCCACGGATATCGCTTCGAATTCCTCGGCGCGCAGGGCCCGGACCAACTCGGCTTCCGTCGTTACCGGATTCGGAAAGCGTGTCGCGCAGCGTCCGATCTGGCTCACGATGTGTGCGTCGCTGCCGCCGATACCCAGGTAGTCGAAGCGATCCGCCAATCGATGGGCGATGTCGTCCTCTTCGCCCCGGCTGCCGCCGTTCCTGACCTCGACGATGCGCACGCCCTTGGGTGCCCCGAGCGCATCGATGTGCGCGCTCATGCCGACGCGTTTGCGTCCCGGGTGGCAAGGCACGGCCACCGCGTCGTTGCGGTTGCAGGCCTCGATAACGTCTTCCAGCGATAGTCCGATGGACGTGAAGTCGAATTCCCGGGTCAGCGGTTCGGTGACGCCGAAGACGAGGACGTGGCCGTACTCGGTTTCGACTTCGCTGCCTTTCAGAATGACCAGCCCGAACTGCTCGGCGAGACCGGAGTAGTCGGACTCGAAGTCGAACTGGCGATGTTCGGTAAGTACGAATCCGTCGATGCCGATATTGCGGGAACGGATCCACTGGCAATAGTTGCGCACCTTCGCGCGCCCGTCGTCCGATTTGATCGAGTGTGCATGGAGATCAAGGATCACGATACGCGTTTCCATTCTTCATTCAGTCGCTCCCTCATCGCGGTCTCGGAGCCGGAGTTGTCGACGACGATGTCGGCCAGCGCGGTGCGTTCCGCATTGGACAACTGCGCGTCCATGCGTGCCTGGACGGCGGAACGGTCCAGACCGTCGCGCGCCATCGCCCGCTGCACGGCGATATCCGGATCGACCGTGACCACCCAGGTCTCGTCGACGGCGTCCTGCCAGCCCGCTTCGAACAGTACCGCCGCTTCGAGGATGACAACAGCGCTGGGGTCCGTCTCTCGAACAGCCCCGATCTCAACTTCCGCGAGGCGAAGGATCTCGGGCCACATGATGTCGGTCAGGCGCTTCATCGCTTTCGCATCGCCGAATACCTTGCCGCCCAGGGCCCTGCGGTCCAGTTGACCGTCAGGGCTGCGGACTTCCTCGCCAAATGTGGCCAGCACCTCACGGTACGCATCGGTATCCGGCTCGTAGGCGCGGTGGCCGAGCGCGTCGGCGTCGATCACGTGCGCGCCGAGAGATTCGAGGTAGCGGGCGGCGGTGGACTTCCCCGAAGCGATGCCGCCGGTCAGGCCGATGACCAAGCCGGACTCCACAAAAGAAACCATGTTAGCGGTTACAATGCACTTGTGAAACGACCCGGGATTGTCTTCGTCCATTCGGACGGCCGCCGGCAGACACTTACTGCAAACATCGGGGATTCCATCATGGACTGCGCGCTCGACAACGGCGTCACCGGGATCGAAGCGCAGTGCGGCGGCGCGTGCCTGTGTTCGACTTGTCACTGCTACGTCGAAACGCCCTGGCTGGGCAAACTGCCTTCGATGATCGACGACGAACAGGAACTCCTCGGGTACCTCGACGACAGCCGCGACAACAGCCGGCTGTCGTGCCAGGTGCTCATGACGGAAGCGCTCGACGGCATTGTCGTCCATATCCCGGAAAGACAGTGGCGGAATCAATGATTCACGTCGGCAGTGGACGGTGGCGCTAACTTCGCGCATGAATTCGCCAGCTGACGACGCCGTGCGCTCTCCCTTTCGCGAGCAATTGGAAGCTGCTTGGGAACGCTCCGGTGGTTTCCTTTGCGTGGGGCTCGACCCCGACCTCGAACGCGTCCGGGACCTCATGCCGGGGCGCAAGGGCGCGATGCTTGACTTCTGCCGGGCTATCGTCGACGCCACGGCGGACCTGGTCTGCGCCTTCAAGCCGCAGATCGCGTTTTTCTCTGCCTGTGGAGCGGAGCACGACCTCGAAGCGCTCATCGCATATATCCACACGTCACATCCCGGCGTCCCGGTGATCCTCGATGCCAAGCGCGGCGATATCGGGTCCAGTGCGGCGCAGTACGCGAGGGAGGCATTCGAGCGCTACGGCGCGGACTGCGTGACCGTGAATCCCTACGTCGGATGGGAAGGCATCGAACCTTACCGCCGATACCCAGGCCGCGGTGTGGCGCTGCTCTGCCGCACGAGCAATCCGGACAGTGGCTGGTTGCAGGACTATCCGGCCAACGACCCGCTGTACCTGCGCATCGCCCGCGCAGCGGCCGAGCGAGACGAGGGCGACCTGATGCTGGTGACCGGGGCGCCGTATCCGGAACAGTTGGCTGCCGCGCGCGAAGCAGCGGGCGACTTGCCCCTGCTGGTGCCAGGCGTGGGCACACAAGGGGGAGATCCGGCAGCGGTACTAGGTTGCGTGGCATCGAACGGCCGCGGCCTGGTAGTGAGCGCATCCCGAAGCATCATCTATGCTGGCGGTGTCGCTGACTTCGTCGAGGCGGCACGCGCGAGCGCGCAACGGTTGTACGAGAAGGTTCGCATACCGGCGCCCGCCTGACCGGGCGGGGGAGCCGGGATACCTGGAGGGTTAACGATGGCGCGTTCTCCATTTGCCTGGGACGATCCATTCCTGCTGGACGACCAACTGTCCGGCGAGGAGCGGCTGATACGCGACTCCGCGCGCAGCTTCGCACAAGACCGGCTGATGCCCGGCGTGGTGGAAGCCAACCGGCACGAGCATTTCGACCGCCAGATCATGAACGACATGGGCTCGGCCGGTTTTCTCGGCGCGACCTTGCCCGAGAAGTACGGCTGCGCCGGTGTCTCCTACACGTCCTATGGCCTCGTGGCACGGGAAATAGAGCGTGTCGACAGCGGCTACCGGTCCGCCATGAGCGTGCAGTCTTCCCTCGTGATGTACCCGATCTACGCCTACGGCACGGAGCGGCAGCGCGAGAGATTCCTGCCCGGACTCGCCAGCGGCGAACTGGTGGGATGCTTCGGCCTGACCGAGCCGGACCACGGCTCCGACCCGGCGGGCATGGTCACTCGGGCGGTCAGCGACGGCGACGGCTACGTCCTCAACGGCGCCAAGATGTGGATCACGAATTCACCCATCGCGGACGTGGCTGTCGTCTGGGCGAAGCTCGACGGGGTCATCCGGGGATTCCTCGTGGAACGCAGCATGGAGGGTTTCTCGACGCCGGCGATCGAGGGAAAGATGAGCCTGCGCGCATCGGTCACCGGAGAGATCGTGCTGGACGACGTGCGCGTTCCCGGCGAAAACCTGTTGCCGGACGCCAGGGGCCTTGCCGGGCCGTTCGGTTGCCTGAACCGAGCCCGGTTTGGCATCGCCTGGGGCGCCATGGGCGCGGCGGAGTTTTGCTGGCATGCCGCGCGGCGATACACGCTGGACCGTACGCAGTTCGGCCGGCCGCTGGCGTCGAACCAGCTCGTCCAGAAGAAGCTCGCCGACATGCAGACGGAAATCTCCCTGGGGCTGCAGGGCTGCCTGCGCATCGGCCGCCTGCTCGACGAGGATCGACTGCCCGTCGAGACCATCTCCCTGATGAAGCGCAACAACTGCGGCAAGGCGCTGGACATCGCGCGCATGGCGCGGGACATGCACGGCGGCAACGGGATCTCCGACGAGTTTCACGTCATCCGCCATGTCATGAACCTCGAGACCGTGAACACCTACGAGGGGACACACGATATTCACGCGTTGATCCTGGGGCGCGCGCAAACGGGCCTGCAAGCCTTTACAGGCGATTGACGGAAGACATCCCCGACCGTTCCCGTCAGCCAAAGTCGGGGGTGGTGATATCAAACCGCTATTGGATAGTGGAGTTTTGATGAAAAAAGGTGAGGATGTTCGATGCCCGCCTTTCTTCGTCAGTCCCGCTTCAATATGGTCTAGGGTCTAGCGCCGACTATCAGCAGGGGGATGGGAGATGATTCGGACGCTCCTCGTGGACGATCACGAGTTGTTCGGCATCGGACTGAGCCGTGTTCTTGAAGACATCGGAATCGTGGATGTCGTCGGCCGCGCCGACAGCGGCGAACGGGCCATCGAACTCAGCAGGGAGTTGTTGCCTCACGTCGTGCTGATGGACATCGTCATGCCGGGCATTGGCGGACTCGAAGCGACGCGGCGGATCGTTCGCCTGGAAAAGGACATCAGCGTCGTGATGGTCACGGGCTGTCGGGACGAACCGTATCCGTCCCAATCCCTCAAGGCTGGTGCGTGCGGTTACGTGACCAAGGGTTCCAGCATCGAGGAACTGGTGACGGCGATTCGCAGGGCGTTCGCCGGTCAGCGGTTCGTGAGCCGCGATGTCGCGCAGAAACTGGCCCTCAGAACCCTCGACAACGAAGAGATCTGTCCGTTCGAACAACTGTCTAGCAGGGAGATGCAGATCACGCTGATGGTGATCAACTGTCATCGCGTGCACGAGATTTCGCACAACCTGCACCTGAGTCCCAAGACCGTCAACAGCTACCGCTACCGGATATTCGAGAAGCTGAAGGTGTCGAGCGATGTGGAACTGGCGTTGCTCGCGGTCAAGCACGGGATGATCCACCCGTCGTTGCCGCTGTCGCCGAGCACGCCGCCCTCGGATGAGGAAGAAGAGTTGCTGGAGGCCCGGAGTGGCCCGGTGCGCGCGCAGAAGGTCCCGGAGGAGCCAACAGACGTGACGGTGGCGAATATGTCGGGGTAAGAGCGTAGCCTTGAACGTGCCACACAGCCCGTTGCTCATGCGAGGATACCCGCCTCGCGCTCCCTGGCGGAAGGCTCCTGGCCTGACCCCACTCGTCGCGCATGGCGCAATCGCCTCCGGTCGCTGGCGGTCGCCGGTGGCAATAGAAAAGCCGTTGCGGATCGGTTTGATCTGCGTGCCCATCGATGGGCGATTGACTATGGCGTCGTGCCTTGGCATGGGACAATAAGGACTGGGCGGGATGCTGGTAGGCACGCCGATGGCAGAACGGGAATTTAGCGAGTTCGTAAGGCGCAAGACGGAGCGGGCACAGGCCGAGTCCGGCGAGATCGTCGACTGGGCGAAGCGCTGTGCGGACTGGCTCGAAGAACTTGAAGAGCTGTATGCGCGCATGGAGGGCTTTCTCAAGCCCTACACGCAGGGGGGCGAGATCCAGATCGATCGCACACCAATACAGCTAAGGGAGGACCATCTGGGCACCTACGAAGCGGACAAGCTGACGTTCAAGATCGGTCCCGACAAGATCGTGGCGAAGCCCATCGGGACATTGCTCATCGGCGCCAGCGGGCGGGTAGATCTGTCGGGACCGCGAAAGACCCTCAAAATCGTGCTGCTTGCCAAGGGTGGACCGGTTCTGACCACCAAGATCAGACATGGCGGGTTTGCCGAGGAATCCAGCGGTTCGATGGTGCGGGGCGACGTCGAAGAAGCGGGTTGGTACATCGAAACCCCGCCGCCGGAGAGCGTCGTTGTCGTGTTCGGGGAAGACTCATTCCGGGACGCGATTATGGAAGTCGCGGGTGGCTAGACGAGTATCGTTGTCAGGAGCACATCTCGCGGCGAACCAGGTGGCTGAACATCACGCCTTGGTAGAAGAGGCCCTTCACCTTTACTACACGGCGGCGAGCCCGGGCTTCGAGATGAGGTTCGCGCTCTACACGGAGGACGAAGTCCTCGCGGAGCGGGACGAGCGGCTGTACGAGGCGGGTGCCGCGTCCGCGATGATGGTGCTGGCCTCGATCGAAGCCGCGTTCCGGGTGGACTATCTCAGGCGCTGCTATGCGAAGTATCGAGACGGGCTGTCGCGCACGTTTCGGACGCTGTACCAGGAACAGGGCGCGAAGGTTTCGCTGTCGGACGATCTGATCGAGGCATGGAGGAACCACGGCGCGATGACAGCGAGGCTGGTAGGTGATCTCAGAAGTGCGTTCGGCTATCGGCACTGGCTGGCCCACGGACGCTACTACGTTGCAAGGCTTGGCCGCGAGTACGACTTCCCCAGCGTCTACAACCTGGCGCGGGAAGTCGAAATGGCTATCTCGACCCAGCGGTCGATGAACTGATCCGACTGGCGTCGCGCGCCGGTCGACACATGGCGATCCGTCTGTCGACTCGCCGTTCCGCGTCATACCGTGGCAATTCAGGTTCTTCGATGGTCCGTTTAGCGGCCCGCGGTCTCGCGAACCCGTCGGTAGGGCCTTGCCGCGAGCGGCGTTGCCCCGGCGGGGAGCGTCGCCGTATAGTTCGGCGATGGCCGGAACCGAACGGTTTGACGCGGAGACCTTCCTTGAGTCTCTCACGACGAAGCCCGGCGTCTATTGCATGCTCGATGCCGATGGCCAGGTGCTCTATGTCGGCAAGGCGCGCAACCTGAAGGCTCGCGTCACGAGCTACTTTCGCGCTTCGGGCCTATCGGCCAAGACCATGGCGTTGGTATCCCGGATCGACGACATCCAGGTAACCGTCACCCAGAGCGAAACCGAGGCGCTGCTGCTCGAGCAGAGCCTGGTCAAGGCGGAGCGGCCGCCTTACAACGTGGTGCTCCGGGATGACAAGTCATACCCCTACATCTGCCTGACCGGCCAGGCCGAATTCCCGAGGCTAACGTTCCACCGGGGAGCGAAGCGGCGGGATGCCCGTTACTTCGGGCCGTTTCCGAGCGCGTACGCCGTGCGTGACAGCCTCAATATCCTGCAGAAACTGTTTCAGCTTCGCTCCTGCGACGACGGGTTCTTCCGCAACCGGTCGCGGCCGTGCCTGCAGTACCAGATCAAGCGTTGCAGCGGTCCCTGCGTCGGTCTGATCGACCCGGCGCAGTATGCGGAGGACGTTCGCCTTGCGGTGCTGTTCCTGGAGGGCTCCAGCCAGTCGGTCCTGAACGAACTTAAACGCAAGATGGACGCCGCCGCTGCGGGGCTCGAGTTCGAGCGGGCGGCCCGGTACCGCGATCAGGTCTCGCACCTGCGGCGCGTGCAGGAAACCCAGTACGTGCATGGCGCCGCCGGCGATGCGGACGTATTCGCCATCGCCATCGAAGCAGGATTCGGCTGCGTCCAGGGGCTTTTCGTGCGGGACGGACGCGTGCTGGGTCAACGAACGTGGTTCCCGAAGAACGAGCTCGGTGTCGGGCCGGGCGAACTGTTGTCGGCGTTCCTGTCGCAGTACTACTTCGGTGGCGTGGAACGCGAAGTCCCGAAGAGCGTGATCGCGTCGGAGCCGCCGGAAGACCGGGATGTCCTGCGGGACGCGTTGACGGCGCGCGCAGGACGCAGGGTGGAACTCTCGGTCCGCGTCCGCGGGCAACGGGCGCGCTGGGTCGAGATGGCACGCGAGAATGCATCGCTTTCGCTCGGCGCCTATCTCGCGGACCGGAGAAACGTCTTCGCCCGCTTCGTCGACCTGCAGGAAGCGCTCGGCATGGAGGACCTGCCGCAACGGCTCGAATGCTTCGACATCAGCCACACCGGGGGGAACGAGACGGTGGCGTCCTGCGTGGTGTTCGACACCAGCGGTCCCCTCAAGTCGGACTATCGCCGCTTCAACATCGACGGTGTTGCCGCCGGGGATGATCTCGCCGCGATGGAGCAGGCCCTGCGGCGGCGCTATCGACGAGGCTCCGGACGCGGGAGCACGAAGGAACGTGCTGCGGCCGGGAATGAAGAAGCCGTGTTTCCCGACGTTCTGATCATCGATGGAGGCATCGGCCAGCTCAACCGCGCCGCGCAGGTGCTGGAGGAACTGCAGATCGATGAAGTGCGCCTGCTCGCCATAGCCAAGGGGCGATCCCGCAAGCCGGGGCTCGAGCGCGTCCTCGCCGTGGGCGAGGGAGTGCTGTCGTTGCCGCCGAGCGGGGGCGCCTTTCATCTCCTGCGCCACATCCGCGACGAGGCGCATCGATTCGCCATTACCGGGCATCGGGGCCGCCGGCAAAAACGCCAGCGCAGGTCCGAGCTGGATGGAATTCCCGGCGTGGGAGCGAAGCGCAAGCGCGAACTGCTCGCGCACTTCGGCTCCGTCGCCTCCGTGAAGGGGGCCAGCGAGGAGGAGATCGCGAAGGTCCCGGGGATCAGTCGGCGCCTGGCGCAGAACGTCTACGCGGCGCTGCACGCGGGCTAGGCGAAAGCGGGACATCGCGCAGCCGTCAAGGGCGACACATTCTTTCGGTTTCACGCCGCAGATTCGCCCGTTCAGGCGCGCGTGCCGGTAGAATGTCCGCCCCATGGAAGTCAACCTGCCGAACATCGTGACGGGCGCGCGGATCGCCCTCATTCCAATCTTCGCGATGGTCTACGTGTTTGCCGACACGGGCCACTGGCTGGCGGCGCTGTTGTTCGCGGCCGCCGCTTTCACGGACTGGCTGGACGGCTACCTGGCCAGGCGGCTGGACCAGACGACGCCATTCGGTGCGTTCCTCGACCCGGTAGCGGACAAGCTCATCGTCGTCACGGCGCTGGTATTGCTGATCGGCAGCCATGCCAACCTGTGGCTGACCATTCCCGGCGTCGTCATCATCGGCAGGGAGATCGTGATCTCGGCGCTCCGCGAATGGATGTCGGAAGTCAACCGCCGCGGGCTGGTCGCCGCCACCTGGATAGGCAAACTCAAGACGGCCCTGCAGATGCTGTCCATCGTTATCCTGCTCGCCAACCCGCCGATGCTGGGACGGCCCTGGGTCATCATCGGGTACATCCTGCTGTACGCAGCGGCATTGATGACGCTCTGGTCGATGGTCTCCTACCTGCGCGCGGCGTGGCCCACGTTGCTCGACGGCCTGAAGCACGACCCGACGGCCTGAATCGCAGGGCCGCGTGTTAGTATCGCCGCGCCCTCGCTCGGCACGGCTGGATGGCAGAGTGGTTATGCAGCGGACTGCAAATCCGTGTACGTCGGTTCGATTCCGTCTCCAGCCTCCAAGACCCCCACGCAGCGCAACTCTGCTCGTTAATCGATTCCGGTCCTAAAGCAGCCCGGGAATCAATGCGGTGCGGCCCTTGGGAAAGTCCTCAAAGTTCTGCCGATACCAGTCGCGTCGCCAAACCGCCCGCGGCACCAGGTTGGCGACGGTCCAGAGCGCGAATGCGAGGCCCGGTAGCGACCACGTCAGCAGTGCAAAGCCGATCCACTCGATGATCTCGCCGGCGAGGTTCGGACAGCAGACGAAGTTGAAGGGTCCGCCGGACGGAATCACCGGGCCGTCCACGGCCTTCCTGCGCAGGTGCCTCAGTCGGTAGTCGGCCCAGACGTTCAGCGCAGCTCCAGCGATGAACAGCCCGGCACCGACAATGAAGCGGGGATCCGTCAGCCACTGCGCGGGGTAGTCGGCGGCGTAACCCATGAACCATCCCAGCAATCCGCCGTTGATGAGGTTGAAGCCGATGGAAGATGTGCACATCGACCACGACACGGTGGCATCGCGCTTCGGTACCAACCAACACCAGATGAGGCTGCGGTGAATGTAATGGGCGAGCCAGAGGCCGAGCACGACGTTGCCGACCACGTGGAGATTCCCGCTCGCGAGGTAAATCGCGGGAAAGGTCACCAGTGCCGGTAGTTCGAACAGGAACCACGCCCATTGGGCGCGCATCCCGCGGCCGTGGTCGCTCTGTTGCAAACGCCCTACGGGATCCCGCCCGGCAAGCCCGACCGCCAAGATCGGCAGGGACCCCAAAGCCCAGATGGCGGCCACGATAGTCAACAGGGATGGCGTTTGACTCACAACCTATGGACTATCGATTGCGACTCTTCAGAGAACATCTCACGATTCGGTGGATGGAATGTCCCTGAACCAGCGCTTGGCGTATCGGCGCTCGTCGATGCAGTGCCCGTAACGCGCTGCGTTTCCGAGCGCGGCCCAGACACTGCCCTTGTCGAACGGATTCAACGTCGCGAGCAGGCCGAGCCTTCTCGGCTTTGGTGGAACCTGGTGCCAGACCCTGTCCGGAACCCGGAGTGCCGGGCCTGTCAGCGGAATCTCTTCACCGGTTTCGCCATGCGTCAGGGTCAGGCCGAGAAGGACGCGCCGGTCAGACTCGTCCAGGCCGAGTTCGGTGGCGGTTGTCTCCAGCATCGGTGACCAGTTGTACGCGCGGTTGGTTTCGCGTTCGGGTTCCGTGGGTTCGACGAAATCGAGCCACGCCATGCGGCCGTCGTTATCCGCCCGGAACGCCCGTTGCTCTCCCATCCCGGGTTCGGGGTTCGCGCTGTAGGTCGGGTGGTCGGGCCCCGTAACCTGGCGTTCGCTTGCCTGTGCGGTGAGGTGAATCGCGTAGGGAGCGTTTGCCCACTCCGGTCCCGCCTGGAGTTGCAGGGCGACTATCCGCATGCCTAAGAAGACCTCCTCGCGCCGGACCGCGTCCCGCCGGGCGTAGATGGTGGCCAGGGCTCGTGCGCGGTCGCCTTCCGAGTGGAGTGCCGCGTAGGCCTCCACCCGGTAGGGTTCCGCATCTGCACACTTTCGATGGAACTCGACGACCGTACCGGCCTCGTGAACGATGGGTTCGTGTGACTCTGCGGCGTCGGGATTTGCGTCGTCCGCACTCGATCCGCCTGCGAGTGCAGGAACGAGTGTGAACAGGCAGGAAACTATCCGGGAGATGGTCACGGCTCCCGCTACTTCAACAGGCGCCTCAGCAATGCGTGGGTTCGCGCGAATGAACCCCGGCTGTCGTCTCCGGACGGGTACACGCTGGCGATGACTTCCGTGGCCCCCGCTTCGAAGTAGGCGGCCAGGGATTCCGATACCTGGTCCTCGTTGCCGACGACGGCCATTTGCCCCGCCTGTTTGAGACCTTCCGCGTCGAGTTGGCGCCGGTAGTTCGGCAGGTTGCCGTAGCCGGCGAAGATCTGTTGGGCACGCACCGTTGCCTGCTCGCGGTCGTCATGCACGCAGACCGGCAGTCCGACGATGATTCTGGGGTCGGGACGGCCCGCGGCGGCTGCGGCTTCCGTGATCCGGGGCGCGGTGTGACTGGCGATGGTGTTTCTCCCCACCATCCACGTCACCGTTCCGTCGGCCACTTCGCCAGCCGCCTGCAGCATCAGGGGCGCGAGTGCGGAGACGACGATGGGAAACGGCTGGGCGTCTGGGCAGGAGAACCCGGTCTTGATGCGATACATGCTGCCCTCGAAGTCGACGCTGCCCTCGGCGGTTAGCGACCGAATGATCGTCACGTATTCGCGGATGTGCCGAGCCGGGCTCCTGTATTGCAATCCGAGCGCTTCGATGCCCGGCGCGTGGGAGGGTCCGATACCCAGGACGAGGCGGCCGCCGGTCAGCGCGTTGACCGTGGCAGCCTGCTGCGCGAGGGCATTGGGGTGGCGGGGATACGTCGGCACCACGGCCGTGCCGAGCTCTATCGAGCTTGTCTGTTGACCGGCCAGGGCGATCATCGTCAGCGCGTCGAAGGTTCCCACCTGGGGCATCCAGTAACTGCTGAACCCCGCGTCCTCGAATCGAACGACCTCGTCGACGAGGCTGGTGAGTGCCGCGTTGCGCCTGACGTTGCCGCCATAGATGCCGATCTTCATGTCTGCTTGCCTCCCTTGGGCCGAGCGCTGGATTGACAGATGGGGGTTTTTACCAACACGCGCCGTCGATTGCTATCGGCAACATGGAGATTTCATTGCGTCGCGCAGACCACCGCGGGTCGGACGAAGGACCAGGCGCAACCGATGTATGATGCGCACCGCCCCCGCGCGGTTGCCCGCAACAACACCGACTTCCATACGACGCCTGATCATGAGCCCATCCAATAGCGACGACGACCTGACGATCACGCTGGGTATCGAGGAGGAGTTCTTCCTGGTCGATCCCGCTTCGGGGGACTTGCTGGCCGACCCCGACCCGCGCATCTTTGAAGCGGCTTCTTCCCACGCCGGCCCGCAAAAGGTCGTGCACGAGTTTCTCCGCGCCCAGATCGAAACCAACACCGCAGTGTGCGACTCCGTGACGGCGTTGCGCGAAGCGCTCAGGGAAACGCGGCGCGTCGTGACAGAAGCGGCGCGGAGCTGCGGCGCCGAGGTCATGGCGGCATCGACGCACCCGTTTGCGGCCTGGCAGTCCCAGTTGCCGACGGCGAGCCAGCGCTACGAGGACTTCGCGGTCACGTTTCAGGACACGGTCCGGCGGCTGGTGGTGAACGGCATGCACGTGCACGCGGGATTCGGCGACCCGGACAGCCGTATCCGTGTCATGACGGCGTTGCGGCGCTATCTGCCGCTGCTGAACGCGCTGTCCGGTTCCTCGCCGTTCAACGAGGGCCGGGAGTCGGGGTTCAAGTGCGGTCGGCTCAACCTCTTCGAAGCGATGCCCCGCACGAGCATTCCCGGGCCGCTCCATTCCCGCGCCGATTTCGATGCGCTGGTGGGCGAATACCAGCGCATGGAATTCATCGGCGACGGCAGCGAACTCTGGTGGGACATCCGTCCGTCGAAGGCATATCCCACGGTGGAAATGCGAATCTGCGACGTCTGTCCGCGTATCGAGGACGCGTTGTGCATCGCTGCCGTGTACGCCTGCCTGATCCGGATGCTGTTGCGTCTTGACCGTGAGGATGCCCTGCCGGCCGAACCGCCGACCGAGATCATCGTGGAGAACAAGTGGCTCGCCCAGCGCTACGGCATGCTGGCCTTCCTGGGAGATACGCGCCGGGGTGGCCGGATCGATATCGCCGAAGAGTTCGAGGCGCTGGTCGAGACGCTTGACGAAGACGCCCGGGCACTCGATTGCGAGGCCGAACTCCGTCACTGCCTCGAAATCGTGCGCAAGGGCGCCAGTGCGGACGAGCAGATTGACCTCTACCGCCTGCGGCTCCTGGAAGGCGACAGCCAGCAGGAAGCGCTGCGGGCGGTTGTGGACCTGGTGGTGGAACAGACCGGGGCCAGCCTGGCCTGATCGTCACGTGGCGTGGTCTGCTGGCCACTACGGGCGGTCGGTAGGACCCTTACGCGTCTGCCTTGGCCGCCGCCGCGTGGTCGGGATCAGGCTGACCCTCGCCGGTCGGCGCATGCAGCCAGCGCGCGTGTTTCGGTGCGCGCTTGGTTCGAGTCCACTCGTCCAGCATGTCTTCAGCGACCGCGTGTGCGCGGGCCCGATCTTCGTCGCTTCCCTTGTTGGCGGCGATCTCCAGGCGATGGCCGTTCGGGTCGAAGAAATAGATCGAGTCGAAGAGCCCGTGGTCGACCGGACCGATCACATCCAGGCCGGCGGCCTCGACGCGATCCCTGGCCTCGGCGAGTGCGTCCGCGTCGGCGACCTCGAAGGCGATGTGTTGCACCCAGGCCGGCGTGTTGGGGTCCTTTCCCATGGGCGGCGCGCTTGGCAGTTCGAAAAAGGCGAGCACGTTGCCCATTCCGGCGTCGAGGAAGACGTGCATGTACGGGTCCGGCGCCTTCGTGGAAGGCACCGTGTCCTCGGCAAAGGCGAGCTGGAACTCCATTCCCAGCACGCCGCGGTAGAAATCGACGGTCTCTTTGGCGTCGTTGCAGCGGTAAGCGACATGGTGGATGCGTTTCAGGTTCATGCGGGATTTCCGGCGGATGCAGTTGTTGCAGAAGCAGGCGCGGAGTCTTCGCGGCGAAGCTGGTCCCGTTCGATCGCCTCGAAGAGCGCCTGGAAATTGCCTTCGCCGAAGCCGTCGTCGCGCTTGCGCTGAATGAACTCGAAGAACGTGGGCCCGATCAGGTCGGCGGAGAAGATCTGCAGAAGCAGCCTCGGCGAGCCCTCGGTGGAGCCATCCAGCAGAATTCCGCGCCGCGCAAGCTCGGCCACCGGTTCCCCGTGTCCCGGCAGGCGCTCGTCGAGGGCTTCGTAATAGGTGGCAGGCGGCGGATCCATGAACGGCAATCCCCGCGCGCGCAGCCGGTCGCAGGTGGCCACCAGGTCGTCGCAGGAGAAGGCGATATGCTGGATGCCTTCGCCCAGGTGGCGAACCAGGAACTCCTCGATCTGTCCTGACCTCGCGAGCGTGATCGCTTCCTCGTTGAGCGGTATGCGTATCTTGCCGTCGGGCGCAGTCATGGCCCGCGACACCAGGCCTGTCTCCTGGCCCTGGATCTCGAACCGCCGTATTTCCTGGAAGTTGAAGAGCTTTTCGTAGTAGCCGGCCCAGTGGTCCATGCGGCCGCGGTAGACGTTGTGGGTCAGGTGGTCGATGACGTTGAGGCCGACACCCGGCGGGTTCCGGTTGGCGTCGGGCAGGAACGAGAAGTCGATGTCGTAGATGCTGTGTCCATCTTCCCAACGGTCTATGAGGTACAGCGCCGCGCCGCCGATACCGCGGATGCCTGGCAGGCGCAGTTCCATGGGGCCGCAGGGATTGTCGATCGGCTCGGCGCCGAGCCGGATCGCGCGCGCATATGCATGACGCGCGTCGCGAACGCGAAAGGCGAGGCCGCAGGCGCATGGACCGTGTTCCCGGGCGAAGTACCAGGCGGCGCTCTTAGGCTCGTAGTTGACGATGAAGTTGATTTGTCCCTGGCGCCACAGGTCCACGGCCTTCGACCGGTGGACAGCGATCCGTTCGAATCCGAGCAGCTCGAAAACCGGTTCCAGGGTCCCGGTTTCGGGGGCGGAGAACTCGACGAACTCGAAGCCGTTGAGCCCCATGGGATTGGCGGCCCTGGAGACCTTTTCTTGCGCGATCGTGACCGCTTGTGCATTCGTGACCATGGTTTGATCGTAGACGATGCCGGTGGCAAGAATTCTCCTATTTCGCTCATTATTCGCGAATATACGGTGTATTCTTGCTGCGTAGATAGATTATTGAGGTAAATCTTTCAATGGCTCTGGATCGAGTGGAGCGACAGATCCTGACGGAGCTGCAGCGGCAGGGGCGCCTGCCGAACGTCGAACTGGCGGACCGCGTGGGACTGTCGGAGTCGCCGTGCTTTCGCCGGGTCAAGAACCTGGAGCGCGATGGCGTGATCCAGGGCTACGCGGCCAGGGTGGACCAGCGCGCGCTCGGCCTGACGGTCACCGCCTATGTGCATCTCACCCTGGAGAAGGGCCTCGAGCAGCGCACCGATTTTCACCGGCGCGTGCAGGACGAACCCCATATCGTCGAATGCCACGCCATGAGCGGCACGCATGACTACCTGATGAAGGTCGTCGCGCGCGACATGGACCACTTCTCGGAACTCGTCATGCGCGACATCCTGGGCTATCCGGGCGTGTCGAACCTGGAGTCGAGCTTCAGCCTCTCCGAGATCAAGCAGTCGGGGCCGTTGCCGGTCGAGGCTTGACCTGCAGTAGGTCAGTTTGGAATTTAATGGGGATGGCAGGAATCTCGCAGGGAATGCAGCCAGAGAGTACATACATAGCCAATACAACGAGTAATATCATGGACTTGTGGTCGTGGCCGTTGACACATAGGCCGAGCGCCGTATATTGCAGAGCCATGGCCCCGTCCGCGGACGAGGGTGCGGAATCGAGAGGCTGGACAACGACAAATGGCTATAGAATTCGACGGTCAGAATCGGACGCTGACCGACACTGACGTTCAGGCCATAGCGAGTGCTACGGCGGCAGCGGTAGTCAACAATCCCGGCCTGATCGAACTAGTAACCAACATCGTGGACGGCGCATTGGACGAGAAACTGAAGCCCGTGAACGCTCGCCTCGAAACTCTGGATCAGGGCATTGGCACTATGCAGCGAGGCTTGCGCTCTGCTGGCGACGGCCTGCGTATTGCGGGCGGTGTGCAAGGGGTTTAGCGATGCATTCGACCGGTAGGACGGGCGGCTTGCGGATCTGACGCCCGGTTCTCGCGGCCCATACAAGAGGCCCATACAAGAGGCCCATACAAGAGGCCCATACAAGAGGCCCATACAAGAGGCCCACACAAGAGGCCCACACAAGAAGAGTGCCGCGAAATCCGGTATTTCAAACTCACTGACTACCGCCTGACCGGCGGGCTGGCTTTGTCTGGCCGTGTCGCAGTACGCTTTAGCGCAGCCGGCGTTCCGGGTCGGAATCCGGTCCTGCCTGCATACCCTTCGAAGACGAGTAAGAAACATGGCTGACCGCAACTACACGGTAATGGTCCAGGCGCAAGCCGGCAGCACGGCCGAGGGGACCGAGCGACGATACGCATTGGAACGAGAGGCGCTGGATCCCATCGGCGCCGAGATCGTCGAGGTGCCGGCCGGGAGCGACGAGGAGTTCATCGAGGCCGTCAAGGACGATGCCGACGCGCTGATCGCCCGCGGCCGCTTTCTCAATCGCGATATCATCTCCAGCCTTAACAAGTGCGTCGTTGTCGGCCTGGGCAGTGTCGGAGCCGACACCGTCGACGTCGATGCGGCCACCGACCACGACATCGTGGTCACCAACGTCCCCGATGTTTTCATTGACGAGGTTGCCGACCACACCATGATGCTGTTGCTGGCAGCCCATCGGCGCCTTCTGCTGATGCACCAGATGACCAGGGACGGGCGCTGGCGCGAGGGGCGGCCATACCACGACGACATTCCGAGAATGTGGGGCTGCACGATTGGTCTGATTTCGTTCGGCAATGTCGCCAGGGCGGTCGCTCGGCGCTGCCATGTATTCGGATTGCGCGTCATCGCCTACGACCCCTTCGTTGGAGAGCTGGAGATGACGAAAGCCAATGTGGAGCCGGTAACAAGCCTGTTCGAACTCCTGGAGCGGTCCGACTTCGTGTCCATGCACGCCCCGCTCAACGCCCAGACCCACCATATGCTGTCGGACGAGCATTTCGCGCGCATGAAGACTTCGGCTCTCTTCATCAACAACGGGCGTGGCAAGACGGTGGACGAAGAAGCATTGATCCGCGCGCTGGAATCGAAGGCGATCGCTGGCGCGGCGCTGGACGTATTCGAGCAGGAGCCGGTTTCGACCAACAACCCTTTGCTGCACATGGACAACGTGGCCTGTACGCCGCACATGGCCTCGGCGTCGGCACGCATGGGGCCCGAGTCGCGCCGCCGACTCGGCAGGGAGCTGGCAATGGTATTGCAGGGTCGTTGGCCCCGCAGCGCGGTGAACCCCTCGGTATTGTCCCGAACGAACCTGCGGCGTTGGCAGCCGCTCTCGTAGGTGCGGGGACCGACCGGCTGAACTGACCGACCCGCATCCATCCGCGCTCCCGCAGGTGTTGATATACTGATGTTACATACAGTATTGTTCGTCCCATGCAAAGGTGGCCGTCAATCGTCGCACACGCGGACATGGACGCGTTCTATCCCGCGGTGGAGCAGATGGACGATAGTGCGACGGCAAGGTGGTCGATCCGGGTTTTGCGACTGCGAAGCCGCCACGAGAACGAACTGACGCGTGAGCCAGAACTCGCAGAAGGGACCGGACCCTTACGCGATGGTCTGAAAAAGTCGTGGCACCGAGTGGTCCCGATTGTGCCGCCCGCATGGCCGCGCGCTCCTGCGAACCGTCCGCGATATGCTTAGGGTCCTGAGTGACGCGCCAAGAGCGGTTAGGCCCAAGTTTGGGAAACCGATTCGGAGGAGGAGAGCATGGGCTGGATGGAGCGACTCGAAAAGGGGTTGAACGTCGCGATGCGCGTCGCCGAAGGCATGGCGGAGCAAGCAAACCGCCAAGCGGGTCAAGCCGAATTGAAGATGGCTCGGCAAGGCCGGCGCTATGACGGGCTGACGATGGAGGAGTGGGAGGGTCGATGGGAGAACATCGGCACTCTTGACAGCGAGGGTTGGCGCGGGATTCGGGACATAGGCATCTACAACATAGGACCGGGCCTCTACATCGGCCGGGTCATCTATAAGCCGGGCTCCCAAGGCATGCACTGGCGCTTGCAGCAGTACACAGCAGGGAGTTCGGCGGGGAACACGACGGAATCCGCTCGTAGCGTACATGCCGCTAGAGGAACGGAACAGGTCTACATCCTTCGGATGGAAACGGCAGATGCGGTAACCGCTCTAGAGCGGGCCCTGATCCGAAAGTACGATCCACCGTGGAATAAGCAGCATCGTAGGAAGTGAACGTGGCCCAATCCGGTGTGCGTGGCGCATGCGCGAACGGCATCGTGCTCTTGTAGTTGGGCAGCCAGCCCGGACGCTGGAAGAGGTCCCGTCTGTAACCTTCCCCGTGGTCGGGACGAGATGAGACCGGGAAGCGGCACGGACGTACATGCGGTCACGTTACACGGTGTGGCGATGGATGCGATGGTGAAGGCGTTAGGGGGCCGGAGTATCCTGTTGTCGTTTTCGCGGGGACTCCAAGGAGCCGGTCGCGGAACGGAGGAGAACATGTCACATCGATTTGATTGCGAAGTTGTGGGCGAATTGGACAAGTTCGCAGGTCGTGTGGCTGCATGGCTCTGCAAGGCACCCTGCTACGAGGTCAGTTACCCGGACGGCTGCAATTCGGAGAATTGGCCTGTAGACGAGATCTGGAAGCTGAATCAGGAGACTTTCAGTCGGGTGAGAAACTGCGGCAATGTGTACGCGATATTCGTCGGTAACGGGGCGACTTGGAGCTTTCGATACATCGGGAAGAGCAAACCTGAGAGTCTGGGTGGCAGGTTGCGTCAGCATTTCATCGGACCGCAACCGGAGGCGAAGTGCCCTCCGCATTCGAAGCATGTCGAAATCAAGCAAGCCGTCTGCGAAAGGCAACTCGTCGGTTTTTCCTGCGTGGACGTTCGGCCGGGGGAGTTGAATGTCTATGTGGAGGCATGGATCCAGCGCACCCGCAAGCCGGAGTGGAATGAGCGCGATGAGGCAGGCGGTTGACACGAATGGGCTGTCTAGGTGGTGCAACGAATCTACTCGCAAGTTGTGCGGACGTAGTCGGCCCACTCCTGCATGAGCGTCCTGCGTCGCTCGAACAGGCCGCTGCGCCGGTAGAGGTTGTGTGCCTGGGGCAGCTTGCGCGCCTCGTCGAGCACGGCGAGCGTCCGGTCCGACAGCGGCACCCGATGCTCGCGGGCGGCCTTCATGCGCTCGGCGCGGATCGTCCAGCCTCAGCCTGCCTGCCTCGAGGTCGATCTCGTCCCACGTCGCGCCGCGGACCTTCGGCGGAGCGGGCGGCAGTGAGCACAAGGAACTCAAACGAGAGCACCGCGCCCCGGTAGGCGCCCGAGCACCGCACCTTCGCGATGGCCGCGCCGACCTCCGTGTGCGGCAGCGCCTGCCGATGCGTGATCTTGGCGTTGTTGTTCGGCAACGCCGCGGAGATCGCGTCGCCGGCGGGGTTGTCGGTCCGGTAGCCCTGCGCGGCCCACTGCATCACCGCGCCGATGCGGCGCCTGACGCGCCCGGCGGTCTCCGTCTTCGTGGTCCAGATCGGCAGCAGTACGGCCATGACGTCGGTGCCGGTGACGGCGTCCACGGGCACGTTGGCCAGCTTGGGAAACACGTAGTCGCGCAGCGTCGAGCGCCAGTTCTCCTCGTTCCTTCCACCGGGCTTCCAGTTTGGGGCGTGAATGGCGATCACAGTCTCGCAGGCTTTGGCGAAGGTGGGCACTGTGTGGGCGGCGCGACGCCGGGGATCGCGGCCCTCGGCGATGGCCTGGGCGTTCTCGAGCGCCGCGCTGGCGGGCTAGGGCGAGGGTGACGACCGGAAAGCGGCCGAGGCCAATGGTGGTGGGCCTGTGGTCGATGCGGACGCTTTGCGTCCAGCACTTGGTGGTGTGGCCGCGCGCGGCGGTCCTGACGAATTACTCGTTTCTTTACAGTCGGTTATCGAGATGGAGTGTGCCGCCGTGACACGTCGAGTGCGAAAAAAGTCATTGTGCATCAAAAGGATAACGGACTTTGGGAATCATCTCGGAAAGTCCTGAAACCCCTGATTCGCGCTCATTGCCGGCGCGCGCAAACGCCTCTCTGACGAAGATATGAAGGAGGACACGACGCAGTCCATGCTCGTGGTGAAACAACTGATCGTCGAATTGGAAGAAGTCCTGCACGACCTGCGCGCCTGAAAGCAGGCGCGTAGTCGCGGCAGTCCCGATCTGGAAAGACGCCGACGCCGCAGGTCAATCCATTCCCAACTGTTTGCGCAGCTTTGCTAGGTCTGGATCATGCGGCTGGCCAGTGCATCTCTGTTCGAAATCCCACAGCAGGGCTTCGAGTCGTTCCCGCCCGATCTCGGTCTTCGCGGCTTCTCGTGGCGTTTCGTCGTTGAGCATCGGCAGAGGTGTATCCGGCCATGCGGACCAATGCGAGTCGACCATCTCCTTCAGCAGTCGACGTGCTTCCGGGGAGTCGTTGAGCGCATCTATTTCGCGTTTGCCATGTGCATATGACCTGGCTCGCGGCCCGTTCGGATCGTTTCGTATTTCCTTGAGCATCTGTTCCAGAGAACTGATGGCGGCATTTTTAAGCTGTGCTAGTGTTGTGTCCCGGAAATAACTGAGCAAAGTCTTTCGATCTTGGCGAGTA
>JAPPGA010000031.1:10429-11541 GCA_028821515.1 Gammaproteobacteria bacterium | reverse complement strand
AGCGAGTGTTCCTTGGCCAACTTGACAGGTCAAAACATATCAGCGCCATGAAACCTGTCACCCAACGGGTGTCGTGTTTCACCCCCGCCCATGCCCTCTGTCGTACCCAGCCCACCCGTCCCGCACCCCGCGCCTTGATCGGCACTACGTGCCGTTCTAAGACGCACGCTGCTAGAGTAGTCCCGTCATGTTCACGACCCTGATCGACGGTGCAACGCTCGTGTCCCGGGGAGGTGCGCCGGGTTGGGTCGCCATGGACTGCCGCGCCGCGCTCGGCGATTTCGACTACGGCCGAAACGCCTATCGCGAAGGCCATGTCCCCGGCGCACGCTACGCGGACCTCGACCGGGACCTGGCGGGACCGCCGGGTAAACGCGGCCGCCATCCGCTGCCCGGCCGGGAGGCATTGGCAGGCCGATTTGCGGCGTGGGGCATTGGCCACGGCGACCAACTGGTCGCCTACGATGATGCGGGCGGGCAGTTCGCGTGCCGTTTCTGGTGGCTGGCGCGGTGGCTCGGCGTCGAGTCGTGCGCTGTCCTCGATGGAGGCCTCGCCGCCTACCTTGGCGCGGGAGGGGAACTGACTCGCGAGATACCCTCCGTCGAGCCCTCGGCATTTCTCCCGGGTCCGCCCCTGACTCGCGTAGTCGAGGCCGACGAGATCGTTGCGGCTGGATCCGGGCTCACACTCATCGATGCCCGGGCGGGGCCCCGCTACCGGGGCGAGGAGGAACCCATCGACCTGGTCGCCGGTCACATTCCGGGCGCGCTTTCGTATCCGTGCGCGAACAACCTGGACGGGAGGGGCTGTTTTCGCCGCACCGCGCGACGTTTCGACGCGCTCGCCGGACACGATGTCGTGAGCTACTGCGGCTCCGGCGTCACCGCCACCCACAACATCCTCGCCATGGTCGACGCGGGTCTGGCTGAGCCAGCGCTCTATCCGGGTTCGTGGAGCGAGTGGATCGAGGATCCGGGCCGGCCCATTGCGACCATAGGCCGCGGTGAATAGCGCAAGGAGCCTTCAGCCGGGGGCTTTCCCGGACCGCTGACGCGCAAGGAACTGCTGGCATTTTCTCCGTCGCCGGAGGCGTGCTCCCATGAAAGGAGCC
>JAPPGA010000031.1:0-10329 GCA_028821515.1 Gammaproteobacteria bacterium | reverse complement strand
AAGGAACTGCTGGCATTTTCTCCGTCGCCGGAGGCGTGCTCCCATGAAAGGAGCCCTCAGCGGGGGCAGGCGCCGAAGTGAACGGCGCTACCGGCCCGGGAGTTTCTTGCTCTTCGCGTTCTTCGCGGCTGCCAGATCCTTCTTCCAGGTCTTGCGCCAGTCGCCCACGTAGAAGCAGTTGAAACCACGGCGGACCGACCCGTCGTGGTTCGGCCCCGACCAGTGAACCGTCGACGACCTGAAGATTGCGAGGTCACCCGGACTCATCGTCGCCTCGAACCGGTCGGGATGATCGGACAGGTCCGTCGGCCTGTCGGCCCGCAGGTGCGCGAACTCCTCGCGGCGCTGATGGGATCCCTTGAGGAATTGCAGGCAGCCGTTGTGCCGGTCGGTCTCGTCCAGCGCAATCCAGATCACGGCGCCGTCGATGGCGTCGGCATGGGGATGTACTTCCTGGCCGTTGTCGATCTTGGTGAACAGGGTGGCGGTGGAGGGTTCCGGCTTCCTGCCGAGTAGCGCCTCGACGAGGGGAACGTGGGCGCCGTTGTGAAGCAGTTCTCCGAAAAAGCCGTCCCGTCTCTCCAAGCCCTTGGTGATGTTGCTGAACGGCCCCTTGCGGACGGCATCCCGCGTCGCGTCTTCCGCGCGCGAACGGATTTCCCGGACTTGTTCCGGTGTTGCGAAATCTCGAATGATCACGAATCCATCGCGATCGAAGTCGGCCTTGAGTGCGGCCGCGTGGGGGAGGTTCACCCATGTCCTCCTGGGCGTGGAAAGACGCAATTTTAAGGTCTGCCTTGCCCGAACACCCAATCCCGCCCGCTGGCGATCACCCAAATTCACAAACGCGGGCGCATTTGCGTGCCATGGGATACCGTGCCTATCGAGTACACTCGCCGGACGTTGACGATTGTCCGGGAGACCCGGCGATGGCGGAACAAGACACGGTCCCGACCGCGCGCATGCACTGGAGCCGCCTGGTGCTGGGGGGAGGCCATCCCTTCATCGTCATCATCGTGCTGACAATCGTCGGTGCGGGCATCTGCTGGTTTTCGCTGCAGAAAATCTCCTCGATCACACAGACGCCGACGCGCTACGTGATGTGGGTGGAAGTCAATACCGAGGGGTGCGCCGACGTTCCACTGAAATTGAATGGCGACATCGGTTCGTTTGGCGCCTCGTTCCTGTCAGTCGGGTTCGAGGACGACAAGTCTGTACCGCTGCTGGGGGCAGGATGCTGGTTGAGGTCGTTTGTTCTGCGCAGCAACCTGGCACTGCAGCCAGTCAGCTTTGATGACGGACCGGTACTCGTTCATGTGGCTGGGGGCGATCTTGATGCCCTCGCAGAAGCGGCGAACGAGACCGCCGGCCGTATTCTCTGGAGGGACCTGGACAGGGTCTCGGCGACCGTCGTCGACGGCGACCTTCGGGCGATCGACCAGCCAGACTTGACCGGCGCTGACCCGTCATTCTCGATGCGTGTCGAGGGGGACGAAGAGGAGTCCGTCCCTATCGAGTACCGGCAACCGAACATCCACTATGAAATTGCCTTCGTGGAGGAATGGCAGCCGACGTACGTCAGTTTCGGTTTCGCGGTGCCGGAGAACGTGCGGACCTATTTCGCAATGAGGGGTCAGCGGTCGGATCGGGACGTGCCCGAAGACGAAGAAGCCCCGGAAAACCAAGACGTGCCCGAAGACGAAGCGGCCGGGCCCGAGAGTGACGAGCACGAAATGACATACAGCAATCTCGACATTTCGGTGTCCTTCAGTACCGACGAGGTGTTGCTCGTTCGGGGCACGATGTCGGACTCGGGCAACGCCGAGAGCATCTATGGGGCACTCCGGTTCGGTATCGAGAACAGCGACGCCGAGAGCCAGAGGGAAAGCGGGAACGTTCGGTATTCGGCGGTTCTCGGCATAGGCATCGCACTGATCGTCGAGGCATTTGTCATACTCCTCGCCATAGCCATGCGGGCACTTGCGGCAAGGCTGGGCATCGCTGGCCCTGGCCGTCCTGTCGAAGGAAACGGCTAGTGGGCGTAGAGCCCGCGCCGGTTGTGCCCGCTGGCGGGGGCAGGCTCGGGAGGTTGCGATGACATGCCGGCGTTGTCCGCAGTGCGGGACCGGCAACGAGTCCGAAACGGCGCTCGGGTACTCGCACGAGGAGTGGTTGCTGAAGCAGTGCGCGGCCTGTGCCTTCGTCTACCTTGAGAACCCGCCCGCCTACGAGGAACTGGAGACCGACCTTGCCTGGGAGCGCGTGGGCCGGAAGGAGCGGCAGGAGCGGGTGTATCGGCGCAGCCCGCTAAGGTCAATGGCATCGAGAACGGTGCGGATGCTGCGGAGCCGTCTCGCCGTCCGGGCCAATCCGCTGCTTCGCCGGGTCGAACGCTGGTTTCCGGCAGGGCCGGTGGTCGATATCGGTTGCGGCAGGGGCACCAAGCTGGCGTCGCTGCCCGAGCGGTTCGAGCTTGTGGGCATCGAGATCTCACGGGACCTGGCCCGCGAAGCCCGGGAGCGACTGGCGTCGCGCGGAGGCGTCGTGCACCAGATGCCGGCGATCGAAGGCCTGGAAGAGGTTCCCGCCCGGAGCCTGGCTGGCATCGTGGCGAACGCGTTCCTGGAGCACGAGATCCGCCCGCGGGAGTTGCTCCAGGCTGCCGCCCGAGCGTTGAGCCCCGCCGGCGCAATGATCGTGAAGGTGCCGAACTACGCGTGCATGAACCGGCACGTGATGGGCGCGGGGTGGTGCGGCTTCCGCTTTCCCGGTCACGTGAACTACTTCACGCCCGGGTCGCTGCGGCGGATGGTGGAGGCGTCCGGCATGGAGGTCGCCGAGTTCCGGTGGGTGGACCGCATTCCGACCAGCGACAACATGTGGATGGTGGTGCGTCGCTCCCCTTAGGGGGCAACGATGCAGTTCGGTAAGTTACGCGCCCCGTCCGGATACTGCAGAACGCGTCCCGGGATTGACGGCGAGGGTCCCGTTCCGGGTGACCTCCGGCGGGGTAGCGCTAACCTTGCGGCGTCGGCTCGGTGAAATCCCGTCCTTCGCGCTCAGCGGCGAGGCGGCGCTCGTTCCACGCTTGCCATTCGGCCCGCTCTTCGGCCCGGCCTTCCACCCGGCCCTCGGCCTTGTGTTCCTCTATCACCGGGATGACGTATCGGTTCACGACGAACTGGTACAACGACATCAGCAGTTCTCCTGTCTTGTTCACCGCGCGGGTGAGCAGCATGGCGACGATTGTAATGGCAATACCGACGGTGCCAAAGTCAGCCAGTACCGCGAAAGTGAAATCGCCGACATGCAGCCATGCCTGATCGGCGAGACCACCGGCACCCGAATCCCAGGGGAGTTCGCCTCGCTTCCTGTAGAAGGCGAAGACAAGCGCCGCAAGCCAAAGCACCCCGACGATGCGGAAAAAGGTCCTCGCGTCCCGCGCGGCGACGCTCCAGACTGACACATGCTCGTCGAGCCGC
The DNA here is from genome assembly GCA_028821515.1 of Gammaproteobacteria bacterium. Taxonomy (GTDB): domain Bacteria; phylum Pseudomonadota; class Gammaproteobacteria; order Pseudomonadales; family Azotimanducaceae; genus VXNE01. The sequence goes on along the minus strand of JAPPGA010000031.1, from coordinate 6,847 downwards.
GGCGTCGCCGATGGCAGTATCCGGAACAACCACCCCACGATCTGCCTCCGCCGCAACAAGCTGCAAAGGCAAGATTCTGACTCCTGCGGATGCGCGCCAACAGCGGAAGAAGACCTTGATGCTGGTAGGAAAACGGCTACACGACCGTTAGGCCTCGCGCTCGGGGCTCACTATGTCGGCTTGGGCCGTGGAGCACATTTGGCGCCATATAACCTGTCCGCCAGTCGGGCGTGGATTGTCGGCGAAGACGGGGTTGTTTTGGGTGACTTCGGCGTCAGCCACGCTACCCGCGCTGATTGCCCGTTGCTACTCTGAATCGAAGCGCAAATGGGGAACGGGGATGCACCAATTTGATCACCAGTCGGGGAAGCTCCACCGGCTGAAGGATCCGCACATCACGGCGAAGAGAGTTCTTGGCGTTGCCGCACTGGTGCTGGCAGGCAGCGCCTTAGCCGACACCAGGCCCAACGTCATCCTGCTCATGGCCGACGACATGGGTTGGGCGCAGACCGGCTATTACGGCTATCCCCACATGAGGACCCCGAACCTCGACGACATGGCGGCCAGCGGTCTGCGGATGGACCGGTTCTATGCGGGTGCGCCCAGTTGCACGCCGACCAGGGCATCGGTGATGACGGGCCGGACCAACGACCGGACCGGCGGGTTCCGGGTCGGGCACGCCATCAACAAGCAGGAGAAGATGCTCTCCACAGCCTTCAGGGACGCGGGCTATTCGACGGCCCACTTCGGCAAGTGGCACCTGAACGAGGCAGCGCCGCCAGATCACCCGCTTCCCACCGATGATCCCCATCATCCAGGCGAGCTGGGGTTCGACTATTGGCTGAGCACCACCAGCGGGTTCGACCGCTTCAGCCTGGAAGGAGGCGGATTCGAGCTGAGCCGCAACGGCGCGGTGGAGAGATTCGACGGCGATGGCTCTGAGGTCATCGTTGCCGAAGCCCTGAAGTACATCGCAGGCGAGGTCGCGGCGGAGAAGCCGGTGTTCGTCGTCATCTGGTACTCGGCGCCCCACGGTCCGTGGGAAGGGTCCGAGGAAGACATCGCCCCCTTCCTTGGGTTGGTGGATCGAACGTCGGCGAACATGCTCGGCGAGATCGTCGCCATCGACCGCTCCATCGGTCACCTGCGGCAGGGACTCAAGGACTTGGGCGTAGCGGACAACACGCTGGTCTGGTTTACCAGCGACAACGGCGGGACACCCGACATCGACTATCCGGCGAACTGCAGCGACGATATCGATCCCGACCTGACCAGCGACGAAGCGAGGGAGTTCGGCTGCTACAGGGGAGTCCATCCCGACTCCGGAGGTCATCTTCGCGGATTCAAGAAGGACTTCTATGAGGGAGGGCTGCGCGTACCGACCATCGTCGAGTGGCCCGCCGGCATAGAACCGCGGGTATCCAACTTCCCCTCGGGCACCGTGGACATGTTCCCGACCCTGATCGACGTGGCGGGGCTCAGCCCGGACTCCATCAACAAGGTGCACGACGGCATCTCCCTCGCTCCCGTCTTCAAGTCGGAACCGGCCCGGCGCGAGCAACCGCTGGGATTCAGGGCCAGCGGCGGCAGGATGTGGCTGGATAACGACTGGAAGCTCGTCCGGAACGTCACCTACCGGCCGGGCGGATCGATCACCCAGGAACCCTATGAACTCTACAACGTCATCGGCGATCCGAGTGAAGAGCACAACCTCATCGACACGTACCCGGAACGTGCCGCGCGCATGCGCAAGCAACTGGATGCCTGGAGCCTGTCGGTGAGCCGCAGCGCGTTGGGCTGGGACTATCCCGAGGGCAGGGTCCTTCCCACGGGGCGGAAGCCCAACCCCGAGCTCGACGAGCGTAGACGTGCCCGGATGAAGGAATGGGAGGAGGAAGTGAATAAAGCCTCGAAGACTCCAGCTAAACGGACGGACGCGGATGTGACTGACACTTCACATCCCGGCAACCTCGTCCACTATCCGGATTTCCCCACCGAACTCATTCCGCCCCGTCCCGTGGACGTGTGGTTGCCCGAGGGCTACGACAGCGCAGCCGCCGATCGATACCCGGTCATCTACATGCACGATGGCCAGTTCCTGTTCGACCGGGGCCAGTCGCCTTACGTGGGCACCGACTGGTTGTGGGATGTGGACAGGACCGTGACGCGGCTCGTGAAGGGAGGAGAGATCAGGCCGGTGATCGTCGTTTCGGTCTGGATGAACGACAAGACGAAGCGGGCTCGGGGAGCCGAGTACATGCCGCAGAAGTTCCTGACCGACGAGATCAGGCAGCGGATAATCGCGAAGCAGCCGGACCTGGCGAGCCTTGAATACACCTCGGACAACTACCTCAGGTTCCTCGTCGAAGAACTGAAGCCGTTCATCGATGAGACCTACCGCACTCGGCCGGGCCGGGAAGACACCTTCGTCATGGGATCGAGCATGGGCGGCCTGATCTCCGCCTACGCCGTCGCGGAGTATCCGGGTGTTTTCGGCGGAGCAGCATGCATGTCGACGGACTGGAACAAAGGGGAAGGAGCCTTTACCGCTTGGCTCGAGAATCACCTCCCGGACGCCGGATCGCATCGGATCTACTTCGACCACGGCACCGAAACCTATGATGCCAGCTACGGACCGTATCAACTGGAGATGGATGCAGTGATGCGGAACAAGGGCTATCGGGACGGCGAGGACTGGATCACCCGGCGGTTTGAAGGCGCCGACCACTCGCCGCGAGCCTGGCGGGAGCGGCTGCACATCCCACTGAAATTCCTGCTGCCCTCGCCGGGTTGAACGTGGACATCGAGAAGCTGAGACGCGACCTGGAAGCCCACAATGGCATGCCGGGCCTCGAGATCCTGGGTCCTGAGCAAGTCGACGACGCGGTCCGCATCTTCTACCGCGACGGCTTCGTCATGGTCCGGGACGTCCTGGATGCGGACCAGGTCAAGTTCCTGCGGCAAGGTTGCGAGCGCGAGGCTGAGGAAGTCGTCGCCGCGCATCCGGACGGCAAGGGCATCCGCGGCAATTACCGCTACTCCTGGGGCGGCGCGAGCCTGACGAACTCCGTCCTGCATCGCGAGGAGTGGGTCATGCTGGTGGACCTGCCGACGCTCACGCCCATTATCACGGCGATCTTCGGCTCCTCCGACTATCACTTGCGACGGGCTGCGGGCGATTTCTGCCTGCCCGGTGCGATCGAGTACCAGCGACTGCACGCCGACATAGGCGATTTCCCCGGCAGGTTCTTCGACCCGCGCGGCATCCTCACGATCCGCGACCTCCCATGCCCGGTCGTCTGCTGCAACTTCCTCGCCCAGGACTTCACCAGGATCAACGGCCCGACGCGGCAGATCCCCGGCACGCAGCACTCCCGCGAGAAGATTCCCGAGCCTGCCGAGGAGCCGCTCTGGATGAAGTACTCGACCGTCTGTCCGGCGCCGGCCGGGTCGGTCCTGATCCGGGACGTCCGCGCCTGGCACGGCGGCACTCCCAACCTGACGAGCGAGATGCGGGCGATTCCGAACGCCATCTTCCTCGCGCCCTGGTTCCACGAGCGCCAGCTACCGTCCATGCCGCGCGAAATGTTCGACCTGCTGTCGGAACACGGGCGCCGCGTATGCGAGCCGGTAGTGACCGATGCCCCCCTGGAGACCGGGTATACGTTCGACCCTGTCCTCGCCCGCAAGAAGAAATTTGCCTGAGCCAGCGTCGCACGGCCCGAAGACGATCCTTGGCTTGGCGGCCCTGGCGGCTGCGTGTACCGTCCTTGCCGGGCCCAACGAAGGGTCGGAGCAAGTGAAGGCCTCGATGACTCCCGGTTCATTGCCCGGCACCTTGGTGCACCACCAGGATTTCCCCTCGACGCGCGTCCCGGCCCGTTCCGTGGAAGTGTGGCTGCCGGACGGCTATGACGCTGCATCCGACGAGCGATACCCCGTCATCTACATGCAGGACGGCCAGTACAAGTTGAATCGGAGCCGTTCGCCATTGGCAGGTACCGACTGGTCATGGGATGTCGACAAGACCATGGCGAGGCTCATCCGCGAAGGGGAGGTCAGGCCAGCGATCATGGTTGCAGTGTGGACGGACGGCGAGAACAAGGCCAACCGGCGCGCTGAGTACATGCCGCAGAAGTTCCTGACCGACGAGATCAGGCAGCGGATGATCCGGGAGCGGCCGGATCTTTTCGATCTCGAGTACACGTCAGACAACTACCTCAGGTTCCTTGTCGAGGAACTCAAGCCGTTCATCGACGAGACCTACCGCACGCGGCCGGGTCCCGAAGACACCTTCGTCATGGGATCAAGCCTGGGTGGACTGATCTCGGCGTACGCCATCGTGGAGTATCCGGGCGTTTTCGGCGGCGCGGCCTGCCTCTCGCCCCACTGGGTCGTCGCGGACGGCGCCTTTGTCGATTGGCTCGCCGACCACTGGCCGGACGCCGGATCACATCGCGTCTACTTCGACTACGGCACCGAAACGTACGATGCCAACTATGGGCCGCATCAACGGAAGATGGACGGAGTGATGCGGAACAGGGGCTTCCGGGCCGGCGAGGATTGGGTCACCCGGCGGTTCGAAGGCGCGGACCACTCGCCGAGCGCATGGCGGGAGCGGGTTCACATCCCGTTGAAGTTCCTGCTTGGCCCGCCGAATTGAGGGCGATTCCGAGTGTCGCGTCCCACAAAACAACAACGAGAGGAGCTGCCGATGCCACCTGACGACGAATTCAAAGTACGCGTGCAATGCGAACGGCTTGTCTACAGGTTCCTGCAAGTACTTGAACAGGACCAGGCCAAGGTCGCTGATTTCTTCGCAGCGGACGGACAGGCATTCGCGCTTGTCGGACGCGAGAAGATCCGCGAGCACTTCGCGGCAATCGCCGCCGTCGATGACAACGTGAACGTGAACTTGAGCACCAACCTGCTGATCGATGTCGATGACGAAGATCATGCGAGGGCCACAAACTACGTGACGCACTACGTCGCAGACCGTGAAGCCGACGACCTGACCGACCCCATGGGCGGCCGGGTCGGTGGTGAGCTCGATACCGCGAGGAGCATCACCCGGTGGTCCTGGGAGTTCAGGCGCGTCGAGGGCGAGTGGTTGATCTCTAAGTTGCGATATCCCGAATCGGTGCTGCTTCGGAAGGACGTGATCGACCAACTGTAGCGGAAATCCGCCAGTCCTCAAGGAGCGCCGGAGGCAACTGAAGGCGCAGGCTCTTCCCGAGCCTTGCCGAGCATCACGTAGACGCGTCCCTGGTGCCGCATCGTCAGCCAGTGGGCCTTGCCCTCCTTGTAGAGCTTGCCGATTGAAGCTTCCCAATAAGGCAATTGCTCCTTGGCCTGCTTTTCCAAGTACTCGTCGCTGGGCATCTCCATCGTGACGCCCTCGGCAGCCCGCATGGCAACGATTTCTTCGTAGAGCTTGCGCTGCGATTCCAGCGTGGGCCTGGGCCTGGGAGGATAGCGGCCGGGGTCCTTGCCGGCACTTTCCACTTCGTTTACCGACTCCCATTCCCAGGAAAGTTCATCGCTGAACTCGCCGCCGTTCACCGTCGCCACACTGGCGCCGATGATCAGGTCATTGACGCCGTCTGCGTTCCAGTCATCCACGTAGACGCGCTGGCCGCTGCCCGGAAAGGCCTTGGCGCCCCCGTCGGCAGGTACGAGGTCAATCCCCGGTTCGAAACGGTGGCCGTCTGGCGTCTTCACGCCGCGGAAGAACGACACGGCCCGGCTCTTGGGCTCGCGATACGAGTCCGTCACCAACAGGTCCAGCACACCGTCCTGGTCCCAGTCCACCGCCAGCGGACTGGTGTTCCCCGCCCCAGACGGCGAAAGAAAGCTACCGCTCCGGGCGTACCGCTTCTCAAGTTTTGTGTGGGGACGGGTCATCAACGGTTGACCGTTGATGTCGAGTAGCAACTCGCGCTTCGCGAAGCTGGGCTTTTTGGGGCCGCCGACATTTTCGCTAATCCGCAAGCCGCCGCTGCCCCCGACGATCAGATCAAAGTCGCCATCCTCGTCGAGGTCACCAAATGTGGCCGAACTGTACACCCAGTACATGAACGAGCCTATGTCGCCCTTCTCGCCTTCGAACGGCACGTAATCAGGATTGCGCTCGGCTCGAAATTCGTTCATGTCAGGGTCGCCGGCGTCCGCCGGATCTCCCTCCTGGGGGAGCGTTTCGCCCGGCAGGAAACCATCGGGGCTGCCGCGGAACCACGTCACCTCGCCCGGATGGTATTGGCCGGTGATCATGTCCTGGTAGCCGTCGTCGTCCAGGTCGTAGAACATCGGCGTGAACCCGATGCAGCACCACTGCGGAACCTCCATGATGGTGCCCTCGGTGTCCTGCGCCCATTCGAATTCCTCGCTGAATTGCGGCTCCGACTCGGTGCCCACGTTCAGGTAGACCCGAATCGTGGAGCCGTCGGCACCCATCGGAAAATCCGAGGAATTCGTTTCGAAATCGCCGACCAGCAGGTCTCGCCTGCCGTCGCCGTCCCAGTCCCAGAGCGCTGGCGCCGCCAGCCCGTGTTTCCCGGTCATGACCGGCCCGTCGCCCGCCATCACCAGGAAAGGATCACCGAGCATCGGCGCGCCGGGAATGTCGGCGGGCATCAGTGGCGGAAAGCTCATCTCGTCGGCGCTTGCTGCCGCTGAGAGAAACGTGGCGGCTACTGCGATCAGGCCAAACCTGTGCATGGTTTGTGACCCCATAGGAGACTCAAGTTGACGGTGATTGTGCACGACCTAACTTACTGGAACATTACGGCGCCCGCTGCTAGTGTTGTGTCCCGGAAATAACTGAGCAAAGTCTTTCGATCTTGGCGAG
>JAPPGA010000019.1 GCA_028821515.1 Gammaproteobacteria bacterium | reverse complement strand
CGGTAAGAGGTTTCAGATCATCTCATCCTCCTCCCCAGGGCTTAGCCTGGCGCAACAATCGTACGCGACAGTTTCGTGGACGACCCGCTGATCAACACGGTCAACAACAAACCGGCAGTATTCATCGAAGTCAGCACGCCCGCGGGGGCCAACCCGCAGGCCGTGATTGAGGAAGTCAACGATTTCCTGTCGACCTACAAACCGCCCCCGGGGCTGGAACTCGACCTGTGGGTGGACCGGGTCTACTCGGTGCAGACACCCCTGGTGTCGGTGGCGAACAGCGGGGTGGTCGGCGTGGCACTGGTGTTTGTGCTGATGATCCTGTTGTTCGACCTGCGCGTCGGAGTGTGGATCGCGCTCGGCATTCCAACGGCCATCGTGGGTTCGTTCATCGTGCTCTACGCGCTGGACGTGACCATGAGCCTCATGGCCGTGATCGGATTTGTCATCGTGGTCGGGATCGTGGTGGACGACGCGATCGTCGTCGGAGAGAACATAACGCGGCACCGGGAACGCGGCCTGCCGGCCCTCGAGGCTTCCATTACGGGCGCAAGAGAGGTCATTGCGCCTGTGACGGTCGGCGTTCTGACCACGATGGCGGCATTCGCCGCAATGCTGCCGCTCGATGGCGTCCTCGGCCAGATGTTCGCCAGCATGGCCGGCATCGTCATCGTCGTGCTGCTGTTTTCCCTGCTCGATGCGTTCTTTCTCCTGCCGTCCCATCTCGCCGGCGACGGCCTGGTGAGCCGTTGGCCGCTGAGCTTGATGCAGAGCAGGGTGAAAAGGGGCTTTCAGGGCATCATCGATCACCGCATCGCGCCCCTGATCGAACTGTCAGTGCGCAGACCCCTGGTACCCATTGTCGCCTTCACCGGTCTCGTGGCGCTGGCTTACGGCCTGGCCGCCAGTGGTTTCGTGAGTTTCAACGCCACCGGCAACCGGCTGGACGAACAGCAGTTGCAGCTCGATCTGACCATGGCGCCGGGTTCGACCTTCGCGGACAGCGTACGGGCGTCCGAGCAGATTGTGGCAGCTGCGCATGCCGCCAACCTGAGAACGGGGAAAACGGCTTTACGCGCAGTCAATACCATGGTCGGGCAGCACAAGACGGTCGAGACCTCAATGGGAGGGGAACCTGCAGACCCGGCACCGCATCATGCCAGTATCCAGCTCAGGTTGAACACGCCGCCACAACGAGAGGTTTCTGTCGCCGAGCTGAAGCAGGCCTGGATCGACGCCATCGGCGAAGTTCGGGGGGCCGAAAAACTAAGCTTTCCGACCAGCACGCAATACTCGTCTGCCGGCGTGGGCCTCGTTCTCCTGCACCCCGACGAGGACGCGGTAACGGCGGCCGCCGCCAAATTGAAGGACCTCTTGGTATCGCACCCGGCGATCTACGAGGTCGACGATACACTCGAGCTGGGCAACCGCCGTTACGAGATCCATCTCACCGCCGCGGGACGGGCGTCCGGCTTGACTGCCTCGGCCCTCGCCACACAATTGCGTCACCGGTTCTTCGGGGCGGAAGTGCACCGCGTGGTGAGGAACCAGGAGGAACTGCAGGTGATGGCGCGTTATCCGCTGGAGATGCGCACGAGCCTCCGCGACCTGCAGGACGAACTCATCAGCTTGCCGAACGGCAGGCTGACTGCGCTGTCGAACGTCGCCACGATCATGGAATCTCACGACTACGCACAACGCCAGCGCGTCGACGGCTTGCCGGCCGCGACGCTGACCGCCTACTACAACGTCGAGCAGACCAGTTCCGCCGAACTTGGCGGCCTGGTTCAGGGCGAGTGGCTTCCCGAGCTCGTCCGCGAGTACCCGGGGCTACGCAATCTCCCCGACGGTACCTCCCGAGACACGGTAAAAGCGCTTCGAATACTGTCCGTTACGTTTCCCGCGGCGCTTTTGGTGATGTTCGTGATCGTGTCAATTCAGTTGAAAAGCGTGCTGCAGACTCTGTACGTGCTGGCATCGATTCCCCTCGCGGTGGCCGGTGCCCTGTACCTGCACGCCATTCTGGACTACGACTTCGGACTCATTTCGATCTGGGGCGTGATCGCAGCTACCGGTGTGGTGGTAAACGATGCGCTGGTGTTGCTCGACATGTACAACCGTATACGCCAAGCCGATCCCGACGCAGCCAGGGAGAGCGCTGTGCTTGAGGCTGCGCGGCTGCGCGCAAGGCCGATTCTCCTGACTACCATCACGACCGTCGTCGGCCTCTTGCCACTTCTCTACAACCGCGCCGAATCAGTGGACCCCTTCCTGTCGATGGTTGTCAGCCTGGTTGGTGGCCTTGCACTCGCCGGCATCGGGCTGCTGATGGTATTGCCAGCGATCCTCGTACTGGTCGAACGGCTGAAGTCGCGGCTCACGCCGACATTTGTCTACCTGTGGAGCGGTGACGGGCGAGCGGTGGCCCGGAGCCCATAGAAAGACCGCCGGTCATAGCCGATCAGGCGCCCGGGCACTGATGGGTGAGGCGACCTTTTGCGCTGTCGGGGCTATCGCTCCCGGCGGCGTCCGGACGCGAAGGGATTCGGCCGTCGCCGTTGACGCTCGTGGAAGCGGTCGACGCGACACAGGGCCTCGATTTCCCGGCTGACCGGTGGATATTCGCCGCAGATCAGACTGGCGATCCATTCCCCAGCCAGCGCAGCGGACGCGACGCCGACGGAACCGTGACCGGCGCTGACACAGGTGTCCGGGCCTGCCCGGCCGATTACTGGCGTACGATCCGAAGTGACAGCTCGAGTTCCGCGGAAGAAACCCCTCGACGCACCTGGAGCCCGCCCAAAGAGTTTTCGGAACCGCTCTGCGTTGGCTGCAGTGGCCTCCGCCGTCGGCCACGGTCGATACTCGTAGGTGGCGCCAACCCAGCAGGACTCTCCCGCGGGCCGCGCATAGCCGTCCGCGAGCACGGGAAGGCGCAACCTCCCGCCATCGAACCTGTCGACCTGTCCCATGAGTGGCGCGACTTCCAGCTCCGGAAGGGACTCGGCAATCGCGCATCCATTCGCCAGAACCCTGATCCCGCCCCGTGGCGGGTCCGACGCGAAACGTATTCGCGGATGATCGAGCAACGATCTGCACAACGCCGCGCCTTGGATTGCGGCACCGTTCGGGAAGTACAGGCCGTTCTCGGCAATATCGATCCCGGCCAGGTCCGAGGCTTCGCGCGGGGACACCCGCTCGACCCAGTCCGAAGGCAGAACCTCGCCCAATGCACGCAGGCGCTCGGCTCCGGTGTTCGGTCCCGGCAGTTGCAGGGCCCCGGTCGAAGTGACGCCTTCGCAGCCAGAGTAGAACCAGGTCGCGTAGGCATAGGCGTGGGCGCGAAGCGAAGCGGCGGCGCTGCCATCGCTCAGCAACCGCGCATGCACCACCGCGCCCGGGATCGCCGAAGCGCCATTCGATGCACGGGCAGGCCGGAAAAGCCGGCGGCGCGGGCGATATCCCTCCCGGAGGGGAGCGCATGCTCGAAGGCGATGTAGTGCAGCCGGCCGCCGGAACGCTTCAGAAACCGTTCGGCCGCGACGGAGAAATTGAGGCCCGTACCAAATCCCAGTTCGCCAATGGTGAACACGGGCGCCGAGCCGAACCGCTCATCGAGCCTTGCGGGGCCGATGAACGTCCGGAGCGCCTCGGCCCGACCGTCCACGTCGTGGTAGATGTCGCCTTCATCGACTGACACCGGCCGGCGGCCCTCCCATCGCAACGCTGGAGGCTCCAGGATCCTGTGGACCGGGACCTTGTCCATCACGCCGCTTTGCTCAACATGTACGGCTCAAACATAAACGCAGGGAGCGTTTCACAGCGCCGACGGGCCAAGGTGCGGAATGCGACAATCCCATCGCGCGACAAGCCGCAAAAATGTTATCTTCCACCGTCCTTCGCGGCCGTGTGGACCGATCGCGTGCCCATCGCGAACAACGAGAACTATCAAAGGGGGTCAATTCGGTGAATCTGGCGGATTGGTGGTACGGCCTCGTCGGCTTTTCCGTACCGGTCATGGTCGTCTACCTGGTCGCCATGTGCCATGTCACGCTCGTGTCCGTGACACTGTATCTCCACCGGCATTCAGCGCACCGCGCGCTGGAACTGCATCCGGCACTACAACACTTCTTCCGTTTCTGGCTGTGGCTGACGACGGGCATGTCGACAAAAGTCTGGACGGCGGTACATCGTAAACATCATGCCACGACTGAATCCGAGCAGGACCCTCACAGTCCGCAGATCCACGGCCTTTCCTCGATCCTGTTCCGGGGCGCCGAGCACTACCGCGTAGCAATAACCGAAGAGACGCTAGCGAAGTACGGCAGGGGCACGCCTGACGACTGGCTGGAACGGAACCTCTACGCACCGCACGCCATGCTGGGAATCGGCAGCCTTGCGGTATTCGACGTCCTGCTGTTCGGCACGCTGGGGGCAACCGTGTGGGCCCTGCAGATGATGTGCATTCCGTTTCTCGCTGCCGGTGTCGTCAACGGTGTCGGTCACTTCTGGGGCTATCGTAACTTCGAGTGTCCAGATGCCTCTCGCAACGTCGTACCGTGGGGAATCATCATCTGCGGCGAGGAACTGCACAACAACCACCACACCTATCCGAACTCGGCGAAACTCTCAGTCAAACCCTGGGAATTCGACATGGGCTGGGCCTGGATTCGCGTCCTGGAATCGCTCGGCCTGGCCAAGCCACTCTACACCGGCCCCAAAGTGGCGCGCGCGACCGACAAGACGTCAATCGACATGGATACCACCTGGGCTGTACTGAACGACCGTTTCCGTGTCATGGCGCGCTATGCCGAAGAAGTGGTGGCGCCCCTGGTCAAACAGGAACGAAAACACGCGGATGCCCTGACGCGGCGCCTGTTGCGGCGTGCCCAGCGGTTGCTTTGCCGCCATGACACGTTGGTAAGCGAACGGCAGCGCCGGCATATCACGGAGGTCGTGGGCGCAAGCCCGATTCTCAAGACCATTTACGAAAAGCGGCTGGAACTCGCTGAACTCTGGTCCGAGAAGGGCCGCGGCACCGAACTGCTGGAAGCATTCCGCAAGTGGTGCGCCGAGGCGGAGGAAACCGGCATACAGGTACTCTCCGATTTCGTCCGGGACCTGAAGTCGTACACGGTTCCGGCGCCGGTTCGCGCACGCATTTCCGACAACTGACCGCCCGCCGCGGTCCGCCCGCCTTGAAGGCGCTTCGGACCCGGCGGAATGTGGTACAACGCCCGATCCGCTTACGCTTACGACTATCGCGGTCCCGCTCCCCGCGCCAATCGTGGTCCGTCACCATCCTGGCGTACGCCTTTCTGATCGGCCTCGCGCTGCTCCTCGCGGGCCTTGGGTGAGCGATTTCGACACCTGCGGCGAAAGCCCCGGGGCGTCGGCGCGCAGGACTACATGCGGTCGACCGTCTCTATGCCAAGCAGACCCAATCCCCGTTTCAGGGTCTCTCCTGTCAGCGCGCAGAGCTTCAGGCGGTGATCGCGCGACGCCCCGGGCGCGTCGAGAACCGGGCAGGTCTCATAGAACTTCATGAAGTCGCCCGCCAGGCCATACAGGTATCCGCTCAGGTAGTGCGGTAGAGCCTCGCTCGCCACCTGCTCCAGCGTTTCCTGGAACCTCAGCAGGGCCACGCCCAGGCGCCTTTCCGTCTCATTGGAAATTACCGGAGCCTCGGCCAGCGCGGCTGGATCAACGCCACCGCGGCGAAACAGGCTCTGGATCCGCGCATATGCGTACTGCAGGTACGGTGCGGTGTTGTCGTCGAAGTTCAGCATCGCGTCCCAGTCGAAGACATAGTCGCTCGCCCGGTGCTTCGAGATATCGGCGTACTTGACCGCGCCGATCCCGACGACGCGGGCGATATGGTCCGCTTCCTCTGTCCCCAGCTCCGGGTTCTTCGACGCCACCAAGCCCCGCGCGCGGCGCACCGCCTCGTCGAGCAGGTCGGAGAGCTTCACGACATCACCCGAGCGGGTCTTGAAGGGCCTGTTGTCGCGGCCCATGATCGCCCCGAACGGGTGGTGTTCCAAGGTGCAGGACTCATTCGCGAACCCCGCTTTCCTGGCAACCGCGAACAGTTGGCGAAAGTGCAGCGTCTGCCGGGAGTCGACGAAATAGAGTATTCGATCCGCCCGGTAGTGCGCCGAACGGTAACGCACAGCCGCAAGATCCGTGGTCGCGTACAGATAACCGCCATCGCGCTTCTGCACGATCAACGGCGTTTCGAGTTCGTCGAGGAATACGCACTTCGCACCGTCGTCGACCGTGACCAGGCCCGCGCTTTCGAGATCGGTGATGACGCTCGGGAGATCGTCGTTGTAGCGGCTCTCCGCGTCGAGATCCTCATCTGCAAGCGTGATGCCGAGCGTGTCGTACACCGCCCGGCAATGGGACAGTGAAATGTCCACGAAACGCTGCCAGTACTCCCGCACCCGTTCGTCGCCGCCCTGCAGGGCGACCACCGTGTGGCGCGCGCGATCCGCGAACGCGGGGTCCGCATCAAACCGCTTTCGCGCCGCAGCGTAGAACACTTCGAGGTCGCGAAGCTCCGGCGCGTCTTCCCGCACATCCTCGAGATGCGCGACGAGCATGCCGAACTGCGTCCCCCAGTCGCCCACGTGATTCTGCCGAATCACCCGGTGCCCAAGCGCTTCGAGCACGCGCACCATGGCGTCCCCGATCGTCGTGCGCAAATGCCCCACGTGCATTTCCTTCGCCAGGTTCGGACTCGAGTAGTCCACCACGATAGTGTCGGGGCACCCGGTCTGGTCGATCTCCACCTGGCGCAGTTGTTCGCCGACGAAAGCAGGTGACAGGGTGATGTTGATGAAACCGGGGCCTTCGACCGTCACCGATTGGGCGAAATCCACGTCCTCCAGGGCTTCGACGACCGCCGACGCCAGCACGCGCGGCTGGGTTTGCGCCTGCTTTGCAGCCGCCATGGCCCCGTTGGCCTGATAGTCGCCGAATTCAGCACGCGTAGCGGCACCAATCATCGGCTCGGCGCCAACGGCGCCAACCGTTCCGAATGCCGCAGCGAAGCGCCCGTGCAGGAACGCCCGCAGGTTCATTCTTCCAGGGTGGAGACTTCCTCCGCCCGCCATCCACGGCTGCGTTCGACCGCAACGAAGGTAACGCGCGCGCCTTCGCGCAACTCCCGGTCGCCGGTGCCGTCCTCCCGAATGCTCCGGCGGTGCACAAAGACGTCGCCGCCCACGTCACGAATGATGAATCCGAATCCCTTCGTCGGATCGAACCACTTGACGATCCCGCCTTCCCGCTCGCCGGCGGTCTCCCTTCTTGGGCGGCGGGGCCGGCGTGCGCGGGTCCGAACGGGTTCCGTGCGCGCCGCTACCTTCTCGACCACCAGTGCGGTGATAAGACAGGAAACAAAGGTCAACACGAAATATCCGAGATAGTTGCCCGGCAGGAAACGATGGGCGACGTCCGTGGCGATCGCCGCCGCGAGGGCCGCGACACCGATGGTGGCAACGAGAAAAACAGTGGAGCGCTTCATGACAGTCAACGCGTCGGTGAACGAAGTGTCATCCTATGATAGCGCGGGACAGGTTCTCGCCGAACGGAGCGACCTGCCGGGCTGGCCCGCAGGGCGGCGGCCTCGCGGTGATACGGGATGTCGGATTCGCCTTAGCGCCGGTAGGCGCGCCGAATGACAATGGGCTCCGCCGGCACGTCGGGCATGCCATTGCGCGTCGTCGTTTCCACCGCTCCGATCTCCTCCGCCACGTCCGTGCCCTCAACGATTTCGCCGAACACGGTATAGCCGGGCTGGCCCGGCCGGTAGTCGAGGTGCGTGTTGTCGTTCAGGTTGATGTAGAACTGCGCGCCGGCGGAGTCCGGGTCCGGCCTCCGTGCCATCGACAACGTGTACTTGCGATTGCGAAGCCCGTTCCTCGATTCGTTGACGACCGTGCGAGGGGCGTCCCTGTACTGCATGTCGGGCAGGTGGCCTCCCGTCTGCACGACAAACCCGGCGATCACGCGATGGAAGATCAGGCCGTCGTAGAACCCGGAATCGATCAGTTCGAGAATATTCTCCACCGTCTGCGGCGCTTCCAGCGGGAAGAGTGCCGCGACCAGGTCGCCTCGGGTGGTCTCGAACACGACGATGGGCGACTCGACAGACACGGGCGATTCAGCCGGCGCCGATGCCGAGGGCACCGCGATCGTTATTGACGCGAGGGTCGCCCACATCGACGCTTTCGCGTTCGTGGACAGTCGAAACAGCCATTTCATTCGCAATGTTCCTCATGCAGTGCCGCCGGCGGCGGCGATGGCGTCAAGATACTTCCGCACTGTAGCGGCAAGTCCGAAATCGAGCGCGTCGCTGATCAGCGCGTGGCCGATGGAAACCTCGTCGATGTTGCCGATCGCGATGAAGTCCGCCAGGTTGTCGAGGTTCAGGTCGTGGCCCGCATTTACGCCGAGACCCATCTCCACCGCGTACCGCGCGGCATCGCGATAGGTCCGCCGGCAGGAACGAACCCGCGCATCGCTTAACCCGTGGCGCTCCACCAGTTCCGCGTAGGGTCCCGTGTACAGTTCGATGCGATCCGCGCCGCACGCTCTCGCGCGCTGGATCTGCCGTTCATCCGGATCCATGAACAGGCTCACGCGTGCGCCCCACCCCTGGTATCGCGCAATGGTCTCGGCCACGCGCATAGCGGCTCGGGAGTCGGACAGATCCCAGCCATGATCAGATGTGAGCTGCGAGTCCGCATCCGGCACCAGGGTCGCCTGGTGCGGGCGGGCCTCTTCGATCAGCCGGTCAAAACCCGGATAGCCGTTTCGGCGCGCGCGGGCCGCGGGGTTGCCTTCAATGTTGAATTCGATACCGGGGTGTTCGGAGCGCAGGAGAAGCGCGAGTTCGCGCACATCCCGCGGGTGAATGTGACGCTGGTCGGGACGCGGATGAACCGTGATGCCCTGCGCGCCCGCGTCGATGATCCCGCGAGCCGCTTCGCTGACGTCCGGCCGGTTGCCGCCGCGCGCATTGCGAAGCCAGGCGATCTTGTTGAGGTTGACGGAGAGCGCGGTCACCAGGCGCGGCGCCGTCGCGACCGGGACCCGAGCCAGACGCCAATCAGCAGTCCTGCCACAACCAGGCCACCGCCAACCAGCATCCAACGTATCTCGACATTGCCCACAAGCTGTTCGGCCTGGGCCACCAGGTCTTCACGCTCTCGCCGCAACTCCGCGTTGGCCTCCGCGAGCTTGAGATTCTCTTCCTGGGTGGCGATGGCACTGGCCGAAACCCTTTTGATTTCTTCCAGTTCTCCTTCCAGCCTGAGGACCGTCGCTGCCGCCTCGGCGTTGCGAGCCGCCTCGTCCCGCGCCTCCCTCAACTCGGTGGCCAATGTCGACGCGTCTCCGCCGACCAAGCCCTCGAGGCGTTCGATCTCCGCTTCGGCGTCGGCGAGCCTGTCCCGCGCGACAGGCTCGTCCGAAAGATACTGGCTGGGGATCCACCCTTCCATTCCTCCCTCGGTCCGCACTCGCGTGAAGTTCGCCAGTTCATCCTCTTCGAGCACTTCGAGGCTTGTGCCGCTTGCCAAACCCCAGTGGATGATGCGGTGCTCACCGGTCGGCCCGCTGCGCAGGGGCACGTACAGCAAATCCGAAATGAAGCGCGTTTCTGCCGATGCTCCGATGCCCAGCACACAGGCGCACAGCAGGATTGTCCTCAACGGGATACGCATCACGGTCTCTCAGCCTCCTCGATTTCTTCGGCAAGCTGGCCGGTCGCGGCGAGGTAGGCAACGCTGCCGAGCGTCAGCACCAGCGGAATGCCGAACGCGGACACGAACTTGTAGACCACCCAGGCTTGCTCGCTGAAGCCGTAGGCGACCGCCAGGTTCGCCACCCCCGCGACAAACATCGCCGCTCCCCATCCAAACGTCAGGCGTGCCCATGTCGCGTCCGGCAGTTCGAGCATCTTGCCCATGGCCCTCTGGATGTGGTCGCCCCGTCCAACATACCTGCTTCCGATGATGGCGCCCCCCATGATCCAGTACACGATCGTGGGCTTCCACTGAATGAACGTCTTGTCCTGCAGTATGAGCGTCAGCCCGCCCGAGATCAGGGCGACCCAGATCACCACCGACATCTGGCGACTGACGGGCCATCCCTTGACCCGGAAAATGACGAACTGGAGCACGGCAGTTGCCATCAATGCCGCAGTCGCGACGAATATGTCTGTAAAGACATAAACGCCCACGAATGCGAAGACCGGCAGGAAGTCGACTAGCTGCTTCATGCTTTCGCAGTTGGTTCGGGTTTCGACGATAATAGCCCCTATGAGCCAATTCTTCAGCGTCCACCCTACGCATCCCCAGCAACGCCTGCTGGCTCGCGCCGCCGAGATAGTTCGCGCCGGCGGAGTGGCCGCTTACCCCACGGACTCGACCTACGCGCTGGGTTGCCACATCGGTGACAAGAGCGCGCTCGACCGGATTCGCAACATCCGGCGGCTGCAGCCCCGGCATCTCTTTACGCTGATGTGCCGCGACCTTTCGGAACTCGCGACCTACGCCATGGTGGACAACGTCAGCTACCGCCTGATCCGACGCTATACGCCCGGTCCCTATACCTTCATCCTGAGAGCGACGCGCGAAGTGCCGCGCCGCCTGTTGAGTCCCAGACGCACCATCGGTCTGCGGGTACCGGACTGCCCCGTGGCGCTCGGACTCCTGGCGCACCTCGACGAGGCTATGATGTCGACGACGTTGCAATTGCCCGGAGAGGACTTTGCCCTGACCGAAGCCAGCGACATTCGCGATCGGCTGGAACACGCGATCGACCTTGTCATCGACAGCGGTGCGTGCTCTCGGGACCTGACCACGGTAATCGACCTTACCGGTGAAGCGCCCACCGTAGCGCGGGCGGGCCTCGGACCATTCGAGCTATAATTCCGCCGCGTTGTACGGGATTCCACGGACTTGAGCAGCACTGACTCGGACCGGCGGGTTGTATCCGGTATGCGTCCAACCGGCCGCATGCACATTGGCCACTACTACGGTGCACTCCAGAACTGGGTCAAGCTGCAGCACGAGTACGAGTGTTTCTTCTTCGTGGCCGACTGGCACGCGCTGACTACCCACTACGAAGACGTTACCCAGATCGAGCAGCACACCCTCGACATGGTGGTCGACTGGCTGGCCGCCGGCATCAGCCCCGACGCGGCCACGATCTTCGTACAGAGCCGCGTGCCCGAACACGCTGAACTTCACCTCCTGATGTCGATGATTACGCCCGTGAGCTGGCTCGAGCGCGTACCGAGCTACAAGGAGCAGCAAAGGAGGCTCAACGACCGGGATCTCTCGACCTACGGCTTCCTCGGGTATCCGCTGCTGCAGGCGGCGGACGTCCTGATCTATCGCGCCAGCAGGGTTCCGGTCGGCGCCGACCAGACCGCCCATATCGAGTTCATGCGCGAAGTCGCGCGGCGCTTCAACCACATCTACGGCCGCGAACCCGATTTCGAAGAGCATGCGCGCACGGCCATAGTCAAGATGGGCAAAAAAGCGGCCAGGCTCTATCGGGATGCGCGCCGGCGCTACCTTGAACGCGGCGACCGCGAGGCCCTTGAGTCCGCACGCGCACTTCTCGCCGAGCAACGGAACCTCTCCACCGGCGACCGGGAACGGTTGTTCGGGTACCTCGAGGGGGGCGGACGCACGATTCTTCCGGAAACGAGGGTGTTGCTCACGGAGACCCCGACCATCCCAGGTCTCGACGGCGAGAAGATGTCGAAGTCCTACGGCAACACGATCCTCATGCGCGAAGACCCGGAAGTGGTCGAGCAGAAAATCAGGACGATGCCCACCGATCCCGCCCGGGTGCGCCGCAGCGATCCGGGCGACCCCGAAAAGTGCCCCGTGTTCGCGCTGCACAAGACGCTTTCAGACGAAGCCGTACGCGAATGGGCCGCCCGGGGTTGCCGGTCTGCCGGAATCGGGTGCATTGACTGCAAGGGCCCGCTCATCGACGCCATCAACGCCGAAATCGCGCCGTTTCACGAGCGCGCCAGGCAGTTCGAGGACAACGAGGAGTTGGTCAGGTCCATCCTCGAGGAAGGCTCCGAAACCGCGCGCAACGTGGCGAAGGAGACCATGGAAGCGGTTCGGGCGGCGGTTGGAGTCAATTGCGCATGAGCAACGGAGACAGGGAGGGCGATCGCCTGGAGGACGCGCGGAAGGCGGGGGACAGGGAAAACGTCGTTGCCATCGTCGGCGACACGGTCATCGAAGAACTACCCACCGACCTGTACATTCCCCCGGATGCCCTGGAGGTCTTTCTCGGCGCCTTCGAAGGGCCCATGGACCTCTTGCTGTATCTCATTCGCCGGCGGGACCTCGATATCCTCGAGATCAGCGTATCCGAGGTCACCGAGCAGTACATGCGCTACATCGAGATGATGGCGGCGCTGAAACTCACGCTGGCCGGCGAGTACCTTGCGATGGCGGCGACCCTTGCGGAAATCAAGTCCCGGCTGTTGCTGCCGCGCAGCGATACGGTCGAGGAGGAAGAGGACGACCCCCGCGCCGAGCTGGTCCGCCGATTGCGCGAATACGAGCGCTACAAGGTGGCCGCGGAAGACCTCGCAGCCCTGCCCCGGCTGGAGCGGGACATCCACCCCGCCGCGGCGGAACTGCCCAATTTGATCGAGCGCAGGATCGAACCGACCGTGGACATGAAGGACCTGCTGCTAGCCATGGCCGATATCCTGCACCGCGCGGCGCTGCATGAACATCACGCCGTCGCCATGGAAACGCTGTCGGTCCGGGAACGCATGTCCACCGTGCTGAACACGGTCAACGGGCGAAGCGGATTCGTGCCCTTCACCGACCTGTTCGACGTCGAAGAGGGCAAACGCGGCGTTATCGTGACGTTTCTGGCCCTGATGGAACTGTGCCGCGAAGGCGTGATCGACATCGTGCAGCGGGGGCTGCGGGCTCCGATCTACGTGCGGGCCGCCGCCTGAGCATCCGGCGAGATGCTCAAGCAGAAGGAAATCGAACAGGCGCTTGAAGCCGTCCTGCTGGCTGCGGAAGAACCTGTTTCCATCGACAGGATGGTGAGCCTCTTCGATCCCGGGGACCTTCCGGAAGGAAGTCCCCGGCAGGCCATCAGGACCGCACTCGGCGAGATCGAATACGCGCTCGAGGGACACGGCTACGAGTTGAAGCGGGTCGCGAGCGGCTACCGGTTCCAGATCCGCCAATCCATGAGCCCGTGGATCAGCCGGCTGCGCGAGACGAAGCCACCCCGATATTCCCGCGCCCTGATGGAAACGCTCGCGCTGATCGCTTACAAGCAACCCGCCACTCGAGGCGACATCGAGGCGGTGCGCGGGGTGAGCGTCAGCCCCAACATCATGCGCACGCTGCTGGAACGGGGCTGGATCAGCGTCCTCGGTCAGCGCCCCGTGCCCGGCCGCCCCACCCTGTACGGCACGACGCGCACGTTCCTCGACTACTTCAACCTGAAGAGTCTCGATGAACTGCCGCCGCTCTCGGAAATACGGGCGCTGGTCGACCCGCACGTCGCAGACGACGCACTCGAGATCCGCTCGGACGATGAGGTGGCCACTGAAGCGCCCGAATCCGGGGATACCTCGCGGCCATTGGCCGAAATCGTACCGTTGCCCACCCCGAAGCGATAGCGCCATGAAATCCGCCGGCCCTCCGGGCACGCCGCATTTCACCCCCGCCCAAGCCCACCTACGGTCCCGCGCTTTGACCGGCACTCCCGTGCCGTTCTACAGCGCGGGCCCCTAGCTAGCGCCGAATGGAGCACCGGTGTCGGAGAAGCTGCAAAAGGTGCTCGCCTCTCATGGCCTCGGATCGCGCCGACAGATGGAGAAGTGGATCGTTGCGGGACGCGTCGTTGTCAACGGTCAGACCGCGACAATCGGCGACCGCGTAGACGCAACCGACCAGGTCGCCGTCGACGACCGGCGGCTCGTTCTTCGAGACACGCAGGCCGCCCGCGTACTGGTCATGAACAAGCGCGAGGGCGTCATCTGCACCCGCCGGGACCCGCAGGGCCGCGAGACCGTGTTTGACGCATTGCCCGGCGTCCACCAGGGGCGATGGCTGAACGTGGGACGGCTCGACATCAATTCCGGCGGGCTACTCCTGTTGACCACCGACGGCACTTTGGCGCACCGTCTGACGCACCCCTCGACGGGGATCGACCGCGAATACGCTGTTCGCGTCAACGGTGAGCTTTCCCCCGAAGACATCGAGCGCCTGTTGACGGGGGTGGATATCGACGGCGAAACCCGCCGATTCTCTGACGTGCGCTACTACGACGGCAGCGGCCGCAACCACTGGTATCACGTGGTGCTCATGGAAGGGCGGAACCACGAAGTTCGCGATCTGTTTGCAAGCCAGGGACGCAGGGTCTCGCGACTCAAGCGGGTACGTTACGGGCCTGTCGTGCTGCCTTCATGGCTCAGGCGCGGGCAGTTCGCCGAGATGGGTCCGGAAGACCTGGCAACGCTTTACGGTCTGCTGCGCCTGCCCATCACGCAGCCGGCGACATCTCGCGAAGGGTCTTCACGCTCGCTGCTGATCCCGTACCCCGAACTACCGGTACAGGCGTGACCCTTAACCCGGTTTTCGCGCGTGGAGCAGGTAGTTCACGTCCACGTCCCGCGTCAGCGTGCAACGCCGTGTAAACGGGTTGTAGCGCATGCCGTCGATCGCGACGAGTTCCAAGCCGGCATTTCGGACGGCCTTGGCCAACTCCGCCGGACGGATGAACTTCGCGTAGTCGTGGGTTCCCCGGGGCAGCAACCCCAGGACGTACTCGGCGCCCACCACGGCAAGCGCATACGCCTTCGGGTTGCGGTTGATCGTGGACATCACGACGTCCCCGCCCGGCACCACTAGGTCTGCCAGGGCGCGCACCGTGGAAGCCATGTCCGGAACATGTTCGAGCATCTCGAGGCATGTCACGACCGCGAATGCCTCACGCTCCTCTTCCACGAAGGCCTCGGGCGAGGCCGCCAGGTAGCGGATTTCGTCCTCGACGCCAGCCTCGATCGCGTGCAGTTGCGCGACCGCAAGCGGTCCCTGGGCCACGTCGATCCCCGTGACATCGGCGCCGAGCGCGGCCAGGCTCTCCGTCAGGATTCCGCCGCCGCAGCCCACGTCAACGACCCTGGCGCCCGACAGCGAGCATCGATTCTCGAGGTACCCGACGCGCAGGGGATTGATGTCGTGCAGCGCCTTGAAGTCGCCGTCCGGATCCCACCAGCGGTGTGCCAGCGCCTCGAACTTGGCGATCTCCGCCGGGTCGACGTTTGGAGGGGCGGTCATGCCTGCATCCTTTCGGGCCACTCCTGCGCCCGGGCCATCACCCGTTCGATGTCGAGCGTGTTGAAACGTCCCTGGCCATAAAGGCATCGGCCCGCCACCCAGACATGGCTCACGTGGTGCCCGGCCTGAGTGTGCACCAGGTGCTCTCGCACGTCGTGCACCGGCTGCAGCGCCGGATGCTGAAAATCCACCGCAATGAGGTCGGCTGACTTCCCCTGCTCGATGGAGCCGATCTCCTCCCCAAGCCCCAACGCGCGCGCCCCGTCCAGCGTCGCCATCTTCAGCATTTCAGCCGCTGGCGCCACGGCCGCGTCGCCGGCGGCGGACTTCCACGCCAGCATCGCGGTCCGCATCTCCTGGAACATGTCGAGGGAGTTGTTGGAAGCCGCACCATCCGTACCGAGTCCCACGATGACGCCCGCGCGTTTCAGGTCGCCGACGCGGCACCGGCCGCTAGCGAGCAACAGGTTCGAATGCGGGCAATGGATCACCCGGACGCCGCCGCGCGCGATGCAGTCGATCTCGCCATCGTCGAGCTGGGTCATGTGCACCGCCTGGAGGCTCGGCGTGATCATTCCCATCTCAGACAGCACGCGGATCCAGGAGATGCCGTGGCGCGCCCTCGCGCCGGCCACCTCGGCCTCGGTTTCGTGCAGATGCATGTGCAGGTCCGCGCCGATTTCGTCCGCCAGCGTCTGCACCGTTTTCAGCGCCTTTAGATCCACCGCGTAGCACGAGTGCGGACCGAAGGCGACCTTGATCAGTTCCTCGTCCCGATACCGGTCGTGCAACTCGACGCCGCGGTGTATGCACTCGTCGACATCCCGCAGTCCGGCGCTCGGCGAGTCGACCACCGGGACTGCCAACTGGAGACGAAAGCCCGCCCGCACCGCCGCTTCAGCGGCAACCTCGGGGTACCAGTAGTGATCGCTGGCGCAGGTCGTGCCCGAGGCGATCATTTCCGCCAGCGCCAATCCCGTCCCGTCGGCGACGAAATCGCGATCGACGATGCGTTTCTCAAGCGGCCATACGATCTCGTTCAGCCACGCATCAAGTGGCTGGGAGCCAGCAAGGCCGCGCATCAGCGACATCGCGAGATGGCCGTGGGCATTGACCAGTCCCGGCATCAACACGTGCGAGTCCAATTCGATCGTCTCGGCTTCCGGGAAACGTCCGCCGAGTGCCGCGAAAGGTTCCACCGCCGCGATGCGGCCGTCTTCGACGGCGACGCCGGCACCCTCCTGCACGCCGTCAGGTGCAATCGGCAAGAGATAGCGCGGTTTCAGAATGGTCGCAGGCATGAGAGCAAGCATACTCAGGTCGCAATGCTCCGCGAAAGACAACCATCCCCGGGAAACACGGCGCATCCCCAGGGTGACGGATTTCATGGCGCTAAAATGGAATCAAGGAGCGCGAAACAGATGACCCCGACAGAGCAGAAGGCTTGGCTCGACCAGGTCCAGGAAGAAATCGTCGATCCGGAGCGGCCCATCGTTGATCCGCATCATCACATGTGGCGGGACAGGTATGTGCTGGAAGATCTCTGGGCCGACACTGGGTCCGGCCACAACGTCGAGAAGACCGTCTTCGTCGAATGCAGGTCAGAGTACAGGACGGAGGGACCCGAGCACCTGCGCCCGATCGGGGAAACGGAGTTCATGGCCGGCATCGCGAATGCAAGCCGGGGCCACGGCCACGCCGAGATCTCGGGGATCGTCGCCTACACCGACCTGGCAAAGGACTTAGGCCGTGTTCACGAAGTGTGCGACGCCCATCGCGAGGCAAGCGACGGACTGTTCCGCGGCATTCGCCACGGCGGCGCGTTCGAGCCGGGCAGGACCTCCCTCTGGGGAGACCCTGCCACGCAGCCCGATCTCTACAGCCGTCAAGACTTCAGAAAGAGTGTCGCGCTGCTGGGTGAGATGGGCCTCGTCTACGAAACCTGGCATTACCGCCATCAGAACCCGGATTTTGCCGCAGCAGCCCGAGCCGCCCCAGGCACGGTGATGGTACTGAATCACCTCGGTTCACCCATCCGCAGCGGACACCCTCCTGACCAGCACGAGGAGATCCTGGCCCGGTGGAAAAGCGACATGGACGAACTTGCTGCCCACGAAAACGTGACGATCAAGCTCGGTGGTCTGGGCATGCCGACGGACCATTTCGGCTGGCACCTGCGGGAGACGCCGGCGACATCGGATGAAGTCGTCGCCGCCCAGCGCGACTACTACCTCCATGCTATCGACTGCTTCGGCCCGGACCGATGCATGTTCGAAAGCAACTTCCCCGTGGACAAGCTATCGATGTCCTATCACGTCTACTGGAACGCGATGAAGAAGATCTCGTCGGGTTGCTCGGAGTGGGAAAAGGACATGCTGTTCGCCGGAACGGCGACCCGCGTCTACAAACTCTGAAGGGGAGTTTCGGCGCCAGCCCGTTCTGCCTGGCCGTTCCACAATGCCTGTACGAGTCAGGCCGATGGGGGTTCACACGCAAGGGCGCGCCCTCGCCCGTCACGGCGAGGGCTGCGCGTCGACATCGGTCGCTACCGCGGCTAGTGGAAGGGGTTGTCCTTGTCCCGCGTATTGACCCCCGAGGCGTCTTCGTAGGCTTCGATGTACTTTTCCGCTTTCGCGGTGAACGACACCCGGTCGCCCTGGGTCGAGTAGCCGGGAATGCAACCTTGCTGCAACACCATCGCGACCCGTGGCCCGTGCTTGTCGACCAACTCCTCGAGCATCCCCTCGGGTATCTTGCCGATGAAGTTCTCGAGCGGGCGCATGAATGGCCGGTTGAAGTAAACCGTCACGCTGACCCGGAGCCCCGGCGCCGTGCGGTTGTACGCAGCGTGCCAGGCATTGCCGTGCCAGACGACCAGCGAGCCAGCCGGACCCTCGATCGGGATAGCCTTGTCGTTCTCCGCCAGGATGGTTTCTCGTCCTACCGGGGCGCGGCCGTACTTGTGGCTCCCCGGCACGATAGCCGTCGCGCCGTTCTCCCGGGTGAAATCTGTCAACAGGTACGTGCACTGGGCCGCGTAGGCCTGTGGCGGAAACGGTGACGGCAACCCTCCCGAGTCGGTGTGCAACGGGAAGTTGCTCTTGTTCGGACCCTTCATCCAGCACCCGATGTTGGACAGCACGGCGCTGTAACCCAACAGGTACGTAACCAGCGCCAGCAGCGGCGGGTTCATCAGCCCCTCTGCAAAAACCGGGTCGTCGTAGAAGATCGAGTGCATCCGATCGCCGAACGGCGAATCAACGAGGCCGGGATTGTTCGTTGCGACGGCGGGCGTCTGGTCCTTTAGCTGGGACCGGCCGTACGCGTCGTTCTTGGCGCCGAACAGCATATTGGGTTGAAACGCGTGGGTTTCGCCGGTCTCCATGTTCGGCCGTTCGCCGTTCCGCTTCTCCGCGATATCGAGCAGGGCGTTCAACATCCGCTCGGCCATGTTGTTCGGGTTTGCAAGCTCCGGCGGGACCACCGTGAAGCCGTCGACGTCGAGTTCCGCGACATGCTTCTGCATGCCGAGTTCGCAAATGTCGTTCCAGGCGCGGCGATGGGGATCAGATGTCTCTGCTAATGGTGCTACTGCTGCCATGGTTCCTTTCCTCCCAGATTTACTGCCCCGATTCTACGCCCAGCTTGAAGATCGCGCCAAGCGGGGCCGGATCAGGCGCTCTGATGCCAAACGATCAGCGACGCAGCATCGTTTCCAGGACGACCGACGAATTCGTGCGGGTGATTCCCTCCAGCGAGGCAACGCTATCCAGCAATCGATTCAACTCGACGGTGGACTCCGCCGCGATCACCGCGATCATGTCGTATTCGCCGCTGATGGCGTGAATCGCCGTAACCTGTGTGATTCTACGAAGGCCCGCATGGGCAATTCCCGTGTGGGCCTGGTCCACCTTGATCAGCACGTGCGCTTCGACCAGGCGGGCCTCGTACTCGGCTCCAAGCTCCACCGTGAACCGTTCGATGATCCCATCCCGGAGCAGCCGCTCCATGCGGGATTGCACCGTCGAGCGGGAAATCCCGAGCCGCCTCGCGATCTCCGATGTCGGCGTTCGGGAGTTTTCGCTGAGCAAGCCGATGAGACGTCGATCTAGAGCATCCATTTTGCCGAACCAGCTAATCAATTTAACGAAATTTATCTCAAAGACGTAAATTCTGACTATTAATTTCAACACTAGTCTCATCTAGGATGGCTGGGACGTTCTCGATTGCGAGTGATGCGGGCATGCACAGGGTCGCGGTAACAGGTGCGGGACAGATCGGGGATCTCATAGCCACGTTGCTGGTCGAGTCCGGTGATTACGACGTCACCCTGTTCGACTCCAGCGAGAACCAGCTCGCCAAGATTCCCGGGCATGCGAGACTTTCGAAATCGCACCTGGATGTCGTCGATTCCCTCGAACTTCAGGCTGCGGTCGAGCAGCACGATGTCGTCGTCAACGCGGCGCCCTACCACCTGACTGAACCGATCGCGCGGGCGGCCTCCAATGGGGGCGCCCACTACATCGACCTCACCGAAGACGTCGCCAGCACGCGGGCCGTGAGGGCACTGGCGGCCAACGGAATTTCGACCTTCATTCCCCAGTGCGGTCTGGCGCCGGGCATCGTATCGATACTGGCGGCGGACATCGCGCGCGAGTTCGAAGACCTCGATACGGTCAAACTCAAGGTGGGCGCGCTGCCGAGGTATCCGTGCAATGCGCTCTCGTACAACCTGACGTGGAGCCCCGAAGGGGTCGTCAACGAGTACTGCAATCCGTGTACCGTCATATTTGACGGGCAACGCATGCAGGCCCCGCCCCTGGAACAGCGGGAACTGCTGTTTATCGATGGCGTTCAGTACGAGTCCTTCAATACATCGGGGGGACTCGGCAGCCTTGCTTGCACCTGGGATGGCAAGGTCCGCAACCTGAGTTACCAGTCCATCCGTTACCCGGGGCACGCCGCGATCATGCGCGCGCTGCTGCGCGACCTGGGACTGTCGAACCGCAGGGAACTGCTTCTGGACATGTTCTCCCACGCGCTGCCGGTAACGACCCAGGACGTCGTGATCATCTTCATCGACATGTCCGGAATGCGGGACGGCCGACTGGAGCAGGTGACCTACACCAACAAGATCTACGGCCAGGAGTTTGCCGGCCGCGACTACACCGCCATCCAGTTGTGCACCGCGTCGAGCGCGTGCGCGGTACTCGATCTTCTGGCGGACGGACACATCCAGAAGCTTGGATTCGTTCGCCAGGAAGACATTCCACTGTCTGACTTTCTCGCAAACCGCTTCGGACGGGTGTTCAGAACGGACTGTGGATCCATGGAACAACAGGCAAAGGCAATGTGAAATGAGCACCCTGGCAGACAATCTGACTGCAAGTCTTCCTTACGCGAGCCCGGAGCTGGACTCACGGCAGCGGGCGAAGGAGATTTTTCGAGCGCTCGAGATACCGGCAAGCGTGCTGGCTTCGGGCGACCAGCCGGTGTTTTCTCCCGTCGATGGCCAGATGACAGCGAGCCTGCGGCATTGCACCAGGGATGAACGCAGCGACGGGATAGAGATTTCGCGGCGGGCATTTCAACAGTGGCGGGATGTGCCGGCGCCACGACGTGGAGAAGTGGTCCGCGCGTTCGGCGATTCGCTACGCGCTCACAAGCCCGCACTCGCAGCACTGGTGACGATGGAGTCCGGGAAGATCTACTCCGAAGCGCTGGGCGAAGTCCAGGAGATGATCGACATCTGTGATCTCGCCGTTGGCCTCTCCCGGCAGCTGTACGGCCGGACCATGGGTTCGGAGCGCCGTGGCCATAAACTCATCGAGTACTGGCACCCGATGGGCGTCGTGGGCGTGATCACCGCTTTCAATTTTCCCGCAGCCGTCTGGTCCTGGAACATGGCCATCGCGCTGGTGTGCGGGAACTCGGTGATCTGGAAGCCTTCCGACAAGACACCACTGACGGCGATCGCGTGCGACGCGCTGTTGCGAAGGGTCTTTGCAGCACATCCCGACGAACCCGATGGTCTGCACCAATTATTCGTCGGAGGTGCGGAAGCTGGGCGAAGGCTGGCAGAAGATTCGGGGGTGGCCGTCGTCAGTGCCACAGGCAGCACGACGATGGGCCGGAAGGTCGCGCCGATCGTGGCGCGGCGCTTCGGGCGCTGCATCCTCGAGCTAGGCGGCAACAATGCCATGATCGTGACGCCGTCAGCCAACCTGGACATGGCCGCCGAAGCGGTGGTGTTTGCCGCAGTGGGCACGGCCGGGCAACGATGCACCTCGCTGCGGCGGGTCATCGCGCACGAGTCCATCGTCGACGCGCTGATGGAACGGATCATCCACCGGTATCAGAACCTCCGGGTGGGCAATCCCTTCAACCAGTCCACGCACCTGGGTCCGGTGATCGACCGGCACGCATACGAGGCGATGCAAGCGGCCGTGTCCGAATTGAAGTCCTCCGGGTGCCGCGTCGAGGGCGGTGGACGCGAAGAAGGCACCGGCGGCGACAGGGCGTACTACGTGCGACCGGCTGTCGTGCGGATAGACAGCGACCACCCACGTCTCCAGGACGAGCTCTTCGCACCGCTGCTCTACGTCATGCGCTACAGCGATTTTTCGGACGCCATTGAGCTCCAGAACGGTGTTCCACAGGGACTGTCCTCCAGCATCTTCACGAACGACTTGCGGGAGTCGGAAGCGTTCCTGTCCCAGGCCGGCAGCGACTGCGGGATCGCCAACGTGAACACCGGGCCGAGCGGCGCCGAAATCGGTGGCGCATTCGGTGGCGAGAAGGACACCGGCGGCGGACGGGAGTCCGGTTCCGACGCCTGGAAGGGTTACATGCGGCGCCTGACCGCGACCGTCAACTACTCCGATGCGCTGCCACTGGCCCAGGACGTTGCCTTCGGCGTCGAACCCCGCGACGGGGACTGAGTCAGGGCACCGGGCGACTCGCGCCTGAATGTCGTCCCATGTACCGGGCCTAGCTGTAGAGATCCTTGATCGGCCGCGGGCCGGTATTCCCGATCTCCTTCGCATAGGCGTCCGTGAATTTCGCGGCCCGGGCGACCTTGCGCTGCCCGTCTTCCGGACTGTGCCGGCTTTCCACCGTGCCCTGCTGCATCACGATCGCGAACCGCGCGGAGTTACGATCGAGCACCTCCTGCGGGATCCTGCCGACAAAATCCTCTTGCGGCTTGATGAATGGCCGCACCATGAAATTCGTCACCCCGACGCGCAGTCCCGGCGCCGTGCGGTTGACCGCGCCGTGCCAGGTGCCGCCGTGCCAGACGAGCAGCGAGCCCGCCTTGGCTTCGACCGGAACAGCCTGTTCATTGCCGCCTTCACCGACGATGGCCTCGCGGCCCACGGGTTGGCGGCACCACTTGTGGCTACCCGGCACGAAAGCCGTGGCGCCGTTCTCCCGGTTGTAGTCGGTCAATACGTACGTGCATTGACAGACATAGGAGGTCGACGGCATCGGCGCCGGCATGGGTGAATCCGTGTGCAGATTGAAGTTGCTGTAATTCGGGCCCTTCATCCAGCAGCCCATGGCCGACAGGATCACGCCGTAACCGCACAGGTACGTCGCCATCGCGAGCAGCACCGGGTTCATGATCGACTCCTCGAACACCGGGTTTTCCCAGTAGATCGACTGCATGAGGTCACCGTGGGGCGAGTCGATCTCCTTGCCCGTGACCGATGGCAGGCGGCCCCTGAGTTTCCCCGGTCCCTCCCGACGGGCCTGGGCCGTCGTCTCGACTCCCAGGTGCGCATGTGTAGAACCGGTCTCCATATCCGGCCGCTCCCCGTTGCGCCGTTCAGCGATGTCGAGCACCGCTTCGAGCATGCGCTCGCACAGGCCGTTGGGATTGGCGATCTCGGGCGGGATCACGGTGTAGCCCTTCGCATCGAGTTCCGCGACGTAGGGTTCAAGCCCCAGATCGCGAATCTCGTTCCAGACACGTTCCAAGTTAGTGTCGTAAGTGCTTGCTGCTGCCATCAGTTTCTCTCCAATCGCACGTCGATGAGTCTACTCGGGCGGATTTTGTCCGGCAACGAGACGCGGTGGGTGACCGTTATTCGTTGCCATTCCGCGCACGCGGGATCGGGTAGCTCTGCTCCGAATAGGGGCCACGATCCTTGAAGCCGGCGAGCAACCTGAACAGCGCCGGATCGTCGCAGTCCTCGGCGAGTTCCCGGGGAAACGTTCCCCGTATATCCTCCTGCGACGTCACCATGTGGTGCCGGTAGTAGTTCGTCACCGAGATCCGCATTCCAGGGATCATGCGCGGAAACGCTCCGTGCCAGGTCGCGCCGTGCCACACGATGAGAGACCCTCTCGGGCACTCGGCCGCGACAGCCTCGTCCTGGGCCTGCACGGGCCTCGTCACACGCCTGTGCGACCCCGGAACATACGCCAGGGCCCCGCCTTCCCTGGTGTAGTCGGTAAGGCACCAGTTCGTGTTGCCATTCAGGGCATTGCGTCCCCAGGGCAGCGGACTCCGACCCTGGTCCGCGTGCAAGCCAAGGGTCGGACCGTAGCCGCGGCCGCCGTACCACTTGACGAACGAATTGTGGCTGCTGAATCGCGCGTTGTTGCCGCCGATCATGTGGTGCATGAAGGCCACGGCGACCGGGTTTATGGCCAGGTCGCGGAAGACACGGTGTACTCTGCCGAGCGTCTGGAGCAGGAACTGCGTCGGCACGTTCTCGTCGCCCGTGTAACCGATCAGGCTGCCAGGATTCGGGCTAAAGTCCAGCTCTTCGTGGGGACCCCGGTCGAGGCTGAATGGGCATCCGACCAGCTCCTCCGCGCGCTGGAGGACGAGATCGAGCATCTGGTCGAAGCAATCCTCGGCAACGCCGTGTACTTCCGGCGGCACAATGGTCAGGCCGTTGACTTCAAGGTCGAGGATGTAGGGCTCGAGGCCGAGTTCGCGTGCGGCCTTACTCAGTCTGGTCGGGTGTCCCGCTGTCGGCATGACGATCCCTCCCCGGATGCTGCTCACATTGGCGTATACCAGATGGGAGAAGTATAGGCGCGCTCTTGCGTGACCATCGGTATGCCATCCGGCAGATCTTTCAGACCATAGAACTTCGCATCGTAGGCCGTCCAGCGAGGGGTCGGGATCTCCAGTACGCGCAGGTAGTAGAAGGCGCGTTCGTCACGATCGAAATCAGGGTCGGTCCACACCACGGCCAGCTCCGGATCGCCAATGCTGTTGGTGTAGGAAGCATCGGCAACGTCGACCGTGGTGCCCACCGCATCAACCTCGCCCTTGCTGTTCGTCGTGCGGCCATCGGACAGGGCAACGTTGTAGATCTTTTCGTGTAACTCGCCATCCTCGTCACGCCACCCCTTTATCACCTGCACGCGGTCCAGGTTGGCGCCGTCGGGGTCCTTTACGGCCCGGACAAGAAAACTCGGCGCTTTCCCCTCTGGCGCTTCCGTGAGATCGCCGCCCATAGGCACGCCCTTGGCGTAACCAAATCGAGCCAGGTCTGGCTGAATGGCGTCAGCAGCGGAGTAGTCCCATCCGCCGAAGAATCGGACGGTTATGCGCGGGCCGGTAGACGCATAGACCTCTTTACGCCGCATGGCGGCAAAGATCGCTTCCCGCGTGTTCTCTTCCGCCCACACGGCTGCATAGCCGGAAGCGTTGTAGTTCCATCCCGTTATCACGCGGTTCCGGCTTGGTTCATTGCCCGGCAACTTGCCCCAGAAATTGTCCTGGTCCGCGGTCGCAAGCGCGGTGTGGGAATCCGTGCTCCCGATCATGCCGAACTTGAAGGGATTGGCTCCCAGTTCCGCTTCTTTGCCCAAACCCAGCTTCAGGGCGGAACGGGCATAGGAATGGATGGGGCTCTGCTGCGGTGTGCTTGAACCTTTGGGCTGCTCTTTCGTATCTGTCGAACCATTTCCCTTCTTCGTGTCAGGTTGGCTCAGCGTGACACCCCACCTGAACACCTCGTAATCGGCAAACTCGTCCGTCGGCGAGAGCAATGGGTGGGTTTCACCGTCTCCCTTGATCTGCGTCACCTCGTAGAGCGGCTCGAAGCGCGAGCGGGTTCTCGCATACGCCTGATCAAGCGGCTCGTCCTGGAAATTGGTGAACGCGAACATGCGGTTGCGGCTCATATTGCCGTTGTGGGGGATCGCAAGCGCTTTCCCTCCCAGGCGTTCCTCGTAGTCCTCGAGGTATGCCCACATATCCTCCGGGTCACTGCTGTCCAGGCTGGAGTACGGCACGATCTGGCTGGTCAGCTCGGGCCCGTCTCCAAAGACGACATTTCGGTGACCCCTCCCCGTCCACTCGTAACCCACAAAGGTGGTGAATGTTCCCGGATCGTTGTGCTCTTCGGCGCTGGCGACAACCTGGTCCCATACGGTGCGCTGAAAACGCTCGTCGGTCCCATAGTCGGCAGACCCCAGACCTTCGCCCAGGCCCTGGTTGACCTTGATGGCTCTCAGCGTGGCGGCATTGAAGGCGTTCAACGGGTCGGGGGTGTCCGCATCAAGGGCTTCCGCCAGGGAAACGGGGTAGTCAAGCGACTTGAGCGTCAGCTTGCCAGCCTCCGTCTCCGCGAGGGTCTTGTCCCCGGAGTCGATCCGCGCGATAACGCCCATGTTCTCCGCGTGATCGGACACCATGAGGAAGTCCAACGGCCGTCGTAGACGAACGTCCCCGCCGCCCGCGGCCCGGACCTTCTCACCCTTGGCGAAACGATAGGCGTCGTCCGGCATGAGCCTGTTACCCAAAATATAGCCGTCTACCGACAGGGCGGTGTGCACGTGCGTATCGCCCCAATAGACGTTGTCCGGGTAGGACTGGCCGACTTGCGGGGAATAGGGTTCCGCGGCGAACGCACTGAGCGGTATGGCGGTGAGCGCGAGAACGAGTAGTCGCGCATGCCATGCACGTTCAAATGCGGCGTTTTCCATGGTTCATGCCCCCCTAGACGAATTCCCCGCGAGTCGCCTCCCAAAGCGACGGGAGGCAGACCGTCTGCGAGTCTAATGCATTCAGCTGACCCCTGACCCGTTATACGATGCCGGCAGTGCAGCCGACGCCGAAGAGGGAGGGGAGCGTGAGCGAATCCACCAAGTACGAGTTCTGCAGCCATGACTGGATCGCCGTTGCACGCGAGTTCATCGAGCAACGGGCCGAAGGCGCCGACCTGACCGGGATCAATGTCACGTTCAACGAGGTCTTCACCGATCCTCCCGCCCATCTCGATCCCGAGGGTGTCGGCAAGGTCGGCTGGTATCTGCGCATAGCCGATAACCGTATCGAGGTCTCGCCCGGTGTCCTGGCAGAAGCTGACGTGCGCGCCACCGTCGACTATCAGATGGTCCTGGCGGCAGCCCGGCGCCTTTCGACCGATCCACCGCTGGATGTGGAGACCCTGAAGGCGCTCGCGGCTGGCATTCAGAGAGAGGGAGACGCGTCGGTCCTGAGCGGCCTCAAGTGGCTCTCAGGCCTGCACGACGTCATGGCGGTCAGGACGCTTTAGCCGGGTCCGAGGAGACACAAACCATGACCACCTTTAGTGACGACCTCGTCCGATCCCTCGGCGAGGCACTCGAGCACGCGAGAGGCAAGGGTCCTGACATCGTGCATCCCTGCCGTCTCGCCTCACGCGGTTCGGGAAGTTCTCCACCTCACCCAAACCCAAATAGCGCGACGACTCAGTGCCGCGCGGGCGCAAGCGGGTCTCAGGCCTGCACGATGTGATGGCGGTCAGAATCCTGTAGAGCTGCTCATTCTATTCGTCTCTGGTGAGGTTGACCCCGCCGGTCGCGTACTTCGCTCGCTGCTCTTGGACGGAACCAATCGCACGGCCTCCAGGTGGCGCCGGGAGCCCTCCAGCCAAACTCGGAACTCCGCGTTCAGGGTCGTGTTCTTCGACGCAGCCCGCTGCCGCGCCGCGTCTATCGTGTCCGCGTCCGCTCTTGCGTGATGTTCCGCATGACACCGTCCTCGTCGAGAAGGACGAGAGCTTCTATTTCGTCCTTGCTGTACCCTCATCCAGTCCGCCTGTCGCTTGCGCGGCGACCCTGGGGCCGGATATACCGGCACTTCGGAAAGGACGAACAGCCGTAGAACTCCGATCCGGCGTTAGGCCCGCGCCGGGCTGTCCTCAGCACAAGTGGTGAGCCGCAACGGGGACATTGCGTGTCGCCGTCTGCCTCGGCAGTACCTGGCGGAAAGGGATTCGCCTCCTTTCCCCGGCGGACTTCCATGATCATGCGTTCCAGCCGTGCCCCATCGACAAGCTCCATGCCGTTGCGTTCGGCGAATTGCTCGGCTTCTCTGGTGAAAGTTCCAGACGTGACGATGCTGCCGCCATATGCACCTTGGTCGACCATGACGCCTAATAGCTCCCTCGCAATCGGGACGCCGACCTGCCGCGACTGCCACTGTTTGCATTGGACAACGTGCAAGCCATCCTTGTCCCTGAGCCGGAGGTCGACCCCGCCGTCCGCGCCTCCTTGCCGGTTTTCTTCCACCTTGAAACCCTGTCGCCGGTAGTACTCGCCGAGGAGTCTCTCGAAGTCCTTCCAGTGCAATGACCGAATCGACTCCAAGTTGCGCTGGCGGTCCAGCAGCCGACGCTCTTTCCAGGCTCGCAACGCAGATAGTGGGGCAGGAATCAGCAGTGCGAGCGCAATAAACGGCGCCATCGTAGAAAGGACAGGTACAAGCGGGCGGAGTACCAAGCCACAAGAATCGCCAGCACAGTATTGCGGGAGTACCACTGCCAGCCCAACGTACGCCAACAGCGAAAGCACCACGCTGACGCCCCAATGCATGTAGATCAGGTTTTCGAGCAGAGATTCCTGTTGTTGCGGCATTGCGATCTTCCTTGCAGAGTGAGCGAATAGAATCTCTGATCTCAGATCTCTTCATTGCCACGCCCAGTGGCTAAAGCTCCTAGAGCGAATCCAGGTCGACCCACTCTCCTGTA
Source organism: Gammaproteobacteria bacterium (assembly GCA_028821515.1). Lineage (GTDB taxonomy): Bacteria > Pseudomonadota > Gammaproteobacteria > Pseudomonadales > Azotimanducaceae > VXNE01. The sequence continues at coordinate 49,654 of JAPPGA010000019.1, read as the reverse complement.
CGGGATGACTCGTAGATGCCCATGATTGTCTTGATGGTCCCGATGTTGTCGTGGCCGCTACTGATGGGCTCTTCACCGGTCCGGCAGCAATCCGCGAAGTGAAGTATCTCGTTGATGAAACCGTTTGCGGTCGGTAGGTCGTCGGCGTTGGTGGCAATCGGGTCGAAGTGAGGATTCTGCACCGTTGACCTCTCGGGACTCTCCTCCCGAAGCCGGTACAGGATGTCGCCGAAATGGGGTATCGCCCCTATTTCGCGCTGCTCGTCCGTCGGCCTCGTCGAGACGATCGTGCCGTTAGAGCCAAATATCTGGTACGACGAGCCTTCGGGCGCCAGGTAGGTCGTCCCGTTGGCGAACAGGTTGCCGACGGCGCCGCTCTCGAATTCGAGCGTCGCCGAAGCCATGTCTTCGGCACCGTTCAGCATGTGCGGCTGGATCGACTGGCAGACGCCGCTCACGCGCTTGACGTCGCCCGCGTAATAGCGCAGCAGGTCTATGTGGTGCACGCTGACCATCATGAGGATGCCGCCGCCGGCCACTGCCTTGTCGCGTCCCCAATTGCTGATGCCGTGGGAACGTATCCTCGGACGGCCCCCTCCCTGGATTGCATGGGTCTTGACGGCCTGGATCGTACCCAATGTCCCCTCGTCGAGCATTCGCTTCACGGCCTTCGCCTCCAGCGTATGCCGCAGGTGCTGGGCAACCATCAGCGTCACCCCCGCCTTGTCGGCGGCGTCGATCATCTGCCGACATTCGTCGAGCGAGATCGCCATCGGCTTCTCGGTAATCGCGTGCTTGCCTGCTTCGGCCGCCGCGATGGCCAGAGGCGCATGCGCGTTGTGTGCCGTGCAGATGTCCACGGCATCGATGTCCGCTTCGCGCAGCATCTTTCCGAAGTCCGTGTAGATCGCGTCGACCTGGTTCCGCTGCCCAAACTCCTGGACAGCGGCTTCGACGATGTCGCATGCGGCCGTGAGTTGTACCTGGTCGGGGAATTGCTGATACGCGGGCAGGTGACGGCGGGAAATGCCTCCCGTCCCAACCAGGCCCACTTTAAGTGGCTTGGCCATGGTTCCTGAGTCTCTCTTGCTCTATCTGATCGCGTTTAGCATAGCGGAACTGCGCCGCGATCAGCCCCGTCAGGCCGCGCTCACCCGGGCGGACGATCAACCAGCACACCGTCACGTTCCAGCCGCGCCGTCTCGTCAGCTTCATAGGCGAGCCAGTCCTCGAGCACCTGCCGGTTGTGTTCTCCGAGACGCGGCGCGACGTACCAATAGGGCCGCTCGAAGTCGCCGTCGATGACCATCGGCGAACCCGGCATCGGCGTCGACGGCAGGTCCTCGCGCTCGAGCCGGACAAAGTAGCGTCGGTCAGACACCTGGGGATCGGCCAGGATGTCCGGCGCGATGGTTACCGGACCCGCCGGTATTCCCGCCGCCTGCAGACGCGCAGTGAGATCGTGCTTGTCGTGGTCGGAGGCATCGCCGTCGATGATCTCTTCGAGGATCGCGCGGTCGGCTTCGGTCTTGCACGTCACGGCGATCCACTCGTCCTCGCCCCGGGTCCTCAAGATGTCGGAAAAGGCATGCGCGGGATGCGCGTTTCCGATCGGCTGCGGGTTCGCGCCAAGTTGCCTCTCTACAAGGAATTCGCCCAGAAGGCTGACTCCGGACTCATGCATGGACCGTTCGACGAACGCACCCCTCCCGGTGGCTTCCCGCCGGTTAAGAGCCGTGACGACCGCCGCCGCCGCGGTCACGCCCCCGATCGGGTCCGGCAGCGCGACTGCGGTGTTCCGCGGCTCGTCGGGCGAATATCCCATGACCGCATTGAGGCCGGTCATCGCTTCGACCGAGGGGCCATAGGTAACCCTGCCGCTATAGGGGCCCGTACGACCGTACCCCGGCATGGACACGTAGATGATCCTCTCGTTAGCCTCGCGCAGTACGTCGTAGCCGAGACCCAGCCCCGGCATCGTGCGCGCGCTGAAGTTCTCGATCACCACGTCAGCGACCCGGACGAGGTCGAGAAACACCCGACGCCCTTCGGGCTTCTTGAGGTCGATGGCGAGGCTCCGCTTGTTCCGGTTCAGCTTCAGGAACGTGGCCTGCCGGTTCCAGGGGTCCTCGCCCTTCTCGCCACCGGGGTAGTTGCCCGCGCCAGGCGTCCCCGAAACGCCTCCCCGTCCCATCGGCCTTTCGACCTTCACGACATCCGCGCCGAGATCGCCGAGGATGCGCGTGCCGAGCGGCCCCGCCCAGACATGCGTCAGGTCGAGGATGCGAACGCCCGCCAAGGGGCCCTTACCGTCAGGCATCGATCCCCGCTCCCGAGCTGTCGACGAGGCGCGCCTTCGGGTGCTGCCGTCTTTTGCCGGGACCGGTAACCAGTTGCGCCCGCCTGCGCTTTCGTCGCGGAACCGGAACCCTAGAGACGGCACCCGGATTCCTTCGACCGTGTGCCAGAACTCACGCGCGGAGAGGTGCGGGTCCACCAGGACTTCGTCCAGATCCTTGAGGGCGCCCGCGGGGACGCGCGCAGCCTCGCCCAGGCGTTGAATCTCCTCCCTGGTCTTCTGCCCCAGGACCTCGACGATAATCTCGTCCAGCGCCTCCTGGTTCTCGGTGCGCGCCGGGGCAGCAGCGAAGCGCGGATCGTGCTCCAGTTCCGGCCGTCCCAGCATCCGTGCGAAAGCACCCCAGAACCGATGCGTCGCGGTGATGTGGAACCACCCGTCCGCGCATGGAAACAGGTTGGCGGGGTACAGTACGCCGTAATTCGACCCGTGGCGCATGCGCACCCTGCCGCTGCACGTCCACATCACCGTCGTCATCTGCGACAGCGACAGCAGCGTCTCCAGCATGCTGATGTCTATCGAACGCAGCGGGGATGCGCCGGACCTGTCGATGGCGTGCAGACAGGCGGCAGCGGAGATATATCCGTACTGCCCCGACTGGTATTCGGTGTAGTGGCCCGGCAGGGTCAACGGCGCAACCCCCGGGTCTCCCATCAGGTACGTCTGCCCTGCCATTGCCTGCAGGACGGACGCGCTGGCATGCCATTGACGCCGTGGACCGGTCATACCGAAGGGCGTGATCGCGACGCGAATGCCGTCGAGCGACTCCCAGCCAAGGGCTTCGATCTCGTCCGGCATTCCCTCCGCCACCACGACATCCGCGTCCGCCGCGAGACGCCGAAGGGCCGAGGCATCCGTGAAGCTGACCCGCTCCTTCCCCGCGTGCAGGAATATGTCCATGGCGCGTTCCGAAACCCAGGCGTCCGTCACCGGCGGTAGCGCGCCTTCGATACGAACGACTTCGGCACCCGCATGCACGAACAGGCGGCCGCAGAACCCCGCGGCGAACCCTCCCAGTTCCAGCACCTTGGTCACGCGTGACTCATATCAACGACAGTACGGTATCGATGGTAGCCTGCGGGAGATCGTCTACCGATTTCAGGCGTCGCTTCAGGATATCGCGATCAACCAGGTCTCTCTCAAGCAGCGCCCGGCAGAACTCCCTGTCCTTCTCGCGATTGGCGACGGCTTTCGATATCCAGAGGTCGTGGATCTCGAGACACAGGGCCCGGATACCGCGGGTGGCTGGTGATTCGTAGCTGACCAGTCTGCCGCGCCAACCAGCCGGCAACACGGCAGTGCCTGGCGTGACGCCTTGCGCATAGTAGCCAAACGCCTCCTGAAACATCGACAGTTCGCCGATCGAGCCATCGATGAGATCGGCCCTTGATCCGTCGTCATCCTCGACTGCGGAGATGTCGACTTCGATTGAACGTTCGGCCTCCGGGAGCTGCTCGTTAACCGATCCGTGGATCGCCTGACTCCCGATGACCAGAACCTCGTCCACGCCAAGGATGGCACCCGCTGCCCGGACGGCATGTTCGAACTGCCTCCGGTTCATGCCGCCATTTCTGCTCGGAAACGCGCCAGCACGCTTCGTCGTTCGGCGGCGGCAAGCAACCCGGAGAATGGAGACACCTGCCGCATATCGCGCGCCAGTTCGCTGGTGCCGATGATCTCTTCCGTCAACATTCCCGGCGGAAGGTCCAGCCAGGCTTCCCACAGGGACAACAGATGCGCGGCATGCGGATGGAGGGCTTGCAGCCGTTTCAGGTTCCTACGCGCCTTCTCCACTATCTGTCCTGGATTCCGCAGCAATCGTTCGGCAATGACCTGGTGGTAGGCCAGGCTGCGGCGGTCTTCGCGCGTCAGCGATGCGACGAACCGGACTTCCGGCACCAGGCCGAGGACGGCCGCCAGCCTGTGAACCGTTCTAAGCGTTGGGGACTTTGACCCGGATTCATAGGCGGCGATCGCCGACTGTGAAGTGCCGACCATTGCGGCAAGTCGCGCCTGGGTTACCTGTACCTGATCCCGGAGCTGGCGAATGACATTCATTGGCCAAAGAAATATATCCCATCGGATATATTATGCAATGCGGACCCTCCAAAGGCGATTCGAGTGTCCAGTTAGACGATGGAGGCAATCTGCTCGATATAGTCCTCGTATTCCTTGAGCATCGTTCGTTGCCGGTCCGCTGCCTGCGGCTCGAAGTGCAGGACGATTCGACGGAATCCCATCTCGACCGCCCGATTGACCTCTTCTGCCGTCAGGAACGGGTCGCTCCTTCCCCAGGCGCATAGCGACATGTCGAGCTTCTCGCGACCGGCTTCCGCGGCCTTCGCCTTTACCTGTTCCATCAACGGTGCGAGCTGATCCGCCCTTCCGATCGGGAACCATCCATCACAGTACTCTGCGACCCGGTCCGGAACCCACCTCGATCTCGCGCCCAGCAGAATGGGTGGTCCACCGGCCTGGACCGGTTTCGGCCAGGACCAGGTAGGTTCGAAGTCGACGAAATCGCCGTGGTACTCGGCCACCTCGTGGTTCCAGATCTCGCGCATCGCCAGCACGCGCTCACGCGTCACCTTCCACCGGTCCTTGAAGTCGACCCCGTGGTCGAACATCTCCTCGGCATTCCAGCCCGCGCCTATGCCCAAGATGGCGCGGCCGTTGCTGACCCGATCAAGGCTCGCAACGGTCTTCGCGAGGGTGATGGGATTGTGTTCGGTGACGAGGCAGATCGCGGTGCCGACCTTGAGGGTTTCCGTCGCCGTGGCCACCGCGGCGAGGGCAACGAAAGGATCGTAAGCCTGCTTGTAATAGTCAGGCAGCGGACCGCCTCCGCCGAACGGAGATTTCCGGCTCGTGGGGATGTGCGTGTGCTCCGCGAAAAAGAGGGACTCGTAGCCTGCGCCCTCGGCCCAGCGGCCGAGCTCCGCCGGCTGTAAGCCGTAGTGGGTTGCAAAGGTAATCAGGCCAAAGTTGATCATCGACACGTCCTCCTCAAGGCCATCGCAGATTACTGCACCCGTGGCGGGAAAACACCGGCCACAAACCTCCCTGAAACCCCTCCGAAACGCCCGGCCGCGCAGCCGTTCGTGGTAAAATTCCGGGCAATCTCAACGGTTAGACGACGTCACCCCTATGTCCGATTCCGGGCCCGACACGACTGGCAGCCACGGCGGAATTCGCGGCCGGGAAATCCTCCCGGTCAACATCGAAGACGAACTCCGGCAGTCCTACCTCGACTACGCCATGAGCGTGATCGTGGGACGCGCCCTCCCCGATGTCCGCGACGGTCTGAAACCCGTCCACAAGCGCGTCTTGTTCGCCATGAACGAGATGAACAACACCTACAACCGGCCGTACATGAAGTCGGCGCGCGTGAGCGGCGAAGTGATGGGCAAATACCATCCGCACGGGGAAGCGGCGATCTACGACACGATCGTGCGCATGGCGCAGGACTTCTCGATGCGCTACGAACTCGTCGACGGCCAGGGCAACTTCGGCTCTATCGACGGCGACCCGCCGGCGGCCGCCCGGTATACCGAGGTGCGCATGGCCAAGTTCGCTTCCGAACTGCTGGCGGACCTGGAAATGGACACCGTCGACTTCGTCCCGAACTACGACGAGACGCTGACCATGCCCGAGGTGCTTCCCACCCGGGTTCCGAACCTGTTGCTGAACGGTGCTTCGGGGATCGCGGTCGGCCTCGCCACCAATATCCCGCCACACAACCTGCGCGAAGTGGTCGACGCCTGCATCATGCTGCTCGACGCGCCTGAGACCACGGTTGACGGGCTGATGGAGAAGATCAAAGGACCGGACTTCCCCACCGCCGGCATCATCAACGGCCGCGCCGGAATCGTGCAGGCCTACCGGACCGGACGGGGCCGCATCAAGATTCGCGCACGGGCGGTGGTTGAGCACGACGAGGATTCAAACAAAGACACCATCGTGATCACCGAGATTCCCTACCAGCTGAACAAGTCGCGCCTACTGGAGAAGATCGCTGATCTCGTGCGCGCAAAGCGGATCGAAGGCATCACCGAACTGCGCGACGAGTCGGACAAGGACGGCCTTCGAATCGTCATCGAACTGCGGCGGGGCGAACAGGGCGAAGTGGTGCTGAACAACCTCTATGCCCAGACCCAGTTGCAGTCCGGGTACGGCATCAACTGCGTCGCCCTGGTCGGGGGCCAGCCCAAGCTGCTCGGCCTGAAGGACATGCTGGCCGCCTTCCTCGCTCACCGGCGCGAGGTGGTCATACGCCGAACCCTGTTCCTGTTGCGCAGGGCGCGCCGCCGGGGACACCTGCTGGAGGGCCAGGCGGTGGCGCTCGAGAACATCGACGAAGTGGTGGAACTGATTCGCAATTCCGCCACGCCCGCCGCCGCCCGCGCCGAACTGATGGCCAGGCGTTTCAAATCCGAGGCCGTCGCCGAACTGATCGCCCGGAGCGGCAGCCGTGGATGCCGTCCGGAGGACCTGGACGCCGCGTACGGTTACCACGACGGTATCTACCACCTGTCCGAAGAGCAGGCGCAGGCGATCCTCGACATGCAGCTTCAGCGTCTGACCGCGCTACAGAAGGAGCGGCTCATGGAGGACTACCTCGAGATCCTCCAGGAGATTATCGGCCTGACCGGGCTCCTCGAGTCCGAAGAGCGGCTGAAGGAAGTGATTCGCGACGAACTGAATGCGGTGAAGGAAGAGTACGGGGACGAGCGGCGCACCGAAATCCGCAGTTCCGAAAGCGACCTGACCGCAGAGGACCTGATCAACGAAGAGGACATGGTGGTGACGGTCTCCCACGCCGGCTACGCCAAGACGCAGTCCCTGGATGTCTACCAGGCACAGGCCCGCGGCGGTCGCGGCAAGGCGGCCACGGCTGTCAAGGACGAGGACTTCGTCGAACACCTGTTGATCGCCCATTCCCACGAGACGCTGCTGTGCTTCTCGAACAGGGGCAAGGTGTACTGGCTGCGCGTGTTCCTGATCCCGCAGGGCAGCCGCGGGGCCAAGGGGCGCCCGCTGGTCAACCTGCTTCCTCTGGAAAGCGACGAACGCATCACGACGCTGCTGCCCATCAAGGATCTGTCCCCCGACGCGTTCGTCTTCATGGCCACCGCCTCCGGCAAGGTAAAGAAGACGCCCGCCGAGCAGTTCTCCCGTCCGCGGTCGACCGGCCTCATCGCGCTCGATCTCGAGCCCGGCAACCATCTCGTCGGCGTAGCGATCACCGACGGCTACTCCGATGTCCTGCTCGTCACCAGTTCGGGCAAGGCCATGCGCTTCAAGGAATCCGACGTGCGGGCCATGGGGCGAACCGCCCGCGGTGTTCGAGGTGTCCGCCTGGGCCGGGGACAATCCGTGATCTCGCTGATCATTCCCCAAGAGAACGGGTTCCTGCTCACGGCAAGTGAAAACGGGTTCGGCAAACGCACGCGCATCGAAGAGTTTCCCGTCAAGGGTCGCGGGGGGCTGGGTGTCATCGCCATGCAGACCAGCGATCGCAACGGTCCAATCATAGGCGCCGCGCAGGTGTTCGACGGCGACGAGATCATGCTGATCAGCAATCTCGGAACGCTCGTTCGCACAAGTGCCGACAGCGTCCGCGCATCCGGCCGCAACACGCAGGGCGTCAAGCTCATCGCCCTTAGGGACGACGCCAAGCTGGTCGGACTCGAACGCATCGTCGAAACCGACAACGGCGAGGACGAAAACGCCGAAGACGACACCGCCGAAGACGACGGGTAGCCCACGCGACACGACACATGCCGCGCGCCTACAACTTTTCCCCCGGTCCGGCGACCCTTCCCGAACCTGTGCTCGAGCGCGCCCGGGCAGAGATGCTCGACTACCGGGGCCGCGGCCTGTCGGTAATGGAAATGAGCCACCGGAGCCCCGAGTTCGTCGAGATTGCCGAACGGGCAGAGGCGGACTTTCGCGAACTGCTGGATGTCAGCGACGACTACGCGGTGCTGTTCCTGCAGGGGGGTGCCACCCTGCAGTTCGCAATGGTGCCCATCAACCTGGCGGATGAAGACTCCGTGGTCGACTACGTGCATACCGGCCTGTGGGGCACCAAGGCCATCGCCGAGGCGCGCAGACTGTGCCGTGTGAACGTGGCCGCATCCTCCGAAGAGGACAACTTCAACCATGTGCCACCCCCGGAAACCTGGCGGCTGAGTCCCGGCTCGGCGTATGTGCACATCACGGGGAACGAGACCATCGGCGGGGTCGAGTTTCACGAGTATCCGGATACGGGCGACACGCCACTGGTTGCCGACCTGTCGTCGACATTGCTGTCGAGGCCGCTCACCGTCGACAGGTTTGGCCTCATCTATGCCAGCGCCCAGAAGAACCTGGGTCCCGCCGGCATAACCGTCGTGGTTGCGCGCAAGGACCTCATCGGACGGGCGCGCCCAAACACGCCGACCACGCTCGACTACGGCGCCCACGCCGCGGCCGATTCCATGCTGAATACGCCGTCCACCTACGCCTGGTACCTGACGGGTCTCGTCCTGCAGTGGCTCAGGGAGCAGGGCGGCGTTAGCGCCATCGCCGAAGTCAACGAGCGAAAGGCGAGCAAGCTCTACGCCGCCCTGGACGGAAGCAACTTCTACCGGTGCCCCGTGGCGAAGCGCAACCGCTCCTGGATGAACGTGGCGTTCACGCTCGCCGACGAGGCGCTGGACGAGGCGTTCCTGCGCGCCGCAGAAGCGCGCGGATTGTTGAACCTCAAGGGACACCGTAGCGTTGGGGGCATGCGGGCGAGCATCTACAATGCGATGCCTGAAGAGGGCGTGGATGCATTGATAGACTTCATGGCCGCGTTTGAGGCGGAAAACCGATGAGCGAAGAAGCAGGGGATGAACTGGACGCCGTACGCGCGCGGATCGACGCGATAGATCGCGACATCGTGCGGCTTCTGAACGAGCGCGCCGCCGGCGCGAAGCAGGTGGCGCAAATCAAGGCCGCCGAAAACACCGATCAAGCGACTGTGTTCTATCGACCGGATCGAGAAGCCCAGATTCTTGAACGGGTGTTGGCAGAGAATCCGGGTCCACTTTCCGACCGTGATCTCTGGCGCCTGTTCCGGGAGATCATGTCCTGTTGCCTGTCCCTCGAGCAGCCGCTTACCGTCGCGTACCTCGGGCCCCCCGGCACCTATACCGAGGCGGCGGCGGTGAAACACTTCGGGCATTTCGCGCGCAATCGGGCACAGAACTCCATTGACGACGTATTTCGCGAGGTCGAGTCCGGCGCCGCGCACTGCGGCGTCGTACCCGTCGAGAACAGCACCGAAGGCATGGTCAATCACACCCTCGACTGCTTCATGGCGTCCCGCCTCAAGATCTGTGGTGAAGTTGAACTGTCGATCAACCACGCCTTCATGTCACTCGAAAAGGAAGACGCCATCACCACGGTCTATTCCCACGAACAGTCGCTCGCGCAATGCCGGCGCTGGCTCGACCGGCACTATCCGAACATCGCCCGCACGCCCATGGTCAGCAACGCCGAGGCGGCGCGGGTCGCAGCCCGGACCGAGGGCGCAGCCGCGATCGCCGGCGAAATGGCGGCGGAACGTTACGGACTGCGCGTTCTTGCCGCGAACATCGAGGACGAAACAGACAACAAGACGCGGTTTCTCGTGATCGGCAATCAGAACGTCGGACCGAGCGGCAAGGACAAGACCTCCCTCCTCGTGTCCACCCGCAACGAGTCGGGAGCGCTTCACCGCGTGCTGGAGCCGTTCCGACGTCATGACGTCAACCTGACGCGTATCGAGACGCGTCCGTCCCGCGTGAGCAACTGGAGTTACATCTTCTTCATCGACTTCGACGGCCACGAAGAGACCGGGGAGATCGCCACATTGCTGGAAGAAGTGCGCACGGTGGCCACTGAAGTCCGCTCGCTGGGCTCCTATCCCCAGGCCGTCTTCTAGCGCCCCTTGATGCGGCTCGACAACATCAACGAGCGCGTCGCGGGACTGACGGCGTATCAACCTGGCAAGCCGATCGAGGAAGTAACGCGCGAACTCGGCCTCGCCCGCGTCATCAAGCTCGCCAGCAACGAGAACCCCCGGGGGCCGGGCCCCGGCGTGCGCGCCGCGATCGAACGCGCCGTTCGGGACATCTCGCGTTACCCGGACGGCGGCGGCTATCGTCTCAAGCGGGCATTGTCCGAGCGGCTGGGCGTTGCCACCGACCAGATCACCCTCGGCAACGGTTCGAACGATGTCCTGGAACTCGCCGCTCGAGTCGCGATCTCACCTGGAACGGAGGGCATCTTCGACGCGCATTGCTTCGTGGTCTATCCATCCGCCGTGGCAGGGGCCCATGGTGTGCCGGTCGCCGTGCCGTCACGGAACTGGGGCCACGACCTGGATGCCATGCGCGAACGCATCACCCCGTCCACGCGAATCGTCTTCATCGCCAACCCCAACAATCCCACCGGCACCTGGATTAACCACGAGTCGCTGGTCGGCTTCCTCGAGGCGCTGCCGCAAAGAGTCTGGGTGGTGCTCGACGAAGCGTACTGCGAGTACATCGCTCGAAGGGACTATCCCGATGGCGTGCGCCTGCAGGCCTCGTTTCCCAACCTCATCGTCACGCGCACTTTCTCGAAGATCCACGGACTCGCGGGCCTGAGGATCGGCTACAGCGTCTCGACACCCGGGTTCGCCGACCTGATGAACCGCATCCGGCAACCATTCAATGCCTCGAGCGTGGCGCTCGCCGCAGCCGAAGCTGCGCTCGATGACGATGACTTCGTCGACTCGAGCAGGGCGATCAACGATGCCGGCATGCAGCAGATCACCTCGGGACTCGACGATATGGGCATCGAGTACATCCCGTCGATCGGGAATTTCGTGTCGATGGACTGTGGCCGGGATGCCGCACCCATATACCACGCGCTGCTTACGCGAGGCGTCATTGTCCGTCCCGTGGCGAACTATGACATGCCCCATCACCTGCGCATCTCCATCGGCCTGGCGAAGGAAAACGCATCCTTCCTCGCCGCTCTGCGCGAGGCGATATGAGCGTGCCCCACAGCCGTGCCTCCGGCCCGCCTGCGGCCCGGCCCCTCTCGTCGCCCTTGGAACAATCGTCTCCGGTCGCTGACGCTCCCAGAGACGTCTGTTCCAAGGAAGTGCTACTACTCGTGGGAACGGGCCTGATCGGGGGTTCGTTCGCGCTGGCCGCCCGCGCCCAAGGCCTTTTCGATCGCATCATCGGCATCGACTCGAACGCGGACGCGCTCTCGACGGCATGTTCCCTCGGCATTGTCGAGAGACCCGAAACGTCCGTTGAGCCGACCGGTGTCTGCATCGCCACTCCTGTCAGCCAGATCGCCGAACAGGTCGCCGACGCGGCCAAGCGCTATCCGGGCGTGCCCATCTTCGATGTCGGCAGCGTCAAGACGATGGTCATCGACAGTCTGCGCAACGACGGCGCGGTGCCCCCCCATTTCGTGCCGTGCCATCCAATCGCAGGTTCCGAGAGAGTCGGCGCGCGGGCCGCTCGCGCGGACCTGTTCGAGGGACGTTCCGTGATCATCACGCCCGTCGAAGAAACCGATCCCGAAACCGTAGCAACGGTCGAGTCGTGGTGGCGGCGAATCGGCGCGGCAGTGACCACGCACAACCCCCGCACGCATGATCGAATCATCGCCGCAACGAGCCACCTGCCACATCTCGTCGCCTTCGCCCTGATGGAGGTTCTCGAAGGTCTGGACGAAAAGGCAATCGGACCCTACATCGGCGACGGATTCCGCGACCTGAGCCGCGTCGCGGCTTCCGACCCGACCATCTGGAGCGACATACTGCAGGCGAACCGGGACGCGACGCTGGGACTCGCGAAACAACTCGGTACGCGTCTCGTCATCGACGACAACAAGGCGGCGCTGCGGCGGCGTCTCGCGAAAGCCCGCGACTTGCGCGCCCGCCTGGATGGCTAACCCTCCCGTCATCGCCATCGACGGCCCGAGCAGCTCTGGCAAGGGAACCGTGGCTACCCTCGTCGCCGAACGGCTGGGCTGGCACCTGCTGGACAGCGGCGCGCTGTACCGGGGGGTCGCATGGGCGGCCATTCAGCGGAGAATTGACCTTGACGACGCATCCGCACTGGAGGCCATGACGCGGCAGCTCGTCTTCGAAATCAGGCCTGGCAATATCCACATCGATGGCATCGACGTGACACAGGCGATCCGCGAGGAGCCGATCAGCGTCGGCTCCTCGCGCGTCGCCCGCCTGAAGCCGGTGCGCGACGCCCTCAGAATCGTCCAGGTCGGCATGCGGCGCCCCCCCGGACTGGTGGCGGACGGACGTGACATGGGCACCAAGGTATTCCCCACCGCGGAGCTCAAGGTTTTTCTCGACGCGAGCGTCGAAGAGCGCGCGCGCCGTCGTCATAAGCAGTTGATAGATAAGGGGTCGAGTGTTAGTCTGTGCGACCTTTTCGCGAGCCTCCGGGCACGCGACGAGCGCGACCGGTCACGCTCCGTTTCTCCATTGCGAGCAGCCGAAGACGCAGTGATGATCGACACCACTGAGATGCCGATTTCGGCTGTGGTGGAGGAGGTGCTCGGCCACGCCGCCGAGCGCTCGCTCACGGGCAGCGGGACGCGGAGAGGAGAATAACCGTTCGAGCGGCGGGCACGGTTGTCCGTCACCCGGCAACAGCAAAGAAACAGAAGACAAGGGACAAACCAAAGAGAAGCGCATGGCAGAAAGTTTTTCCGAGCTATTCGAAGAGAGCATGAACACCGTGGAGATGGAGCCCGGCTCCATCGTGACCGGTACCGTCGTAGACATCGACAGCGAAGTCGTGGTGGTCCATGCCGGACTGAAGTCGGAAGGCGTCATTCCACGTAGCCAGTTCGTCACCGAGAGCGGCGAGTTCGAGATCGAGATCGGCGACCAGGTCAAGGTCGCGATGGAAGTCGTGGACGATGGATGGGGCGCGACCCGCCTTTCCCGCGAGAAGGCCCGGCGGGCGGAGTGCTGGGAAATGCTTGAGGATGCGTTCGAGAACGGAAAGGCGATCAAGGGTCTGCTGAACGGCCGGGTCAAGGGCGGTTTCACGGTCGACATCAACGATATTCGTGCATTCCTGCCTGGATCGCTGGTCGACATTCGCCCCTTGCGCGAGACCACGCATCTCGAGGGCAAGACCCTCGAATTCAAGGTCATCAAACTGGATCAGAGACGCAACAACGTGGTCGTCTCCCGTCGCGCGGTACTCGAAGACGAAAACAGCGCCGAGCGCGAAGAGCTCCTGGCTTCGTTGCAGGAAGGCCAGCGCATGAACGGGATCGTCAAGAACCTCACCGACTACGGCGCATTCGTCGATCTCGGTGGTATCGACGGCCTGTTGCACATTACCGACATGGCCTGGCGGCGCATCAGGCATCCAAGCGAGATGGTCAATGTCGGCGACGAGGTGGAGATCAAGATCCTTCGGTTCGACCGGGAGAAAAACCGCGTATCGCTCGGGATGAAGCAACTCGGGGATGACCCGTGGGTCAACCTCTCCCGACGGTATCCGACCCGTACCCGTGTGCAGGCTGTCGTGACGAACCTCACAGACTACGGCTGCTTCGCCGAGATCGAAGAAGGGGTTGAGGGTCTGGTGCATGTCTCCGAGATGGACTGGACGAACAAGAACATTCATCCGTCGAGGGTCGTCGCGGTCGGCGACCAGATCGAGGTCATGATTCTCGACATCGACGAGGAGCGGCGCCGTATCTCGCTCGGCATCAAGCAATGCCGCGAGAATCCATGGGACGAGTTCGCGTCCAAGTACAGCAAGGGCCAGCGCATCACCGGGCACATCAAGTCGATCACCGATTTCGGGATCTTCATCGGCCTCGACGGAGGCATCGACGGGCTGGTGTACCTGTCCGACATCTCCTGGAACGAGCCAGGGGAGACCGCTGTCCGCCGTTACAGCAAGGGCGAGGAACTCGAAACCGTCATACTGGCCATCGATGCCGAACGGGAGCGGATTTCGCTCGGCATCAAGCAACTCGACCAGAACGCGTTCATCGATTACACCGACACCAACGACCGGGGCAGCATCGTCGAGGGAACGGTACTCTCGGTGCAGCCCAATGAAGCCATCGTCGAGTTGACGGAGGGCGTGGAAGGCACGCTGAAGGTCTCCGAGATCAGCGTCGACCGGGTGGAAGACGCCCGCACCGAACTGAAGGAAGGCCAGTCCGTAAGCGTGAAGATCATCAACGTCGACCGCAAGAACCGATATATCGGCGTTTCGATCAAGGCGAAGGAACAGGACGACGAGCGCGCGAACCTCCGCGAGCACCGCACGAGAGAGGCCGAAAGGCGAGGTCCGACGACACTGGGGGACCTGATCAAGCGCCAGATGGACAGGCAAACGGACGCATCCGACTAGAAAAGCGAAGACGACGAACCAGTGGCGCGCCACCTGACAAAGTCGGAGTTAATCGATCGCATCGCGACGCATCAGCCACACCTGTCCCCTCGGGATGTCGAATTCGCCGTAAAGACCATGATCGAGCACATGTCCCAGACGCTGGCCGGGGGCAACCGCATCGAGATCAGGGGTTTCGGCAGCTTCTCTCTGCACTATCGGGCGCCCAGGATCGGGCGTAACCCTCGAACCGGGGAATCTGTCGGCCTGACCGGAAAGTTCGTCCCGCACTTCAAACCCGGGAAGGAACTGCGCGACCGGGTGAACACGACCCGGCAATCCGGCGGGTAGCGCGGAACGCAGGCCTGATCACACGGGTGGGCTCGCAAATTCCGATTTGATGAGGCGGCTGAAGACACTCCTCACGCTCCTTGTGGCGATATGTCTCGTAGCCATCTCCGCGCTGTTGCTGGCAGACAACGCGACACCGGTCAGCCTCAAGGTCCTGAACTACAAGACGCCGTCCGTGCCCGTCTTCTGGTGGCTGCTCGCCGCCCTTATTCTCGGTTTCCTGGGGGGCGCAACACAGTGCATCGTGGGGCACTTCCGCCGCAATGCGGTGGAACGAAAACCGCGGCGCGAACTCAACCGGAACCAGGGTTCCCGCTGACGTCATCGCTCCCCGTTGACGCGCCTTGCGCCGCTAACTGACAAGGTATACGGTCGGCACTCCTTCCGATCGGGACAGCCCCATGACCTTCACGAATCCGCTCGCTTCGCTCCGGCCGCTCATCGGCGCAGTCGTGCTCGTTGCCGCGCTGCCTGCCGCGGCCTCTCAAGGCGACAAGGACTACCGCCATCACACCATGGAGGCGATCGGCGGTCACATGCAGGCGATGTTCGACATCCTCCGGGGCAAGGTGGACCATGCGGACCAACTGTCGGTTCATGCGGCTGCCTTGGCATCCCTCGCCGAGATCACGCCAACGCTGTTTCCCGCGGGGTCCGGCGGCGATGACACCGACGCGTTGCCCGCCATCTGGGAGAACCCCGAAGATTTCGCCGAACGCCTCGATGCCTTCAAGGAAGCGGGAGCTGGCCTTCGCACCGCCGCCGAGACCGGAGGCGACGTGATGGCTGCGGCCCAACAGCTTGGTCAGGCCTGCAAGGGCTGCCACGACAACTATCGCAAGAAGTAAGTCCGGTCGATGTCCGGTGGACTTGGTAGCTGCTAATAGCCGCTCCATGCCAACGCGCCGTACACGACGAGCGCAGCGCCAGCGGCGGTGAATAGCGCTCGCAGCAGGTGCTGCTCGGTGGGCGGGAGATCCAGCGGCTTGCGTCCCGTGAATATGGCCAACGGTGTGGGGTCCCGCATCATTGCGTAGACCGCATTGGCAGTGATGTGAGTCGCCACGAGCGCGATGATGACCCAGAAGACGCGATGATGTATCCAGGTCATCGTCGCTGACACCTCACCCCCTACATGACGCACCAGCGGACCTTCGTTGAAGATGTCGTCGGTCGCGAACAGGCCCGTACCCGCCTGCACCGTCAGGGCCAGGATCACGAAGATGGCCATCACGATACCCGGCGACGTATGCGGGTCCGCCTTGCCCGTTCCGGCGAAATGCTGAATGAAACGGCGCGGGGTGGTCCGATACTCCGACAGCCGGACATAGCGGCCGCCCCATATCCACCAGCCCACACGGAACAGCAGCAACGCCAGGACCACGAACCCCGAGCGCTGATGCCACTCCATCAGTGAGATATCCCCGGCCAATCCCGTATAGAGGGAAAACAGGACGCTCAAGGCCAACGCCCAGTGCCAGAGCCGAAACGGCAGATCCCAGACGCGGGTCATGGCGCGCTACCGGACTGGCATTTCCCCGTCGCCGGAGGCGTACTTCCATCGAAGTACCGAGACGGTACGATGTGCAGCTTCAAGTATCAGACGCCCCGGATTTCGTTCGGGCGCAATGCGAACCTTGTGATGAGAGTCTGCAATTCTGCCGCCGACGCTCCGTTCGATCAACGGTGGGAGCGAGCGTAGATGTTTGACCTTCCTGGTCTGCGAGTGGCGAACACCGTGGTGTACCGTTCCATGCCACCGACGCCGCAATACCGCTGGCCCGGCTTGAGCCGACATGCCGGCTGCGAGGTGTGGGTGAAGCACGAAAACCACACGCCGATCGGCGCCTTCAAGGTTCGTGGCGGTCTCGTGCTCTTCGACGAGTTGTACCGGACCGGACAGTTGCCGCGGAAGGTGATCACGGCAACGCGCGGCAACCACGGCCAGAGCATCCCTTTCGCGGCTTCCCGCTTCGGCGTGCCGGTGACCGTGCTCGTACCCCGGGGCAACAGCATCGAAAAGAACGCGGCGATGGCCGGCTGGGGCGCGAAGCTCGTCGAGTTCGGCGACGACTTCGAAGACGCGCGCGTCGAGGCCGTGCGTCGAGCCGAGGCCGAGGACGCCCTGCTCGTGCCGCCTTTTCATCCCGCCCTGGTTCGCGGGGTTGCCACCTATGCACTGGAGTTGCTCAGCACCGTCCCGGATCTCGATGTCGTCTACGTCCCGATCGGCATGGGATCCGGGATCTGCGGGATGATTCACACGCGCGATCTGCTCGGATTGAAGACCGACATCGTCGGCGTGGTCGCCGCACGAGCACCCGCGATGGCACGGAGCGTCGCCGCTGGAGAGGTCGTCGCTACTGAAGCGGCGGATACGTTCGCCGACGGACTTGCATGCCGCGTACCGATGCTTGAGCCGCTGGAGGTCGTCCGTCGCGGCGCTGCCGGCGTGGTCGAGGTGAACGAGGCCGAGATCGCCGAAGCAATGCGGGTGCTCTACAGCGAGACGCACAACGTTGCCGAAGGGGCGGGCGCAGCGGCGTTCGCGGCGCTGATGCAACAGCGTGAACAACGCGCCGGTCAACGCGTTGCGGTCGTGATGACCGGGGGTAACGTCGACGCCGCGATCTTGCGTGTGGTGCTCGAAGGCGGCGTGCCCGCTTAAGGCATGATGCCCTCGTAGCGGCCGTTTATCTGCAGGTGGACCCAGATGCTCGCGAAGTAGCCGAGCGCGATAACCGGCGTCCACTTCAGGTGGCCGAAGAACGTGTACCTGCCGCGCGCCTGGCCCATCAGCGCGACGCCGGCGGCGGACCCGATGGACAGCATGCTGCCTCCCACGCCAGCCGTTAGCGTGACAAGCAGCCATTGGTAAAGGTCCATCGCAGGATTCATCTGCAGCACGGCCACCATCACGGGAATGTTGTCGACGATGGCGGACAGGATTCCGACCAGGGTGTTGGCGATCGTCGGTCCCAGTTCGACGTACATGTAGGCCGAAACCATGTCCAGGTAGCCAACGAAACCAAGACCGCCGACGCACATGATGACGCCGAAGAAGAAGAGCAGCGTATCCCACTCCGCACGGGATACTTCGCGAAAACTGTCGAATCCCTGGATATCGCCTACCTCGCTGCCGAGCCCCACTCTCACCCTGTCCGAGGTCTGGTTCAGGTAGTGTCCGAATATCTTGAGGTAGGCGAGACCCGTCATCATCCCGAGGAATGGGGGCAGGTGCAGGAAATTATGGAAGGAGACTGCCGTGGCGATCGTGCAGCCGAACAGGAACATGATGCGCTTTGCGCCCCGTTTCATGGCGACTTGTTCGTCGTCCACCGACGGGGTCTCGTTTCTCACCGCGAATGACATGAAGATCGCGGGAATGATGTAGTTCACGACCGACGGCACGAACAGCGCAAGGAACGTGATGAAATCCACGTGGCCGCGTTGCCAGACCATCAGGGTCGTGATGTCTCCGAACGGGCTGAACGCGCCGCCGGCGTTCGCCGCCACGACGATATTGACGCAGGCGATGCCGATGAACCGCCTGTTGCCGCGGCCGACGGCCAGAACCACTGCGCACATCACGAGCGCTGTCGTGAGGTTGTCGATAAGGGGAGACAGGAAGAAGCTGATGATGCCGGTGATCCAGAACAGCTTCCGGTAACCGAAACCCCTGCGCACGAGCCAGGAGCGCAGCGCGTCGAACACCCGCCGCTCGCTCATCGAATTGACATAGGTCATCGCGCACAGCAGGAACAGGAAGAGTTCGCCGAATTCGATCAGGAAGTGCTTAACAGCCTCATGGGCCTCATGGTCGTAGCCGCCGAGGGCATACTGCGCGGCGATAATCGCCCAGATCACACCCGCCGCTAACATGACGGGCACGGACTTTCGGAGGTGCGTGAACTCTTCGACAATGACGAGGGAATACGCCACCACAAAAATCACGATGGCCACGATTCCGACCCAATGCGCCGTGAGATCCATATTTCCTCGCTGCAGTCATGCGCCGCCCGGCACTGCCCATGCGTGCGGTCAGTCGACGCAGTCTCGGGGAGGACAAGTCTGCCAAACGCAGACCGATTCGGCTACGACACCTTGCTTCGGGGTGCCCTCGATCAGAGCGTCGCGGTAATTTCCCCGAGCTTGCGGGTCAGCAGCCTGTTCTCGCGATAGTCGATCGGAATGACGACCAGGCTGGGCCCGTCTTCCGCGAACGACGATTCCAGCATTCCCTCGAGTTCCAGGCTGTTCCCGCAGTAGTGGCCGTTCCATCCGAATGCGGACGCCAACTGCAGCCAGTCCGGGTTGTCGAAAGAAAGGTTCGTGTGGCGACCGAACGTGGTTTCCTGCTTCCAGGCGATGAGGCCGTATTCCTGGTCCTCCCAGACCAGGACGGTGATGTTGACGCCAAGACGCCTGGCGGTCTCCATTTCCTGCACGTTCATGAGGAATCCAGCATCGCCGCAGATCGCGAGGATGCGCCGGTCCGGATGCACGATCGCGGCGGCGATCGCCCCCGGAAGCGCGAACCCCATGGAACAGAACCCGTTCGGAATCAGGCATGTGTTCGGGGTGTTGCAGTGATAGTGCCGCGCGATCCACATCTTGTGGGCGCCCACGTCGGACAGCAGGATGTCCTCAGGTCCGAGCACGGCCCGGGAGTCCGCAATCGCCTTCTGGGGACGGATGCTGCCCTCGGTGTCGTCGTCCGCGTGCTCCATGATGTCCGCCCACATCTCGCGTCGCAGGGACCTCTGGCTTGCAAGATCGAAGGAAAGACCACCCACCGCGTCGACGCGCTCGTTCAGCATCCAAAGCATGTGCGCCAGGTCACCGACCAGTTCCACCTCCGGACAGTAGTGCTCGTCGACCTCGGCGGGGAGGAAATCAGCGTGCACGATGCACTTGGCCGCGTTCGGGTTCCACAGGCGAGGGTGGTACTCCACCATGTCGAAACCGAGGGAAAGCACCAGGTCCGCTTCGTCGATGGCGAGATTGATCCGGTCGCGCGCGCCGAGGCCCGCGGTGAACAGGCAATAGTCCGCATCCATGTCGACGCAGCCCTTTGCCATGAACGTGCTGACCACGCCAATGCCGGTCTTCTCGCAGAACAGGTGCAACTGGTTGCTCGCCCGCCGGCGGATACAACCGTTGCCCGCCAGGATCACCGGCTTCTTCGCCTTGCGAAGGAGTTCGAACGCCTGGTCGACGATCTTGTCGTCGGGGACGGAGCGTCGAAGGCGTCTCGGAATCAGCGGCCGCGCCGATGTCTCGAGGCTCGCGACGTCTTCCGGCAGCTCGATATGCACCGCTCCGGGCTTTTCCGTCGTCGCCACGCGCACCGCCTTGCGCACGATTTCGGGAATGGTGTCCGGCGCCCGCACCGTCTCCGCCCATTTCGTCACCGGATCGAACATCGCCACGACGTCCATCACCTGGTGGGACTCCTTGTGCAGGCGATGGGTGGTGCCCTGGCCGGTCAGCACCAGCATCGGCGCGCGGTCCATGTTTGAATCCGCCACGCCCGTGATGAGGTTGGTCGCGCCCGGTCCCAGAGTCCCGAGACACACCGCCGGGTTTCCGGTCAGCCGACCGTAGATCTCCGCCATGAAGGCGGCACCCTGTTCGTGCCTCGTGAGCACGAACGTGATCTTCTCGGATGCCTCCAGTGAAATCATGAAGTCGGCATTCTCCTCCCCGGGCACGCCGAAGATGTATTCAATGCCTTCGTTTTCCAGGCACTCCACGAACAGATCAGAAGCCTTCATGGTTACTCCTTGAAACTCCGCACATGCAATCTTTAGGGCATCTACCGACTACAGGGGTTCCCCCCAACTATCAGGTATCCGGAGACCTGAATGGGTACCCTGAACCCGGGTCAGCATCTGCGAGAAGGCTGGACTTCCGTCAAGGCGGTAGCCGCGTATCACGATGTCGACATGCGGCGGAACATACATGGTCACTTTCGCCGCTCTGACTTCCACGCGGTCGTAAGGAACGGCACGTTCCTCCCAGGCAGGATTGAACGCCTCGACGACGCACGTCTCTTCGATACATTCCGGCGTCGTGACCCCTACGGGATCCCTGCGCCCGCCCAGCGTCATCCACCCTGGACGGTCGTTCCGATATTCGGTGCTCGGATTGAGCACTGTGACATCGACGTGCGTCTGTTCAACTGGCACGAGGTCGCCATCGCTACCCACGAGCACAACGGGTTGGTCGTCCAACAAGCCCCTTTCGTCTGCCGCCAGCCGCCATGGGTGTTCCATCCCTTCCGCATTCCTCTCGGCGAACAGGGTCTGGTCAACCGTTAGCGGATCGATGCCCGTGGCTTCACGAAAGTAGTAAGCCATGGGCGTCCAGCCTCCTGGGCTCGGAACTTCCCGGAGATGGTCATACCCGCAATGGACGAGGACCTTGGCCTCAGGATCCTGCTTGATCGTCGTCGCGATCAGGTTCTGCGCCTGCCCGTAGTCGCGCGCCTGTTGGGAGGTCATGGTATCCGTCGGCTGCATCTGTTCCTGGCTCGCCTCATAGGGCACTAACTCGTAACCGATCGAGATGGCTTCGCGCAATAACTCGCCAAAAACCACGTCATTGACGTAGCCCCCGGTTTCGCGGATCGGATAACCACGGTGGTTGAGCTGGTCGTCGCCTTCCCAAACCCAAAGCGCTTCCGCCGCGAAGTAGCGGAAACCTTGATCGTACAGGGGTTGTAGTAGCTCCAGCGTAAGCAATCGCTCCGTGGAGACATGGTGCTGTTCGTTAACCATGACGACCTGGTGGCCGGCTGCGCGGGTAACGATGTACGCAACGGCGGATCTGGACTTCGCTTCTGCCGGAAAATCCTGCCGCGATCTGCGCCCCCCTATGGCACGGTTGAAGTACTCAAGCGCGGAGTGGTGGTTGCCAAGAAGATTCTCCCCGGTAGCCCGCATTTGCCAGTACGTCCGTTCGTTTTCCGAACGGACGCAAGACGATTCCATTTCCCGCAGCCGGATGGTCCCCGTCCACGCATGATCGAAGTCCATCGTGCTGGCCACGCGAAACAGTTCCTCGCAATCACCCGAACTGTCTGCCTGTGACTCCGTTTCGCCGGCCTTCGACATCACGGCGACGGCCAGAAACAGGACGCCCCAAAACCCCGATCGGAACCGGACTGCTGGATCCTTTCTGGTCATCGTCGCTCCATCTGATACACGCCGAGTCAACGCGTGTTTTTCAGCCGTGGCGGTTTCCACTGACCGGGATTGATAACATGCCCCACAGTCGAATCGATTTGAAACGGATTTGCAGTGACAGAAGACCAGGCGCGCGAAATGCGCGACGCGACACGAGCCGATGCCGTCGCCAAGGTTGTCGGCGACGTACTCTGGCGATTCAACGAAGAACACGAAGAGGCCATTACCGTGTACGACGTCATCGGCATGGTGGTGGAAGACCTGATCGTGCAGGGCATGTGTCCCGCATGCCTCGCAAACGCGATAGACCTCGCCTATACGAACACCAACGCCGCCCGCGACGTGCACATCACGGATGATCAGGCTGTACGGCGGCAGAACAACTCGGACGTGTTCCACTAGGAACGCCCAATAGCCGGCGTCTTCGTATTCCCATCCCCGGCGCCTGATCCCTCGGGCAATTGCGATAGCATGTCGGAGTCGCCGCATTCGCGGCGACTCCCTTTCAGGAGGCGCAATGAACTACACCGACATCACCTACGAGACGGACGACCGGCTTGCATTTGTCACACTCAATCGCCCGGAGAAGCTGAACGCGCTCAGCAACAACCTGCGCGGCGAAGTGATGGATGCGATGCGCGAAGCCGAGTACGACGACAGCGTCGGCGTGATCATCCTGCGGGGTGCCGGGCGTTCCTTCTCAGCGGGCTACGATCTCACCCCGGCGCGCAGCGCCGAGGACGATAGCTTCGTCGACCATCGGTCGAAGCTGCCCGATACGGGCAGTACCCACCCGGGAGCATCGCAGTGGGCGCGGCACGTCGTGATGACGAACTGGGTCATCTGGGAGCTGGCCAAGCCCGTCGTCGCCCAGGTCCAGGGACACTGCCTGGCCGGCGGGACCGAACTGGCCACCACCTGCGACTTTCGCATCGTCGCGGAAGACGCCCAGATCGGCTATCCGCCGGTACGCGCCATGACGACCATGGACATGATGTGGGCACCGTGGCACCTGCCGCCGGCAAAGGCGAGAGAGTTCGCGTTCATGGGCGACTCCTTCTCCGGCACGGAAATGGCGCGTCTCGGCTGGGCCAACTACGCCGTGCCGAAAGAAGAGCTCGGGGAGTTCACGGAGAAGTTCGCCCGGCGCCTGGGATTCATCGACAACGAGATGTTGATGTACACGAAACGAGCCGTGAACCGGCAGTACGAAACCATGGGCATCCGCACGGCCCTGCACTCGGGCACCGAAATCCAGGCCCTGAGTTCCCAGCGCGCCGCCAGTGCGGAGTGGGGACGCCGGGTGCGGGAAGACGGTCTGAAGGCGGCGCTGGAATGGCGCGACGGACCGTTCCGCGACTTCCGCGGCGCCTACGCCAGCGCGCCCAAGGACCGCGCCGTGGCGGGCATGGACAAGCAGGACTCGGACGCGACCTGAGTACGCCGGGCCCGTTCGACCACACGTCACGCAGGGCCGATTCGCATATGGCTTACGACTTCGATTCCGTCATCGATCGCAGGGCGACATCGAGCACCAAGTGGGTTCGATACGGCCCCGACCTGTTGCCCTTCTGGGTGGCTGACATGGATTTCAAGTCACCTCCCGGCCTGCTTGCAGCGGTGGAAGAGCGCCTCCGCCACGGCGTCCTCGGGTACACGGATCCACCGCCAGCAGTCGAAGATGCCTTCCTGGAATGGCTCATGGACCGATTCGGCTGGTCAGTGCCGAGAGAGTGGCTCTTGTGGCTGCCGGGCGTCGTTCCCGGTCTCAACCTCGCCGGACGCGTGATCGGCGATCCCGGAGAGAGCATCCTGATACCCGTCCCCGTCTACCACCCGTTCCTGTCCGTACCACGACAAGCGGGCAAGGAAGCCCTGTTCGTTGACCTCGTGCGGGACAGGGGCCGATGGGTAATGGACATGGACAGGCTCGAGGACGCGGTTCAGCCATCCACGCGCGGGCTCCTGCTGTGCAGTCCGCAGAACCCCACCGGACGCGCATACGATCGCAGCGAACTCGAGGCGCTGGTCGGCTTTTGCCTTCGGCACGATCTCACCCTGGTCAGCGATGAAATCCACTGCGACCTCCTGCTCGACGCGACCGCCTGTCACGTGCCGACCGCAACGCTCAATCCCGAGTTGCGGTGCATCTCGTTATTCAGCCCGAACAAGGCGTACAACATGCCCGGCCTGAGCCTCGGGGTTGCCGTGATCGCCGACCCGGTGCTGCGAAACAACTACGAGGAAGCCCTGTTGGGCCTGGGGTCCGGCGTTTCGCCCCTCGCCTTCGCGGCGGCGCTCTGGGCCTACACGGACCGGTCCGACTGGCTTCGTGCGGTCACCGCGTACCTTTCGAAAAACCGCGACCTGCTGGAGCAGACGGTCGCGAAACTGGATGGCGTCGAGATGACCCACGTCGAGGCCACCTATCTCGGCTGGATCGACGTCAGCGCCCTCGCCCTTGACGACGCATGCGCGCACTTCGATCGATTCGGAATCCGCCTCTCGGACGGCGAGCCATTCGGCGCCCCGGGATTTCAGCGCTTCAACTTCGGCTGTCCCCGCATCACCCTGCAACAGGGATTGTCTCTATTCGAAGAAGCGGTCCGGAACCCATAGGACATGGACCAACCAGCGCAACCTCCGCGGTTCACTTCCGCCATCCGCGAGTTCATCCAGCTCGAATCCGCCGGCGGGATTCTCCTGCTTGTAGCGGCCATCGCTGCCCTCGTCGCAGTCAACACGCCTCTCGCAACGCTCTATGCAGGGCTTGTGGACACGACCATCGCCGTGCAGGTGGGCGCAGTCGCCATCGAGAAGCCACTGCTCCTGTGGGTGAACGACGGGCTGATGGCGGTGTTCTTCTTCCTGGTCGGACTCGAAGTCAAACGCGAGTTCCTGGAAGGCGAACTTTCCTCGGCGAGACAGGTAGTGCTGCCCGGGCTTGGCGCGGTCGGCGGCATGGCCGTCCCCGCAGCGATCTACGCGGCCCTGAACTGGCACGACCCCGTGGCGCTCGACGGCTGGGGCATCCCGGTGGCGACGGACATCGCGTTTGCACTGGCGCTGCTCAGCGTCTTCGGTCGACGCGTCCCGCCTTCGCTCAAGGTGTTCCTGCTGACGCTCGCCATATTCGACGACCTCGCAGCCATCGCGATCATCGCGATCTTCTACTCGGCGGACCTGTCCCTGGAAGCACTGATAGTGGGCGTCGTCGCGCTGGGCGTCGGCGTGACCCTGAACCGGCTCCGTGTCACAAGCATCACGGCTTACGTGCTCGTCGGTGTGGTGTTGTGGGTGGCCATGCTGAAGTCCGGTGTGCATGCGACCCTCGCGGGCGTCCTCATCGCTTTCTGCGTACCCACTCGGGACCCGGAAGGAGGCTCACCCTTGAGGCAGCTTGAGCACGACCTGCACGCCCCCGTCGCCTACGCGATCCTTCCGGTGTTCGCTTTCGTCAACGCCGGAATCCCGCTCGGCGGGATCGGCATCGACGACATGCTCCACCCGGTGACACTCGGCATCACCGCAGGCCTGTTTCTCGGCAAGCCGGCCGGCATCGTCGCTTTTGTCGGACTCGGCGTTCTGTTACGTGCCGTGTCCTTGCCGGACGGCGTCACCTGGGGCCAGATCATCGGCGTTGCGTGGGCTTGTGGTATCGGGTTCACCTTGAGCCTCTTCATCGCCGGGCTCGCATTCGAGCACGGCAGTGGCGAGTACTACGCGGGAGACCGGCTGGGGATTCTCATTGGATCCGTGGCTTCCGCCGTGGCTGCCTGGCTGGTATTGCAGTGGAGCCTGCCGCCGACTCGGAAAGAAGCCGACGAGCATCCCTGACCCACTGGTCAAGTCTGCCCTGCCGGCCTCACCTCTTCGTCGCGGAAGATCTCTTCCACATGCGCCGCGGGCAGTGGCGCGGTCAGCTTGGATACCACGAAGGTCATGAGCACGCCGACGCCTTCTCCTATGGCGGCGCAGGAAATGGGATTGCCCCCTTCTCCGGCCAGCCAGGCGATCACCGTGTGAAGGAAACCCCAGCCTTCCACGACTGCGGGATTCAGCACCTGCCCGTGCAGGATGGCGAAGGTCGCAAATCCGGAGATAAGTCCTGCGTAGGCGCCCCGTCGGGTGACGCCCTTCCAGAGGGCTCCCAGGACCAGGGGCCCCGCAAACGCCGCCATCATCCCGCCGACACCGATCCAGACGATGAGCGCGATATTGCGCTGCATGAAGAGCCAGGCCAGCAGCGTGCACAGAACCAGCACCACCACCGTCGCCCAGCGGCTGATGAGGAGTTCCATGCGGTCGTGCTCTTCCTCCGTGGCGTTGGGCGCCAGGTAGCGCGCCAGTGTTCGGCGGTACAGGTCGTTGGCGATGACCTGCGACGAGGAAACGACGAGGCCATCGGCTGTGGACATGATTGCGGCAAGAATGCCGACGCCGATCAGCGCGGCCAGCCACGTCGGGAACAACTCGATGAAGAGTATTGGCAGGGCTTCATTCGGGTTGGCGCCCTCGTCGTAGAGCGAGTCGCCTACCAGGGCCCGGGCCACCAGGCCGCCGAGACCCAGCATGCCCAGCGTCAGCCCGAAAGTGAACGCCAGCTTGATGAAGGTGCGTTGCTGGCCCGTGTCCTTCAATGCCCAGAGCTTGTTGCCGAGGTGCGGCAATAGTCCCAGCGGAAGATGCGCCAGCGGGATGCAGGCGATCGACCACCACGAATGCAGCAGGGGCGTACTCCTGTTCAACGGGCCAACGAGATTCTCGTCCTGGGTGTTGAGGTTATTGATGAGTCCCCCGAGTCCTCCTTCCACCCCGACCGCGAACAGGAACAGGAATACGACGACAACGGCGAGGATCAGCATCATGACCCCCTGGGCGGCATCGGTAAGTATGTCCGCATGGGCGCCGCCCATCACGACGTAGATCAGCAGCACCGAGGAGGTCACGATCAACGCCCACATCTTCGGCATGCCGAGCATGACCTCGAACATCACCAGGCCGGAAACGAGTTGCCCGACGATGTAGAAGAACAGGACCAGCGACAGCAGGGATATGACGACGCGGATGCCGTCCGACTGGTAGCGGTCCCCGAGGTATTCAGGAATGGAACGATTGCCGAACCGATTCCCCGACGTCGCGATGAGGCGCATGGAAATGAGCACGCCGAAATACACGCCGATGGGATAGAGGAAGTTGCTCCAGATGGTCGCCGTGCCGAATTCGTAGGCGAGACCCGGCCCGCCGAGAAACGTCGCGCCGCTGGCGGTGGTGGCGGCGAACGCGAAAGCAAGCACCCATGGGCCGTACGCGCCCCGCGCCGTGGCGAAGTCGTCCGCGTGCTTGACGCGCCGCTTGCCGATCACGCCGATCGCGAGCATGGCACCCGTGTAGAGCGCGAGAAACAGCCAGGACCAGGTGATGAGGGTCATGCGGAAGATCGCTTCGACAGGGGGCTTGCGCGGCTAGTGTGTCGGATACGCAACGAAGCTGGCAAGTCCAGGCCCGGCTTTCGGAGCAAGACAGATGCTTGAACTGGCGCGAATCGCTGCTACGATGCTCTGTCTGGAGGGCAGCATATTGCTGCCCGCTTTGTTTTATGCCCCGCGCGACCGCAGGGGCGACGCGAGGGCCGAAGGCCCGGTGGCGGTCGCGCGGCGCTCGAGACCGAAAAGGGGGCGTACCCATGACCAGCATCATGCCTACCTACAATCGTCTACCCGTGACATTCGCCCGGGGGAGCGGGGCGCGGCTTTACGACGACGCCGGCAAGGAGTACATCGACGCGCTTTGCGGACTCGCTGTCACCGGTCTCGGCCACGCACATCCCCACGTCACCGAAGCCATCGCCGCGCAGGCGCGTACGCTGACCCACACCTCAAACCTGTACGGCATCGCCGGGCAGGAAAAACTTGCGGCCCGGTTGACCGCGCTCTCCGGCATGGACAACGTTTTCTTCGGCAACTCCGGCGCGGAAGCGAACGAGGCGGCCATCAAGATTGCGCGCCTGTACGGTCACGACCGCGGCATCGACATCCCCCACACGGTCGTGATGGACAACAGTTTCCACGGCCGGACCATGGCAACGCTGACGGCCACCGGCAACCGCAAGGTCCATGCCGGCTTCGAACCGCTACTGGGCGGGTTCGTCCGCGCGCCCTTCAACGACATCGACGCGGTGCGCAGGATCGGCGAAAACGACGAAAACGTGGTCGCCGTGATGGTCGAACCGATTCTCGGGGAGGGCGGCATCCACATCCCCGAGGATGACTACCTGACGCGCCTCCGGGCGTTGTGCGACGACAACGGCTGGCTTTTGATGCTCGACGAGGTACAGACCGGCAACGGCCGATCCGGCAAGTTCTTCTGCTACCAGCACAGTGACATCCTTCCCGACGTCGTCACGACCGCCAAGGGACTCGGAAACGGCGTCCCCATCGGCGCCTGCCTGGCGCGCGGGACGGCGTCCGGGATGCTTGTCGCCGGCACCCATGGCTCCACCTTCGGCGGGAATCCGCTGGTCTGCGCGGCGGCGAACGCGGTACTCGACGAACTCGAAGGCGGCTTGATGGAACGGGCCGGAGAACTCGGCGAGCGCATGCTTGCCGGCCTGCGCCAGGGTTTGCAGGGCAGCAACATCGTGAAGGAGATTCGCGGCAAGGGACTGCTGCTGGCCGTCGAACTGGACCGGCCGTGCGCGCAGATGGTGACAGATGCAATGGAGGCTGGCGTCATCCTGAATGTCGCCGCCGACACCGTCATCCGCCTCCTGCCGCCGTTGGTCCTCTCGGACGAGGATGCGGACCAGGTGGTCGCCACCGTCGTCCGCCTGGTCAAGGCAATGGCATGACGCCATGCTGGTACGACACTTCCTGACCTTAAGGGACTTCAGTCCCGAAGAACTCGACCGCATCGTTTCGCGCGGCGCGGAACTGAAGCGGCTCCAGGCGCACGGCCACACGTGCATGCCCCTCAGGGGCAAGACGCTCGCCATGATCTTCGGGCTCAGCTCCACGCGGACCAGGGTGGCATTCGAGGTCGGGATGCACCAACTCGGGGGACATGCCATCAACCTGGGCCCCCAGGACTCCCAGATAGGGCGGGGAGAGCCCATTGAGGACACCGCCCGCGTGCTTTCCGAAATGGTCGATGCCGTAATGATCCGGACCCTGCGCCACGACGACGTCACGGCGTTTGCGCGCGCTTCTACCGTGCCTGTCATCAACGGCATGACCGCCCGTTTTCACCCGTGCCAGTTGCTCGCCGACATCCAGACCTACGCGGAGGTGCGGGGGCGAACCATCGAAGGTCGCACCGTCGCGTTCGTGGGCGACGGCTACAACATGTGCAATTCGTATATCAACGCGGCCAGACAATTCCGATTCCGTCTGAAGATCGCCACGCCCGAAACCCATCGGCCGGAAGAGGAACTGCTCGCCGCCACCGACACCGCGGACCTCGTCGAGAGCCCGCGCGCCGCGGTGGAAGACGCCGACCTCGTGGTTACAGACGTCTGGTCTTCCATGGGACACGACGAGGAGGCGCAAGACCGCCGAAACGCGTTCGACGGATACCAGGTCACGCCGGCGCTTCTCGATTTCGCCGGCAAGGACGCGATCTTCATGCACTGCCTTCCGGCCCACAGGGGCGAGGAAGTCAGCGATGACCTGTTCGAAGATCCCCGGTCCGTCGTGTACACGGAGGCGGGCAATCGACTGCATTCGCAAAAGGCGTTGCTCGAGTTCCTGCTCGGGGAGCCTTCAGCCGGGGGAGCTTCCCCGACCGCTGACGCGTAAGGAAGTGCTGGCATTTCACCCGTCGCCGGACGCGTACTTCACATGGAAGAGCGGTAGCGCAGGAACTCCCCCGGTGCGCATCCGGGCGCGCCTGATCCCGGTTTTACGAATATGGCTGGAACGCTTGAGGTAGTCCCCTACTCCGAAGCATGGCCCCTGGTGTTCCAGGCGCTGAAGGCGCGAGTGGAGCCGGCCCTTGGAGCGGTTTGCCAACGGATCGAGCATGTCGGGAGCACGTCCGTTCCGGGTCTGCCCGCCAAACCCGTGATCGACATCGATGTCGTCATCGAACGGGACGACCAGCTCGGCGATGCCATCGAGCGTCTCGCCGCCATCGGCTACGAATACCAGGGAGACAAGGGAGTGCCGGGGCGATACGCGTTCGGGTCGCCTCCGGGTCCGCCCGAGCACCACCTTTACGTCTGCGCCGAGGACAATCCCGAGCTGCTTCGCCACCTCCAGTTCCGCGACTATCTCCGCCGCCACCCTGAAGAAGCGGCGGCCTACGGCAAGCTCAAAAGGCGGCTCGCGATGGAGAACCCCGTGGACCGGGCCGCGTACGGCGAGGGGAAGACCCGCTGGATCGAACGGACCCTCGGACTGGCGCGCCACGAGACGCTCTCCAATACGACTCGATGAAGTTCAGATGTCTTCGGGGACCCGCGCCTTCGCGCGCGCCGCTTCCCGGGACACGGTCCCCTGCTGCACGAGACCGCGCAGGCACTGATCCAGGGTCTGCATGCCGACAGCCGCGCCGGTCTGCATTACCGAAACCATCTGCGCCGTCTTGTCTTCCCTTATCAGGTTGCGTATCGCCGGCGTCGCCAGCATGACTTCGTGCGCCGCGACACGCCCGCCGCTTGTGGCCTTCAGCAGGGTCTGCGAAACGACGGCATGAAGCGACTCCGACAGCGCCGAACGCACCATGTTCTTTTCCCCCGCCGGAAAGGCGTCGACAATGCGGTCGACGGTCTTTGCCGCGGACGCAGTGTGCAGGGTGCCGAACACGAGGTGTCCGGTCTCCGCCGCCGTCAATGCCAGTCGGATCGTTTCCGTATCGCGCATCTCGCCCACCAGGATGACGTCGGGGTCTTCCCGGAGGGCGGAGCGCAATGCCGCGTTGAAGCCCCTGGTGTCGCGAAGCACTTCGCGCTGGGTGACGAGGCAGGAACGGCTGGCGTGCACGAACTCGATCGGATCCTCGATGCTGAGAATGTGTTGCTGGCGGTTCCGGTTGATGCCGTCGATGAGGGCCGCCAGCGTCGTGCTCTTGCCGGACCCGGTCGGACCCGTGACGAGGACCAAGCCCCGTGGTGCCATGGCGATCTCCTCGAACACCGGCGCCAGCTTGAGTTCGTCCATGGTCGGAACCCTGGAGGGAATCACCCGGAACGCGGCGCCGGCGCCACGATCATGGTGGTAGGCATTGACGCGGAAGCGCCCGATCCCCTCGGCCGCGAACGCGAAGTCCGTTTCGAGTGAATTCCCGAACGTCTCGCGACTGCGCCTGCTCATGACCGCGGCAAGCATCGCGCGAACCTCGCGGTCGGCAATGGGCTTGCATGGAAGCACGCCTCCAGCGACGGGGGGAATACCGTCACTTCCGCACGCGTCGGCGGTCGGGGAAGCCCCCCCGGCTGAAGGCTCCTCTCCCAGGCGCCGCAGTTCACCGTCGACCCGGACCAAGGGAGGCAAACCCGAGGACAGGTGAAGGTCCGAAGCGCCAGCCGCCATGGCGTGGGAAAGGAGTTCGATGATTTCCACCCTCGCGAATACCAGAATTGCCGCAATGCCCGACAGGGAGTATCCGGAGACGGAGCCGCAAGGCATACGGATAATCTCTGCAATCGCGGGCGGCTGGTGCTTAAAATGACTTCAGTCACTTAACCAGATGCTGCGTGAGACATGGGGCTTGGATCACCGATTGCGCGCTCGGTCGCCCGGGTTCAGCAAGCCATCGCGTTCGCGGCGTCGCGCTCCGGGCGATCGTCCGTCGACGTATGCCTGCTCGCCGTGTCGAAAACGCGCTCGGCAGAAGAAGTCGCGGCGGCCGCCGACGCCGGCATCAGTCACTTCGGCGAGAATTACCTGCAGGAAGCGTTGCCCAAGGTGCGGTTTCTCGCTGGGCGCGATGTCACCTGGCATTTCATCGGAACCGTGCAGTCCAACAAGACGCGAGACATCGCGCGTAACTTTCAATGGGTGCACACGCTTGATCGAAACAGGATCGCCGAGCGGCTAAACTCCAGCCGCGCAGGATTCGCCCCGCTTGACGTCTGTATCGAGGTGAACATCGATGACGAACCGCAGAAATCCGGCATCGAACCCGATGAAATTGGCGAACTCATCGATGCGGTACGAGGCCTTGAACACCTTCGATTGCGGGGACTGATGGTCATACCGGCACCCAAAGAGGACGCGCAATCCATGCGCGACAGCTTCTCCCTGACCGCGGAACTGTTCGATCGGCACCGTCAGTTCGGCGGACCGCATTGGGACACGTTGTCCATGGGCATGAGCGGCGACTTCGCCGTTGCCATCGAGGAAGGCGCCACCTGCATACGCATAGGCACGGCGATCTTCGGGCCGAGGGACGCGTGAAACGCATCGCATTCATCGGCGGCGGCAACATGGCGTTCGCCCTGGTCGGCGGTTTGCGCGCGGCCGGCGAACGGGAGGCCGGCATGCCGGACGCCCGACTGGACATCGTGGTGGCCGACCCCATACCGGGACAACTTGACCGTTTCGACGGCGTTTCCACGACGCAGTCCAACACCGTGGCAGTCGATTCCGCGGACGCGGTGGTATTGGCCGTGAAGCCCCAGGTCATTGGGGAGGTGGTCTCCGCACTGCCTCTCGAGCTTCACCAGCTCGTCATATCCATCGCCGCGGGCGTACCCATCGAAGCGATCTCCCGGTGGACTTCGGTGGAACAACCGATCGTGCGATGCATGCCGAACACGCCGGCGTTGCTGCGGGCGGGCATATCCGGAATGACTGCCAACCGATTCGTCGACGCCGACATGCGGTCCCTGGCAGAGAGGATCCTGTTGGCGGCGGGCGAGGTAGTCTGGTTCGATGACGAGGACAACCTTCACGCAGTGACTGCCCTGTCCGGTAGCGGCCCTGCCTACGCCTTCTACCTGCTCGAAGCCCTGATCGAAGCCGGCGTCGAACTCGGATTGGATGCGCCCACGGCCGAGCGCCTGGCGACGGCGACGGTGCTTGGCGCCGCCCGCATGGCCGAAGCGGAGCCTGTCGGGCCGAGCGTCCTGCGCGAACGCGTGACCTCTCCGGGTGGCACGACGGAACGCGCCCTATCTATACTTGAATCCGCCCGGGTGCGGGCGAAGTTCAAAAGGGCGATCCAGGCCGCCTGCCAGCGGTCGCGAGAGCTCGCGAAAGAGTTCGGCAAATAGCCTTTACGGGGTAGCGGCGGGGAACATGGGCGATCCAATTGCCTTCATCATCCATTACTTGCTGAGCGCGGTCTCCCTGCTCTTCCTCGCGCGTTTCATTCTGCAGGCGACGCACGCAGACTTTTACAATCCGATATCCCAAGGCATCGTCCGCTACACCGATCCGGTGCTGAACCCGCTGAGAAAGGTCATCCCGACCTACAAGAATCTCGACCTCTCCGCCTTCGTTGCCACCTGGGTCACCTGCGCGGCGACGATCGGCGGCGTTGCCGCCATGACTGGCCGCTTCGACAGTTACGTAGTGGTGGAGATCCTGCAATCCCTCGGTCTCACCCTGGGCGCCATTGTCGCGGGCGTCTACCGGACATTCGATCTGTTCCTGTATTTCTACTGGATCGCGATCTTCGCGATGATCATCATCTCCCTGCTCGCGCCCACCACCTACAACCCGGTCACCGCCCTGCTGCGCGATGTCTGTGAGCCCGTGCTCGCACCGGCGCGCCGGCTGTTGCCGGTGATGGGAGGTCTCGACCTGTCCCCGCTGATCGTGTTTCTCGTGATCGGGTTGCTGCAACACTATCTCCTGCCAGCCTTGTTCGGGACGCTGTTCGGAGGCGGTCCCTAGCCGGCGCGGCCTCGTCAACTTCAGTTTGCAACCGTGAAAATCGTGCCTCCCCATTCGGTCGGCGTGGTGGTTCCCCAAACCGCGCAATTCGGACCCATCGACCTGCAGTGCGGCGTCCGGCTGCCGCATTTCGAGATCGTCTACGAGACCTACGGCCAGCTCAATGCCGACCGGACCAACGCCGTCCTGGTCTGCCACGCCCTGTCGGGACACCATCACGCCGCCGGGTATCACAGCATGGACGACGACAAGCCCGGATGGTGGGACGTGTGCATCGGTCCCGGCAAGCCCATCGATACGAACCGCCTGTTCGTGGTCAGCCTCAACAACCTCGGCGGCTGTCATGGCAGCACTGGGCCACGTTCCACCGATCCCTCGACCGGGGATCCGTACGGGCCAACGTTTCCCACCGTGACCGTAAAGGACTGGGTGCGGACCCAGGCCATGCTCGCCGACACGCTCGAGATTCCGGCATTTGCCGCCATTATCGGAGGCAGCCTGGGCGGGATGCAGGCGATGCAGTGGGCCATCGACTTTCCCGACCGCATACGGCACGCACTGCTGATCGCCTGCGCATCGAAGCTCTCGGCGCAAAACATCGCCTTCAACGAGATCGCCCGCCAGGCCATCGTCACCGATCCCGAGTTTCACGGCGGCAACTACATCAAGGCCGGGTCCAACCCCGACGTCGGACTGCGCCTGGCCCGCATGCTCGGCCACGTGACCTACCTCTCCGACTACAGTATGGGGGACCGGTTCGGGCGGGAACTCAAGTCCGGAGACATCGCGTCCGGACACGATGTCGAGTTCCAGGTCGAGAGTTACCTCCGCTACCAGGGCAGCACGTTCTCGAAAGTCTTCGACGCCAATACGTACCTGTTGATGACACGGGCACTCGACTACTTCGACCCCGCCCGGGACTACGGGGACGACCTGGTAAAGGCTCTTGGCCAAGCCACCTGCAAGTTCCTGGTCGTCTCTTTCTCAACCGACTGGCGCTTCGCCCCGGAGAGGTCCGACGAGATCATCGACGCACTGGTCGCGGCCCGCAAGGACGTGGTCGGCGCAAACATCGACGCCGCTCATGGCCACGATTCCTTCCTTCTCCAGGTGCCACGGTACCTGGAGCTCCTTTCAACTTATCTCGACCGCGTCGCGGCGGAGTGCGGGCAATGAGAGAGGATCTCCGCATCATCGCCGACCTGGTCGAACCGGGTGCCCGGGTACTCGACCTCGGATGCGGCAACGGCGAACTGCTGGCGCACCTGCAGTCGAACAAGGACGTGCGCGGCTACGGCATGGACATCGATCCGCAGCGGATAAATGCCTGCATCCGGGCCGGTGTCAACGTCATAGAACACGACCTGAACGATGGTCTTGCCCGGTTCCCGGATGCGAGCTTCGACATGGTGGTGATGACAGAGACCCTCCAGGCCGTGCGGAGACCCGACCTCGTACTTACCGAGATGCTTCGAATCGGCGGCGAGTGCATCGTCACGTTTCCCAACTTCGGCCATTGGGTATGCCGCGTGTGGCTGGTGACGCGCGGACGGATGCCCATGGCGAGGCACCTGCCCCACAACTGGTACGACACGCCGAACATTCACCTCTGCACGTTCGCCGACTTCGAGCGGCTGTGCCTGGAGACAGGCATCACCGTCATTGAACGCTTCGCCGTGGACAGTGGCTATCGCAGCCGGCGCATGGTCAACCGCTTCCCGAACCTCTTCGGGACCACGGCGTTCTACCGCCTGGGACGCGCGGACGGGGAGACATGACAAGACGTGTCGCCATGGCGGTCGCCTTACTTGCCGCGGGGATCCTGTCAGCGGAGCAGAAGGAGTCGTTCGGTCGCTACGACGTGCACTACTCGGTCTTCAACCCCAGTTTCCTGCGCGCCGCGATCGCCGAGCAATACGAGATCGTCAGGGGCCGCGACAAGGCAGTGGTGAACGTATCCATTCTGGACGGAGAGCGGAGCGTAGCGCTACCGGTAACCGGTACGGTCAAGAACCTGCTCGGGCAGTCACAGCCATTGCGCTTTCGCGAGGTGAAGGAAGGGGATGCCGTCTATTACCTTGCGATGCTGACCTACCAGGATCGCGACACGCTGCGTTTCGAGATCACTGCGGACCTGCCCGGCTACGGCCCGGCGGTATTGAAATTCCAGGAGACGCTCTATTGGGAACCATGAGGGACGCAGTCCTCGCCAGCGCTAACGCCGGCAAGCTCGCAGAACTCTCCCGCCTGCTGGCACCCACCGGCATAGTCCTGCACCCTATGTCGGTATTCGGCCTGGAATCACCCGAAGAGGACGGGGCGACCTTCATCGAGAATGCGTTGATCAAGGCCCGCCATGCGTCCCTGGCGACCGGCCTGCCAGCGATCGCCGATGATTCTGGCCTGGTCGTTCCCGCCCTGGGCGGCGCACCGGGCCTCCTTTCCTCCAGGTACTCGGGTGAAGACGCCACCGCCGAGGACAACAACAGGAAGCTCATTGCCGCCCTTGACGGTGTCGAGGACCGACACGCGTACTTCTACTGCGCCCTGGTGTTCATCGAGCGCGCGGACGACCCAGTCCCGATCTTTGCCACGGCGGCCTGGAACGGCCGGATCGTCGATGCGCCGCGGGGATCGCATGGCTTCGGATACGACCCGCATTTCCTGGTTCCGGAACTGGGCGCGACTGCGGCAGAACTCGCGCCGCAAGTGAAGAACGCACACAGCCACCGGGGTATCGCCGCCAGGCGGCTCGCGGCAGCCCTGCGGCACGTTCAACCACCGGACGCTCGATGAGCGGCCTCTACGTGCACATCCCGTGGTGCGTGCGCAAATGCCCGTACTGCGACTTCAATTCTCACGCGCTCCAGCGGTCGCTGCCGGAGGTGGACTATGTCGATGCGCTGCTTGCCGACTTCTCGAGAGAGCGGGAACGCATGACGTTCGACGTCGCTTCGGTGTATTTCGGCGGCGGGACGCCGAGCCTCATGCCGGCGCGTGCGTTTGCACGGCTGCTGGACGCCTTCGAACTGTCCAACGGCGTGGAAGTGACCATGGAGGCGAACCCGGGGACCGTGGAAACCGCTGGCACCCTCGAAGACTATGCCGCGGCGGGTATTGGCCGGATCTCGCTTGGCGCCCAGTCGTTCGACGATGACAACCTGAACCGACTGGGACGGATTCACACGGCCCTTGAGACGACCCGGGCGGCCGCAGCGATCGCGCGGGCAGGATTCCAGGAGTTCAACATCGACCTGATGTTCGGTTTGCCGGGACAGACCCAGGCATCAGCCATCGCCGATCTCGAATCCGCGGTGGCGCTGGAACCGACCCACATCTCCTGGTACGAACTCACGATCGAACCGAACACCGCGTTCGCCAGGCACCCGCCGATTCTTCCCAATCCGGACGACAAGGCTGGCATCGCGGAAGCCGGCCAGGCCTTTCTCGAATCCCACGGGTTCAGCCGATACGAGGTATCCGCGTATGCGCGCCCGGGTTCCGAGACCCGCCACAACGTGAACTACTGGAAGTTCGGGGACTATTCCGGCATAGGCGCCGGCGCCCACGGCAAGCTGAGCCTGCCGTCCGGGATCATTCGCACGGAGAAGGCAAGACAACCGGGACGTTACCTCGAGGACCAGTCCCCGCACGACGCGCCCATAGACCCGGGCGACCTCCCCGTCGAATTCATGATGAACGCGTTGCGGCTGGTGGATGGGGCCGAAGAGGACGAGTTCCCCCGACGCACGGGTCTGCCACTTGAAACCGTTTCGGACGAGCTTGCGCGGCTGCGCTCGGAGGGGTTGATGCGGCAAGACCGCATCGGGCTCACTGATTTCGGCTTTGCGCACCTCGATACGGTAGTCGCGCGGTTCCTTTAGCGCCCGTTATTGAATCTTCCCGTAGGCGAGGTCCCAGACCTTTCGCCCGGATGCACGCCCGCGCGATTCAAAATGCGTCTCCGGCCGCTCGGCGGGCTGTTCCGAGAACGCACCCCTGCCAGCCTCGTTGGCCAGCGCCGGCTCGGCGTCGACAGTTTCCAGCATGGACCTGGCATAAGGCTCCCAGTCCGTCGCCATCAGCAGTCTGCCGCCGGGCTCCAGCAAACGCGCGACCTCGCCGACGAAGGGCGGCTGAACCAGGCGGCGCCCCGCATGCCGACGTTTGGGCCATGGATCGGGGAAATAGATCGCGAAGCGGCGAACGCTCGCCGATGGCCACCGAGCTAACGCCGCCACTGCATCGCCTTCGACGATTCTCACGTTGTCGAGCTCGAGCGCCTCGCACTGCAGGATCAGCGAACCGATACCCGGCCGGTATACCTCGATGCCAACGCAGGACCAGTTCCGGTGCTCATCGGCGAATCGGGCGAGGGCGTGGCCCGATCCGAAACCCACTTCGACCATGACAGGCCGGTCCGAGGATTCGAACCGCGTCATCCGGTACCGGTCGCCGTGTTCGGCAAGCGCCCGCGCCTGGGCCCTGGTGGGGCGGCCTCTCTTGCCGGCATAGAGCCGCACCGGCCACGCGTTGGACGCCGCTGCCGAGCGGCGCGGGCCAGTGCTCATTGGTGTTTGCGGACGGGCACCTAAGCCGGGGCGAGTGCGCTCCGGAGCTTTTTCATCGCCTTGGCTTCGACCTGGCGCACGCGCTCCGCCGAGATTCCGTACTGCTTCGCCAGTTCGTGCAGCGTGACCTTCGGTTCGTTCAACCAGCGCAGTCGCACGATCTCCTGGCTGCGTTCGTCCAGGTCCCCGAGCGCGTCCCGAAGTTGCGCCATGGACTGTTCGGTCCAGTCCTCTTCCGCGACGATCTCGGCGGGATTCATCGAGTCATCGGCCAGGTATTGCGCCGGGGCCGCAACGAAGCTCTCGCCGTCGTCGCTGCCGGGATCCCCATCGAACGCCGCATCCTGGGCCGCCATGCGGCCTTCCATCTGCATGACGACTTCTGGCGGCACCCCGAGATCCTCGGCGACGGCTTCGACTTCCTGCGGGGAGAACCATCCAAGGCGTTTCTTGGCGCTGCGCAGGTTGAAGAAGAGCTTGCGTTGCGCCTTGGTGGTCGCCACCTTGACGATGCGCCAGTTGCGCAGGATGTACTCGTGCATCTCGGCCTTGATCCAGTGCACGGCAAAGGACACGAGACGCACACCCACTTCGGGGTTGAAACGCCGGACCGCCTTCATGAGTCCAACGTTGCCTTCCTGGATCAGGTCGCCCTGTGGCAACCCATAGCCCGAATAGCCCCGCGCCACGTGAATGACAAAGCGCAGGTGACAGAGCACAAGTTCGCGGGCGGCTGCAAGGTCGTCTTCGTAGTAGAAACGTTCCGCGAGCCCGCGTTCTTCCTCCGGGCTCAGCACCGGGAACGCGTTCACGGTCTGGATATAGGCATCCAGATCGCGACCCGGCGATAGACTGTCGAGAGACAGTACGTTCGAGGTCATCTTTTGATACCTCCGGTAACGTTGGACGACGATGTTAGCACTCCCCCTCTTAGAGTGCCAATTCCGCCAAAGGTTCGCCGGGCGGCGTTTTCCGTGGCATTTTCCGCGGCTATTCTCGCCTGATCCGCATACTTCGCGTACATTGCGCGGACATGCATATCGAACCCCTTGAAATCCCCGACGTCAAGCTTCTCACGCCCGTCAAGCACGGCGACCATCGAGGCTATTTTTCCGAGGTCTACAACAGGAGAACCCTGCAGGACGGGGGGATTTCGGTGGACTTTGTCCAGGACAACTGCTCGCTGTCGGCCGATGCGGGGACGGTCCGGGGACTGCACTTCCAGGCGCCTCCCTTCGCGCAGGCCAAGCTCGTCCGGGTCCTGCGCGGTTCGATATTCGACGTGGCGGTAGACCTGCGCCGGGGGTCGCCCACGTATGGCCAGCACGTGAGCGCGACGCTGTCAGCCGAAGCCTGGAACCAGATCTGGGTGCCGGTCGGCTTCGGGCACGGGTTCATGACCCTGACGCCCGGCACCGAGGTCATGTACAAGGTCAGCGCCTATTACGCACCGGACCATGACCATGGGCTCCTCTGGAACGATCCCGCACTTAGGATCCAATGGCCCACCCCCGAATCCGGTCCCGTTCTCTCGGACCGGGACCGCGAACACCCCACGCTCTCGCAACTGGTGAGCCCGTTCGAGTACGTCGAAAGTTAGGCCGGGTTTCGCCCCCGCCCAAACCCATCTGTCGCTATGCCAGTCAGCCCGGCGAGGCGAGCACCTCGCCGATGGCCAGGCAGCGTTTGACGTCGAAGCGCAGGTTCCTCACGCGCTTCGCCAGAGAGGGGTGCAGCGTATGCGAGCGCTCCACCGCCTGCTCCACCAGTTCGAGATAACCAGCATCGCAGATCGTCCCGAGCAGGCCTTCCGCCACGGCCCTGAAATAGAACGGATCGAGGCGGTCGCTTACGGACTGCAGCCTTTCGAACACCTCGGCGACGATCTCGAGCTGCAGTTCGTGCTGGTGGTCCGGGAACAGCCCACTGGCGTGCGCCCACGCATCGGCGACACTCAGTCCGGAGTCGGGATCAAGGAGCAGGTCCATCAAGCGCTTTTGGTTCGCGGGATCGGGGCGGGCTGCCTCCGCTGAGACCGCCCGGCGCCGACCCGCATCGGACAGGTCGCGCTTCCGCTCCGCCGCGAGTGCGGTGGCCGCGGCGGGATGATCGTGTCCGCTCAGCAGTGCGACGGCACTCCAACGGCGGTCCTGATCGAAAACGAAACCCTCCGGGAGATCGGACTCACCAAGGAGGCGGGCAATCCGGTCGATGCTCTGCTGGCTGGTTGCCGCCGCAAGGTAATGATCGAAAAACAGGAGCTGCCGGTCACTCCCCGGTTTGCTCTCGAGGAACGCCTGCCACAGGTAGCCCTCGATCCTCGCCCCGATCTCGTCCAGTATCACCGGGTCTTCGACAAGGCGTCTGAGATACGACCAGGAACCCTGCAACGCATCGAGTACCTCGGAAGTGACGTCGTCCACACCTTCGGCATCGACGTTCGCAAGGGCAATGTCGATGAACTCCAGCGGCGAGAGCCGCTGGTGCAGGACCATGTCGTAGATGCCCTGCCAGAGCATCAGTCTCGCCAGCGGATCCGCAAATTCGTTGAGGTGGTCGCCGAGCGCGGCCAGTGCCTCGCGATCGAAATCCACCCGCGCATAGTCCCAGTCGCCGTGGTTCGCGTAGACGAACTCCGGGCATCTCCCGCCCACCACCGCTTCGACTTCCGTCCGGGTTCCGGCATAGGTGACGGGCACGCGTCGGACGGAGACATCCCCATCGCTGAAGTTGTAGAGACCGAGTTGGGTGCGATGCGTGCGCAGGGTCTGCCAGGCCGCCGGGGCGGTCTGCAGGATCGACATGCCGGTGATCCTGCCGTCTTCGCAGTTGAGGTCGACCGTCACGGCGTTGGTGCCCGGCTGGTGCAGCCAGTCGCCCGCCCAGCCTTCGAGTTCCAGGCCCGCGGCCTTCGATATCTCGGCCAGGAAGTCGTCGATCGTCGTGTTCCCGTAGGCATGCGCCCTGAGATAGGCACTCACCCCCTGCCGGAACACTTCCGGCCCCACCAGGTGATGGAGCTGCGTGAGTGTGGCCGAACCCTTGTTGTACGTGATGGCGTCGAAGTTCGCGAAGGCGGCATCCGTGTCGGGGGTGGGCAGTTCGATGGGATGCGTGGTGTCGCGCTCGTCCGCCTGGTAGGCACGAACAGTGCTGAGATAGGCGCCGAGCCCCCCCTCCGAGAAATCGGTGGCTTCCACCAGGGCCAGCGTTGCCATGAACGTGGCGAACGACTCGTTCAGCCACAGCCCGTTCCACCACTGCATCGTGACCAGGTTCCCGAACCACATGTGCGCCATCTCGTGCAGGATCACGCTGGCGAGCCATCGACGCGCCTGTCGCGTGACGGCGCCGCGTCGAAGAAAGCGCTCGCTGAACGTGACGGC
Organism: Gammaproteobacteria bacterium; assembly: GCA_028821515.1. Lineage (GTDB taxonomy): Bacteria > Pseudomonadota > Gammaproteobacteria > Pseudomonadales > Azotimanducaceae > VXNE01. The sequence continues at coordinate 7,553 of JAPPGA010000019.1, read as the reverse complement.
GCCGACGTTTTCCATGGCACCGGCATTGAAGTGGGGCACGATGACCTGGTCGTACTTCCCGAATGGATAGGCGATCCCGAAATAGTCCTGGAAGAACTCGAACCCCTGGCGAGTAGGAACGAACCAGTGCTCCGGATAGATGTAGTCGGCGACGGACTCCCGGGCGAAGAGCCGCAGGGGGATCTCACCGGCCGCCGACTCCCACTGCCGGTAGTGGCCGGCGTGCAGCGCGTAGACGTAGGTGCTGATCCTCGCCGACCGCGGGAACGTCCAGGTGCTGGTGTCCCCATGGTTCTCGACGCCGGACTCCGCTACGACCGACACCACCTGCCAGTCAGCCGGCACCGTCGCACGCGTCGCGAAAGTCGCCTTCAGGTCGGGCTGATCGAAACACGGAAACAACCGGTTCGCATCGAACGGCTCGAAGTCCGTGTACAGATAGTCCCGGCCATCGACCGGGTCCCGGAACCGGTACAGGCCGCTTCCGTCCGCGCTGTAGGGATGCGAGAACGCGATCTCCACCACGTTCGATCCGGTCCGCAGGGAACTGGCCGGCAGGGTCACGAAGTAGCCGTTGTAGGAGGCATCCACTCGCGAACCATTGACACGTACGCTTGCGACCCTGCCGCCGGCAAAGTCGACGGTCAGGGTTGCCCGGGCATCCGTCAGTTCAAATGCAGTCCTCACGCGTCCGGTGTACTCGTCGGCCTCACCGTCGAGCTCGAACTCAAGGTCATAGGCCACGTTGCGCACGCGCGCGGACCGCGCTCCCGCGTCCTCCGCCGAGAGCACCGCCGCCGCCTCGCGCAGGACGTGTTCCGGTTCGGGCGCCACCCGGACCTCGGTGCACCCCCAGATCAGTCCGGCAGCAGCAAGAATGCAGGGGCCACCTAGAGCCGACCGATGCGTGTTAACGGGCTTCACCGCCAACTTCTAGGCCGCGTTAGCTGTGATTCGCGTTGCGGTATGCGTGAACGACGCTCTTGGTGTCGCCCTGCGCCCGGATCTCGCCCTGGTCCAGCCAGATTGCGCGCTCGCAGAGATGCTCCACGTTGGCCAGGGAGTGGCTGACCATCACGATGGCCCGGTCCTCGGTGAACCGCTCGCGCATGATCCGCTCGGACTTCTCGCGGAACTCGCGGTCCCCGACGACGATCGCTTCATCGACCAGCAGGATATCCGGCTCAAGGTTGATCGCCGTCGAGAAGCAAAGCCGCGCGCGCATGCCCGTCGAGTACGTACTGACACGCCGTTTCATCGCGTCCCCGAGCCCCGACATCTCGGTAACCGCGTCGATACGCGACGCTGCTTCCCTGCGCGTGAGCCCCATCAACATGCCGTGCATGACGACATTCCTCCTGCCGGACAACTCACCGTCGAACCCCGCATTCAGTGACAGGAGCGAGCATGACATTCCCTCGCCGTCCACGGTCCCCGCATTGGGTTTCAAAACCCCGGCCATGACGCGCACCAGGGTCGATTTCCCGGCGCCATTGGCACCGATAACGCCGACCTTGTCACCGCGTCCCACGTGAAGGCTCACATCTTTCAATGCCGTCACTTTCTCCACGTTCGAGAAAAACGACGGATCGGTAAAGACGACGGTTACGTCTTCGAGCCGCATCAGGGAGATATCACCGAAGCCATTTCAGGCCAACTCCACGCCTCTCAGACGTCGGCCCGACGCGATCAACGCGCCGCACACGCCGAGCAGTCCGCCCACACCAAGCAAAACGCCCACGAGCGGCGCGCTCATGCCATGTATTGCCAGGCGCTCGTGATAACTGCTGAACAGTCTTTCGAGCGGCGCCTCGAGCGCGATCAGCAATCCCGAAACCAGCATCGCTGCCACGACGCCGCCGCCGACACCATAGAAAAGGCCGAAATACAGAAACGGCCTCCTCACGAACGCATTTGTCCCACCCACGAGTTTCTGCACCCTGAGCTCTTCCAGCCGCGATTCTATGACGAGGCGTACCGACGATGCCGTAACCAGCGCGGCACCGAGGCCGAATATCCCGGCGAGGATCCAGCCCACCCGTCCGACAAGGGCGGAGATGGCCCCCATCCTCTCCAGCCAGGCCCTTTCCATGGCGACTTCATCCACCTGCTCGGCCTTGCGCAGCCCGTCGACAAGCGCCTGCAGCTCCGCCTCCCCCACGCCATCGGCCACCGTCGCCCTGACCGACGCTGGCAGCGGATTCTCTCCTAGCACTTCCAGCGCGTCCGCTATCGCGAGACCTTCCCCGAAGTCCTCCAGTGCCTGCTCCGGGGTGATGACCCACGCCCGCTCGACTTCGGTTTCCGCGTCGAGCCGCGTTGCGAGTACCCGGGCGACGCCGACATCGGTTCCGGTCTGCAGGTATACCGTGAAACTCGGTCGTCCGTCCCACTGCGAGGCAACGGCAGCCAGGTTCCGCTGCAGGATGTACAGCGCCGTAGGCAGCGCCAGCGAGATCCCGACAAGCAGCCACACCAGCAGACTCGACCAAAGGCGGCGACAGGCGATGGCGAAGCAATCCCATCCGACACGCCAATGGTCGCGAATCCACGCAAACCGCGGACGCTGCACCGGCGGCCACGGATCCCTTGAACCGCGTTCATTACTCACGCCGCGGGGGCCTCGTCCCGAACGACCCGGCCTTGATCGAGTTCGATGACGCGCACACCCATCGACTCGATGAGTTCATGGTCATGGCTCGCGACGATAACCGTTGCTCCGATCCGCCGAAAGTTCACGAAAAGCCCCATGACGTCCCGCGACAACCCAGGGTCGAGATTCCCGGTCGGTTCGTCCGCAAGTATCAGGTTGGGACGGTTCACCACGGCCCGGGCGATTCCGACCCGCTGCTGCTCCCCTGCCGACAGGTGGCTCGGGTAGAGTCTTTCCATGGCGAGGAGCCCCACCATCGACAGCGCCGCCCGGGCCCTCGTGGCAATGTCCCTCTTGCGCATGCTCGTGACCAGGAGCGGCACGGCAACGTTTTCGATCACCGTGCGATCAGCCAGCAGGTGATGGTCCTGGAACACCGCCCCCAGGTGCTGCCGGTAGCGCGGCACCCTGTTCCTCGGAAGCTGGCAGATGTTGACGCCATTGACGACGATCTGGCCCTGCGTGGGGACCTGCAACCGCAGCAGGAGCTTGAGGAAGGTGCTCTTCCCCGCGCCCGAATGCCCCGTGAGGAACGTCATGGAGCCTTCCTCGAAAGTGAGCGAGACGTCGCGCAGGGCTTCCTGTCCATTTTCGAACCGCTGGGTGACGCCGTGCAGGGCGATGCTACCCACGTGCGCCTCCCCTGCGTTTCTGGCTCGGTTGTTCGCCACCCTCTCCCAACAGTGCATCGACGAACTCGCGGGCATTGAAAGATCGCAGGTCCTCGACCCGCTCTCCCACCCCGATGAAGTACACCGGCAGTGCTCCCTTCCGGGCCCTGTCCGAGGCGTCCTGCGCAGCGATGGCGAAGAGGATCCCGGCCCGGGCCGAGCCGTCGAGCTTTGCCACGATCAGCCCGGTCAGGCCAACGGCAGCGTCGAACCGGGCCACCTGGCCCAGCGTGTTCTGGCCGATCCCGGCATCGAGCACCAGTATCACTTCATGGGGCGCGGTGGAGTCGAAGCGCCCCACCACGCGTTTGACCTTCGACAGTTCGTCCATGAGGTTGATCTTCGCCTGCAGCCGCCCCGCCGTGTCCGCCAGAACGACATCGATTCCGCGGGCGCGGGCCGCCTCCATGGCATCGAAGATCACCGAAGCGCTGTCCGCGCCGCGATCCTGGGCGATCACCGCCACTTCGTTGCGCCGGCCCCACTCGACAAGTTGCTCTATCGCTGCGGCGCGAAACGTATCGCCCGCCGCAAGCAGGACCGAGTGACCTTCGTCGCGAAGCTGCTTCGCCAGCTTCCCTATCGTCGTCGTCTTCCCCGCGCCGTTGACGCCGACCACCAGCACCACGAACGGCCGCCGCTCCGGATCGATCCGGAACGGGCTGGTCATGGGTGAGAGCATGTCCTCAAGTTCGTCACGCAGGGCACCGCGCAGCGCGTCGGCGTCGGAGAGTTCCCTGCGCGATACCCGCTTCGCGATCGCATCGATGATTCGCTGCGTCGCATCCACCCCTACATCCGTTCCAAGCAGCGCGGCTTCCAGGTCCTCCAGCGCAGCCTGGTCGATCACGCGCTCGCCGAGCAACAGGTTGCCCGCGATCTCCGCGAGACGGTCCCGGGTCCTGTGGAGGCGTTGCCAGACGCCCGTTCGACCTCCATGGGACAAGTGCGTCCCGGGAGCACCCGCGACCGGCGGAGCCGAAGGCAATGGCTTTGGGGCACTTTCTTCGTTCAACGCAAACTCATATATTCCGTCGGCGGCTGCGGCAGCACGGTTCCGGACAGCGCCGGTCATGGCGAGACGAACAGTACGCATTATCGGCGGTAAGTGGAAAGGGCGAAAGATCGAGGTCGTCCAGCGCCCGTCACTGCGGCCCACCATGGATCGGGTTCGCGAGACCGTGTTCAACTGGCTGGGCACCGAGATCGAGGGTGCCCGCGTCCTGGACCTGTTCGCCGGAACCGGCGCGCTCGCCTTCGAAGCGCTGTCGAGGGGTGCGGAATCCGCGACGCTCGTCGAGCACGACCAGCGGACAGCATCCGCGCTGCGCGCGCAAGCGGGACGTCTGCACGCAGTATGCGAAATCCACAACGTTCCCGCGTTGCCCTGGCTTCGCCGGCAGGCCACGTGGAGATGGGACATCGTATTCGTCGATCCCCCTTTCGAGCGCCCGGATCGCATTCGGGGCAAGCACGGCCCGCAAGGAAGTTCCCGGACAACAGAGGTCCTCGCACTGCTCCGGAAACACGACACGACCGTGTATCTCGAGTCTCGGTCCGGCACCGACATCCCAGGCTGGACCACGATCAAGCAGTCGAGGGCGGGCGACTGCCGCTTTCGGCTGCTGCGTCCGAGCCTGTGCTACGATGATGCGCCGGACGCCTCCAATGCGTGATAACCGCTTTGACAAAGGCATGTCCGCTCGTATCCCCCGGCTGAAGGCCCCATGACAACCGTCGTATATCCAGGCAGTTTCAACCCGATCACCAACGGGCACACCGACCTCGTCCGGCGCGCGTTGAAGCTCTTCGACCGGGTGGTCGTCGCCATCGGAACGTCAGCGCAAAAGGACCCGGAGGTCCATCTTCGCGAGCGCGTCGAACTCTGCCGCGAAGTACTCGCCGAGTTTGGCGACCGCATCGAGGTCGAGGGGTTCAACACGCTGCTCGTCGACTACGTGCACACCAAGGGCACCATATTCATCCTGCGCGGGTTGCGCACGATGGCCGATTTCGAGTACGAGTTTCAAATGGCCGAAATGAACCGTTCCATGGACGACTCCATCGAGTACGTCTTCCTGCCGCCGTCGCTCGAAAGCTCGTTCGTGTCTTCTTCCCTGGTGCGAGAGATCGCCGCGCTCCACGGCGATATATCGGGGTTCGTTCACCCCGCTGTCGTCGACTATTACAGGAAGCTCCAGGGCGACATTTAGCCCCGTCTACAGCGTTCGCTCCCGCATCGCGTCCGCCATCGTCGCCCAGTGGCGCTCGGGCAGTACGCCGTGGCCAATGCCGTCCAGGACCAGGAGCTTCGCATCCGGATAACACCCGACGTGAAACTTCGAGACGTCGAGGGAAAGCAGGGGATCCTTTTCCGGATGCACGACAAGCACCGGAACCCTGACCTGTCCGAGGCGCTCGGTGCGATCGCCGGCGGTCGGCATGACGGCACTCTGTATGTCTCCCCTTGCGAGTGACGCACCCCGTTGCGCGGACTCTCTGCGGCGAGCCTCGTAGTCCTCTTCGTCGAAACTCTCCCTTGCCATGTCGGCGAACCTCTCCTTGTGCAGCCGACTGAGTCCTTCCGGGTCCGTGGGGAATGGGGGCATGGCCCTCCGCGGCCGCCGTGGACCCGTACGCCTGCCGGTCGTGGTCGCAAGCGACACGAGCGATAGCACGCGGTCCGGATGTTCTATGGCAACCAGGTGGGAAATGGTGGCGCCGAAGGCGAAGCCCGCCACGTGCGCCTTCTCTATGCCAAGTGCGTCTAGCAATCCCACCGCATCCGCTGCGAGGTCGGACATGGTGTAGGGAGGGTTACCGGGATCAGGGACATCGATATCGGTCCGGGTACTCAGGCCCGCATCGCGGTGGTCGTAGCGGATCACCCGGAACCCGCGACGGCTAAGCACCTCGCAGAACCCCCTCGGCCAGAGCGTCAGGTCCGAGAACCACCCCGTGAGCAAAAGGAACACCGGGTCGTCCTTGTCTCCGAACGACTGGTAGGCCAGTTGCAGCGAACCGGCGGACGTGGGTACCGTGGCGAATTGATCTTGTGGCACGGGCATGGCTCTCCCACTCGACTACCAGGCGTAGGCTTCCGGCGCAGGCCCGGGGCCAGGAAACATCGCATCCAGCCGCCGAAGCGTTTCGGTATCGAGCTCGATATCGATGGCTTCGACGCTCGCCTCAAGCTGCTCCATGGTGCGCGGACCGATGATCGGCGCCGTCACGCCAGGACGGTGCGCCACCCATGACAGCGCAACGCTCGCGGGCGGGTGTCCGACTTCATCGCACAACGCTTCGTACGCGTCGGCCTTCGGGTGCCTTTCCTGGATAGCCCGCCGTCCTTCGTTGCTATCCGGCCTGCCACCCAGCTTGCCGCTTGCGTGCGGGCTGTAGACAAGGAGCCCCATCCCGTAATCGAGGCATGCGGGTATCACTTCGAGCTCCACGCTGCGGTTCGCCAGGTTGTAGATGCTCTGCTCGGACGCGAATCCCAACGAGTTGCGTCGCCGCGCGGCCTCCTGCGCCTGCGCGATGTGCCAGCCAGCGTAGTTGGAACTGCCGACATACGTGATTTTGCCCTGGGCGATCAGAACCTCCATCGCCTGCCAGAGCTCTTCCCAGGGCACGTTTCTGTCGACGTGATGGGTCTGGTACAGGTCAATGTGGTCCGTCTGCAAGCGTTCCAGGCTCGCGTCCACGGCGGCGCGAATGTTGGCCGCCGACAGCCCGTGCTCGTTCGGGCCCGTCGGGCCCTTGTCCGTGTCGCCCCACTCTCTCGGCTTGCAATACACCTTGGTGGCGAGAACGATCTTCTCCCGGCGTCCCCCGCCCTGGGCAAGCCAGCGTCCAAGCAGTGCTTCCGACCGGCCCGCGTTGTAGTTGTTGGCCGTGTCGAGATGATTGATGCCGAGTTCCAGCGCGCGGTCCAGAATCGCGAACGAATCAGCTTCGTTCGTGTAGGAAGAGAAGTTGACGGTGCCGAGGACGACCGGGCTGATCCTCAAGCCCGTGCGTCCCAGTTGCCTGTACTCCATGGATACCCCAGATCAGTGGTTCGGACTGTCTTCAGAGCCGGAAAGACTAGCAGGCTGCGCCGTAGAACGGCACGCAGTGCCGATCAAGGCGCAGGATGATAGGTGGGCCTGGGCGGGGGTGAAATACGACGCGCCCGAAGGGCCGACGGATTTCATGGCGCTGATATGTTTTGACCTGTCAAGTTG
>JAPPGA010000071.1 GCA_028821515.1 Gammaproteobacteria bacterium | reverse complement strand
ATTATAACGGATTAACAAGGTTCTCGCCCTCTTCTTCATGAAATATCCGGGCTAGATCGGTGGGCAGTTCGCCGCGCACGATCACGTCGTCGATGTCACACTCCATGCGAATCGGCGCGTAGTTTCCAACCAGTTGGGGGTGGGCGGGATACGGCGTGGTCATGGTCCTTCCTCGACGTCACGGGCCGGGCGCACACTGTACCCGGTCGGGAGAGGACTTTCCGCATGAATGCGAATCCAGGCCGGTAGAATGCCGGTGGATATCCGTAGACTTCCATTAGCACTCGTATGACGGCGCTTTTGACCCACCTCCACTGTCTTGAACACAACATGGGCGAACGCCACCCGGAGCATCCGGCACGGCTCGCCGCCGTGCTGATGCACCTCGACGAAACGGGGCTCTACTCCGATCTCGACGTGCACGAAGCACCCGAAGCACAGCGAACCGACCTGGCGCGCGTGCACGGCGAAGCCTTTCTCGACGGACTTGAGGAACTCTCCCCGGAGGAGGGTCTCGTCCGCGTCGATCCGGACACCGCGATGAGCCCCGGTTCGCTCCGCGCCGCACGCACGGCAGCGGGCGCTGCTGTGGCGGGCGTCGAACTGGTCTTAAGCGATGCGGACAAGCGCGTATTCTGCGCCGTACGGCCGCCGGGACATCACGCCGAGGTGTCCCAGGCGATGGGATTCTGCTTCTTCAACAGCATCGCGGTGGCCGCTGCGCGAGCCCTATGCGATCCCGCTGTCGATCGGGTCGCTATCCTCGACTTTGATGTCCACCACGGCAACGGCACCGTAGCGGCCTTCATGGACAACCCGGACGTCCTGGTCTGCTCCAGCTTCCAGTTTCCGTTCTACCCCTACCGGCTACAGGACGTCGACCGACCCAATATCGTCAACACGCCGCTGCCCGCCGGCACGCTCGGCGCCGATTTCCGAAAAGCCCTGGAAAGCGACTGGTTGCCCGCACTTGACGATTTCAAGCCCGAACTCATCCTCGTTTCCGCCGGATTCGACGGCCACGCGGACGATCCTCTCGCGGGACTCCTCTTGACCGAGGAGGACTACGCCTGGGTGACGCGGCTGATCACGGATGCCGCGAACCGCCACGCCGGCGGGCGCATCGTCTCGATGCTCGAGGGCGGCTACCACCTCGGAGCGCTTTCGCGCAGCGTGGCGGCGCATATCGAGGGACTGCTGGCCTGAACCTTATGGCCTCGGGGGCTCGGACGGGGCCTGGCCCTCCATCGCCCTGACGGGAATGCGCGTGTTGTATCGGAGCAGATCGTCCATCTCGATGGTCGCCCGTCCTCCGGTGGCACCAAAAAAGTTGTAGAGGCGCCGTCCGTCGGGAAGGCTACCGCCGCCGTGACCGTCTTCGCTGAACCAGGAAACATCCTCGCTCAGCGTGTCCAGTTTCGGCCTGACGGCAGGGTGAGCTTCGTCGATCAACAGGATCGCTGCGGCCCGGAAGTTTCGGTGGGTATCCGGGTATGCCGGGACACGCTCGCCATGTTCCGCAACAAGATCTTCGGCGGTATAGACGGTCAGTTGACTTGCCGTGAACATAAGGTGCCGGTCATCGGTGGCAGTGTAGACACCCTTTTCGTCTGCGAGCCAGTCGCCATCCTCGGCAATCGTCAGGTCGGGGACTTCCTCCAGCGGCAGGAAACCAGCCAGATACAGCTCAATGGGACTGTAGGGAACGGAATTGCCGTTGTTTGCGATGAGCCCGAACCTGCCTGCGGAGTATTGACCGTTCCCATGGTCGACCAGATCGGCGAGGCGGAAACCGCCAAGCTGGCCGTCGGCACTGCTGAATCCCCAGTGAATCGAAGATCCTGTCCCGGGAACGAACCGGCCCCACCACCCGGAAGGCCGTTCCCAGGGAACGACATGGTTCGCCCACCTGTGCATCAACTCGTGCAGGGATGGACCCAGGCGGATCAGGTCATATCCCGGAAAGTGCATTACGCCCTGAAGCCTGGCAGCCAGTCGCCGATAGGCGCGTCTCGAAAAGGTCTTCTGTCCGATGCCCACCGTATCGTTCCTGACTGGATGATACGTGCCAAAAATGTCGTGATAAGGGTCGTCAATATTCGAGACAAACATCAGGAAATCGAACTGATCGTCGAAATATTCGTAGAACTTCGCCGTGTACTTCCTGACAGGCAGGCGGACTCTGGCGAGACTCTCGGAGACGGGGAGAACAAAGACGTTGCCGTTATAGACAAACGGCTCGTCATCGACTGTTGCGATCGTTTCGAGATCTTCCCGCTCACCGCTAGGTGCCGCCGACCTTCCTCCCTCGCTCCCTTTGCATCCAGCGAGCACAAATAACAAAGTGAAGCAAACGAGCCGAAGGCCCTGTGTCACGACTGTCATCCTCGCACCGTCGACAGCAGTTTCACCAGTGTGTCGGGCCGCCCGATACCGCCGCCCTTCGTGACGAGGTACCCATCCCGAAATCGCGATATGGGAACCGCCGTATCTACGGTGCCGAGCACGTCCAGCGTTTCGTCGCCAATGATTGCGGCGGCCGTGTCGCCGCCCAGCACGAACAATGTACCGCTCGCGTAGCCACTCTCCAGGGCGCGGCGTGCATACCCGGCCATCGCCATGGCCATCCGCTCCGCCTCGCGGTTGGAAATGGCACCAGACGGGACTGGTGTTGCAACAACCGTGATCGCGCCGTGCGCAGCTCCCGCTCGCGTCAGTTGAGTTTCGTCGGACAGGGTCAGGACAGGGACTCCGAGTCTCGCGATCTGTTCGCGGCTCATGGCGTTGAGGCTGCCGCACAGGACCAGGACCGGGGGCTCGATCGGGACCTCCCGCGGGACAAGATCCGGAAACACGGTGGCCGCGTACGCCGCAACGGCACCGCTGGGGCCCACGATTGCGCGCCCTTCTTCGCGGCATCGCTGCGCGGCTGCTTCGAGTTCGGTATTGTCGCTGGCGTCCCAGACGACCACATCGCCGTCCGCGCAATCCGTGGCTTCCAGGATTTCCAGGGGCCGGCTGCTGAGCGGTGCGGTCAACGGATCCTTGCCGAAGGGGGACTCAAGCACCGGCACGCCGTCCACGTACACGACTCCGTCCACGCAGCGGCGGCCAGCGTCGGGAAAGCTCGGCACCACGGCGACCCCATGGCCGAGCTGGAGAAGGCCCCTGACTTCGAATGGCCAGTTGCCACGCAGACCGGAATCGATCTTGTGCGACCGAAAATGCGCGTCTCTCGCATGCGCGGCAGCCGCCTGTCGCTGCGCCGCCTCCGGGGTCAAATGCCGGGACGCGATATCGACAACACAGCAGGCGTCGTCATCGGCATGCGGTCCGCACAGCACCGAGAAGCGCGCGTTGGCGACCGTGCCCGCAATCTCCAACGCGCCGGTGCGGTCGTCGGAGGTAATGAACAGCGTACGCGGTCGTTCCCCCTGTCCACCCGAGGTAGTGGGTGTTCTCAACTCAGGTAAACACGCGCCATTCAGACGATGGCCCGCAACGCTTCCGGCAGTTCCTCCACCTCATCGGTGGTCAAACCCAGGTACGGACCTTCCACCTGGCGCAGCCAGGACTGGCTGTAGTACATGTTGAGCGCGCGGCGGGTCCTGTCGGCGGTCTGGTTGGCGCCGTTGTTGTGCCAGAGGGAACCATCGAACATGAGGATCGAGCCGGCATCCATTTCCACCACGACGTGTTCGTGATCCTGATCCACAGGGCGAGTCCACCTGTGGCTTCCGGGGACGACGAGCGTGCCGCCGGTCTCCCTGGTGAAGGGATCGAGCGCCAGCAGGGTGTTCACCACGATGGGCGGGCGCGGGCGGGAAATCGGATACCACCCGTCATCGCGGTGCATGTGGCGGATATTCTCCCTCGGCTGCACGTCCTTGATCATGACCGTCGACAGCTGAATGCCGCTGCCGAAAGAAAGGTAACTTCGCTTTCGTTCCGGATCGACCAGCACCCCCCGAACGACGGCAAGGACCGTCGGATGGGCGTAGAGATCGTCGAAGGCCCGGGACTTGCGGAACAGGCCCTTGCACATTCGGCCTATCACCTTGCCGTCGAGGCCCGGCATCCCGATCGGCGTCGGCCCGAGAAGCGGATCCGCGTCGGCCTGCGCCTGCCTCAGTCGCGGGCCGTCGATGAGATTCGGGATGACCGTGTAGCCGACATCCCTGATTTCCTGGACTGCTGTTTCGACGCTTCGCATTGGTATCGGCTCTTGAAGGCGCGGTTCCGGCTTCGGCGAACCCTCGGGGAACATTGTAGCAACGTGTCCGGACAGACTGCCCGATCCGCGATGGTGGGCGGTATGATCGAGACACTCGTCTTCATCAGATCCTCCACCGGAGCGCCGATGGGCCAGGACAACGTGTATTTCGTTACCGGGACCGACACCGGTGTCGGCAAGACCTTCATCGCGGGGGCGATATTGCGGGCAGCGCGGACGCATGGCCTCACATGTGTCGGTTACAAGCCCATCGCCGCGGGCGCGACCCCGCGCGATGGTGCGCTCGTCAACGAAGACGCGCTGCAACTCATTGAGGCCGCCGGGACCGACACCGACTACGCGGAAATCAATCCGGTCGTACTGCGTCCGGCAATCGCGCCGCACATCGCCCTGGGACAGGTCGATCGTCTTGTGACTGCCGGGGAACTCGCCGAAGCATGTCCCAAGGGCGCGGCATTCACCCTGGTCGAAGGCGCGGGCGGCTGGCTCGTCCCGCTGAATGAACGGGAGACGCTCGCGGATGTCTGCGCTGCCTTGAGCGCGAAGGTCATTCTTGTGATCGCCATGAAGCTCGGCTGCCTGAACCATGCGCTGCTGACCGCCGACGCGATCGAGAACGCGGGACTGAAACTGGGGGGCTGGGTAGCAAACTCCCCCGGGGATCCCATGCCCTTCCTCGCAGAGAACGTCGAAACGCTGCGCCAACGGCTGGCTGGCCCGTGCCTTGGCGTCGTGCCACACCTGGACCGTCCGGAAGATGCAGTGAGGTACCTCGATCTGGAGTTCCTGTGGGACTGAGCGCGTCCGTCGACTTCGATCGCCGGCATATCTGGCACCCCTACACGTCGATGACGGACCCGCTGCCCGCGTATCCGGTGGAGTCGGCAAGCGGTGTCCGAATCCGTCTCTCCAACGGGCGCGAACTGATTGACGGGATGTCGTCCTGGTGGTGCGCCATTCACGGTTACAACCATCCAGAGATGAACGAGGCTGCCCGGGCACAGTTGGAAAAGACCGCCCACGTCATGTTCGGGGGCCTGACCCACGAACCGGCGATCAAACTTGCGCGCACGCTGATCGACATCACGCCGGACGGCCTGCGACACGTCTTCTTCTCCGACTCCGGCTCGGTGTCGGTCGAAGTCGCCATCAAGATGGCCATCCAGTACTGGGGCGCGACGGGCCACCCCGAAAAACACCGCCTGCTCACCATCCGGGGCGGCTACCACGGCGACACCTTCGGCGCCATGAGCGTCTGCGACCCGGTCACCGGGATGCATGAACGGTTTCGGCGTGTGCTGCCGCAGCAAATCTTCGTCGAGCGGCCGGTCTCAAAAGTTGGCGAGGCGCTATCGAGCGAGGATGCGCGACGGATCGAAACGGCCCTGACCGACCACCACCACGAACTGGCCGCCGTGGTGCTTGAGCCGGTCGTGCAGGGCGCCGGCGGGATGTGGTTCTACTCCCCCGAATACCTGGCTCGCGCGGCGGAACTATGCGCCGAGCTGGACGTGCTGCTCATCGCGGATGAAATCGCCACCGGCTTCGGCCGGACCGGACGCCTCTTCGCATGCGAGCACGCGCAGGTCGACCCCGACATCATGTGCCTCGGCAAGGCACTGACCGGGGGTTACATGGGCCTCGCGGCGACACTGACCAACGCCCGGGTGGCCAATGGCATATCCGCCGACGGCGGCGTGCTGATGCACGGGCCGACGTTCATGGCCAATCCGCTGGCGTGCGCAATCGCGCGAAAGAGCATTGAACTGCTCCAGGACGGGCCCTGGACGTCACGGGTCAGCGTCATCGAGCACCAGCTTCGACGGGAGCTCGGCGCCTTGCGGGAACATCCGGCCGTAAGCGACATCCGGGTCTTCGGCGCCATCGGCGTGGTACAGACGCGCCGGCCCGTTCCAGTCGCGGAGATGCAGCGCATCTTCGTGGAGCAGGGCGTGTGGATCCGCCCCTTCAACGACCTCATCTACCTGATGCCGCCGTACGTCATTTGCGCCGAGGACCTGACTCGCCTGACGTCGGCCATCGGTGCCGGTCTGGACATTCTGTAGGAAATCCCAACTCACGCCATGAGGTACGCCCGACCGACTGAACCCTTGCACGTTGTCGACGTCCTGGTCGAGGGTTTCCGCCTTCTTTGGGCGGGCATCAGGCTGCTGTACTTGCCCGCGTTCCTGCTCGCACTGGTAGTCGGAGCAATAAGCCCGATCGAGATTCCGTCCCGAGAACCCGCGGAGAGTCTCGACTTCGACCAGGTCGACTGGCTGCGCTTTGCCGCCTCCATCGTCGCCGGCTTCTACATGTACGCAGTCATCACTGCCATCGTTCACTACGTTGCATCCGGCGCTCCCGAGGGGGTTCCCTCCCCGCTCTTCATCGCCACCCGGCGGTTCCCGACGATCCTGGCCGTCAACCTCATGTACATTCTTGCCGTTTTTGCAGGTACCCTGCTGCTGATCGTTCCCGGCATCTTTGTATTTGTCGGCCTGTACTTCTGCCCCCTGCTGCCCATCACCGAAGGCAGGGGTCCGACCGACAGCATCCGTGGGAGTCTTTCCCTCATCAAGGGACATTGGGGGCGGACCTTTGCGGTTGCCGTGATCACGATCGGCGTCGGATACATGGCGGGCTTGGGGAGCGAGAAGGCGGCACTGTTTCTCGCAGACCAGTTCGAAGGCGACTTCCTTTCGAACACGATCATGATGCTGACGTATGCCGCGTTCGATGCAATCATCTTTGCCGTGAGCGTTTGCGTCACCTATGGCCTGTACCAGGACCTGCGGCTGAGGCAGACACCAGACCGTGACCTACGACCGACCGACTGAGCCATCGGGCGTTCTCGGCGTCCTGACCGATGGGTTCCTTCTCTATCGGGCGAGCATAAGGTCAATTTTCCTACCTGTGTTCGTGCTCGCACTGATCGTCGGCGAGGTGTCTGTCAACTGGCAATCCGACACCGGCGTGCGCTATTGGATTCAGTGGCTTGTCTCGTGGGTCGTCACCATCTACATGTATGGCTTCATCGTTGCCAGCGTACATTTCGTTGCATCGAGTGATCCGAGCGGCATTCGTTCTTCGCTCGGCATCGCGTTGCGGCGGCTGCCGACAATAGTTGTCGTCTACTTCCTGCTCATGCTCGCCATCTTCGCCGGGTCGATGCTGCTGTCGGTTCCCGTAGTCTTGCTGCGCCTGGCCAGCTTCTTCTTCGCGATCCTGGCGCTTGCTGTCTCCACCGCCCTGGTGGGAACCGCCCTTTTCGCGAGCCTTCTACTACCCATCACCGAAGGCTACGGACCTTCCGACAGCCTCCGCGAAGGTTATTCCCTGGTAAGGCGACATTGGGTCAAGACGTTCGTGGTTATCGCGATAGCCGCGACCGTAGTCACCGGGCTGAGCAGTGCCAATTACCAGGTGACCTGGTTCCTCATGAACCAGATCGATAACCGTCTTGTAGCAAACATCGTCTCGATGCTTACGTTTGCGGCGTTCAACGCGGTGATCACGCCGTTGGGCCCATGCCTCCTGTACGGGGCTTATCAGGACCTGCGGCTTCGGCAGGACGGCGTGGCGCCCGCATAGGGAGGAGCCGGCAGGGGCGCGAATCCGCCTGCCCTGTACGACCTACGGTATCAGCCAAGCAGTTCGTCGATTTCCTTCATCTCGTCCGCGGATAGACGCATCGTCGACGCTTCGACGTTCGCCCGCGCCTGTTCCGGCCGCGTCGCGCCGGCGATCACCGACGATACGCACGGGAACGACAGCAGCCAGCCAAATGCCAACTCGAGCAACGAACGGTCGCGCGCCCGGGCAAAGGCATCGAGTTTCTCCACGCGGTCAAAGTTATCGTCGTGCAACGAACGGGCGGCAGCCGCCGGGGCGGAGAGCCGCGTACCCTCCGGGGCCGGTACGCCCCGCTGGTATTTGCCCGTCAGCAAACCGCTTGCGAGCGGGAAGTAGGGGAGCATGCCGAGTCCGAACCGGTCGCAGGCGGGGATGACTTCCTTCAGGACGTCCCGCTCGAGGAGACTCATGTGGTTCTGGGCCGTGACGAACGGGTTTAGGTGGTCCCGTAGCGCGGTCCAGTGGGCATCGGCAATCTGCCAGCCGGCGAAGTTGGAATGCCCGATGTAGCGGATCTTGCCCTGCCGGACGCAGTCGTCCAGCGCGCGCAAGGTCTCGTCGATGGGCGTCAGGGCATCGGGAAGGTGAATCTGGTACAGATCGATGTAGTCGGTGTCGAGCCGGCGCAGGCTCGCGTCCACTGCCGAAGTGACGTAACGCCGGGAGGCGCCACGCATGCGCCGTCCCTCGCCCATGGGATAACCGCACTTGGTCGCGATGATGACGTCGTCCCGCCGGCCCTGCAGGGCCTGGCCGAGATATACCTCGGAAAGCTGGGAACCGTACATGTCGGCGGTATCGAAGAGGTCGATACCGACGTCGATGGCGGCGTCGACCACGGCACGCGTGCCGGCCGCATCGAGCCTCTGGCCGAAGTTGTTGCAACCGAGGCCAACCTCGGAAACCAGCAGGCCGCTGTTACCCAGTCTTCTTTGTTCCATGTTTCTTCCCGTGTCAGGCAATCGCGCGCATATTGAATCAGATCGACCCCCGGAAGGCGAAAGACTCGCCAAAAGCCCGGCAAGCCGCTATCGCGCAGGCGCGCTCAGGATCCGAACACAACCAGGGCGGGACCGTACTGTTCGGCGTAGAACGGACCGTCACCGCCCATTTCAACCAGGCGTCTCTTACTGGCTTTCAGCTCATCCTCCGCACCTTCGATGCCCTGCAGCACTTTCACCACCGCGATCCAGCCGCCAGCCATCTCCTCGACGTCCCTGGCCCCTTCCCTTGCCGCACGATCGGCGCACGTGGAAAACATGCGCCTTGCGGCCTCGTGATTACCGGCCGCGAGTTCGTGTGCGGCGTTGATCCAGTAGGCGTTGGCCTCGGCCGACACATCCAGCCTGGAGACGATCTTGAGATGTGCCCGCGCGAAGCAGGCGCCCAACTCACGCTGCTCGTCCGTGACCGAAGCGCCTTCCTCGCTCCAGCCAGGCCAGCAATTGGCGGCAATGTTGTATGCCGTCATGTAGGCGACCTTTGAATAGCCTGCGCGATCCTCAGCGTCCGTGCTCTGCTCCGCTGCGCTCATGGCCGCCTGGTACACCGCGCGGGCAACCAGCAGGTACGACGCCAGGTCATGTTTCGGGACCGTTCCCGTTCCGTGGTGAAACACCTGGGACGCAATGTAGTTTGCCCTGCCCAGTTCCGTCACGGTCAGGCCCGGGACGTCGCAGCTCTCCAAGGTCATGCGAAATCTATGTCTCGACGCGATAGAAGCGCGTTGCGGTGTCGTGGAACAAGGCGGCCTTGTCTGCCGGGGAGAAACCGTCCGCGATCTTCTTGAATGCGTTCCACAGTACCTGGTACGAGCAACTCTGCTTGTCCATGGGAAAGTTGCTCTCGAACATGCAGCGCTCCGGTCCGAAACGGTCGATCATGTGCAGGAAGTAGTCGCGGGTCGCCGAGACGACTTCGTCCGACGACGGCGGCACGTCGCGCTTGTGAAAGCCGAACCCGTTGAGGGGCATGACCAGGCCGCCGAGCTTGGCGACGACGTTCTCGCACGCGGCGAGTTCTGCGACATCGTCTCTCCAGGTCTCGTAGATCTCGCCGCGCTTGCCTTCGTATGGGCCGATCCCGAGAGGCCCACCGAAATGGTCGATCACGATTGGCTGCTCCGGGAACGCCCTCGCGAGCGCCGTCAGTTCAGGGATGTTCGTATGGTAGAGCCAGGCATCGAACGTGAGACCCCGCTTGCCAAGTTCGGCGAACCCCTCGCGAAACTCCGAATCTCCGAGGAGGCCTCCCTTCGGATTCGTATGCGCATTGCGAATCGACGCGTGCGGGTCCCAGGCGGAGGCGTGGCGGATACCGCGAAAGCGCGGACTGGCGGCCGCGTGGGCCTCCAGCACGTCACCCACGGCCGCGCCAAGCGCCAGGTCCGCGAAACTCACGATCGACGCGCACATTCGACCGTCTCCGTAGCCTCCGCTTGCGCTCATCGCGGCGATGCCGTTGACGAACTCGGTCTCGCCCACCGGCCGCATCACCTCCGGACCGTCCGCGCGGTACATCGACCCGCACTCCATGAATACCGTCGACACGACGTTGTGGCCGCTGCCCGTATCAGCAAGCAGTTCGTCCAGCAGGTAGCGGCTGTCCGGGTGGTCCCAAAGATGGTGGTGAGGATCGCAGATCGGCAGATCGGGCTCGAGGACCTCCTCCTCGACCTGGGTCAGCCACTCGTCGCGAATCACGGGTTCAGTACACCACGACCGAGCGTATGGACTTGCCTTCGTGCATCAGGTCGAAGGCATCGTTGATGGCGTCGAGCGACATGGTGTGCGTGATCAGGTCGTCGATGTTGATCTTGCCGTCCATGTACCAGTCGACGATCTTCGGCACTTCGGTGCGGCCCTTCGCGCCGCCGAAGGCCGTTCCCCGCCAGACGCGGCCGGTGACGAGCTGGAACGGCCGCGTGGCGATCTCCTGCCCGGAGCCGGCGACGCCGATGATGATGCTCTCGCCCCAGCCCTTGTGGCAGCACTCGAGGGCCTGCCGCATCACTTCGACGTTGCCGATGCACTCGAACGAATAGTCGACGCCGCCGTCGGTTATGTCGACGATTGCCGCCACAACATCTTCCTGGTTCCTGGCGTCGATGAAGTCCGTCATGCCGAACTTCTCCGCCAGCTCGCGTTTGCCCGGATTGACGTCGATACCGATGATGCGGTCTGCCCCAACGATGCGCGCACCCTGGATGACGTTGAGGCCGATGCCGCCCAGGCCGAATACGGCGACGTTCGATCCCGCTTCCACCTTGGCGGTATTCATCACCGCCCCGAGGCCCGTGGTCACGCCGCAGCCGATGTAGCAGACCTTGTCGAAAGGCGCATCTTCCCGGATCTTCGCAACGGCGATCTCCGGCAGCACCGTGAAGTTCGAGAACGTCGAGGTGCCCATGTAGTGATAGATGGTCTCGCCATTGAGCGAGAAACGCGACGTCCCATCCGGCATCAGGCCCTGGCCCTGGGTCTCGCGGATCGCGCCGCAGAGGTTCGTCTTGCCTGACAGGCAGAACTTGCATTGCCGGCATTCGGGCGTATAGAGCGGGATCACGTGGTCGCCCGGCGCGACAGTGGTCACCCCAGCTCCGACCTCCACCACCACGCCAGCGCCTTCGTGACCCATGACGGCGGGGAACAGTCCCTCGGGGTCGGCTCCCGAGAGCGTGTACGCATCCGTGTGACAGATCCCGGTGGCCTTGATTTCCACCATCACCTCGCCTGCCGCCGGCCCCTCCAGGCCCACCGTTTCCATGGATAGCGGTTTGCCCGCCTCGAACGCCACTGCAGCTCGGGTATCCATTCCTCAACTCCGTCCGTTGCCCTAAGCCGCAAGCGTTGCCGTTGCGCCTGCGCCTGTCAAGAATCCGGCGAATCGCCGTTTACAATGGCTCGCCTCGAATCGACAAATGGAGCGGAGATGGACCTCGGAATTGCGGGCAAGGTAGCGATCGTCACGGGTGGCACTCACGGCATCGGGCGCGCTGCCGCGGAGCGGCTCTCGGCGGAAGGCGCGAAGGTCGCGATCGCGGCGCGCACCCAGCCCGACCTCGATCGTGTCGCCGCGGAAATAGGCGACGCCACAGGACAGGAGGTCGCAGGCATCGCCACCGACGTGAGCGACGAGGAATCCGTGCGCGCCATGGTAGAAGCCGTCGCCGCACGCTGGGGCAGGATCGACATCCTGGTCAACAATGCCGGCACTTCATCCGCTGCGCCGTTCGCCGACATGAGCAATGAACGGGTCATGGAGGACTTCACGCTCAAGGTCATGGGTGCGATCTATTGCACGCGCCACGCACTGCCTTACCTGAAGCGCGACGGCGGCGCGATCTGCAACACGACCACCCCCGGCGGTAAGGCGCCGAACGCCGCCAGTCAACCCACCGCCCTCTCCCGCGCGGCCGGTATCTCCCTCACCAAGGCCTGGTCCAAGGAGTTCGCTGCCGACGGCGTCCGCGTCAATACCGTGTGCGTGGGGGTGCTGAAGAGTCGACAGCACTATCGGCGATGGGAGGCTAACCAGCGTCCCGATTACACGCTGGAGGATCACTACCGGAATTCCGGGGCCCGCGTACCCCTGGGACGCGTGGGCGAGGCGTCAGAAGCCGGGGACGTGATCGCCTTCCTCTGCTCGGAACGGGCCAGCTATGTGACCGGCGCGTCGGTCAACGTCGACGGGGGCACTTCACCCGTCGTGTGAGCCGAGGAAACGGCGCCGTCGTCGCCCCTACCCGACGACCGTATTCGCTTCCTCTTCCACCACGGTGTTCTCGATATAGCCGACGCGGTCGATCTCGATCCGCACGACGTCCCCCACCTTGAGCCAAGGGGGCGGATCCATGGCGGTGGCGACCCCGGCCGACGTGCCCGTGAAGATGACGTCTCCCGGCTCCAGCGTGAACGCCTTGGTCAGGTGCGCGATCTGTTCGAAACAGTTGAACACCAGGTGGCGCGTGTTTGAATCCTGGCGCTTCTCACCGTTGACGTAAGTGCGCAAATCCAGCGTGTGCGGATCACCGACCTCGTCTGGCGTTGCGATCCAGGGGCCGAAGGGCGCGTGCGTATCGAACGACTTGCCCATCTGCATGGTCCTGGACGCCGCCTGCCAGTCGCGCACGCTGACATCGTTTCCGCAGCAGTATCCGGCGATCACCTCGCTCGCCCGTTCCACCGGCACATGCTTCGCGCGTTTGCCGATGACGAAGACGAGTTCACCTTCATAGTCCACGCGATCCGAAACGGACGGCTTCGTGATGCCAGCGTAGGGCGCGTTGGTCGCCGTCGTCTGCTTGTTGAACCAGATCTGCGTCGTCGGCGTCTGCGCGCCCGTCTCCGCGATGTGGTCGGCGTAGTTGAGCCCGATGGCCAGGATTTTCCCCGGCCGCGGTACCGGCGCGAGGAACTCGACGTTGTCGACGGGTACCGCGTGATCGGCATCGTCCTGCACTTCGCGTGCCCGGTCCATCGCCGCGTCTCCCGCAGCGAGGAACGCGGTCATGTCGGTCGGAAGATCCGGCGCCGCCGCGCTGAGATCGATCACGAGTTCCCCCACAACGATGCCGATCCGCGCACTGTTTCCATCCGCGAATGTCGCAAGTTTCATCTTTCCTCCTTACCTGGGCACACCATGCACACGCCTATTACGGGCATACGTTCTTGAGTACGAATTGCCGCGCGTGACTCGCCATTTCCGTGAAGATGTCATCTTCCCGGACCCGCGAGCGTTTCAGAATCCTGTAGCCGTGATCGCCGGTGTCCAACCACCTGAGTGTCGCGTCGAGACGGTCCGCCACCTGCGTCATCAGCCCACATTCAGCGAGTTTGTCCCGGGTGCCCGACAGGAACAGCATGGGGGATTCAATCGCATCCATGTGATGCGCGCGGTCCACCGACGGCTTTCCCGCCGGATGCAACGGGAAGGCGCAGAACACCAGCGCCGCGACATCGAGCCGATGATCGAGCACGGCATGGCTTGCCATCCGACCGCCGAAGCTGTGGCCTCCGAGGCAGTATGGTCCCGCGTAGTTTTCCCTTGCGAACTCGAGGGCCGCCCCGATCGTCCTGGTAGATACATCCTTGGAATCCACGCGGAACTTGCCCGCTTCCTTGAAGGGGAAGTTGAACCTGAGCGACGAGATGCCCGCGGCGGCAAACGCTTCCGAGATCGACTGCATCGTTGCGTGCCGCATGTCCGCTCCGGCGCCATGACCGAAGACCAGGGTAGCGATGGGATCGGCAGCAGCAGTGAAGAGTCCGCCGAGTTCTCCGGTCGGACCTGCAATGCGGCATTCCAGTGTCGTGTTCAGGGTGTCGGCAGTTCGTCCGCAGACTCGATGATGCGTCCGACCAGCCCGTACTCCTTCGACTCCTCTGCGCTCATCCAGTAGTCGCGGTCGGTGTCCTTTTCGACGCGATCGATGGGCTGTCCGGTCTGTTCCGCGATGATCCGGTTGATTCGCTCACGGGTCTTCACCAGTTCGCGCGCGTGGATCTCGATGTCCGAAGCGTCCCCGCCGAAACCACCGGCGGGCTGGTGAATCAGGAACCTGGTATTGGGCAGCGCGTATCGGTGCTCCCTTTCCGCCGCCAGGTAGATGTGGGTGGCGATGCTGCCGACCCAGCCGGTGCCCACGGTTCTCACTACGGGTTTGATGTAGCGGATCATGTCGAAGATGGTGTCGCCGGACTCGACGTGCCCGCCCGGAGAACCGATGAACACGGTGATCGGATCATCGCTCTTGAACGCCATCGCCAGAAGCCGTTCGGTGCAGCGCTGGGCGCAGTCCTTGTCGATCTCGCCGAAAATCGTCAGGGTGCGGTGCTCAAGCAGCGTGTTCTCGAGCATTGCGAACTGCTTCGCCGCTTCCGCAGCTTCCTCGACGCCGTAAAGTCGGGACATGACCCTGCCTCAATCGCGAAAGGCGGCAATGTTACCACCGCCCTATGGCCACGCGAGCCGGCACCGACATGGAGATCCCATAGTGAAGTTAAACCTCACCAGGTCGACCTATTCGGCAATTCTACTGCGCCAGAAGGACGTAGCAGCCAATCGCGGCCGCCGAGATCAGGAGTCCGGTAATCCCGGCATACCGCCAGGGGGTCAGGTCCACGGGCACTGGAACTTTGGCGATAGCGCGTTCGGCGGATGCAGGCGCGGGCCTCAGGTAGCTGATCCCGACCATCAGCAGCGTCGTGATGACAAATACGACCGCCAGCGTGTGGAGGAAATGAATCGGCTCGGAAAGCCCGAACAAACCCTGCACTGCGCTCTGATAGGCGTCGCCGAAAGCGAAGTTCAGGAGGTAGAACACGACCGGCCCCGCAACCAGTCCCACCTTTGCGGCCAGGGCGGATACCCTTGTCGTCATCAACCCACACAGAATCACCGCCAGCATCGGCCCAAAGAAGGTCGCGTTGATCTGCTGCAGGTAGATGTACAGGCTGCCTGTGGTATCGATCATCGGCGCCATCAGCATGGCTGCCACGGCGAGGATGGCACTGCACCATCTGCCCACGCGCACCTGGCCCCGTCCGGACAGGGGGCTCTTGATCAGCGCATTGTGCACACCGTTGCTGTACAAGGTCGCGGCGCTGTTCAAAACGCTGTTGAACGTGCTCAGGACCGCGCCGACCATTACCGCGGCAAAGACCCCGGTGAGTACGGTCGGAAGCACGGTCTTCACCAGCAAGGGATAGGCCTGCAGGTACTGATCGCTGGTCAGGGTGTCCTTGAACATGTGATAGGCGATCACACCGGGCAGCACGATCGCGATGGGGCCGAGTATCTTGAATACTGCGGCGATGAGCACGCCCTTTTGGGCCTCCTTGAGGTTCTTGGCCCCCAGCGCCCGCTGGATGATCGATTGATTGGTGCACCAGAAAAAGATCTGGTTGACGATCATTCCCGTAAACAGCACGCCGAACGGCAGGAAGGAGCCCGGTTCATCGCCGGTAATGTCGAACTTTTCGTGCTCCTCCGTGTAAACGGTATCGAAGCCCGCAAGGATGTCGCCGTTGCCGACCGCATACAGCGCCAGGGCCGGTATCAGCAATCCTGCCAGCAGAAAGCCGACGCCATTGATCGTATCCGAAATCGCGACTGCCTTGAGACCGCCAAAGATGGCATAGAGCGAACCCAGCGTGCCGATTCCCCAGACCATCATGATTTTCGATTGCGTGGGCGTCAGCCCCAGGCTCGCCGAGACGTCGAACAGGCTCTCCAATCCGGCCGCGCCGAACAGCAGCACCACCGGCAGGATGGCGATCGCATAGGAGAACAGGAACAGGGCGGTGGCGATGAACCGGGTCTGACTGTCGAATCGAAGCGACAGGTATTCCGGAATCGTGGTCAGGCCGATGCGCAGGTACTTCGGCAGAAAGTAGAGGGCCGTGAGCACCATGGCGATCGCTGCCGTGGTTTCCCATGCCATCACCGCAATGGTGTGATTGAACGCATCGCCGTTCAGGCCGATGAGATGCTCCGTCGATAGGTTCGTGAGCATCAGTGAGCCGGCGATGACCCAGGCGGTGAGACTGCGCCCGGCCAGAAAGTACGCCTCCGGCGAGTTCATTCTGTCCTTTCGGGTCATCCACCATGAAATACCGCCGACGGCCGCGGTGAAGGCCAGAAAGGAGACGACCGCTGTCATGAGTTCCCGTAAGCCATCTGCGACCGGCGCGCGACCAATAAATCGAACATATGAATCGTTTCCCCCATAATCGCGACCGCAGCTCGGCAATCAGGACAAATCCCGGATGAGAAATATAGCGGCAATGTTGATGGTGAGCGTTTTCCTTTGGGGCTGTCAACCGCCGCAGTCCGCCCTTTCCGAAGACGACACGCCGGCAACCGCCAGCCTGTTCGCCGCGGCAGAGACCACGGTCACGCTCGCCGACGGCGCGAGCGACCCGGCTATCCTGATCGATGCCGACGATCCCGCGAACAGCCTGATACTCGGCGCCAGCCCGGACGGAGGACTGGAAGTCTACGGTCTGGACGGGGCGCGCATCGCCGCGATGCCCGAACGCGCCATCGGCCTGGTCGACGTTCGCTACAACTTTCCCCTTGCCGGTGAGGACATTCCCCTCATCGTCGCTTACGACGCCGCCACGACGGAGCTTGTCGCCTATCGAATGGACGCATCAGGCCCGACGCTCCGGCAGATATCGTCGCATCCATTGCGCACCGAAATAGAGGTCGAAGGGCTCTGTGCCTATCGGAGCCCGCTGACCGGCAAGTTCTACGCCTTTGCCACGGGCGCGGGGACGATCCAGCAGTGGGAACTCTTCGACAGCGCTGGCGCGGTGGCCGGCCGGAAGATTCGCACCGTCCCGGTCGGGTATGGCGCCGGACATTGCGCTGTCGATGACAGGGAGTCGACGATCTACTACTCGCAGGAGACCGTCGGCATCTGGAAGCTGGGCGCCGAGCCGGAGTCGGAGGGCGAATCCGAACTCATCGATCTCAGCGGGCGCCATGGCCGGTTCGAAGGAGACGTGAAGGGCGTGGCGATAGTCGAGTTGCTCGCCGGCGGCGGTTATCTCGTCGTATCAGACGCCGATGCGAACCTCCTGCATGTCTATGACCTCGCTTCCGAGCGGCATCTCGGGGCATTCCGAGTGGGTGCGGGCGCTTCGATCGGCGCCGTCGATGAAACCGAAGGCATGGCGGCGACCGGCATGGCGCTGTCCGCTGACATCGGCAACGGCCTGCTCGTGCTCACCGATGACGACAACGACGGCGAGCACACCAACTACAAGATCCTGCCCTGGAGCGATGTCGTGACGGCGCTCGATCTCCCGGAGGGGACGGGACGCGATCCCACGGCACGTGCCGAGGCTGCAACCGCAGTCGTTCTCCCCAGCGTCGAGACCGATCCGGTAGCGAGCTATGGAGATGCCGCCGACGACGCGGCCATATGGGTTCACCCTGACAACCCCGAACTCAGCGTCGTGATCGGTTCACAGAAACAGCGCGGCATCAATGTCTATGACCTCGACGGCAGCCTGATTCAGTCGCGAGCGGACGGGCGCATCAACAATGTCGACGTTCGCTATGGCTTCAGCCTCGGCGACAACTTGGTCGACCTCGTCACCGGCAGCAACCGGACTAGCGACTCGATCAGTATCTACGGCATCGACCCAAACACCCGTTCGCTGATCGACCTCGCCGACGGCACCATCGCAACCGGCATGGTCGATCCATACGGGCTATGCATGTACAAAAGCCCCGTGTCAGGCCTTTACTACGTGTACGTCAACGACACGGATGGCCTGGTCCGGCAATGGCTGCTGAACGACGCGGGCAACGGCCGGATCGGCGCCGAACTGGTGCGTGAGTTCAGCGTCGGCTCCCAGACGGAAGGCTGTGTCGCCGACGATGCCAGCGGTGACCTTTATATCGGTGAAGAAAACGTCGCCATCTGGAAGTACTCGGCCGAGCCTGACGGCGGCGAGGAAAGGACGATGGTGGATGGCATCGAAGGCGGCAACCTGGCCGGCGATATCGAGGGCATGGCGATTTACTACGGTGCCGGCACGGGCGGATACCTCGTCGTCTCCGATCAGGGCATCAACAGCTTCGCCGTGTACCGGCGCGAAGGCGACAACGCCTACCTCGGACAGTTTCGCGTCGTTGCCGACGCATCGGCCGGCATTGACGGCGTATCCGAAACCGATGGCCTCGACGTCACCAGCGCGAACCTCGGTTCGGCATTCGCGCACGGCCTGTTCATTGCGCAGGACGGCCGCAACATCGCACCGACCGAGCGCCAGAATTTCAAGCTCGTCCCCTGGGAACGCATTGCCCGGGCGGCGGGCCTTGAAACGTACGCCGGATACGACCCGAGAGCTCCCATGGAAGTACGCTGACACCGCCACGGCGTGGTAGTTGCATCAACCCATTGATAATAATGAATTTTCCTGTACCTGTCCATTTCAGGTACTCGTTTGGTTACGTGTAGCGCAACGAGGTTTTGAGGGCCTGAGCGGGGCCTTCTGGAACGTCGCGGTGACCACCTCCCGTTTTCGATGCGCGCGAAGGAGCGCCTCGTAGCGACGAAGGCTGAGCGAACCTGTCGAGCGTATGAGGCAGGCTTCGGCCGCCTCCCCGACAGGGATCGAAGCCCGCAGGACGGAGACCCGGTACTCCGGGGCTCGGTGCGTAGCACGACAGCTTGGCCCCCCGTAGGGCGGGTCGCCCAAATCCCGTTGTGTCCACGGAAACGCCCCCTAGATTCGAACGATTCACCCGAGCGTCGGGAGCGGGTCAGGGCTGCGGGTCAGGTCTAGGCAGACGTTGAACCCAGTCTAGGGCACCGTCCAGAAAGAAGTGGTCGTCCGGGATGGCGTCGAGGACGTCCCGA
This sequence comes from Gammaproteobacteria bacterium, assembly GCA_028821515.1. Classification (GTDB taxonomy): domain Bacteria; phylum Pseudomonadota; class Gammaproteobacteria; order Pseudomonadales; family Azotimanducaceae; genus VXNE01. Next base: position 59,595 of record JAPPGA010000071.1, on the reverse strand, counting down.
TATCTGGTCTTCAAGGCCGAGGCTCTGATCTCGTCAGTTTCGAGACCGACCACGGTGACTGCGTCGGGCGGGAGATCAGCCAGCGCCTCGTCAAAGAGCACTCGGGCTGCGGTGTCAGTCGCGGGGAACGAGTAGCCGATGAAGGTCACGGCGTCAGCCGTGGACAGATGGTCGTATGCCAGGGACCAGACGAGGCGCAGCACGGGCTGCGCGACGAGATCCGACTTGGAGAGGACGGGGGGAACAATGACTGGCTCGGGCTCGAGGTGGCGGGCAAGCACATCACGGGGAAACAGGCGTCGTGACATCCCCTCCCAGTCGTGATGATGGACGATGGCGTCGAGCGCGTAGGGCTTGGCGTAGCCGAGCCGAGGCCACCAGTTGACGGAGCCGTGCAGCTTGAGCAGGAGCTGGCCCGAAGCGTGCGGTCCTTGGGAGAACGTCGAGACCGTGTTGGCGGACGGCTGGCAGAAGAAGCCATATCCCCAGTACGGATTCCAGTTGCCCGCGGCCGACAGGGCCGCATCGAGGAGGTCGTCGTAGTTGAAGGTGATGCAGGTGGCATTCGCATCGGCGCAGTGGCGAGCGAAGGCAACGAGGTCGCTATCGGACCGAGTCTCGACACCGTCCAGAGCGCTCTGAATCGTCCGTAGGAAAGCGTTCTTAAGCTCGGCGAGCAGGAAGGCGAATTGGTCTGCCGAGCCGTGGCGGTGGTCATAAGGCATAAGTTCGTGGAGGCGCGTCATCAGACGCTCGACGTCGATGAAGCCGTCCGGGTGCCGGTTACGCTCGGCTTCGAGAACCCGGCTCGCTGCCGGTAGACTGCGGACGGCGTCGACGAGACGGTCGTTCTCGAAGTCGCCGACGAGCAACGGGGCGCGCGGAACGAAAGCTCGGGTGAAGCCGGCGCCGGTGACATACACGCGGCGGGGCTTGTCGGGCGAGGTCACGAGGCCGCTGGATTGCGAAGCGGGGCGCTCTAGCCGGGGTGGGCCGATCGACCGCTCGCGAGCTGCTGCCGTTCCCACTCCCATGCTTCGGCGTGAGATGTAGGTCCACCGACGGCTTCGATGCGTCCGTCCGGCCATCGGCGCCGGTGTTCGCGCTCGCGGCGTTCAAGGTCCGTGGTGATGCCTTGGTGCACGATGCGGGAACCGACGAGGAAGCGGTATCTGTAGGTGGCGGCAGTCGGAGTAGTGGAAGGCATTGGCGCGAGTATGGTGGGTCGAATTGGCGAGGTCAATTTGGCTGCTTTTGAGGAGTCCGCGGAGCACGGGCAGTCTTCCATGCAGCATTGCCGGTTGCATCGGGGGTGGTCAGCCAGTGTCTAGATCCCCCATGAAGTCAATGTAGGCGCGAAGTGCAGCTTCGCTGGTCTCGACGAGGTCGATCTCTACGTAATTCTCTCGAACGTGATGGAGAAGCGACCGCAAGGCCGTCGCTGCGTCGCGGCGCGCGTCGTCGATTTTGTTCCAGATCGCTTGGCGGTCGTCGGGTAGCGGGAGATCGCCAACGTTCGAGAAGACATAGGATTTTGAGCCAGGGTGCGAGTCGTACTGTTCACCGTGATCAAGGGTGCGTCGCCACGCGCTAGCGAGGGCATGGACGTGTTCGTAGGCATCAGCGTCGTAGAGATGAAAGACGCCGGTATCGATGGAGCCGAGGAACGACTCCGAATACCAGAAGATTGGATCATCGATACGGTGAGGCAGGCGATTGAGGAAGTCCTCGATGGTTGGAATGTGCAAGCTGAGCAACAGGCGTTGTAGCGTTCGAAGATCTCTTCTGCGTTTCGTCGCCTCCTCCGGGTCGAGTAAGACCTCACGGTCAAGCTCATCCAGAGGGGTATCGAGAATGCGTTCGATCCAATCAGCTAGTTGTGGGATTGGGGCCTTGCCGGCAGGGGCGGGGGACGCCAAATGAAACGGGCTAACTCTCTGTTTGGCGATGTCGAACGGGAGGTCTTTGGGAAACTGGCCATGCGCCTCGTTGAAGAGTGCGATTATCCTGTGCCAACCACGTCGAGCAACAGCATAGCCAAGCTCGTAGACGACGTTGGGATTCGGACACGGCCTCGGGGGATCGTGGTTCTCAGTCCTATTGATCGTTGTTATGTCGGCCACGAACACATCCGCCTGTCTTATCTTCTGGAGGATTGTGGAGGGAATATCAGGACTGCCTGGAGTGCCCCGTGTAGCCTCATCGAGAATCACCTCGGTATCGGCGCGTCTGGACTCGAGGACTTCCTTCGCCTTAGCGAGTGCGCGGCGAATAGCGTCGCGGTTGGAGTCGAGCGGCGAGTCGGTTTGCCAAGCGAAAAAAATGTGAATCTGCTGCATTGGCTAGTCCACAAGATTGGTTGGAAGGAGCGATAAAGCGGGACCGGCTGGGCGCGGGCAAGACGCAGTCAGCCTTGTTTGAACCGGACCCGGGCCGGGCGCCCGCGTGGGCGGGGCTTGGTGACGCGTCGGACACGAATATTGCCGTGTTTTGGCCTTCCGTGGCGGTCGATGAGAACGGGCCGCAATGTCGTGAAGTCGGTTTTGAGGATGTCTCGAAATCCGACGGCAAGGCTGCGGACGTTCGAGTCCGGGGCTGCCTGAGGTTGACGAGCGAGCCGCAGAGGATACCACTCGACGATCGTGTCCCCGCGTTTCCTGCGACCGCCGGGATGCAGAAAAGCTAGGCCGAATGCTGAGGCGAGGCGCTGGCGTCTGCCGACGAGCTTGGATAGGCAGGAGAGCTTGCCGATGGCGACCGGCTGTTGCGCCAGCCGGATGGTCTTGGCGTCGTTGGCGGCTTTGGACCTGGCGCGTGGGAGGGCGCCCTCGACACGGCGGATGGCCGTGATGCGTAGTGGCTTTCTAATGTTCCCTTTCCCGTCAAGCAGTTGACCGTCGACGACGGCAGAGGCGTGGAAGATCTCTTCGCGCACGGGGTCATCGTCACGCTTGGATGAGACGAGGTATCTGCCGCTTGGCCAGGAGCCCTGCTGGAGGACATTTTGCAGGTCCTTGAGGGTGCTGCCGCGGTGTAGTAGTCCCGCCTCCGCTTTGGAGACTTTGTGCAAGGTCATGCCGAGGGACTTCAGGACACGCCGCGTGCTCTTGGTACCTCCGGTATGGCCCCTGAACCTGCCGCGAACGGCGCAGGCGGCAACGGCATGTTCAAACGGCAGTTCAAGCAGCAGCATCAATGCTATGGGGCCGCAGCATCGTTGGAGGCCCACTGACCGGCAGCGTTGCTGGGCCAAGGTATACGGGCTTGTGCGTGGCCTGCGTACAGTCAACTGAGTCGGTCCTGGGTGATCGGCTTGTGGTGCTCTGCAATCGGAGCAAATTCTCATCCCGAGGTGGTGGCGAGACAGATGCCCCGCTTGCGCGGACGCTTGCTGTTTGGGTTTGTATGCGCGTCGAGACGCCCGATGCAGGGATCGCGGGCAGCAGGCTGGAAAACGGACGTCTTCTGGATGTGGTGCGTACCTGACTAGTCGAAGCAGATGAACAAAGCCCGCCAAAGGCAAGGTCTCGTCGGGGTTCGGTAGACGCGTTTCTCTAATGCGCAGGTCCTGCCGAGCGTGCCTCCATCATAGCGATGAACGTGGGCCAATCGATCAACTGGTTCGCGCCATTCTTAGGGTGCCAACTCAGACCCGTCGAGTTCACGGAGAAACGGCCCAGCGGGCGACCGGACGGGTCCCGAAGGTTCAAGTTCCAAGTTACAGGGCCCTCTTCGATCATGACGTTACCCTTGGGATCGATGTGGACTTTTGCCAATTCAAGCTCCTGGATCGCCAGTGCGTCGCGCCGCACGAACGCGTGCCGAGTCTAGTGGCTCCTGGATATGTCGTCCAGTTCGGTGTTGGCCTGTTTTCGCTTGGCGCGTTTGCCGACCTCATTGCCGACCACGCCTCCTACCAGCGCGCCGACTAGGAGTACTGGCCAAGTGCCCGCAATGGCGGTTCCTGCGGCGGCAATGCCAATACCAAGTCCAATGTAGGCGCCGATACCTGCGCCAGCGGTTCCCCCCACTAACTTGCCGATGGTCTCTTTTTTCACAGGCTCAGGCCTCCTGGTTCACGGTGTGCTTGCGCGACTGACAGTTTGGGCGCGGTTGGAGCTGGTTGTCCAGCGCTGCCATGAGCCAGCCCCACGGCCTGCTGTCGGAATACGGGACCGTTCCCCGACACGGCGGGGTGCCGCCGGATCGGGACGCCGTGCAGTTCGGCGCGACGACCGAGCGTGTCCGGAATGGCCGTCCGGCAATCAAGGTGCAGCCGGACACGTTTGGCGCACTCGACCGTCGCACCCTCGAGCTATCGGAGGGACGCCTAGATCGTGTTGCTCCCGTCGGACGGAATGTCCTAGCCTACGGCCCTGACACTCGGAGGAATAAGGAACCCCGTGGGAAGCGCGAAGCGAAAACGTAAGCGCATCACGCTCACACGACTCGTCGAAGTGTCTAGGGAGATCAGTGAGCGATCGTTGATTCGTCGGACGGAACGATCCGCGTCTTGGGACTTCGAACGATCATCTGAATACGTGCGCGAGCAGGGGCTCCATGAACACATTACCTTCGTCTCGGCGAAACACTGGGACAAAACGCTGCCACTGAACAGCGAACGCCACATTTTCGAGATCGACAACGTTGTCGTCCGCGACCTGGAGATTGAGCTGGATGACAGGTCGGCATGGGATGAGATAGCAGACTGGCATCCCATTTCCAATGCGAAGTGGCACTTTGAACGGTGCCGCTTTCGGTGCCCGTCGCCGAATATGTGGGTAGTCGCTTTTCCTTGGCGTGGCTCGTTCCGGTTCCACGAAAGCGAGTTTCGCTTTCCTTCCGGAAGTCGTGGTGGCGCCTGGATATTCGCCTTCGAGAGCGGGAGTAGGGTTTCGTTTGTCGGAAACGATTTCGGAGGCAAGACGATCCAGACGCGTTGCGTAGCCGCCGGGAGAGGGAAGGACGATTCCGACCAGCCCTCTAGCGATAAAGGTTGGCGGAATCTAGGCAAAATTGCGTTCGTGGCAAACAAGCGAGTAGGCGATCTGTGGATTCAAGAGGGTTACTCCTCGATCGAAATCACCGGGATGAACCGCATCGATCGGTTGAACGTTGACCTGATCGTGGACGCAGATGAAGGCAAACAGACTTCGATCTATTTTGGCCCTCGCGAGAAGATCGACCCCTCCTTCCACAATTGCCTGCAACACAGGTCGTTGTTTCTTATGATGAGAAGGCTGGCAGCCTTCAACCATGACAGCCGCCAGCTAACAGTGCTGGACAAGCAGCTAGAGCGAATCGAGTACTTTCTGAACAGAGGTCGGGACGCGCCATCGGTATTCGATTTCCGGGTCTGGATCGAATACTGGCAGGATCGGATCCTGTACGGTTGGAGGCGCTGGTCGTCTGATTTCTACAGGTCTTGGCTGCGCCCGTTGGCGATGCTGGTTGGCGGCTACGTTGTGATCAACGGCCTGCCGGCTATTTTGATCGACGGCTTCAGTGTCTCGCATTGGATTGACCTGACGCTTCGACCCTTAACTGAAATCGCGGCGTATGAGGCCAGTATTGGCGGAATCGTGAAGGGCCAATACGAGTCCGTATCCGCCTCCGCGAAGACTCTGCTGAAGCTTGCCGGGCTCATTGAGGTGCTCTGGATCGGGGTGTGGGCGTTTGCGTTTACCAAGTCCATAAGGCGGTGAATCGACAACGCACACGGCGGCGACTCTGCGTGGCCAGGCGAGCGGGGATAGAAAACTGCAGCCGACTGATGAACGGACCGGAGCGTGGCTAAGCCGCGAAAGGGGGAACAGTCGGTCGGGTTGGAGACTCGGCACATCTTCCTGGACACGGAGGTGTACAAATCCTGCGGCCACAACCTGTACGCGAAACCGATGCAAGTCCTTGGTCGCTACGTGGAGGACGGGGTGTTCGTGCTGCACACGACGGACGTTACCCTGCGCGAGGTGCGCCGCCAGATCGGGGACATGGAGCGGGAGCTGGCGAACAAGGCGAATAGTGTTGCCCGACAGCTGCAACGCTGGAACCGGCGCTACCGGCACACGGGTGACGGGCTGCCGGTCCCGCAGGCCCTGGAACCGTCGGAGGACAGCGCCGCCTATCGCGACTTCGAGTGGACGGTTCGATTCGATTGGAAGGCGCGAGTACACGCTGCCTCAGATCAACTGGTGGGACCAGTACTTGACCGGTACTTCGAACGGCAGGCACCGTTCGATAGCGAGGGGAGCAAGGAATTTCCGGATGCATTCGCGCTGCTCGCGGTCGAGAACTGGTGTGCGGCGGCGCAGGAACGGGTCTACGTCGTGTCCAAAGACAAGGCGGTCGGTCGGGCCGCTCGGGCAAGCGAGCACTTGATCGCCGTCGAAGGTCTTCATCGTCTCCTCGCCCTGGTCGGATCAGCGGAAGGACACGACATCGCCGACGCGGCGCGGGACGCGTTCGACGAACCGTCCTTCCGCGCCGCGTTGCTGGACGGGCTTGCGCAGGGTATTGGCGAGATGGGCGGGGAGTACCGTGGCGACCGGTATCTCGAAGGCGACGTGCTGGCGCTGGAGGTCGAGGAACTCGAGTCGGTCGCGGATGTCACGATCCTGCGCGTCGACGAGAAACAGGTAGCATGCGTGGCTGACGCTAGGTTGGCGGTCTCCGCCGAGATTGACTACACCGACGTATCTGAGGCTTGGTGGGACCGCGAGGATCAGCGCTACTACGGCGCCGAGACGGGGGTCGCGGAAATCCGGGACGTCGTTGCGGCCAAGATCTTTGTCGAACTGGTACGGGACGGGGAGGACTTCGGGCTCGGTTCCGTCGGGTTTCTGAGCCAGGACCTGGAGGTCTCGGACGGAGCGGGTGACGAATGGCCATACAAATGACCGCGGCGGGTTGGGTCAAGTGGCAAGGGGCGGCGAAGGGCGAAACTATCGTTCCTCGTGACCGCGCTGGTCAGGCCAGGGCGGCGCTGGAGTGTACTGTGATTACGGCCCTCTCTAGCGTAATCGGCCCTGCTGGCGAGTTGGCGAAGAGGATGCACTGTGAGATACGCGCTCGTTGACGGCACGCGGACTGAGGCGCGGCCTCGGTTGAGGGGGACGTGCCCGTGCTGCGGTAGCCAGACGATAGCCAAGTGCGGCAACCATGTGGTCTGGCATTGGGCGCACAGGCGGCGGGGAGATTGCGACTCTTGGTGGGAGTCGGAAACCAAGTGGCATCGGTCATGGAAGGACCGGTTCCCGATTGCTTGGCAGGAAGTCGTTCATCGCGATCCCGTGACGGCAGAGAAGCACATTGCGGACGTGAAGACTCCAAACGGATTGGTGATCGAGATGCAGAATTCGCCGATCCACCCGGACGAAATGCGGAGTCGAGAGAAGTTCTACGGCAAGATTGTCTGGGTAGTGAATGGGGACCGGTGCGGATCTGACGGACGCAGCCAAACCCTCGACAGAAGCTACTTTCACATGGGCCGTTCTAGCCGACCAACTCGACGCAATCCGCTTGCGTTTCCAGTGGAGTGGATTGGGAAGAGTAAGCTCTTCCACAACTGGAGCAACGCCACTGGCGACGTTTACTTCGACTTCGGAGACGGGATCTTGTGGAGGCTTGATTCATTCGAGCCCGACAAGACGGTACCCATTGAAGACTCGAATACGGTGAAGTCCGATGGTGGTGCTCAAGGCGAACTGTTCCCGACCGCGGATACCCCAGGAAAGAAGCAGCGAAAAATCAACCTGGGTGTCGTAACGCCGATTCGAATCGACGACTTCGTGAAGTGCAGCAAGAAGGGGCGCCCGGTTCCCGGAGGATTCGGACCCGCCGACTTGAGCATTTTCGGAAAGGAGCTTGTGTACATAGGCACAGTTGGAGGTCGTGCCGTTCACGATACCTGAGCAGTTAGTCAGAGACAGCTGTCCGAAGGCGCAATCTCTAATCGGCCTGGCGCACTCCGTCGGCTTGCCTGAGACCTGATTTTGGTCCGGCCGGACAAGCTGTCAGTCATGCGCAACGTACAGGGGTTGCATCAAACGCCTATCGCCATAGGCGTTGCTTCAGGTTGGCATCCCGTGTACCGGAAACGGACGATTCCCGAACGGGCGACACCCCGGCGGGCGGCAACGGCATGGAGCCTACGAATCCGCTCGTTTGGGTCTCGTCACGCTGTCCGGGTTTCGTCGTGCGGATTGCTATGTGGCACGGGCAATCGGGACGAACGGCTTCTTGATCGGCTGCGCGTTCTCATGCCGTATGGGGCGGACGCGGACGCCAGGAGGTAGGCGCCCGCGTCCGGTGCCTAGAACGCACGCCCGTCCGGGCCCGGCGACCGGTAATTTCAGACCGGTGGAATCAGTAGATCGGTTAAGGCACCTGAGAAGGCCAAAGCGGCAAAGCGGAGTTGGTTGCCAGCTGTCGTCCTGTGCGAAAGGCGCGACAAGGGGCCAAAGGACTTGTTGCCTCAGTCGCATTCTTTGCCGTAAATGCGTTGGAGCGGAACGCGACGTCACGTGATCCGGTCCTGACCACGATCTCAGTTGAGCTGGATTCAGGTGTTATTCAAGATCTCTAGCGCACGCACACGTGTGAGATACGGATGGGCGAATTGGTTTCTGTAGCTTCGCAGACAGCCGTAGCAGCTAGAGTCACAACCACATCCTCCTCTGACCCGCAGGCGCGCACTATCAAGCATCGCACCAAAAGTAGTTTCGCGTTCTAGCTGGGCAACCAAGCCGGCACCGCCGGGCACATTGTCGTATAGGACGATCGCAGTCTCGCCCTGCTTGGCACCTCCGGTAATCGTGACGTTGAGGTCGGTATCGGGTACGTTCAGTACTTCGGCCGCACCGAGCAAAACCGCGTACCCGAGGGAGTACGCGTCCCACTGGTCTCGCATCTCGGGGAACTGTAGACGAACAACGTCCGTTACGAGTTCATGTCCTAGAGAGAAGCGTTCAAGCATTCCCCTACAGACTGAGTCGTTGGGAGATCTATGCTCGCCCTTGGGTTCTGCCATGTGCGCACCGCACGAGCGGCAGATTTGAAAGCCGTTTTGCTCCTTACCTTCGCAAAGGACGACCAGCGTACCCGGAAGCGCTTTGGTGACATGAACGCCTCGAATCAATTTGGATTCGGGTTCGGCATCTGTATCGAAGCCTTCGAAGAATGGGCGAGTCGTGTAGAGCCGACGCGCGCGGCCATGGGGTTCTTTGGGTTGCTTGAAGAGCGGTGTGACGAAACCGAACTCGGGTACGAGGTACTTACGTCTGGCGGACCTAGGCGTGGAAGGATCGTCTTCGTTCCACTGCATGAAGTTGTGCTGATCGTCGTACTGATAATGGCGGACGGGCCATGCTTTTCCTGGAACCGATTTAATCCCGCACGACTCCCACTCTAGTTTGTTGGCAACGACCTTGCCGCCGGGTGCGTACTCCGCGATGGCCTGTGACAAATCTCTTTGAAGAGAAACGCCCGTAGGGTTGCCGTCTGCGCTACGGGTATCGAGTTCCACGACGTCTACGGGAAATCCATATTTCGGTATGACGGCTTTGCGAGAGAGAAACGTGAGCGTACGTTCTTGTGCGATTGTGCGTGTACGTCGGCCAATCCGCGCGACGAGGTAGTCCTTGCCTTCGTCGAAATATCGCTTTCGCAGCCCTGCCATCGCGCGAAAGTCGGCGCAGACTTCCGCTTCTACCCGGCCTAGACGGCTATCGGGTCCTGCGATGGTGTCGATCCACGCGTCGTTGACGAGGCCGGTTGCTTCATGCATGTCAGTGGGGACGATGTCTCGTAGTGAGCGACCTAAGTGGCGGTCGACTCTGCAATAGTCTCTCAGGTCATCGGCAGCGGAAGGGTCGCTCCAATCGCTTACGTACGTCTCCACATTGTCGAATCGCGCTCTGTTTTGGCGAAAGAAGGCCGACATGGCGGTAGCGGCCATGTGGCGGAGGATGATTTTTTGGTTGGTCATGCGCAGACGCGGAGGATGCACCTCGCCGCTGAGGACGCGATCGACCGGGTTTTCGTAATGGTACAGGTCGTGTGGATTGCGGCGACAGTACGTGAGGGCCAGCCCCGGAGTTTCTTCTCGGCGCCCCGCTCTTCCGACGCGTTGAGTGTAGTTGAAGGGTTCTGGTGGGACGTTTCGAAGGAAGACAACGTCTAGATCGCCGAGATCGACGCCCACCTCGAAGGTAGTGGAGGAACTGAGTAGATGGACGCCTCCATGCTTGAACCGATCTTGGCGTTGCCGGGCTTCATCGCTGTCGATCTGGGCAGTGTGCTCTTCGGCCTTCAAGACGGGTGGCAAGTTGACGTTTTCGTAGAGGATACGGTAGTGGTTCTCGGCCAACCGTTCTTGGTTGGCAACAACCAGGTTTCCGGGGCATCGGTGACGCGGGCAGATGTCGCGGATGTTGTGGATTGTCAAGGTTGCGCAGGTGTCACACTCCCAAGCGTCCTCTGGTCCCGTTAGGCTGACACGCAGCCAACGCGGATTCAGCCTGAACGTACCGTTGACGTTTCCGCGGGCGAGGACCGGCTCGCCGGAAACGCTTCGCAGGGCATGCCAAATTGCTTTCATCAGAGCGGTTGATGCCTCGCGAGCGGCAACGCCAGTCACTTGGGATGGGGCCAAGACGCGTCGGAGAAAGTGGCTGACAATCGAAGACTGGGGTCCACCCCACTCAAACACATGGGCACGCTTGCCCGGCGCCCCGACGCCGCAAGCGGTTTGGGGCCATGGCGACACCTCGGTCCAAGCGGGCGTACCGGTGCCGGAAGGCAGATTGACGGCGCGGCGCGGCCGTAGTTCGTCCAGAACGTAGGCAATGAATCGGCGAGCCTCGTCTTTTGTGAAGCTCCAGGGCGGCTGATGTAGGACATCGGGGATCGCGAGGGACTCGGGCAGGGAGACGGTCCACTTGGCGGCGCCGACTCCGGTCAGCGACAGTCGCCTCTCGTCCGTGAGGACCTCGCGCAAGATCGAGATGAGAACCTGTCGTCTTTTGTGCTCAATGGTGTCTGCGGAGCCAAACAAACCCGCTTCGGCCCATTGGGTAAGCAGGCGACTTTGAAGATCATCGAGAGATAGACCTTGGGGGTCCACTCTCTCCGCTTCGATGGCCCGTAGAATGAGATTTCGATCGCGGACTTTGGCATAGGAATCCTCGGCATACCATGCGAAGAATGCCGCTTCTTGGCGGCTGTCAGCGAACGCTAGGACCTTGCGCCGGTCTTCTGGAAGTAATTCGTGCAACGCGGTTGCAATGACGGCGTTGGGACCGTCGGAACCGTGGACAATTTCCTGAACAGGGTCGCCGATTCCGCCACGCTGGTAGCCGCAGCTCTCGCATTGTTTAAGTTGATCACGATGTTCGGGATGAGACTCACAATGTTTGACCCGGACGGTCGCATTGCAGTCGCACTCTGGCGTCATCTCAGAGAGCGATCCACATCGCCGGCAGAGCCAGCTATCGCCGTCGTCGGCTGGTAGGTAGTAGCTGACACCGAAACCCGGATGGCTAGGATCGCGGATCGCCTCCAACAACCTCCCGCCGCGTTCTAGTCCGACGTAGTAGTGTTGACCGCATTCGCGACACAGCGCGATCTCCAGCGGTTGCACATGCTCGCCCTCGCTTTTTCGATTGAGGACGACGTGGTCTTCGCCGTCCCTGTGGACGAGAAAGGCTCCTTCTAGGGCGCGAAGGAAGGCATGATAGCGACGTGGAGCGCTTGGCGGGGTCGGCTCGAGCTTCGAAAAAATCACGTCAGAATGGGTAAACGGCTCGCCGAACAGCTCTTCCGCGAATTGGGCGACCGCGTAGCGTTCGGTTTGGCCTGTACCAGAAGCAATGGTGGCGCTGGTCGCAATGCATCGGAAGGGTGATCGCCTGCCGCCGTCACGAAGTCGCTGCTTGAGTCGCCGTATGAGCATGCCCATCTCCATGCCCTTTGCGCCACGGTACTGGTGTGCCTCATCAAGGACGATGAACTGCCAACGAGCGCCGCGTCCCTCGTCGAACAAGGGGCTATCGTCCGGCCGGATTAGGAGGTATTCAAGCATTGAGTAGTTTGTGAGGAGAATGTGCGGCGGCGTCTGCCGCATCTCCTCGCGGAGCACAAGTTCGGAGGGGCCAAGTCGTTCTTCGAGTCGAGCGGCGGCATTGCGAAAGGAGTCTCGCGAATTCTCCGGGGTCTGCCCGATGTATTGCCCAAACGTCGGCGCGAATTAGATTCAGCGTGACGCAAGTCATTGCAGATTTCGCCGAGGCGCTCTCGCTGATCGTTCGCTAACGCGTTCATTGGGTAGAGGATAAGGGCGCGGACGCCGGGTTCGTCGAGACGGCCATCAAGGTATTGCTGGTACAGCTCGAACAGGATGGGGTAGAGGAAACTCTCTGTTTTGCCACTCGCCGTACCGGTTGCGACGACGATGTTGTTTCCGCTGATGTGGGTCGTGCGGATGGCGCGTTCCTGGTGCACGTAGAGCGCCTTCGAGAGCAGCGCGGGGTGTAGTTCTCGGCCTTGGCTAGGAAAGCACTCATCCGCGATCGTGCGGGCATCTTGGCTTGTCCTGAAGCCGTGGCCCTCCTCGGGGAAGGGGCCGGTGAGTAGCGCCTCCTCGCTCCGCAGCGCATCCCGAAAGGACGCCCGAAGGCGTGGGTCCATGAAGTAGAAAGACGTCCTCAGGTAGTTTTCGTAGCGTTGTCGAATCCGCTCGGGCCAATCCCGTACAGAGTCATTGGGCATCGATTAGCTCCTGGATGATCTTGGCGTTCTGCCGATGAGTCGTTCGGCGTCGCTTGTCGATCCTCAGACCGTGTATGGCAGCGTGGGCCGAATCCAAACCGGCGAGCCGTAGTTCGCCCTGGCTGAATCCCTTTCCGGGTCGCCAACCACGGAAACACTTGACGGTCGGGCCAGGTTGGCCCGGATCGACTCGCGGGAGAACGACCAAGGTAGTGCTGGACGAGACGTCTCGCCCGCCGGTCACGTTGAGGCGCAGTGTGTATTTGGTTGTGTGGCGGGGTGAAACGGTGCTGGCGCCTTCGGTGTCAACCCGTCCGATATCGGGCTCGATAACGACGCCGTTGTTGTTAGCGTTACGCGTGGTCCAGCGGAGTGTCGCCGGCTGACCGAGAAAGAGTTCCAGCGGGACGCATTCGAAACTCAGTATCTCAGGCAAAGGGTCCGCCGTCACAATGAGGAACGCAATCACTGCATCACCGAGTCTAGCGTTCATCGTTAGTTGGTCATGCGGCTGGCCATCGAGTTGCTCGTAGTCATTGAAATCGATCAGGGGAATCGTTACGAAGTCCTCAGGAGAGCGCTTTCGGTACGTGCGGTCGATCTCTTCATCGAGCCCTACTCGGATGCTTCTAGTGCGAGTGGGAAGTCTCAGGCAAATGGAAGCGTTGGACATCGCAAGCTGACGGAAGCGATGGCGCGTGAGGGCGCACGGTGTAGCCTGCCAATCGGTTGGTGTTTCGTCCTCCATTTCCAGTCGCCACCAAACGCGTGGCAGATCCAGGACGACTTCGATAGATGCACGCTTGAGCGGAAGCAGGCAAGCCACGCGGTCGGCGTCAGGATGGGGCTCGACGAGTATGGTGTCGCGATTGGCGGTTGCGTGTACCGCGCTGTCCGCGAGTCGAGGCTGTAGCTCTACGCCGGGTTGTCCGACGAGTGAAACGGTGGTGGCGGCGTGTCCATGCGGGCCGGGCAAGATGACCTGCGTTGGTGTGAACGGTTCATCGTTGATTCGGATGTCGCGAAGGTCGCGAACATAGCGAAACTCTCCACTGTCGACCAGCTTCGATGAGTCGTAGACACGTACGTAAAATCGACCTTGACGTCCGTCCACTAAAGAACCGAGCGTTGTCTCCTGCGGCTTGAAGTTGGCGCCTCTCCAACCCCCTTCGCGTTCTTCGCCGACACGCGCCCAAACAATGTTCGACCCGGTGTGCAGTTCCGGAACGGCGTCGACGAACAGTGGGCCCATGTTGGAGCAGTCGAAAAGTGACTTACCAAGGAGTTGGAAACGACGCGTTGCCTTAGCGAGTCGGTGCTCGAGGAATCCGAGAGGTTCTGTCGCATCGTCGTGTTGCCCGCTATGGAGGTAGAACGCCGAGTATCGATCGTCGTCGCAGGGCTCGTTCTCGTGGGGGACATGCCCTGTTTGAGTGAAGCCATGGGGGGCGATGACGATGTAGTGGCCGCTTGTGACCCGCTCGACCTTGCGGCCATCGCCACGCCAGTTGGCACCAAGTTTGAAGATGGCGACGGGTGAGTTGCCTAGCAGCGACAGTTCGAAGGGCTCGGCGTCTCCGGAGGAAACGGATAAGGCACCGGCGAAGGAGTCAAGGCGACACTCTCCGCGTTCAATAGTGAGGGGGAGGTCGTGTCGAAGAACGGACCTGAGTCCGTCTTCGGCCGCCACTAGGACTTGCCACGTTGAAGACGCTGCGTTTCGCCGGCAAATGAGTTCGGGGCGCGGTGTACGCCGTGAGCGCGTAGGCGAAGCACGGGGTTGCCTAGCGACGGTTCGCCGCCCCGGAGCATCGATGGGCGGCTTGGTTGATACCGAGGCTGGGTTGTGGTCGGTGCCTTTGGATTCTTGCGGCTCGGGATCGGTCGCGTCGGAGGGGTCCGTAGGCATGATCGGGGGAGGGGGATCCGTCGGATCGATCGTATCGGGGTCTCGTGCAGGAACAGCGTCGGCGTCCGTGGCTGAATCTGATTCGGCAACAGAGTCGGCGGGAGTGTCGTCTGTGCCTTCGGACGCCTCGGTCCGCGGAACACTGGGTTGGTTGTCTGCGGAAGGCGGCTTGGGTGATGGCCCGACCTCTACGTGGCGGATGGGGACGTTTGGCGTGGACGGCGGTGGATCGGGTTCCGACATCTCGGTGTCGGATTCTTGTGGCGTTTCGCTTTGTGTATCGGTGGGCTGCGGACTGCTATTGCTGCCCTGTGCGGGGTCAGGGCGGCTGGTCATGTTGGGGTCGACGTGGCGGCGAGCTGGTCGGCGAATACCGAACCAGTCGAAGATTGCTTGAAGCCAGCGTCGGATCACGGGGTCCGATGTCTGCAGCTTGGAAGCTGGCTGTTGGAGTGATGCTTGGGTGCGGTTAGCGAGCGGTTGGGGTCGTTACGAGTGTCGCGCACGGTGAGCCAGATCATGTGGACTGACCGTAGTAGAGCACGTCCCATAGCGCAAGGTCATGGCTCGCATTGGCACGGCAAACGGCCGGATCTGCTTTGCGGGCATAGATACACTGATGTGATTCTTGCATGGCGTTGTCATCCAGAAAGGCCCTGATTAAGTCCTCCGTCGAGTGGCGCGCCCTACCACACGATGGCGCGTCACGTACGAGCGCGGGCGGGGGAGCAAGCGTCGGCGGTGTGGTGTAAGAAAACGACTCGCATTCGACCGATGTTTGCGGTCGGTGCTGAGCAAAAAATCGCGGGTCACTACTCCGTTCATCCTATTCGCACCCAGTTTCGTCCTCGCGGACGGCGCCAGCACTGATCTCGCGCTGTTCCTTTAGCCAGCGGAACCTCTGGGACGCTAACCGCGTCTTCCCTTGTCAGCGGTCGGGGGAACATTTCCCCGGCTGAGGGCTCCTATAGCGACCCAATGATGCGTTGCAGGTTTTCGTAACCCAAATTCGCGTACCGGGCGGGTGGCGCCACGCTCGGGTCCTGTTCCGCTTCGACAACCAGCCAGCCTTCGTAGGCCGCTCGGCGCAAAACCGACAGTACGGCCTTAAAGTCCACACAACCGTCCCCTGGCACCGTGAAGACACCGTCGAGTACGGCCGCCGGAAAGCTGCTGTCGTTGTTCAGGCAGCGATCCAGGATGGTTCGACGTACGTCCTTGCAGTGTACGTGGGCGATTCGGCCGCCGTAGGCTTGCGCAACGGCCACCGGGTCGGCGCCCGCATAGAGCGCATGCCCAGTGTCCAGCAGCAGCCACAAGTCGTCCGGCGTGGTTTCCAGCAGCCTGTCGATGTCCGCAGCGGATTGCACCACCGTGCCCACATGATGGTGATAAGCCAGTTTCACACCCTGATCCGCAGTCATCCTGGCAAGTTCACCCACCCTGTCGGCAAATAACGCCCATTCCGACCGTTTCATCCTTGGCCGGCGCGATAGGCGGATGGCGGCGTCGGCGTGTATACACGACGTGACTTCGGCAAACACCAGCACCGTTGAACCCATGCGTTTCAGAAGGTCGAGGTGGCCTTGGAGTTCGGCTGCTTCTTCCCGGGCATCGCGCAGAAGCAGATGAGCGCCATACCAACCAGATATGAGCGACAGCCCATGGCTTTCCAGCAGCGGCGCAAGTCGCTCGGGATCGCGGGGAAACTTGCGGCCGAGTTCGATTCCCGCATAGCCGGCGGCGGCTGCGTCGGCCAGACAGGTTTCAAGGCTGATCTCGGCACCGAGATGGGGCAGGTCGTCGTTACTCCACATAATCGGGTTGACGCCGATGGAGACGTTCATCGAATGCTTCAACGCTCGCCCAGTTTCCGCCGATAGTCCTCGAAAGCCGCGCCCACCGAGACGCTGTCCGAGACCTCTGCGACGGGCACGTCCCACCAGGCGCCTCCCGCCGCGGTGGACGCTGTCGGGTCGGTGTCGATCACGACGACATAGGTGCGTTCCGCATCGCGAGCGCGCTGGAGCGCCGAGCCCAGGGAGTCGATACCGTCGACTTTTTCCGCCCGTGCTCCGAGCGAGCGGGCGTGGGCCGCGAAGTCGATTGACGGAGCCGCGTCCAGGGTCGCATAGCTGCTGTCGAGAAGGTTGTTGTAACCATCGGTACCGCAGGATGCTTGCAATCGGTTGATACAGCCAAATCCGCCGTTGTCGAGCAACACGACAATCAGTTTCCGGCCGAGAGCGACCGACGTGGCGATTTCCGAGTTCAGCATCAGGTAACTGCCGTCGCCGACCAGGACGACCACGTCCCGTTCCGGCCTGGCCAGCTTCACGCCCAGTCCGCCGGCAATCTCGTAGCCCATGCAGGAATATCCGTATTCGACGTGGTAGGCGTGCTGATCGCTGGCCCGCCAGAGCTTGTGCAGCTCACCGGGAAGGCCGCCCGCGGCGCAGACGACCACGGCGCTTTCTTCGAACGCCTGGTTGACGACACCGAGAACGTTGGCATCCGACGGCAGATTGCCCGCCTGTTTCGTCACCGCATCGGTTACGGCGCGGCTCCATTCATTGCGAAGACGCTGGGTCCGTTCAGCCCAATCGGGCGCAAGATTCGTGCTGTCCAACCGCTGGTCGAGCAGTTCCAGGGCGCAGCGCGCGTCCGACTGCAACGATACCGCCGACCGCTTGGCCAGGTCGTGGCGCGCGACGTTGATGCTGAGCAGGTTGCAGTCCGGGCCGCCGATCAGGAGCCCCGACCCCGTGGTGAAGTCCTGCAGGCGCGTGCCGACGGCAATGATGAGATCAGCCTCGGCGGCGAGGCTGTTCGCCGCTGCCGACCCGGTCACGCCCATCGCACCGACGTTGCAGGGGTGGTCCCACGGCAGGGCGCCCTTGCCCGCCTGGGTTTCGGCAACGGGAATACGCAATCGTTCGGCGAAATTGCCGAGATCCGCACAAGCCATCGAATAGTGAACGCCTCCGCCGGCAACGATGAGCGGCCGCTCTGCCGCGGCGATCAGCCCGACGGCAACCTGCAATTGCTGGTCATCCGGTGGCTGCCGAACCGGCCGGTGCAACGATGGCTCAAAAAAAGATACGGGATAGTCGTAAGCCTCCGCCTGGACATCCTGCGGCAGGGCAAGCGTCACCGGACCGCAGTCTACGGGGTCAGTCAGTACCGATATCGCCTGCGGCAGGCTTTGCAGCAGTTGCTCCGGCCGCATGATCCGGTCCCAGTAGCGCGAAACGGGCTTGAAACAGTCATTGGCGGTAACGGTGGGATCGGAAAAGTCCTCCACCTGCTGCAGCACCGGGTCCGGCAGCCGTGAAGCGAAGGCATCGCCCGGCAGCAGCAGCACCGGCAAACGGTTGAGGTGCGCGACAGCGGCCGCCGTCACCATGTTGGTGGCGCCCGGCCCGACGGAAGTGGTGCAAGCCATCATCCTGCGACGCCGCATCGCTTTCGCATAAGCGATCGCGGCGTGCGCCATCGCCTGCTCGTTGTGGGCGCGAAACACCGGCAGCCAATCCCGGGATTTGTCCAGGGCTTCTCCCAGTCCTGCCACATTGCCGTGTCCGAATATTGCGAACATGCCGGCAAACAGCGCCTGCTCGCGGTCATCCACCACCGATCGCTGCGCCAGCAGATAGCGCACCAGCGCCTGGGCCATCGTCAACCTGACTTTTTCGGACACACCAACCCTCCCGTCTTACTCATCCAATCCGAGCGAAAGTTACTCACCAGAAGCCGCGTGGGCCGCGTCCCACCACATCCCGATGGCACGCCTGAAGTCGTTCCCGATGGTTACTTCGTTTCCGGGCCCCAGAAAGACTGTTCCGGACTCATGACCCAGGCGTGCTCCTCCGTGAAATCCGGCACCGTGTAGGGGTTGCCGGGAAGATGCCGGATGACCCATGAGTAGTACATGCCATAGCCCGGCGCCGTGCACTGCGCATGATCCTTTTCGTCGAGAATCTTCACCGTGTCGTAGTTTCGGACTTTCAGAACTTCCTCGCCGAGTTCCGCGTGGCCATAGCCCTGCGGCTCGGTGAAGCGGTAATGATAGATCTCCGGCTGGGGGTGATGGTGAGGGGGATAGCTCGACCAGCCGCCCTGAAAGGTGACGACTTCTCCGAGCACCAGCTCCGCTTTGGCCGGTGCATTGGTGCCGTCGAATATCGTACGCACGTAGCGAAGGCAGCGGTCGTTTACCTGGCCTTTGCCACGCGGCTCGTTGGCAACGTCCTCGGGGCGGTAGATGCGCGTCTCGAACTCGCGGCTGTTGTCGCAGCGGTAGACGGTGAACTCGGTGTCCGCGGTACAGTGCATGTCGACG
Organism: Gammaproteobacteria bacterium; assembly: GCA_028821515.1. GTDB lineage: Bacteria > Pseudomonadota > Gammaproteobacteria > Pseudomonadales > Azotimanducaceae > VXNE01. The sequence continues at coordinate 40,579 of JAPPGA010000071.1, read as the reverse complement.
GCGGTGTTCGCCGATACGTGAATGCAGCTTGACGATTCATCGAATAACGACGTGCGCTCGAGCGCAAACTCCTGGCCCCCGGCTTTGCCATCCACCTTTCCGCGCATGAGCAGCCAGGCCGTTTCGCACTCGGCGTCCAACGTAATGGACTCGCCCTCGGCCACCTTCATGACAGCCAGGGCGATACCGGTGTTGTCTTCTTCGTCGTCGTAGCGGGTAATGGTCGTCTGGCCGCTTGCGAATCCGTCTCGATGTTCCGTGATGTGTAAGGTCATTGTCCCCCCGAATGCACTGCGGTCCCTTGTCCATCTCCTGTCGCCGGCACCGCCAGTAGCGGCGTCGTAGCCGGAGACGTCCAGCACCGGTTCCTGTCGGACTCCTCGATGGCGTCGATGACCGCCTGAACGCGCCACCCCTCCTCGAAATCCGCTTCGATTGCCCGGTCGTGGGCAATGCCTGCCAGCACGTTCCTCAACTCGATTACCTTCAGGTCATTGATGCCGAGGCCGTGACCGGGCGCCGGGCAGAAATTCTCGTAGTCGGCGTGTTCCGGCCCGGCGAGGATCGTCTGGTATCCGGCCTGGCCGGAGTGATCGGCCGCCCGGTAAACCCGCAATTCGTTCATGCGGACCTGATCGAACGTGAGCGACCCACGGCTCCCGGTCAGGCGAAACGCCAATCCGCTTTTCCTGCCGGTGGCAACCCGGCTGATTTCAAACGTGCCGGGCATGCCCGATTCGAATTGCACGAGCACCTGCGCCATGTCTTCGTTCTCGACCTCTCGCCAGGCGCCGCCGTTCGGGTCCGGCCTTTGCCGGTAGACGGTGGTCAGGTTTCCGTATACGGACGCGAGGCGGCCGACCAGGAAGTGGGCCAGGTGAATCAGGTGCGAACCCAGATCGTTGAGCGCCCCGCTGCCAGCCGTGCTTCGCGCACATCGCCAGCCGAACGGCGCCTGTGGATCGCCGAGGTAGTCTTCCTCGAAGCTGCCGCTAAAGCTGACCGGATCGCCCAACTCGCCTGCCTCAACGATCGAGCGCGCCAGACGTATCATCGGGTTGCAGGTATAGTTGAAGCCAACTGCCGTTTTTGCGCCGGCGTCTCTGGCCGCCAGGTACATCGAGGCGGCCTCGGCGCCGTCAAGCCCCAGCGGTTTCTCGCAGTACACGTGTTTGCCGGCTCCGATGGCGGCCAGCACCATCTCCTTGTGCAGATGATTCGGCGTACAGATGCCCACCACGTCGACTTCTGGAGCAAGGCAGGCGGACAGCCAGTCGTCCGTAGCATGGCGAAAGCCCCAGGCCTTTGCGTGCTGTTCGGCACGCGACCCGTCCACGTCAGCCAGGATCTCACGGACCGGCGCGGGCACATCCGGAAACACGGTCGCAACGGAACGTAGCGCGATGGCGTGCGCCTTGCCCATGACACCTGCGCCAATGAGTGCGAATTTCAATTCAGCACCCAGGTCCTAATGAATCCGGTTGGTCGGCTGAAGAACGCTTTGAGCCCGCGGCCGGTAGGCGCACGATCGACTCCACTCGCTAATGAGTGGCGGCTGACTGGATCCAGCGGGCAATACGGGGGTCAACAAGAATGTAACAACCATCGCGCGTTACGAGTGCTCGCGCTCTTCGTTTACGGCTCACACAGACAAAGGCGACTTTGCCGTTCCGCAGTACGAACCAGCCCACTTTGAAGCATGGCAATCGCGTTCCCCGAAAAAGCCGCTTGACACCGAGGTTGTCATCATGCCGGAAGTCGAACTTGGGTGTTGCGCCGGCACGGATGTTTTCCAGTTCGTCCGAGAAAGAGTAGACGAGGTATCGGATGGTGAGCCGGTTGTCGGAGTCGATCTCTACCGTGGCGCGTAGCGTCAAACTGGTCAACACGGCAAAAGCCAGCGTAACCGCAAGCAGGACGGCTACACTCCCAAGCCCATAGGCCAGCGCAGGGCCGAACAGCGCCAATGAGCTGGCGCCCCAGATCCAAAGCACAGTGGTTCGCCCGGCCTGGACACTGCGCGTCAGTGACGTCCCGCTATGTGCGTCATCGGCACTGGAAGATTGACTCGCCACGGTATTCGGCGCCTACAGTCAAATGTCCGACCCCCGAAGATAGCAGCCTGATCGGGCCCGGACAACTTCGCAGGAGCGGGCGTACGACGCTACGGATCCACGGCCACCGGCTGGCCGTCAAGCATCGAGTTCTGCGCGCAATCGGCCAGGATCAGTGCTCTGAGACCGTCGACACCATCGGCAAGTTCTACCGCTTCTCCGTTCAGGCGCCTTAAGAACCGGTCGATCTGTATTCGGTAGGCGTCCTTGTAGCGCTGCAGGAAAAAGGGCACATCGGCATCGGCACCGGCATCGCCATGGGAACCGGATGCGTCGGCCCCCGGGACCGCTTTTGCCACCTCGTTTCCCGCCTGCAGCATGCCGGATGATCCGAACACCTCGATGCGCTGATCGTAGCCATGGCTGCTGTGCCGCGCGTTGCTGATCGAACAGAGCTTGCCGCTTTGGGTCTTGAGCAGTGCGACGGCGCTGTCGACGTCGCCGGCCTGGCCGATGTTTCGGTCGAACAGTACGCTGCCTGCGGCATATACGAGGACGGGTTCTTCTCCGAGCAGCCATCGCGCCATGTCGAAGTCGTGGATCATCATGTCCCGAAACAGGCCACCTGACCGCGCGACATAGTCGGCCGGCGGCGGTACGGGATCGCGGCTCGTAATGCCGACGAACTCGACCGTTCCGACAGCGCCGGCGGCGACCTCATCCTTTACTTTCCAGAATGAGGGGTCGTGCCGGCGATTGAACCCGATCGCCAGCTGCACCCCGTGCCGATTGACGGCATCGAGGGCTGCGCGGGCTCTGTCGACGTCCAGATCGATCGGCTTTTCGCAGAAGATTGCCTTGCGCGCAGCCGCCGCCAGGCCGATCAGGTGGGTGTGCGTATCGGTTGAAGTCGCGATTACAACGGCGGCCACATCCCTGTCCGCCAAGGCATCCGTGGCCGAAGCAACGCGAGCGCCGCAGGATGCGGCAAGATCTGCCGCAGCGCCTGCATCCACATCGATGACATAGCGCACCCGCGCGCCGGGATGCCTGTGCAGATTCCCGGCATGGACCGTGCCGATTCTGCCGGCGCCAAACACGGCAAACTCGATCATGCGCTGCACTCCGCTCTCAGGGACTCGTCCCGAGGTCCGCATAAATGTCGCCAAACCTGAGAATCCGTTCCGCAAGGTTGAAGAAGCCGAGGTAGTGCACTTCCCCGGGCGTGATATCGCCGTGGTAATGCCCGCCCTGCTGGGCCGCATCATCGACATGGCGAAAGTGCGTGTGCTCGCCGGACGGCCTGAGATTCAGGTCTCCACCGGTCGGGTCGCCTGTCCAGAGCGTCGAAAAACACAGCAGGTCAGGGCCGATATGATCGTAGAACTGCAGAAAATCGCGCACGACGCGTTCTGTGTCCGTGTCGTAGTAATCGAAGCCGATGCAGCCGTAGTCCGGCATGACATGCGACCGGATCCTGCCGCTCAGTACCTTGAAAAACCCACCCATGCCGATATGGCCCTGGCTGCGTGCGATCGGGCGAAGGCTGTCACGGATGGCCTGTGGCAGGGATGGCTGCTCGCCGATGCGCGTCCTGACATCGATGCGAACGACCTCGCCGTTCCGGCCCTCGCTGACATAGAGGTTCACGATCGGACCGCAAACCGCGGACGGATACGGTTCCACGATGCATTCGCGGTCAGTTCCGACACGCGCCACCCGGCTGAGATTGCTCTCGCCCGCCAGCATGTCTGGAATCAACTCGCCGCAATGTCCGTTGTTGACCGCCGTGTCCGCCATGCCCGCACCGAAGACGCCGGCAGCGGGCATCCCGCAGGCTCTCAGCACATCGTCGACATCGATATTTGTGCCGCGATACGCAGGATTGTGCGCGTAGGGTTCACCGCCGAATTCGATCAGCCTCGTCGATCCGCACATGCCCCTTGCGGCTGCACCGAGCTTTGTCAGATCCGGACACTCCACCACAGAAACGTCGACCGAGGCATAGTGGTGCTCGAGTCCGGCTCGAAGTGTCGCGGCGACCCGGGACAACTCCGGCATCTGGAAAGCCGCCGACTTGCATTCTTCATGCGAGGGGTTCCCCCTCGCGCGCTCTTTCTTGCGAGGGACACCCTCGCGCTCCCGGGGCTGAAGGCTCTTTTCATGCGAGGGGTTCCCCCTCGCGCTCCCCGGCTGAAGGCTCCCCACGTTCCGCGTCGCGCCCATCAGCCCAGGTACCGATGCTGTATGCCATGTACCAGGGCGACCAGGGCTTCGTTGACGGGCACCGCAATGCCATGTTCCCGCGCCAGTTTGACCACGGCGCCATTGATGTAGTCGATCTCGCTCGGGCGTTCGTTCTCGATGTCCATGCGCAGGCTGGACTTGTTCTGCGGGGTGCCGTCCGGACCGGCGATCTTTCCGAGTATCTCACGCGCCTCACCGGGACTCAGTTCGATGCCGCAGGCACGGGCGACGGCGATCGCCTCGTCCAGCGCGGCATAGGCGACATCGTCAGCCATGTGCCGATTGAAAATCTGACCGATATTCAGCCCCGTGATGCCGCTGACGGCACTGATGGCGATGTTGGCCATGAGCTTCCGCCAGATGTCCCTGCGGATGTTCTCACTGGCTTCGGTCGGCAGGTTGGCATCGGTCAGGATCTTCGCGATCGACCGGGTCCTTTCCGATACGCCGCCTTGCATCTCGCCAATGTACGACGGCAGGTTGGCGTGATTGCGAACGACTCCCGGAGACTCGATGTTGGCGCCCTGGGCCGTCAACCCGCCGAGAACGCGGTCGCCGCCGAAGGTGCCGGCAAGCTCTTCTTCATTGCCCAGGCCATTCTGGAAACTGATCGCAACGGTATCGCCGCCCTCGGCAAAGAGGTGCCGCACGCTGGCTGCCGCCTCACCGTTGAAGTTCGCTTTGCACTGAACGAAGACAATATCCGCCGAGCGGACCGATATCGGGTCGGTGGTGGCCTCTACGGGGATACGCCGGTCACCGCCGTGCCCGACCATCCTCAAGCCGCCTTTTCGAATCACGTCGATGTGCTCCCGCCAGGGATCGACCAGGGTGACGTCCAGCCCCCCTTCGGCCACCAACCCGCCGAACAGGCTGCCCATGGCGCCGGCGCCGAGCACTACGACGTGAGTGGACATTGGCGCACCAAGTGAACGGATCTCATCATCCCATGCCTCGTCAACCCATCCAGAGCGCCGGCACCCAAAGTACGAGTGCGGGGAACAGGCAGATCAGGATCAGCGTAATCAGGTTGGCCAGCAGGAACGGGGAAGCTCCCCGGAAAATCTCGCCGATACGGAGATTGGATATCGCCGCGCAGACATTCAGGCAATTGCCGACGGGCGGCGTACAGGCGCCAACGGCAAGCCCGGATATGAGGACAATGCCGAATTGCACCGGCGATACACCGGCCGCTACCGCAGCGGGCAGCAGCGTTGGCGTGAGCAGCAGGATTGCGGGACTGACATCGATAAATGTCCCGAGGACCAGAACGATCCCGGCGATCAATAGCAGTACCACCACGGGACCCAGGTCCAGGCTGATGACGAATGCGGCCATCGCTTCCGGAACGCGCTCCAGGATCAGTATCCAGACGAACAACTGGGAAAACGCGATGATCGTCATGATTTTTGCACTCATCATCACGGCCGCGCGCAACGATTCCGGCAGGGCCGTGATGGCCTTGGAACCGATCAGCATCGCGCCGAGCAAGAGCCCGAAGAGAACGCCCAGGCCCGCGGACTCGACGGCGGTGGCGATGCCAAGGACCACTGCCCCGACCACGAAAACCGGCATCGCCAACACCGCGGCCGATGCCCCCATCCGCCTGAAATCACGCCCAAGGCCCGGAGCGGCCGTTTCGCGCGGGTACTGCCGACGTTGGGCAATCGTCAACATGATGACAATCTGCAGAATACCGATCATGAGGCCGGGTATGAGCCCACCGAGAAACAACCGCCCCACCGATTCCTGGGCAACGATCGCGTAAAGCACGATCGGAACGCTCGGCGGAATGATCATTCCCATAGTCGATGACGCTACGGTGATGCCACTCGCAAAGCTCGCGGAATAGTTGCGCTTTTTCATCTCCGGAATCATGACGGCACCGATCGAGGCCGTGTCCGAGGTGGAGGATCCGGAAATGCCGCCGAAAACCATGCTGGAAAACACATTGACAAGGCCGAGACCTCCACGGAGCCTGCCCACGAGGACCGTGGAAAGGTCGATCAGCCTGGCTGTTATGCCGCTGGAATTCATCACCTGCCCCATGAGTATGAACAGCGGCAACGAGATCAGCGCATAGTTGTTCATTCCGGAAAACACCCGTTGCGGTACAACCACCGCCAGGCCCGGCTGCTCGATCAGGAAGTACAGCAGGCTGGACAGCCCCAGCGCATAGGCAATGGGTACGCCGAATACCAGAAAGACGGCGAAAGACAGGATGAGAATCAGCATATGGTTCAGCCAGCCTCACCTATCAACAAACAGGTGCGGCTAGTGCTTTTTCGCAAACCTTCGAGAGCCCTCAGCCGGGGAGCGCGAGGGGGCACCCCTCGCATGAAAAATGCCAAGCAGGCAGTAGACGAAGGCCAGGCTGCTGCCGATGCAAACGCTGAGTTGCGCAACGATCTGCGGTAGCTGCAATGTCGGCATCAGGTAGCTGCCCGTTTGGGCAATCCAGACGATCGAATAGCAGACAATCGCAAAGTTGACGATCGCCACGAGCGCAAACTGAAGAATGTCGAGAACTCGCTGTACGCCCGCAGGCATCAAGTCGACGAAATAGCGAATCTCGATGTGTTCGCGTCGCGCCACCGCCAGCGCCCCGCCGATCGCCGTCGTGTACACGAACGCAATCAGCGCGGCTTCGTTGGCGCCGACCACGGTCGTGTTGAAGACATAACGCAGGATGACCAGCAATACCACGGTCCCGAAAATCGCCAGCAGCAGCAACGCCAGCAATCGTTCCAGCATGCGGCTCAATCCGGTCTCAATCGCACCCGGTCCAGACATGGCCTACTCGCCTCCCGCAATTCCCAGCGCTTCGTTCAGCTCTCCCGCCGTGAACAGGCCGCGGGCGATGAAGTCGCGTGCGACGGGCTCGGTCAGACGACGAAACGGCCGAATCTCTTCAGGCGCCAAATGGATCACATCCATTTCGCGCCCCAGGCGGGCGATGTACTCCTCCTCGGACTCGCGGTTCAGTTTGTCCGAGAGTGCGATTGTTTCTTCCGCAACCTGGTCGAACGTCTTCCTCAGATCCGGCGACAGCGACTCGTAGAAGTTCAAATCGACAATGAACGGATCGGGGCCGGTGGAATAGTTCGATACGGTCATGAACTCCTGCACTTCGAACAACTTGTAGTCCCATATGTTCGACGGAGGATTGTCCTGGCCATCCAGAACACCGGTTTTCAATGCGCTGTAGAGTTCGGATGCTGGCATTTCGTGCGGACTGGCGCCGAGAGCCCGGGCTGTTCGAACGTATATCTCCTGCGGTGGAACGCGCATTTTCAGCCCCGCCAGATCCCCAGGGGTCCGGATGGGCCGAACGCTGTTCGTGTGGGCGCGAAAGCCCTGGCTGATGCCGGTGGCGGGAATATGAAAGCCGTTGCGACGCGCGTCGGCGTTAATCCGCCGCGCCAGTTCACTGTTGACCAGCCGCATGGCCTGGTCCCAGTCACTGACGAGAAACGGCACCATGAACAGGACAAACTTTGGATTGGCATCGGCAAAGAGACCGCCGCGGGTACCCTGCAAGACACCCGTGGCGACCATGTCCATCATTTCGCGTTCGCTGCCCAGCGTCGCCGAAAAATAGTTCTCGACCCTGATGCGGCCGTTGGTGCGCTGTTCGAGCTCTCTCTCGAAGAAGACCATCGACTGGCTGCGTGGCGCCTGCGCGGGCTGCGAGTGACCGTATCTGAACACATGGCCAGCTTCCGGCGCCCCGCAACCTTGCGTCAGCGCCGGCAGCAATACCGCAACGAGAACTCCGCGCCAGCCTCTGACGGCGATACCGAATCGTCCAGTCATCCGGCCGGGGAACCGGGCCGCTATCGGAAGTTGTACTGAACTCCGATCGCCGCCGTGGTTCCGAACTCATCGTATTGCAGCGCCCGGTTGTACCTGCCGGAGTAGTAGTACTCGGGCCGATCACCCAGGTTGGATATCTCGGAATAGACCAGCCAGGAATCGCTGAAGCTGTACTTGACGGTCAGGTCCCATTGCAGGTGTTCGTCGGTATAACGGTCTTCGCCTTCACCTTCCAGGGAGTCGATATAGCGGTCCCGGTACTTCATCGCCAGCCGGATATCGAAACCGTGCTTGTCATAGCCCACGACGAGTCCCGCGATGTTGGCCGACTGCTTGGGCAGATCGATCTCGCGGCCGTCGATGGTCGTCGCGTTGGCATCCACATAGGTATAGTTCGCGCCCACCAGGAACGCATCCCAGGGCGCGCCGAGAAAACCGAAATGCTGCTGATAGTTGAATTCCAGGCCGATGCCGTCCGCCTGGTCGCCGTTTTGAGCGACCGTGGCTTCATCGAACACCCTGCCCGCGAACGGGTAATCGTCAATGGTCTGGACGAATATGAAATCGTCTATCCGCTTCCAGAAAAGGCCCGCAGACAACACGCTCAGGTCGGTTGGATAGTAGGATAGCGATACATCCGCGTTCCAGGCCCGGAACGGTTCGAGCGAAGGGTTCCCCAACTCGGCCTCGTCGCCGTCTATTGCGACCCTGAACGCCACATCCTCGACACGCGGTCGAACCACCGCCTTGTGTACCGAGGCCCGCCCGATCAGGTCTTCGTTGAACTCGTAGCGTGCGTTGACGCTGGGCAGAACGTCCGTGTAGGACTTCTTCTCGTTGACAGGCGTTATGAAAACGGTGTCGTCGTCGAGGACCGCGCCGTTGTAGGTGCCGCCCTCCTCGATCAGTTCAGTGATGCTGCCGCTACTGTCGAGACTCGTCCGCTCGACGCGCAAGCCGGCGGTGACCGCCAGGGGGCCGTTGTCCCAACGGGCCATGCCGTAGACGGCAAGGACGTTCTCGTCAAACGTGAAATCGGCCACGTTCGAATCGATCTGGGTGTCGATGTCCTCGACCTCGATACCGGTGCCTCCAGCCAGGATGTCCCGCTCGCCGCTGTTGGCCGGCACCGGGTCCATGGGAGTCGGAAAACCGTACGCGGAACCACCGCCGGGCAGCAGCACGTCGGACAGGAACCATTGATCGTCTCCGGACCAGAGACCCACTTCCTCGTCGGTCTTCTTTTCTCGCAGCCGGGCCTTGGCGCCAAACTTCACGAGGCCGAAGTCCATGTCCCGGGTCGCATCCAGCCGGAACGAAACCTGGGTGTCTTCGTTCTTCTCATTGAGATGCTCGAGTTCGTCGAGTTCGTAGAGCGATGCGTCCTGCAATATGCTCCAGAACGCAGATTCGGCCACGAGTATCTGGGGGTTGCTGCGATCGATGGTCAGCACGGGCTGCCCGTCCGGGATGTTGTCGCCCGATACGAATTCCGCGACCCAGGTGCCGCTCACCTGGTCGGGCGTTCGTTCCCGCGCGTAGGAATAGCCGACGTTGGTTTCGATCTGCCAGGCATCGAGCTGGGTATCGGAACCGAAGGAGATAGACGTGTTTTCAGCGATCTGCCCGCGCATGTCGCGGCCCTTGGTGTCCCGCTCGATCTCCACCTCCGAAAAACTCATTCGGGTCGCGGTGAGCGCGCCTTCGTCCAGCTCGCCGAGGCCGAACGTCGTCCGGTTTCGAAGTTCCGTATCCTGGAACCGGCTGTACAGGGAGTACAGGTGCAGTGTGGTCGAATCGGAGATGTCGAGGTCGAAGTTGAGAACAGCGCCGATGCGTTTGCGCTCGACCTTGTACAGCCGGGGCTGGAATTCCTCGAGGAAGTCCATGCCGTTATCGGCAACGTCCCAATCGTCGGACTCGGCATTGTCGGCCTGAAGCTTGCGGTCGTGCCAACTGACGGCGCCCGCGACCCCGAGGCGCCTGCCGCCTTCCAGCTCGAGAACATTGCTGCCGGCAAAGGACGCCTTGGGGCTCCATTCATCGCGAATCTCATTGTGGGATTGCTCCACTCTCGCCTTGGCATACGGGCCCTTGCGGCTGAACGCGCTTAGCGTCCTGACGTTGATGGAACCGCCGATCGCATCGCCGTCCATGTCCGGGGTGAGTGACTTGTTCACCTCGATACCGTCGAGAACGTCCGATGGAATGACGTCGAGCTGCAACGCCCGTTGCGGTTCCGCCGCGGTGGCGCGCACACCGTTGATGGATGTCGCATTCAGGTCGGGGTCCATGCCGCGGATGACGACGTAACGACCTTCCCCCTGATCGTTTTCGACGGTCACGCCGCTCAGGCGCCGCACCGCTTCGGCGACATTCTGATCCGGAAACTGACCCATCGCGTCGGTGTCCAGAACAGACACCGCGTTGATGGCCGCACGCTCCTGGTTGAGCGCGCTGGCGAAAGCGGCCGCCTGACCGTAGACGATCACTTCCTCGACCAATCCTTCCGATTCCGCGTCACCGATCACCACGTCACCGAGATCCAGCCCTTCCGCAGGCACCTCGATTTCGATCCTGGTACTCGTCGTGCCGACATAGGAAATCACGAGCGTGTAGGTGCCCGCGGGGACGTTGGACAAGCGGAAGCGCCCACGCCCATCGGTTATCGCAGACCCTTCCCGTCCGTCGATACTGACCACCGCACCGCGAAAACTGACCGTATTGCCGGCATCCGTCACGGCACCGGAAACACTGTCGGCAAAGGCCGCCGGTGCGGCCAGCAAGCTGCAAGCCAACCAGGCGAGAGCCCTCTTCGCGAGGACCAACGTATTCCGCGCCCGCCCATCACCGTCGGCAATCAGTTCAAGTATTTTCTTCACGGTTTTCCCCTCTTATTGGCCGCCGCACAGGATCTCAATCGCTCGAGCCGCGGGTCGGCCCGAATACCATTTGGACTTGATGAACCGGGAGCAGGACCACCGGTGAAGGGTGTTGGCGCCCGCCGATTATCCTCGTGTTGACTGAGGCCATGCATCGTTGACCCCATTATCCGCGAATCGATTTAGTGGTGTCCACATCCGTCGGGGGAGTCGATGGACGTGTTCTTGCAGTTTGACCAATTACCCTGAAAAGCCATCACTTCGTTACGACATAAACAAATCAACATTGCAGAGACAGTCGTCGGCACAAGCAGCGCCACGCCAGCGCGCATTTCCGATTCGTTTGTTGCATATTTGCCGCCCCTTCCACTGAAGCGCCGAGATCCCATGCCATTGCACCCGGAATACGAAGCCATGCTCCGAGCCTTGGAAGAGCTGGACGGCCCCAAGATTATCGAGATGGCCGTAGCCGATGCCCGCGAGATGTTCCGGATGATGCAACCTCCGGTCGAAACCCCCGTCGGGAAAGTCGAAAACACCACCATCGACGGCCCTGGCGGCCAGATTCCGTTGCGGATTTACACGCCCTCGACCGATGACGATGCACCGTACCCGATTGCCATGATGTTCCACGGCGGCGGCTGGGTGATCGGCGACCTGGATACGGCGGACGGCCAAAGCCGGGAACTGTGCGCCGGGGCGGGCTGCATCGTCGTTTCGGTCGACTACCGCCTGGCGCCCGAGCACCGGTTTCCAGCGGCTGCCGACGATTGCTTCGCGGCGACCTGCTGGGCAAGCGAGAACTGCGCGGCACTCGGCGGCGATCCAGCACGGTTCGCCGTGGTCGGAGACAGCGCCGGCGGCAACCTTGCCGCGGTCGTCACTCTGATGGCGCGGGAAGCGGGAGGTCCGGCCATTTCAGCCCAGGTGCTCGCATACCCCGTGATCGATGGTGTGAATTTCGAGACCGCTTCCTATCGCGATTGCGCGGAAGGCTACATGCTGACCGCCGAGGCGATGCACTGGTTCTGGGACAAGTATGCCGATCCCGAGGTGCGTTCCGATCCTCGCGCATCGCCCCTCCTCGCAGAAGACCTGTCTGGACTGCCGGCTGCGCTCGTCATGACCGCCGAATACGACCCGTTGCGGGACGAAGGCGAGGCCTACGCCGCGGCCCTCGAAGCCGCCGGCAACACCGTCGAGTGCGTCCGTTTCGACGGTTTCCTGCACGGCTTCTTCGCGCACGGTTCCACCATCCCCGCGACCAGGCCAGCGATGGAGAAGACCTGCGCGATGATCAGGTCTCTTGGGAAGTAACCGCGCATGCCGGACGAATCCAACGTCAAGACCGTCGTCATAGGCGTCGGACCCGAGGACGGCCTCGGCGCCCAACTCTGCGCGCGGTTTCTCCGCCGCGGCCACCACGTGTTCATGGCAGGCCGGACCGGTGAGACGCTGGAGGCACTCGCGCGCACGTTCGGGGGCAAGGCCACTACCATCGCCACGGATGCCACCGACGAGAGCCAGGTCGACGCGCTGTTCGACGCGGTCGATGCGGCCGACGGCGAACTGAAGCTTGCGATCTACAACGTCGGCAACAACCGGCCCGGACCCATTGCCGACATGGAGTCGCGGTACTTCGAGCGCTCGCTGGACGTCGGCATCTACGGCGCGTTCCTGTTCGGGCGCGAAGCCGTTCGTAGGTTGCGTCGGGGAGCGCGAGGGGGATCCCCTCGCAAGAAAGGCGGCGGAACGCTGATCTTCACCGGAGCGAGCGCGTCCCTGCGGGGCCGGGCCAATTACGGCGCGTTCAATGCCTCCAAGGGGGCGCAGCGCGCGCTTGCGCAGGCCATGGCCAAGGAATACGCGACGGACGGCGTCCACGTGAGCCACGTCGTCATCGACGGACCCATCGGCGGCGAGAAGATCAAGCAAGGACTGCCGGAGTACGCCGAACGTCTCGGTGAAGCCGGCATGATCAGCATTCAGGGCATCGTCGACGCGTACGAGTTCCTCTACGACCAGCCGCCGAATGCCTGGACTTTCGAACTCGATATCAGAACATCGCTTGAGAAGTGGTGAAGTGCTGCGGCAGTCGCCGGGGCACAGGGCTCATCACCCCCTTCCCGGATCATTGGGTAAATATGCGGTATATATGTCATAAATTCCGGTAATATTGGAATTTATGTACTCTAGATTACTTGCAACGCCCTCGCAGTCAATCCTGCTCTTCGGCCCGCGCGGTACCGGTAAGTCAACCTGGATTCGTGATCGTTTTTCCGACACCGTTACCTACGATCTGCTCGATACCGGGGAGGCGTTGCGGCTGAGCAAGGACCCGCGCTCGCTGTACCGCGAGCTTGCGACGTTGCCCTCCGGTAGCTGGGCCGTGATCGACGAGGTTCAGAAGGTGCCAGACTTGCTGGACGAGGTGCATCGTCTCATGGAGACTCGCGGTCTGCGCTTCGTGCTGTCGGGATCGAGCGCGCGCAAACTGCACCGCGGCGGCGCCAACCTGCTGGCGGGCCGCGCCATCACGGTATCCATGTTTCCCTTGGTGTCGGCGGAGCTCTCCTTCGAGATCGATCCCGAGCGAGTGCTGCGTTTCGGCATGCTGCCGATGGCGGTTACCACCGACACTCCGCAAGACTACCTTCGGACGTATGCCGATACGTATCTTGTTCAGGAGATCCAGCTTGAGGCGCTGACACGCAATCTGGGGGCGTTCGCGCGCTTTCTCGAAATCGCAGCACGTCAGAATGGCCAGGTCACCAATGCCGCGAGCATCGCACGCGATGCTGGAATCAACCGCCGGACCGTACAGAACCATTTCGAGATCCTTAAAGACACCTTGATCGGATTCTGGCTGCCCGCCTGGAAGTTGAAGTCAGCGACCAAGCAGGTGCGGCAGAGCAAGTTCTATTTCTTCGATGCCGGTGTCGCCCGGGCGCTCAGCGGCCGGCTGGCCTATCCTCCCACCTCCGAAGAGATGGGCCCACTGGCCGAGACCTTCGTGCTCAACGAAGTGCGGGCCTGGCTGGGATATTCCCGCACCGACTACAGACTGCATTTCTGGCGCAGCTACGACGGGGTCGAGGTGGATGTGCTGTGCGAGACGGTGGAAGGTTTCGTCGCTATCGAGATCAAGGCGTCATCACGTTGGGAGAGACGGTTCAACCGTGGGCTGCACCGGGTCGCGGACGACCTCGGAGCCGACCGGACGAAGTGCTATGGCGTTTACCTGGGGGAGCGCGCGGCGTTGTGGGACGATGTTCACGTGCTGCCTCTGGTCGACTTTCTAAGGCGTCTTTGGGCGGGTGGAGTCATCCGCATTCAGTGACCACCAGGCGGTGGCGCAAGCGCGGCTGGGGAAACGGACTCAGCCTAACCAGGGCCGGAGGATCCATCCGGTCGTGCTCGGGTAGTCACGCAGGTCAGCATCGAACCGTTCGTTCATGGACATCAAGGTCGAACGCATGGGGGGCATGGCCGTGGCGTATTGCTCGTTCCATCGGTCCTCGATTTCCTTGACGAGTTGCGGATAAGCATCGCGTACGCGGCGACCCTTCGGCGTGAGAAAGACGCGGCGGCTCATGTCGCGAGGGCGGCCCGGCTCGACAGCGACATCGAGGTGCCGCTCGTGCAGCGACTTGCCATTGCCGACCACTCCACCGAGCGCCTGCGCACTTCCGAGTGTCACGCCATCGTCACCAACGAACCGCAGGAAATTCGAAGCGGCCGGCAGACTGCCAAACTGCTCTCGTTCGTAGTCGATAGCGAACGCGGCAAGCACCTGGGACAGCAGGGCCGGCAGCGGCAGGTGCCTGGTGTCACTGCCAGGTTCCCGCAACACGACCGGCCAATCCTGACCGTGCGCCGGGATCCTCGGCGGCCCAGGATTCTCGGGCACGTAGTCGCCACCCGTGACGCTCGGGTCGGCGGCGCCGTATCCAGCCGGATGGTGGGGCAACTCAACCGGGAGCCGATCCACGACGGTCGATAGGGCATCACGCAATCGATCGACGGCGTCGTTGCCGAAACGTTCCCGCCAGTCAGCCTGCACCGTATCGACACGCGCGGCTGCCGCCGCAGTGCCTGCCTCGCCGCTGGCCGTCAATCGAACGAGGTTGGTCTTGCCGCGCGTGCCCTCGACCGCCTGCTTATCCACGGCGACCCGCCCGAGCCGCTCGAGCCGGGTAACTACCACCTTGGCAACGCGCCTGGAGATCACTGTGCGGCGGACAAGTTCGCGCTGATCCGTTCCATCTGCATCAAGCACGCGCAACAGGTTGGCCCATGTGCCGAGTTGCGGAACGGAACGATCCCGACCGCGCGCCCGATCATAGTCGAGCGCAAACATGCCGATTGCCCGTCCGAGCAGGGTCGGCAACGGCGATGCGCAATCTCCCCGGCGGCCGTTCATCTCAACTCAACTGCGTACCAAGGACGTCCTGCGGGTCACCGTGCACGTTGCGGCGGTTCGTCAGTCGACGCGCGCCTGGGCCGTCGCCTTCAGCACCTCGACGCCGTCCTGGTTGACCGTGGACACCGCCAGTTCGACGAGATCGTCTGCGACGCCGGTGACGGTCAGCGTCGCGTCAAGCGTGTCCCCCGGCCATACCTGGCTCGTGAAGCGCGCGCCGAATTTGGTCAGGCGACCGTCACCCACGTAGTCGGTCAACATGCGTCCCGTCATGCCCATGGTCAGCATGCCGTGGGCGAAGATCGTCGGATAGCCCGCGACTTCCCGTGCGAACACCTCGTCCGTGTGCACCGGGTTAAAGTCCCCGAGGCCCCCGCGTACTGCACGATCTGCGTCCTCGTCAGATCTTCGACCAGGCGTTCCGTATGCGTATCGCCGACGCGCAGGTCGACCGCCTTCAAAGCCATCTCCTTGAGTCCCCCTCAGGTCCGATCGACCGGTCGCTCCGTGCTTACCCCCACACCCGTAGCGGTTATCACAAGCTCACCATTCTGGTCCCGGTATTCGGTCACGGTTTCCCGGAACATCAGCTTTCCCGATCGCCGACCCTGCTTCTCCCAGGTTTTTCCGGGCCGCTTGGTCGCCGTCAGGATGTCGCCGACGCGCGGATGGCGGTGGTACTCGAAACGCTGCTCCGCGTGGAGCCCGCCGCCCAGCCGGCGCCCGCCTCCCCTGGGGTCTCTCCCGGCGCCCGTAGGGGTACGCCCCGAGCCGAACCACGCCTGGCCGGACCTGGGCCGCATGGTGTAGTCGGGATCGAACTGGTTGCTCGACTGGACGAAAGTCGGCGGCGCCACGATGCCCTCGCACTCGGTGGACGCCGCATAGTCGCGGTCGTGGTAGATCGGATTGTCGTCGCCGATCGCGCGCGCGAACATCATGATGTGTCCCTCTTCAATCGGAAACCTGTCTACGGCCATGCAGTTCTCCCCGCAGGTAGTGTTTGGTGCAACAACTGACGCGGAACGGCTACCGCCCCTTGAAATCCGGTTTGCGCTTTTCGAGGAACGCCCTGATGCCTTCCTCCTTGTCCTCGGTCTGCACGAGTGCGCCCTGGGCGTACTTCTCAAGCATCTGCGCGCTGGCCAGGCTCGCATCCATTCCGAAGCGCACCATGGCCTTCATCGTCCGCGGCACGAACGGCGCGAATCCGGCCAGGTGGTCGGCCATGCGCCGTGCTTCCGCGAGCAGTTCCTCCGGCGCTACGAGACGCGTCACCAGGCCGATGGAGAGCGCGCGTTCAGCGTCGATCGGATCGCCCATGAGCATCATCTCCATCGCCCATCCCGGGCCGACGATCCTTGGCAATCGAGCCGTCGCACCTCCGCCCGGGATGATGCCGAGCTTGCCCTCCGGGGTCGCGAAGCGTGAACGCGGCGTAGCGATGCGCAGGTCACACCCCAGCGCCACCTCGAGTCCTCCACCCATGCAGATGCCGTCGATGGCGGCGATGGTGGGTTTCGGCGTGCGCTCAAGTTGATCGGCGAGCCCCTGCACAATGGGCTCCAGTGCTTTCCGGAGGTCCCGGTAAAGGACTTCCGACAGGTCCGAACCCGAGGCGAATGACCTGCCGCCAGCACCGGTTATCGTAATCACGCATGCATCTTCATCGTTGGCCGCCCGCCGCACTGCGTGATGCAACTCCTCAAGCGTATCGAGGGAGATCGCGTTGTGCTTCTCCGGGCGGTTGATGGTGATGAGCGCCATCGGCCCTTCCACCGCGTACGAGATTTCCTTGAAGTCCATGCGGCGTCCCCCCGAGTCCTTCACCCCCCGTGCGATGTTAACCGGAAGCGTTCCAGAACAGGCGACATGAGCGGAGGCGCGCTGGAGTTGAAGCGAGAATTCCTGGCGCAGATAAAAGAGACCCGCCGGCCTGGAGAGGGAACCGGCGGGTCTAGAGACCTCGATGTGACGAGGTCTATAGAGGGAATGGAGATTGCCTCACTTCCCGACGGAAGGTGTTCGTCGCCGACTCCGTCCGTCAGGAGGAGACGATTATCTTCGAAGGCTGTTTCAAAGGCGTTTCGGCAGGGGACTTTTTCGTATCAGTTTGTATCGACAACGGAATCGAGACGCAGGCGTCAGTGCCGCCGCCCGGTGCATCCCGCAGGGATATGCGCCAGCCGTGTGCCTGGCAGAGTTGCCGCGTTATCGCGAGCCCCAGGCCGCTGCCGCCGGTTTCCTGACTGCGCGATGCGTCGAGACGGAAGAAGGGTTGAAACACGCGCTCGCGGTGTTGACGGGGAATGCCGGGACCCTGGTCGATCACGTGTATCGCCACGCCGGACCCCGCCACCACGATGACGCGAGCGTCTCCCGCGTGCTGTTGGGCATTGGCAATGAGATTCGCCATGACACGCTCGAAGGCGCCCGTCGCTATCGATACGCGCACGTTTTCGTCGCCCCGCCACTCGAAGGGAACGTCTTCATCGAGGAGCGACTCTATGAAGGGCTTGAGCGGTAGTTCCTGGGGGACTTCGCCGGCGCCGCGCGCGAACCGCAACGTGTCGCCGATCAACTCGTCCATTCGCTCCAGGTTGTTCTCCATGCGCTGAACGAGCTTCGTATCGACGTTTTCCGGAAGCAGTTCCAGCGCGAGCCGCATGCGGGCGAGAGGTGTGCGAAGGTCATGGGATATGCCCGCCAGGAGCGTCGTCCTGTTGGCCAGCAGCTCGCTGATCTCCCGCGCCATTCGATTGAAACTCGCGGCCAGCGTCACGAGTTCTCGCGGCCCTTTCTCCGGCAGGGGCGCGAATCCCTCGGCACCCCGGAAGGCTTCCACCGCAGTCGCCGTCTCTTCTAACGGGCGGGCGATCCGCCGAACGATGAAATACGACGTGCCGATGACGATCACTGCTCCAAGCACGCCGATAATCAATGCCACGTAAAGTGGATCCACGTCGCGCTGGGGCGAGAAACCCACCTGCAGTCGGGCGGCGGGCAACTGGATATCCGCCCACAGCAGGTCGTCTCCTTCCAACAGCCGTACGGGCGCACCCAGACGCTCGGTCAACCTGGTCCGCAAGAGTTCGTAGAAGTCGTTGTCCGGGTCGGCAAGAGGCAGGTCCCTGATGTCGGAACTGATGATCAGGTCATGCATCCGCGCCATCTCGAATTCGAAAGCGGGGCGCGCGTCCGTGTTTCCGGGTAGTTCCACCCAGGTCTGCGCGGACAGCACGATCAGCCCGGCCTCGTCATCGGCGGAGCGTTCCGTCATGGGGGATATGACGAAAAAGTCCGTCGCGGTGATCGCCGTCACTGCGATCGCGACCGCGCTCCATCCAAGAACGAAGTTGGTTCGTGCGAGAAGCGACCCCGTTCTCCGGGGGCCTCTTTCCCTAGCCGGCATGATTCACCGGGTCCGACCCGTGTTCGCCGGACATTGTCTTCTGCCTTTTCTCTTGTCTTGTCTTCTGCCTTGGTGGCATACGCCCACGCGCCCGTTCGAACCGCTATCCGAACGGTTGCGAACGACCGCTAACCAGGGCCAGCCGGACAAAACATGTACCCCTTGCCCCATACGGTCCTGATGTAGCAGGGCGTGGAAGGATCGGGTTCGATCTTGCTTCGCAGCCGGGTGACCCGAACATCCACGCTACGGTCGAACGGGGACCGTTGGCCGCTGCTCAGGAGTTCCACGATGCGGTCACGATCAAGGACCCGGTTCGGATGCTGCACGAGCACGCTCAACAGGTCGAATTCGCCGGAAGTCAATGGAACCGTGTGCTTTCCCTCGGTGAGCCGATGCGCATCGAGGTCCAGCCGATAGGTGCCGAACTCGACCACCTGGCGGTCCGGTTCCGCCACTGTATTCCGACGCATGACCGCGCGGATGCGAGCCAGCAACTCGCGCGGATTGAATGGCTTGGCGATGTAGTCGTCGGCGCCGATCTCTAGACCGACGATCCGATCCACTTCCTCTCCCTGTGCGGAAACCATGATGATCGGCGTATTGCGCGTCTGCTTGATGCGCTTGGCGATCGACAGGCCGTCCTCGCCGGGCAACATGAGATCGAGCAGGATGAGATCGATAGATGACGACGACAGCGCTTCATCCATCGCCGGTCCGTCTTCAGCGCAGATTACGCGATAACCCTGTTTGTCAAGGTATGCCTGGATCAGCTCGCGTATCTCGGCATCGTCATCCACGACGAGCAGAGTCGCGCTATCGCTACCGCTACTCATGGTGGCGCTACTCATGGCAGTTCAACCAGTGACGCTTACTCGCGTCCGTCAGCGCCCTGCGCACGCTCCCTGGCCGTCGTCTCCGGAATCTCTTCTTCTTCGGCTTCTTGGGCTTCTTGGGCTTTTTCGGCTTTTTCGGCGACCACTTCCGTCTCGCCGACAACGCCTACTGTCATGACGGGCGGGACTGGGGCGGAGGACCCACGTTCCGCTGTCTGCTCCGCCCGCTGCTCAAACCCGGTACCGTAGTCCGACGGCTCCTCGGCACCGGCCGCATCGCGATCCCGATAGCGCACGACGCCTTCGATGTGCAGCACCGAACCGTCCGGCTGGCGGATGATTCGGCCGAACCGACGCTCTCCCACGATCGGAGGCGGTTCGGCGCGATTCTTGACGGCTTCCGCCATGCGGCGACGTACCTCGATGAAGTAGTCGCGACGCTCTTCCGTGGTCAGGGATTCCCAGTCGGCGGCGAGTTCCGACAACTCTTCATTCGTGTGTGCCTGATAGAGGTTGTCGCTGCCGGCGGCCAGGGCAATGGAGCCGCTGCCAAGGAACAATAGCGAGGCGGCATATCGGACTGCCGCGCGGCGCACACAATCCGCCGTGGCCTGGCTCAACGAGTCGGTCGATGCGACGAGTTTCCTTCCTGCCGCGCCGCGGTTCATTACCAGCAGTCTAACACCGCCCTCCGTCTGTTCCTACACGGCTTCGAACAGACCTGCCGCGCCCTGTCCGCCGCCGATGCACATCGTCACCACGCCGTATTTCTCGTCGCGGCGTTTCAGTTCTCGAAGGATCGACCCGGTCAGGCGGGAGCCCGTCATGCCGAAGGGATGGCCAATGGCGATGCTGCCGCCATTGACGTTGTATTTCTCGTTGTCCAGCCCAAGTTCGTCCCGGCAATAGACACACTGGGAGGCGAACGCCTCGTTCAGTTCCCACAGGTCGATATCGTCCTGCTTCAGCCCGACGTTCTCGAGCAGCCGGGGAATCGCGAACACAGGCCCGATGCCCATCTCGTCGGGTTCGCATGCCGCGACGGTGAATCCACGGTAGATGCCCATCGGTTCGACACCGAGTTGCTCCGCGCGCTCGGCGCTCATGAGCAGGGTCATCGATGCGCCGTCGGAGAGCTGCGACGCGTTGCCGGCCGTCACCGTGCCGTCTTCCTCGAATGCGGGCGGCAGCCCGGCCAGGCCTTCGATGGTGCTGGTCGGACGGTTGCACTCGTCCCGGTTGACGACGACGTCGGCATGGCTTTCCTCGCCGGTCTCCCTGTCGACCACCAGCATTGTCGCGGACATCGGAACGATTTCTTCCGCCATGCGGCCGTCTTCCTGCGCCTTGGCATACCGCTTCTGGCTCTGCAGCGCGTAGACGTCCTGCATTTCGCGCGTCACCTGGTAGCGGCGCGCGACGACTTCCGCCGTATTGCCCATCGCCATGAAAATTGCGGGCTTCTCTTCCAGCAGACGCTTGTTCTGATCGGCCTTCGCCGCCGTCTGCCGGTTGCGCATGGAGATGGAGTCCACGCCACCCGCTATCGCGATCTGCGTCTGCCCGGATGCGATCTGGTTAGAAGCGATCGCGATCGACTGCAGGCCGGAGGAGCAGAACCGGTTGATGGTCATCCCCGCAGTCGTGATCGGGAGTTTCGAGAGCACGACCGCCAGGCGGGCGAGATTGCCGTCCTGCTCGCCGGCATGGCTGGCCGCACCAACGACGACATCCTCGACTTCGTCGGGAGCAATCTTCGGATTCCTTTCCAGCAAGGCATCGATGAGATGCGCCAGCATGTCATCGGACCGGGTCAGGTTGAAACTGCCACGGAATGACTTGGCCAAACCGGTACGCACGCTATCCACTACTACGACGTCACGCATTTTTTCCCCTTGGGTTGTCCCTGATTTCCCCTGTCGCTCCGATACCGTCGGAGTCAGTTAGCGTTCGAGTGTACTCGTTTTGGGGCGCGATGCGAGAACTTTGGAAAATCTCCCGCGGACGCTCTTACATCAGGTTCGACGGGCTGTCCTCATGCCGCGACGACCGAGCACATCGTCGTCGTCCTCGTCGTCTTCGTCGCTCATGTCTACCCACCGCGGACGCTCGTCCTCCCGGCGCTTCCGCAGGGCCAGCTCCGCCGCCCCAACGCTGTCCTGGAACTGAAGCTCGTGCAGCGTGAAGTAGATGCCCCGCTTGGCGATCAGTTCCTCGTGAGTGCCAAGCTCTTTCATCATCCCCTGGTCCAGCACCAGGATCCGGTCGCACTCGCGAATGGTCTGCAGGCGGTGGGCGATGATGATGCACGTGCGCCCGTGGGTCAGCTTGTGCAACGCGTCCTGGATGATGAGTTCGGTGCCCGTGTCGATGCTCGATGTGGCCTCGTCGAGCACCAGTATCTCCGGGTCCGAAGCCAGTACCCGCGCAAATGCGAGCAACTGTTGCTGCCCCTGCGACAGGTTGTGACCGCGCTCCGCGAGTTCCGTCTCGTATCCGTCCGCCAGATCGCGAATGAACCCGTCGGCGTTCACCGCGCGGGCCGCCCATTGGGCGCGTTCGCGGGATATGCCGGGGTCATTGAGCGAAATGTTCTCGAGGACCGTGCCGGAGAAGATGTGGAAGTCCTGCAGCACCACACCTACCCGCTTGCGCAGATCACCGCTTGCGATGTGGTTCACGTCGATGCCGTCGACAAAGATCATCCCGTCGTCGAAGTCGTAGAAACGCGCCAGCAAGCGAATGATGGTGCTCTTGCCGGCGCCGGTGGGACCAACCACCGCCAACTTCTCTCCCGGGGAAATGGAGAAGGAGACATCGCGCAGCACCGGATCGCTGGCCGCGTACGCGAAGCGCGCGTTGCGGAACTCGACGCGCCCTTCAAGCCGCTCCGGCAACCGGGCCGGATGCTCCGGCTCGCGCAACCGCTCGTCCCAGTCGATCGCCTGGAAGATGCGTTCGCCGGAGGCCATGGCGCGGAACAGCGTGTTGAAGAAATGGCCGAACGTGCTCACCGGCGTGATCATCATGTTGATGTACATGTTGAACATCAGCAGCGCGCCCAGCGTCATCTCCTCCTGCACAACCTGGCCGCCGCCGTACCAGATGATGACAGCGATGGCGATGCTGGTCAGGCTCGTGTTGAACGTCTCGAACACGACCTCGTAGTTGATGGCGCGATACTCCTGGTTCCGGTTCTCCTGGTTGAGCACCCGGTACTCCTGGGCGTTCATCTCTTCGCGGCCGGAGAGTTGCACGACCTCGATGCCCATCAGGTCTTCCTGCAGGTACTGGTTCAGGGCCGACATCGAATCCCGTACCAGGCGGAAGATCTCCCGCATCGCGATGCGGAATATGTACGTGGCGACGGCGGCGGCCGGAATGATCAGCAACACGATGCCCGTAAGCTCCGCGCTGTAGACCAGCATCATGACCATCGCGAAGAAGAAGGGGACGAATTGCCCCGCGAGGGCGACGAACTCCCTCAACAGCCGAAAGAGGTTCTCCACGTCGTTCGTAACCCGCGTCATCACACGCCCCACGGCCACGTGATCGTAGAATGAGGCGGGTTTGTGCTCGAGGGAAGCGAACAGGTCGAGCCGCAGGTCGCGCAATGTCTTGAGGGCGCCGCTCGACAACGTGAGCTGGTGGCCAACCATGATGAGCAGTTGCGCGAGGGTCAGGCCCACGAAGAGCATCACGGCGCCGCCCAGAGGCGGCATCGAGAACAGTTGGGACAACCATTCCGTC
Source organism: Gammaproteobacteria bacterium (assembly GCA_028821515.1). Classification (GTDB taxonomy): domain Bacteria; phylum Pseudomonadota; class Gammaproteobacteria; order Pseudomonadales; family Azotimanducaceae; genus VXNE01. Next base: position 17,159 of record JAPPGA010000071.1, on the reverse strand, counting down.
GCGGCAATCAGCCCGAAGTTGAAGCGCGATTCGGCGGACTCATTCGGCGCCAGGATGGTGTCCACCACCACGGGCCCCTGAATGATCGGCATGAGCACCGAAACCATCGCCCAGACGACGACCAGGGCCGCACTGGTGCCCAGGGTGATGCGATAGGGCCTGGCCCAGCGCAACAGGCGCATGAACAGGCGCATGTTGAGCGCCTGGTGCGTCAGTTCGGCATCGAACGCCGAATAGTTGCGCCCGGCGGTAACTTCACTCATCAGTCGTCACTCCCCGTGGCCGCCAGGGGCATCGTTTCGGCCCGTGCGCCGTCAAGCTGCCGGAGCAGTTGACCCCTGCGCGCGCGGTCGCGATCCTGGCTGCTCTGCACCGCTTCGAGGTCGGCGTAGTAGCCGCCCTGCGCGAGCAGTTCCTCGTGCGTGCCCGACTCCAGCACCCGCCCGTTATCGATGACATAGATTCGATTGGCGTGCCGCGCCGTGGACACCCGATGCGAGATCAATAGCGTCGTCTTGCCCGCCCGCATTCGCTGCAGGCCACCCAGTATCAGTTCCTCCGTTTCGGTATCGACACTGGAGAAGCAGTCATCCAGCAACAGTACGTCGGCGCGCCGAATCAATCCGCGCGCCAGTGTCGACCGCTGCTTCTCGCCGCCGGAGAGGGTGGTCCCACGTTCGCCGACCACGGTGTCGAGTCCATCAACCAGGCGTTCCACGGTCTCCGACAGGCCGGCCGCGTGCACCGCTTCCAGGATCTCGTCGTCGCCGCGGTCGGGCTGGTCGTAGGTCAGGTTTTCCTTGAGCGCCGCAGAGAACAGGAATGGATCCTGCGGGACCATCGTGACCGCTTCGCGAAGCCGGCGTATCGGCACCTGGCAGACATCCTTGCCGTCCAGGAACACCGAGCCGCGCGGCGTGTCGATGAGCCGCACGGCGGCCTTCAGTATCGTCGACTTGCCCGAACCTATGCGGCCGAGCATGGCTACCGTCTCGCCGGCATCGACGCGCAGGTTGATGCCGTCGATGGTCGGGCGGGCAGCCCCGGGGTGGCGGTAGGAGAAATTGCGAAACTCGAGCCGGCCCTTGATCTCCCCCGACAATTCGACTTCCGCCACGTCGACCACCTCGCGCGGGTAGTCCAGGATCTCGAAGATGCGTTGCGTTGCGGCCGCGGCGGAGGTGAACATCGACAGCGAAAAGCCGATGGAGTAGACCTGCGCCGTGATCAGGACGAGGTAGCCAAAAAAGGCCGTGAAGGCGCCGATGCTCATCGAGCCGTCCAGCACCAGCAGGCCGCCGTAGAGCAGGATGACCACCGGCGAAATCATGGTCAGCAGCGTCATCGCCACGTTCACTATCACCTGGTAGCGCTCCGCCCGGTAGAACTTCTGGGCGTAGCGCGTGCTGGCCTTCCGAAACCGCTCGATCTCCTGCTCTTCCTGTGCCATGGCCTGGATCGTGCGTATCCCGTTGAGGTTCTCCTGGGTGAAGGCGGTCAGTGTCGCCAGGGCTTCCTGGCGTTCCCGGAAAAAGGGGAACATTCCCCGAGCCATCATGAATCCGATGGCCGCGACGAACGGCAGCGGCGCCACCACCCAGGCGGTCAACGCCGGCGACATGGCCAGCATGAACCCCAGCGCCGCGGCCAACGAAAAGACGAACATGACGATGTTCACCGCGCCGAAGGAAACCACCATGCGGACCATGCTGATATCGTTGACTGCGCGCGACATGAGGTCGCCGGTGCCGAACCGGTTAAAGAAGTTGGGACCCTGGTACTGGACCAGGTTGAAAAAGCGCTTCCGAAGATCATAGGCCGCGGCGATCGAGATGCGGCGCAGGGCGCGCCGCGCCGGGATGTAGATGGCGAACTGCGAAGCCACCACACCGAGGATCAGGATCGCCGGAATCACCAGGTAGGGTTCGGCTACCGGATCCTCGAGGCTTTCTATCGCCAGCTTCTGGGCCCACGGAATCAGGTACAGGGCCAGCCGCGCGATGAGCAGTCCGACAACACCCCACGCCAGAACAACGGCATAGCGCCGCACGTACGGCATCAGCCGCTTCAGGTGGCCCAGATGCTGGAACGACGCCCGATCGCGCTGGGGGGCGCCGACCACGCTGCCACCCCAGCGGCCGCCGCCGCCACCGTGCATGCCACCAATTCTCAAGTGGCGGCACCCTTACCGGCGACAACGGACCAACAGCTATTGCTCAGGAACGGCTCCTCGACAGGCACGAAGGTGTCAGTGATTGGTCCCCACGCGCGACGCCACATTGCCGGTATCGGGGTACGCGTCGGGGAATTCATGAACTGGGGGCTTCGGCAGGTAAAACAGCGCATTTTACCCCAATCGGTATTGCCCTGCCCTCCGCGAGGCGGCCTCGGAGCCTTCGGCTATTTACTCCATGGAGGTCGGGGCGTACCATCGCGCGTTTAGCCAATCCGGGTTTGACATGCTGCGGATCGTGCAGGAAGCGCTCACCTTCGACGATGTCCTGCTCCTGCCTGCGTACTCGCGTGTCCTGCCCTCCGAAGTCGACCTCAGAACCCGCCTGACGCGCGACATCGGCCTCAATATTCCCCTGATGTCCGCTGCCATGGACACCGTCACCGAAGGGCGTTTGGCCATCGCCATGGCACAGGAAGGCGGCATCGGCATCGTGCACAAGAACATGCCGTTCGAAAGCCAGGCGCGGGAGGTGCGGTCGGTAAAGAAATTCGAGAGCGGCATCATCCGAGACCCCGTCACCATCGGCCCCGAACGCACCGTGCGGGACCTGCTCGAACTGACGGCGGAGCACAACATTTCCGGCGTTCCCGTAGTCCGCGGCAACAAGCTGCTCGGGATCGTCACCAGCCGCGATATCCGGTTCGAACAGCGCCTCGACGCGCTCGTGTCCGAAGTGATGACCCCCAGGGAACGCCTGGTCACGGCCCCGGAGGGCGCGACTTTCAAAGAGATCACCGACCTGCTGCACCGGAATCGTATCGAGAAGATCCTGCTTACCGACGGCTCTCAGCTCACCGGCATGGTCACCGTGAAGGACATCACCAAGGCCCAGCGATTTCCGAATGCCTGCAAGGACGACCTTGGTCAACTTCGTGTCGGCGCAGGGGTCGGCACCGGCGAGGACACCGACGACCGGGTCGCCGCGCTGGTGGAGGCTGGCGTGGACGTACTGGTGGTGGACACGGCCCACGGCCACTCGCAACGCGTCCTCGACCGCATAAGCTGGATCAAGCAGAAGTATCCGAAGCTGCCGCTGGTCGGCGGCAATGTGGCGACGAAGGAAGGTGCCCGCGCTTTGATCGGGGCCGGCGTGGACTGCGTCAAGGTCGGCATCGGCCCCGGCAGCATCTGCACGACACGCGTTGTTTCCGGTATCGGGGTGCCACAGATCACGGCAGTGGCCGAGGTCGCGGAGGAAGCCCAGGAGGACGACATCCCCGTCATCGCGGACGGAGGGGTCCGCTTCTCCGGGGACATCGCCAAGGCCATCGGCGCGGGCGCCAGCGTGGTCATGGTCGGCGCGCTCCTCGCCGGCACGGACGAAGCGCCCGGAGAAGTCGAGCTGTACCAGGGGCGGACCTACAAGTCCTACCGTGGCATGGGGTCCATCGCGGCCATGGGCGGCGAGTTCGGATCCGGCGACCGCTACTTCCAGGAACCCGACGGCGACAACGGCAAGCTCGTGCCCGAGGGGATCGAAGGCCGGGTCCCGTATCGCGGGCCGGTGAGTCCCATCGTGCACCAACTCATGGGCGGGGTCCGCGCCTCCATGGGATATACGGGGTCGAAAGATATCGATGCCATGCGCAAGTCGACGAAGTTCGTGAAGATCTCGTCGGCGAGCCTCGCGGAAGGTCACGTACACGACGTCTCGATCACCAAAGAACCGCCGAACTACCCGATTGGCTGAGAAGCGCGCAAACCTGCAGACGCCCGTGCCCATTTTCGATGATCCACTGCCGGAGCGGAGCTTGCCGGACGACCGGCTGCTGATCGTCGATTTCGGGTCGCAGTACACGCAACTGATCGCCCGGCGCGTGCGCGAGGCTGGCGTGTACTGCGAGGTTCACCCCTTCGACATGCCCGCCGAATTCGTCGATGCCTTTTCGCCGCGTGGAGTGGTTCTGTCCGGCGGCCCGGAAACCGTGACCGAGATCGAAACGCCGCGCATTCCGGACCAGGTGCTCGAAGCCGGCGTCCCCGTGCTCGGCATCTGCTATGGCATGCACGCGCTGGCCAGCCAGCTCGGCGGCGCCGTGGAGCCTTCTTCCAAGCGGGAGTTCGGCAGTGCCGAGATCGACATCGTGGACGACGGCGCCGATGGACTGCTGGGGCGATTCGGGACCGATGGTCGGCTGCCGGTGTGGATGAGTCACGGCGACAAGGTCGTGTCGCTGCCGCCCGGTTTCGAAGTGGCCGCGAGTACCCCGAATGCGCCCATCGCCGCGATGTCGGATGCGTCGCGGCACCTCTATGGCGTGCAGTTCCACCCGGAAGTCACACACACGCGCAAAGGCGCTGAGATTCTCGACCGCTTTGCGCGCGACATCTGCGGCTGTAACGGCACCTGGACAGCGGAACAGATCGTCGAGCGCGCCATCCGCGAGGTACGCGCCATCGTCGGAGATGAGCGCGTCGTACTCGGTCTGTCCGGCGGCGTCGATTCGAGCGTCGCCGCGGCACTGCTCGATCGCGCCATCGGCGATCAACTGACCTGCGTGTTCGTCGACAACGGCCTGCTGCGCCTCAACGAACGCGAGGAGGTGGAGGCCGCGTTCTACCGCATGTCCAACGCACTCGACCCGCATCTCGTCACCGTCGATGCCACGGATGAGTTTCTCGGGGCGCTGCATGGTCTCGACGACCCCGAGGCCAAGCGCAAGTGTATCGGCGCCACCTTTATCGACGTATTCCAGCGCGAGGCGGAAAAGCTCGAGGGTGTGCGGTGGCTCGCCCAGGGCACGATCTATCCCGACGTCATCGAGTCCGCCGCCTCGAAGTTCGGCAAGGCGCACGTCATCAAGTCGCACCACAACGTCGGCGGCCTGCCGGAAAGAATGCACCTGAAGCTGGTCGAGCCCCTGCGCGACCTTTTCAAGGACGAGGTGCGCCGGGTGGGACTTGCCCTCGGGCTGCCCCGGGAACTCGTGTTTCGCCATCCGTTTCCCGGTCCCGGGCTGGCGGTGCGCGTGATCGGCGAAGTTCGGCGCGAGTATCTCGACGTGCTTCGCCGCGCCGATGCGATCTTCATGGAAGAACTGCGCCGCGCCGATTACTACGATCGCGTACACCAGGCATTCGCCGTCTACCTTCCGATCAATTCCGTTGGCGTCGTCGGAGACGCCCGCCGTTACGCGCACGTCATAGCCCTGCGCGCCGTCGAAACCACCGACTTCATGACCGCCCGCTGGGCGCACCTGCCCTACGACCTGTTGGGCACCGTTTCGAATCGCATCATGAACGAGATCGAAGACGTCTCGCGAGTCGTCTATGACATCGCAAGCAAACCGCCCGCCACCATAGAGTGGGAATGAGGATCAATGTCGTAGGGACCAGTGGAAGTGGCAAGACCACTTTCGCTAGACAGATCGCCCAAAGATGCAACATTCCCTACATCGAGATGGATGCGCTGTTCTGGCAACCGAACTGGGCCAAATCGACCGATGAGGAGTTCTTTCCGAGGTTGGAAAAAGCCCTTTCCTCCGACAATTGGGTGCTGGACGGCAACTATCAGAGAACCCAGCCCATCAAGTGGAGACGCGTGCAAACCGTCGTGTACCTGGATCTGCCGTTTCGCGTCGTCCTATATCGAATGATACGGAGATGCCTGGTCAGGGGGCTGAAACGGGAAGAACTGTGGGCAGGCAACAGGGAGACGTTTTGGAAACATCTCTTGACCCGTGATTCCATGATCCTGTGGACGATTTCATCGTTCCCGAAACTCCGCAGGAGATACGCAACCGCTTTTGCAACACCTGAGTACTCACATATCAGGTTCGTCAGGTTGCGTTCCAGGAAAGAGACGGCGGATTTCATCGAACACGGGCTCATGGATTTACAGCCAGGGTAGCTGTTTGGTGGGGGCAGGCGATCAGTTCTGGATGCGGCGCGCGCTCAACGAGGCAGAACGCGCCCGAGCGGCCGGCGAGGTGCCGGTGGGCGCCGTCGTGGTGAATGCCGGCGGTGAACTGATCGGCATCGGCCACAACGCCCCGATCTCCGAATGCGATCCGACCTGCCACGCCGAGATCGTCGCACTGCGCGCCGCCTGCCGCGCCGCCGGCAACTACCGCCTGCCGGGCGCCACGCTGTACGCCACGATCGAGCCGTGCACCATGTGCGTGGGCGCCATGGTCCACGCCCGCGTCGAGCGCCTAGTGTTCGGCGCGCATGAACCCAAGGCGGGCGCCTCCGCAACGCTGGAATCACCGGCATTCAACTGGCGCATCTCGGTCACGAGCGGCGTGCTGGCGGCTGAGTGCGGCCAACTGCTTGCAGAGTTTTTCCGGGAAAAAAGGAAAAGCGCGTGAGCGATTCGATCATCAGGACCATCGCCGGCGCACCCGCGTTCACGCCGGCGCGGCTGCGCAAATACCTCGATGCGCTACGCGAGGCGGACCCTCGCATCGAGGTTGCCAGCGCGGATTTCGTCCACTTCCTCGACCTTGCCGCGCCACTCACCACCGAGGAGGAACTTACGGTCCTGGAACTGCTGACAGACGGGCGAGCAGCCCACCCATCGTCCAATGAAGTCGCTTACTTCTGCACCGTGGCACCCCGCCCAGGGACCATTTCGCCCTGGTCCAGCAAGGCGACGGATGTACTCAAGCGGTGCGGCCTCGACAAGGTGTCGAGGGTGGAGCGGGGCATTCGATGGCACCTTGCAGGCAGCGGCAATCACGACCTGGCTGCACTGCTGCACGACCGCATGACGGAGGTGGTCAGATTCGATGAAGATACCCATGAAGGCGTCTTCTCCCGCAGCGAGCCGCGGCCCCTGGTGACGTTCCCGCGCAGCGACATCGGCGCAGCCAACATTCGCCTCGGGCTCGCCCTTTCCGAGGACGAGATCGACTACCTCATCGCGCAGTACGCGGATCTCGACCGCGATCCGACCGACGCGGAACTCATGATGTTTGCCCAAGCGAACTCGGAGCATTGCCGGCACAAGATCTTCAACGCGGACTGGGAGATCGATGGCATCGAAGCACCCGCGTCGCTGTTCGAGATGATCCGGAACACCTACCGCCGCATCAATGGCGCGGGTGTCCTCTCGGCCTACTCCGACAATGCCGCGGTGATCGAAGGCCCGGTTGCGAACCGCTTCTTTCCTGACCCCGAAGACCAGGTGTACCGGGCGAAGCGCGAACCGGCGCACATCCTCATGAAGGTGGAAACCCACAACCATCCGACCGCCATCGCGCCGTACCCGGGCGCAGCCACGGGCTCCGGCGGCGAAATACGCGACGAGGGCGCCGTCGGCCGGGGTTCCAAGCCGAAAGCGGGGCTGGTCGGCTACACCACGTCGCATCTCAATATCCCCGGCGACCCCCAGCCCTGGGAACTTCCCATCGGCAAGCCCGACAGGATCGCAAGCGCACTCGACATCATGCTGGAAGGCCCTATCGGCGCGGCGGGCTTCAACAACGAGTACGGCCGGCCCGCACTCGGCGGCTATTTCCGCACCTTCGAGTTTCCCCACGCCCGGCGGCCGGAGTGGTACTGGGGTTACCACAAGCCCATCATGATCGCCGGCGGCGTCGGCACTATTCGCGGCGAACACATCGACGCAGCCGACGTCCCGGAAGGCACGAAACTGATCGTCCTGGGCGGCCCCGCCATGCTGATCGGGCTTGGCGGCGGCGCGGCGTCCAGCATGGGCTCGGGCGAGAGCGACTCCCAACTCGACTTCGCCTCGGTGCAGCGCGACAACGCCGAGATGCAACGGCGCTGCCAGGAGGTCATCGACCGCTGCTGCGCGCTCGGCGACGACAACCCGATGCGCCTCATCCACGACGTCGGCGCGGGAGGACTCTCCAACGCGCTGCCCGAGCTGGCCGCCGACGCCGCGCGTGGCGCACGTTTCGAGCTGCGCGACGTGCCTAACGCCGACGAGGGCATGTCGCCCATGGAAATCTGGTGCAACGAGGCGCAGGAGCGTTACGTCATGGCCGTGGCGCCCGAGGACCTCTCGACTTTCAAGCACATCTGCGACCGGGAGCGGTGTCCCTTTGCCGTCGTCGGCGAAGCACGCACCGACAGGCGCATCGAGGTGACCGACCGCTTCGCGGGCAAATCCCCGATAGACCTGCCGCTTGCCGCGTTGTTCGGCAAGCCGCCAAAGATGCGCCGGTCGTTCGTCCGCAGGAAGCGGCCCTCCACGCCGGTGACCCTGGATGGGGAAAACGCGCCCGGCCTCGAGGATGCCCTGACCCGCGTCCTGCGCTTCCCTGCCGTTGCCTCGAAGAAGTTCCTTGTCACCATCGGGGACCGCAGCATCACCGGCCTCGTTGCGCGCGATCAGATGGTCGGGCCGTACCAGGTTCCCGTCGCCGACGTCGCGGTCACCCTCGCGGACTACGATGGCCTGACCGGTGAGGCCATGGCCATGGGCGAACGTTCGCCGGCCGCGGTCGTGGACCCGGCGGCGGCGGCGCGCATGGCCGTTGCCGAAGCGCTCCAGAATCTCGTCGCCGCACCGATCGACGGACTGTCGCGGGTCGTCCTTTCAGCCAACTGGATGGCCGCAGCGGGGATAGAGGATGAGGACCAGGCGCTCTACGACGCGGTGGCCGCCATCGGGATGGATCTCTGTCCCGCGCTCGGCATCGCGATTCCGGTCGGCAAGGACAGCCTCTCCATGAGCACCCGCTGGCAGCATGGCGATGCCGACCGCGTGGTGCTTTCGCCGGTGTCTCTCAACATCAGCGCCTTTGCGCCGGTCGCTGATGCGCGCCGCACCCTGACGCCGTTTCTCAAGGCCGAAAACACCGTACTCGTACTCATCGAACTGCCCGGAGAGCAGGTGCGCCTGGGAGCGAGCGTACTGGCACAGTGTTACGGGCAACTCGGAGACGAAGTTCCTGACATCGACGACCCTCAGGCGTTCAAGGCATTGCTCGAATTCGTAATCTCGTGGATTGGTGCGGGACGCTTCAGCGCGTACCACGACCGATCCGACGGTGGGCTCATCGTCACGCTGCTGGAGATGGCGTTCGCCGCCAGAGTTGGACTCGATATCGAAGAAGCGAGCCTACCCGCATTGTTTGCCGAAGAACCAGGAGTAGTGGTCGAGATCGCTGTGGCCGAACTTCCAGCCCTGTTGCGCGATGCGCGGGCGGCAGGCCTCGCCGCGCGCCTGGTGGCAACGCCCCGAACCGACGAGAGGATCACCATCGGCGCGCATGAAAGCACGCGCGCGGCCCTGGAACGCCTTTGGAGCGAAACCAGCTACCGCATGCAGCACATCCGAGACGACGCGGATTGCGCGGACCAGGAGCTTGCCGGCATCGATGACTCGAGGACCCGGATGGTTCCGAAGCTGGGCTTCGATCCTGTTGACGACGTGGCTGCTCCCCATGTCAGCACGGGCGTGCGGCCACGCGTCGCCATCCTCCGCGAGCAGGGGGTCAACGGCCAGATCGAAATGGCGGCGGCATTCCATCGCGCCGGTTTCGATGCGGTGGATGTGCACACGTCGGACATATTCTCTGGACAGGCCTCCCTGGCAGACTTCGCCGCACTCGCAGCCTGCGGCGGATTTTCCTATGGCGACGTGCTGGGCGGAGGCGGCGGCTGGGCCAAGTCGATCCTGTTCGACCCGCGCGCGCGGGACGATTTCCAGGCGTTCTTCGAGCGCGACACCCTGACCCTCGGCGTCTGCAACGGCTGCCAGATGCTGTCCCGGCTCAAGGCCCTGATCCCGGGCGCAGACGCCTGGCCGCGCTTTGCACGCAACCGTTCCGAACAGTTCGAGGGTCGGTCCGTCGTCGTGCGCGTCAATGCGAACAGTTCTCCTTGGCTCGACGGCATGGCGGGTAGTGCCCTGCCCATAGCCGTCGCCCACGGCGAGGGACGCGCAGAGTTCCACGACCCTGGGCCAGCACCCATCCTGCAATACGTCGACGGCCTGAACGAGGCGACCGAGACCTACCCGATGAATCCCAACGGGTCGCGCGATGCCCTGGCAGGCACGACTTCGACCGACGGCCGCGCACTGATCATCATGCCCCACCCGGAACGCGTCTTCCGTTCGATACAGAATTCCTGGCATCCCGCGGACTGGGGCGAAGACGGTCCCTGGCTGCGGTTGTTCCGCAACGCACGCGTGGCGTTGGGTTAGCTGAGGCCACGAAATCCGTAACCAAGCCTGACTGCATATGCCCAGCCCAAGCTCGGAGCTCCAGTGATGCCTATGACCTTCGATGATGTGACGGTTGTCGCAATTATTGGCATAGTTGTTTCTGTTGTTCTCCCATTCGTATTGAGGACTATTGACTATGGGAGGCACCTGTACCGAAGATGGAGACAAACCGCTCGGATACGGTCAATAATCAGAACCAGCATATGTAGAATGCTTGATGACTCCCCTCCAGCTCCGTTGCAGACAGATACGGGGTTGGTAGGAGTACCCTTAAACGAGAGTCAGATCAATGTCGACGCCGCAAGGTATGCGCAGTTCGAGTATATGGTATTCGACCTGCAAACAACGCTGGAGTATTACTCGTCAGATATTTCATACAAGAAAAAGCGGCAGTTGAAGTTCATTTGCTTACATTTGCCTCCCATGTTGTCGGGTTGGAGAGAAAAGAGAGACGGAAAATACCCAACAAAGGACGTTTACGAAAAGCTGGTGATTCCGAACGTCGTAAGGGATCTGATGTAGGTTCCGAATTTCGGGCGACATGTGATCCATGACGTTACGTCTTCAAGTCCTACTGTTCGAACGACTGGATCAAATCGTTAGAGCGATGAAGCGCGCGCTTGATCTGTTGACAGAAAGCGTCCCGCGATGGTGCCTCCTTGTAAAGGACGGCCTGCTGCAAGTTAGCGTGGCTGGTGCCTTCGATAGTATCCAGGACGAGTTTTGGGGCGCCGGAGCTATTGGGGTCGTCTTCGTAACGATAGGCCATGAAGATGATATTAACGGTGCTCCCCTTGACGTCATCAGAACGCATAAATTCTGCCCAATTGCAGATGTAGTCATAAACCACATCCTGCATCACGGCGACGATCTTGGTTCCCCAATGGTGATGGAAGTATCCCTTTCGAATGAGTTGGGTGATGTAGCGTTTGTAGACGTTGCTCCAGTTCAGCCCGTATGTGGGCCGCGCTTCCATAACCATATCTGCTCGCAACGCTTCGTAGGCAGGCATCACCGATCCTGTGATGTCGATAGCCTGAAGTTCGACGGAAAGGAACTCTCTGATCGCCCCCTCCTGCCCAATGTCAGCGATGACGAAATCGACATTACCGAAGCCAGTCATCTTTACTTCTGGCGCGATCTCAGGATTGGCGGGCGGCTCGCCCGGCCAGCAGTGGTCAACAACATCGGTCAGGAAGTCGACTGAGTAAAACCGCTTCGGGCAGACGCAGACCCGGCTGGGCTTACCACGAATGTTCCGGCGGATGGAGCAAACTGGGTAGGGCACTCTTCCCAGCGATGTGCTGCGTTTAGTGCATCTAGCGTCGATGAAGGGGCAAAGGTAGTCGCGCGCCCCGGGGTCGAAACCTTTCGTGGCGGGCTGTCCAAGGATCTCCCCGAGGTACTCCTCCGGGTCAAATGGCACAGGCGAGTTCCTTGTTGGTCAGTTTGGCGGACTTGCGACGGTTGAAGCCCGCGACTGGCCAGACGGCCAATATGGCCTCGGCGACCATACGACCGAGAAGCGGCGGGACGGCATTGCCAACCTGCACATATTGCTCGGTGCGTGGTCCCGCAAAGGCAAACCAATCGGGAAAGGATTGCAGCCGAGCGGCTTCCCTAGCCGTCAGAACTCGATCTTGCTCGGGATGAATGTAGGCACCCCAATGAAGGTCGCACTTGGTTAGGATTGTGGATGCCAAGCCGTCTTTTCGAAGGCGACCATAGCGCTTCGTATGGTCGCAGCGCCTAGCACGCCTCATGCCCTCGGGCAATAAGCCAAAGGGGATATCGCGCCAGCTGCCGCCTTCAGGTATGTACTTCATTCGTTTGAGGTTGATGGGTGCGAGACGCGGCGCGACATGGTTGGTGACCTCGACGCTGTTGCCACGTAGCGATGCTTGGTAGTGGCTAGCGGGAACTGCGGCGTAAGGGATCGACTTGCCGGGATCTTCGCCATTCTCGAGCGGAGGGAGATCCCCGATCGCGTCCCACACGGTCACGTAGGGGAGCAAGCCTAGACCATGGGTTGGCGCCGGCCAGATGATCGGCAAGCCGAGGCGGTTGCCGACGAAGAAGATGCGCCGCCGCTCTTGGGGGATGCCGTATTCCTCAGCGCGGAGAATTCGCATCTCTACGCGGTAACCGAGTTCGGCGAGCCCGGACAGGATTTGTTCCACGGCTTTGCCGCCGCCCGCGGATGTGATGCCGGTGACGTTTTCCATGACAACCCATTTAGGGTTGAGCCCTTGGACAATCCGCAAGTATTCGTAGAACAAGCCGCTACGCCTGTCGTGCATGCCGCGCTGGTGGTTGTAGACGCTGAAACCTTGGCAAGGGGGCCCCCCAACAAGGCAATCGAGCCAGCCCTTCCTGAGACCAGTGCTCTGCAGAAAGTCACGGGAGGAAAGGTCCTCAATGGGTCCGGGCAAGAACCGCGCCTCGGTGTGGCTCGCGCAAAAGGTCTCTCCCGCAACCCGATCAATGTCGTTGCCAGCGAGAACATGGAAGCCCGCTTGGCGGAACCCCTCAGAAAGGCCGCCCGCTCCGCAGAACAGATCAATAGCTGTCCATCGGTGGCTCATCTCTGCGGGGATCTTGAGGACGGAGTGGTGAACGGAAGCGGAAGCTGCAAATCATGGTCCTGATATCGCTCAAGGAACTCGGCAACGGCCTGCCTGCCGAGCCAAGCGAGGGAGATTCGATGCTTCTCCGCGAGAGCCGAAAGTTCGTGGTACTCCTGCTCGGGGAGGCTAATGGATATTCGGGGCTTAGCGGCCACGTCGCGATGCCAATCGCCGCATATTGCAGCAAAGTGCACACAATGAAGCACACTAGCATCAGTGTCAAGCTGGCAAGATGCGGAGTCCGGGTACCCGAATCCCCATCAACAGGTCTCGGCTCGTAGACTGGAGTTTCCCATCTGTATTCTCGCCCGCAACGTGTCGTCCGGCGCGCTTCCACCGTCTTCGCGGTCCCTCGTCTCCACTGGGAAACGGTCACTCTTGTCGTTGTACACTTGATCGATTCATGGCCTTAGGAAACACTGCTGCATGGCCAATGGGACTTCGCAGGTTACGGACGAGAACGAACCGTCGGGAGCACGTCCAACCTGCTTCGTCATTCAACCCTTCGATAGGGCAAAGTTCGACAAGCGGTATGAGGATGCCTTCGAGCCAGGGCTGGACGAAGCGGGTTTTGACGCCTATCGCGTCGATCAGGATCCTGGCACGGATGTGGTGATTTCTGCAATCGAAGAGGGCATTCGGGGCGCCACGATCTGCCTCGCCGACGTGACGACCGACAACCCAAACGTTTGGTACGAGCTTGGCTATGCCTACGCCGCCGGCAAGCTGGTCATCCTCACGTGCTGCGACGAGCGAGAGGGGCCACTGCCGTTCGACATACAACATCGGAAGGTGATCTTCTACCAATCCGAGTCGGCAAGCGACTTCGATAAACTCAAACGGGCGATACCCGAACGAGCGAAAGCGCTGCTAGGCAGAGCGACCGAGATGCAGGTGGCCGATAAAGATCCGATTGCGCCCCAAGACGGCCTACCACAAAGAGAAATCTATCTTCTGGGGTTGGCGGCAGGCAAGGCAGCTGGCCCGAATGAGGGCGTGCACACGAGATTCTTGGAAAATGAAGCCAAGTCGGGCGGCGTCACCGCGGTTGCCTTCGGGTTAGCGCTTCGTGGCCTCATTCAACGCGCATTCATCAAGACAGAACGGAGATCGAACCTAACCTATGCCTTCGTTACTGATGAAGGTTGGCGATGGATTGAGAAACACGATCACCTTTTCGATCTAGGATGGAGATTCTCGTCTGGGGATGACCTCGACGATGACATCCCGTTTTGAAGCGAAACTGGTGCTCAGTCGAATTCGGCCTCCCGACCGCCTCGTTTGGTAGACCTAAAGAGAGAAGAACCGTCGTTGCGACGGAGCATCGAAAGGAGAAAACGTAGTGCGTCAATCGCGTCGCGACAAGCTAGCTGAGGAAGCGCTGGCCGAAATCGAATGGAGCGAACTTGGACTCACCACAACTGTGCGCAGCGGCTTAACTGAGGCTGACGAAGGGGCTCAATACGGAGACCGATCATTGCATTTCTTCGCCTACAGCTACTCCGAAGCCTTCAAGTTGCTATGGGACCACGCCTCGTCGCGGCAGTCATTGGTTTATCCGATGCTCCATGCCTGCCGTCACAGCATCGAACTCTGGTTGAAGGCTGCGATCTCGGCGGTGTCGGAGCGGGATCCTCCGCCTGGTCACCGCATCCTAGAATTGTGGAACAAATTGATGGGCGCCTTTCACGGTGGTCCAACGGAGTCCGTCAACGACGTGTTCGCGACGCTGGTTTGGCCGATCATTTCTGAATTCGAGCAACACGACGGATCGGGAGACCGCTTTCGATATCCAAGTGACAGGCGTTTCCAGGAATATCCATCCACCGAGGCGTATTTGGACGACCTGTTTCGCGCTCACTGGCTGATCACCACTTACTGCGATGCGGTGTGTTCTCAGATGGAGGCTGAGCGGGACTCCTGGTAAGAGGCGGCACGTAGGCTCATAGGTTCGGAACCAGAGGATCAAACTCCCACGCCTCAAAACAAAGAGATTTGTGTCGGATGGTGCCGAACCCTAAGTGCTCAGCGACGACCGCGCTCTTCGCGCCACCACGCAACGTAGTTGTGAAATCTCCCAACGGTGGCGCCATCATTCGTCATTAGTACGAGCTCACGAACGGATGTGACATCTTTGTGATCGTCGGCCAAAGCCCCCATCACGTTCGGATGTGTCTCCGTCTGAACGTAGTAGCGGTATTTCATTCGGACTTCCTCTTCAAAAGAACGACCGGATCGCGGAAAAGACCGAGGTGATGGATGAGTTCAGCAAGTCTCTCAAGCATCCGCTCAGTCGTTAGGAATAACTTGGCCCACTCGTAAGCTCTCTTGAGCTGTTTCCGCCATCGGTTCGGCGGGACGGCAAGATTCGCTGTCACCTTGGGAACACCGGTTAAGGCCTTCGATTCGAGATAGGGATGGTGTTGCATGTCCTACGCTCCGAATAGCTTGATGATCGCGACAGTCAGAGTAGTAGCTAGACCCATTCCCGCGACGACGCCACCCAAAACCCGTACCTTCATTGCCACGTGCGTCATGTGTGCTTCCATGGCAGCGAGGCGCGATTCGACAGCAGAGAGGCGTGCGTCACGTGCGTCAACAGCAGAGCGCCACAAGCGGGGCAGGTCCCGGTTATCAAGTTCGACCCAACTACCCAGACACCATCGTGCAACAGAGGGTCACGATTTCGTGGCGCGGTTTGCGGGGAACACTGATTTCAATCGTGGGATTCGGATTCGAGGCGCCCACAGATTCGATCTATCGCCGCAGCGAAAACCTGACGATCAACGACTCGCTCTGCATGTTGCAAACCATAGAATCGGCTTGACATTGAAAGGAATTTCGAAATCGAGATCACTCGAAGTTCTCTAACTTCATTGAGACTTCCTCTTCTTGCTCTTTTCAGGCGAGGAATTTCTCATAGTCCCTGCGGAGAAACCCCTTCCCATCGACACTTTCTGATACGGGTAACGAGGCGATGGCGTAACGATTGGTCGGCGGGTATTTCTTCTAGGGTTGGTACTCATTGGCCATTCTCCGGGTTGAGGTGGTCGGGGTAGTAGAGTTTGCGTTTGATCCACTTGAAACCGTCGTGCCTAGCAACCGTCGCGACGTCGGTGGCGCCACCGACCGACGTGGCCCCAGGCAGGAAAGTCGAGAAGCCCTTGGTCACGTCGACCAGGAACTCTGCGAAGTTTATGGCATCCTGCGTCGGCATAGCCGAATCGACGAGTTTGATTTCGCATGACTCTTCAAGCTCCTGAATCGTCGTGCTCGGCACCTTCTTTTGCTGAAGGAATCTTCTTGCATTGGGGTCGATTCCGAGAACCAAGCGGGAGATGGGTTCGACAATCCCTCCCCAGTTCAGGGACCCGACATTTTGGTCCATGGATAGCTTTTCGACGGTTTTCAGCCATTTTCCGTTTGTCATGCGGGTCCGCCATACCTCGCCAATGGCAGAGTTCGCACTATAGCCACCCAACCAAAGCTCGAATTGATGGGTCGGTGACGACGGGGAAACTAAGTGCTCGTAACCGTCCTTGAAGAAGTCGCGAGCCCTTTCGGTAATCTCCTTCATCGTGTACTTCGAAGGATCAGTGCCGCCCTCCGATGGATCTCTGGAAATTTCCTTATTGAAATACCTAGCCACACTGCTGACTGTTGCCGGCCCAAAACTTCCCATTCCGGTAAACATCGCCATGATCGGCAGATCGTCATGCAGGCGAAACAGCTTGACGCCGTGTTCCCACACGTTCGCCACAGTCCCATTGCCATATGTTACGGTTACTGCGCTATCAACCGCGAAAACGATGCAATCTCTGACTTGAACGGCTACGCATACGGTCATTGATCCGTCTCCTACAGACGGTTTCGCACCATCGTGTCCGGTCGCGGTTTCGCGCCGCCGCGAACGTCTGCCTGCCCAAGTTCCTTCGCCTTAGCCTGAGCCGCCACATCCGCGCGTCGGTTGTTGGATCGCCGGTTGTTCGGCTGATTCATGGGGACGTCTCCTTTCGGTTGACCAACCGCGTACCAATAGGGATCAGCTGCGGCAGTATGGTCCCAACATAGTAGCGGTGCAAATTCACTTAGGGGTATGGGTGCATGTCAGATTTGTTGAGGATGTAGTGAGATGGCG
Source organism: Gammaproteobacteria bacterium (assembly GCA_028821515.1). Taxonomy (GTDB): domain Bacteria; phylum Pseudomonadota; class Gammaproteobacteria; order Pseudomonadales; family Azotimanducaceae; genus VXNE01. Next base: position 15 of record JAPPGA010000071.1, on the reverse strand, counting down.
GTGTCCGTCGCTTGT
>JAPPGA010000017.1 GCA_028821515.1 Gammaproteobacteria bacterium | reverse complement strand
GAAACGTCAACAACACCGTGTCGCCTAGAATCCAACAAATTTGTCATGCACCCGTACCATTCGGACATGAGCGACAGTCAGCAGTGCCGATCAACAAAGACGTGTGCAGGCATCGCACTGACACTGTATGTCTCTCTGGCCACGGCGGGTGACCCCTGCACCGAGCGTTTCGACGACAGCGAACTGCGAACGGCCGAAGTGGCGGAAATCGAAGGGCGGCCACTTGAGCCCGATGCCGAGTACACGGTCGCTTCCATTCGCATCGTTCGCCAGCAGATCTTCAACACGGACGACGCCGCGGAGAACAGGCCGCTGTTCCGCCTCGCCAACCGCTGGCACGTGAACACCAAGGAAGGCACGATTCGAACGCTGCTTTTGTTCGGGGATGGAGACAAGGTCGACGTCAGCCGCCTTGCCGAAACCGAACGGGCCCTACGCGCCAAGCGTTTCCTCTACGACGCGCGCGTGATCGCGAATCGTGTGTGCGGAAATGACGTCGACATCGTAGTCGTGACCCGGGATATCTGGTCCCTCCACCCGACGGCAAGCGTCACCCGTACCGGAGGCGAGAACGAATACGACCTGGGCTTCTCCGAGCGCAACATCTTCGGCACCGGAGTCGAGGTGGATGCTGAACTGTTCAAGACCCTGGACCGTTCGGGCGCGAGCGCGGGCTTCACGAGCCCCAACCTGGGCAACAGCCGCGTCGGACTCGGGCTGCGCGTCGAGAACACTGACGAGGGCGACGGCGTGCTGGCTTTCATCGGCCAGCCGTTCTATGCGCTGGATACCCGTCGCGCCTGGAACCTCACCGCGACCACCTCGGAGTCCCGGCGCCGTCTGTACGACGCCGGCGAAGAGATCTCTTCGTTCGGGCTCGACTATCGCCGGGCCGTCCTGTCGCGGGGCTGGTCGAAAGGACTGGTGGACGGGGTTGCGAACCGCCTCAGCCTGGGCGCCACGTTCGAGGAGTGGGCTTTCAGCGATGTCCCGGGGTCGTTGCCGGATCTTGAGAATCGCGAGTTCGCCTATCCGTTCGTTTCGTTCCAGCGCATTGGGGACGACTTCTCCAGGGTGCGGAACCTGAACCGCGTCCAGACGACGGAAGACGTCTTTCTCGGCCGCCAGTACGACCTGCTGCTCGGCTACTCGCCGCGGCAGGGCCACGTGGTCTACAACGCCGCATTCCGCGACGGCCGCAGCTTGCGCGGCGAGATATCCGACATCCTGCTTTACGGCGCGCAAGTAGCGGGGTTCTGGAACAGGGACAACGGCCGCGCAGAGAACCTGATCGCGCAGGTCTGGGCTCGCTACCGCCGCACCCAGACACCCAGGTGGGGTCTTTTCGTCGACGCCGAAGCGACCGTCACCGACCAGTTGACGCCGGATCAGCAGATTCTCACAGGCGGCGACTCCGGGATGCGCGGATACCCCAACCGATTCCAGGCGGGGGCACACCGGTTCCGCATCACGGCCGAGGAACGCTACTACTCCGGGATCTACCTGTGGCGCGTGGTCCGCATCGCGGGGGCGGCATTCGTCGACATCGGCAGGGCCTGGGACTCCGCCCGCGACAACCCCGTGTTGGCCAATGTCGGTTTCGGTCTGCGATTCGAATCCACGCGCACCGACCGTGGCCGCGTATACCACATCGATTTCGCCTTTCCGGTGGTCGACCGGCCGGGCACGCGAGGCGTGGAAATCACCCTGACGGGCAAGCGCAGCCTATAAAGGCGCGTCCCGGGCTACTTCATTCGATAGCGGATCGGCAGGCTCTTGAGGCCACCCACGAACGTCGACTGCGAATAGCGCGGTTCGCCGTTCAGTTCCACGCGATCCACCCGGCGCAGCAGTTCCTTGAACAACGCCGACATCTCCATTCTCGCCAGGTGCTGCCCCAGGCAGGTATGCGCGCCGAACCCGAACGCCAGGTGCCTGACGTCCGGCCGGTCCACGCGGAAGGTGAAGGGGTCGTCGAACACGGCCGAATCACGGTTCGCCGACGGATACCAGAGGATGCACGATTCACCGGCGGCGATATCGGTGCCAGCCACCCTGCAATCCGCGGTGGCCGTGCGCATGAAGTGCCGGACCGGCGTCACCCAGCGCACGACTTCGTTGATCGCGTTCGGCATGTGGCGTTCCGGATCGTCGCGGAGTGCTTCCATTGCGTCCGGATGTTCGACCAGCGCCAACATGCCACCCGCCACGGAGGAACTTGTGGTGTCGTGACCGGCGGTGGCGATGATGATGTAGTAGCCGTTTGTTTCGTGTTCGGGCACGGCCTCTCCGTCGATGCGCGCATTGGCGATCAGGCTGGCCACGTCGTCGGTGGGATTCGCGCGGCGGCGACGGCTCAACTCGGCGAAATACGCCTCGAAGTCCGCGATTACCTCCGGCAGCGCGGTCACCTCGAAGGAGCGCCGCGTGTCGGGGTCGGAGCTGCCGAACATCTCCTGGGTCAGCTTCATCATGAACGGCTCGTCCTGCTCCGGGATGCCGAGGATCGACATGATCACCCGCAGCGGATACCAGATCGCCACATCCTTTACGAAGTCGCACTCTCCGCCCAATTCGCCCAGGCGATCGACGTATTCCGTGGCAAGTTGCTCGATGCGGTCCGTGAGTACGAGCAGGTTGGCCCGCGAGAACCACTCCTGCGTCAGCGCCCGGTAGCGGCTGTGGTCGGGATCGTCCATGGTCACCAGGGAACGGACGAGGTGCCGTCGCCCGGTGAGTTGCAGAACGACGGCGTTCAGGAGTTTGGGGGACAGCAGCGGGCGCGGATCATTGATGAAAAGCGTCTTGTCGCTCTCGATGGAGCGGATATCCGCGTGGCGTGTAATCGACCAGAACGGGTCGAAGCCGTCAGGCGACATGTGGCGTATCGGCGCGTTCTCGCGTAGCCAGGCGAACTGCGCGTGCACCCAGTTCTCGTTCCCCCAGTTCGCCGGATTGACGATGGCGGCATCCAGTTCCGGCGATTCGGTGACAACCTGTGATTCCATGTCGTTCGCCAGCGGGCTTTCCCGCTACGAGGCCCATCAAGAGGGATCAATTCTACCCAATGACGAGGCAGTTGAGCCTCGCCGACTCGCCCGACCTGTTGGCCATCAGCCTGGTGTTGATCAAGTCTTCGCATCAGGTTTCCAAATATTGGAACTGGAATTGCATACGGGTCACTGATACGTTTGCCTTGATTGTGCGGCAATGCGGATGGTCCTGGCTGAGTTGGACAAGGGGCCGTGGACGGACTGTCATGCGTTGACGCGGGCGATCATGCAATCGGATAAGAAAGCGCATGTCCCTGTACGCGTGGACATAAAGTGTGCCGCCCCATCCTCATCGTGACCTGACAGCCGGCTGGATTAGAGTGGACCGAACTAGCGAATTTCAGGAGGCAACTTCCCGAGTCAGCCGAGAGTCGCTGGTCGACGCCCTGGAGGCGGCCAAGAAAGGCGATGCCGCAGGGCAGCTACAGGTCGCTGCGACAATGACCTGGGCCGCCTTCTCCTGTCCCGATGCCACCAGCGCGGTCTACGACAACATCGCCAGCGTGTGGCTGAGCGACGGAGAGCAACGAGAGATCGACGAGAGCCTCCCCGAGGCTCCGCTACGCGAAGGGTTCTGGGAAACCTACTGGGCCGTCATCGAAGACTCCAGGGCAGGTGTGATTCCGTCCAAGGCCAATGCGCAGATCACCTCCCTGGCCTTCGAGTCGCATCCGGATTTCGTAGCCATCGCGGAACGTTCCGCGCAGAACCACACTCGGGCCCAGGCCGCGCTTGCATGGCCCCCGGCGAGCGGTCTGAACCCGGATGTCCTGCGATCCTGCCCCGCAGGCAGTCTCGGCCAGACGCTGTACGGCATGATCGTGGGACACGGCTATAGCCAGGAACTGGTCGACAGACGACTTCAGGAGTTGAGTTCGCTTCCGGAATCGCTTCGGCGGGTGAACTCCCGAGTCCTGCACATGCACCGGCCGTGGCAACTGGTTGCAGGCTACGACGCGGCCGATGCACACGAAATCGCCTTCGGTGGCTTTCAGATGGCACAGTTCGGCCTCAACCAGGCGGCCATGGTGCTCGCGAGCTTCGCAACGATCGGTTGCTTTCTCGCGCCGACGGGTTTTTACATCCTGCTATACCTCATCGCCGAAGGTTGGCGTCACGGAGAAGACTCCCCGGACTTCATGGCCATCGACTGGGAGTCTGAGTGGGTCCATTCCATTGAAACGATCCGGGAGCGCCACGGCATTGACACGTTCCGCAGCGTTTTCAGCAGCAACCTGTTCGAGGTGTTTGGATCACCCGCCAACTGACCTGACCGGAGCAACGGTGGACCGAACTCTCGAATTTCAACAGGCAACGTCCCGAATCAGCGGGGAAGAGTTGATCGAGTCCCTGGAAGCCGCGAGGGAGGGCGATCCGACCGGACAACTGCAGGTCGCCGCGACGATGACCTGGGCCGCTTTCTCCTGCCCCGACGCCATCAGCGCCGTCTACGACAATATCTCGACGGTCTGGCTGGGAGACGGCGCCCTTCGAGAAATCGACGACGGTCTCCCGGAAGCGCCGCTCGAGGCGGGTTTCTGGAAGGAGTACTGGGAGGTGGTCGAGGATTCGAGGGAAGGTGTGATTCCTTCCAGTGCCAACGCGAGGATATCCGCGCTGGGCATCCTCGAGGCACATCCGGGTTTCTTGTCCATCGCGGAGCGTTCCGTGCAAAATGACCCCCGCGTCCGCCCCGCTATCGACGAAACCTCGTCGGATGGCCTCCAGCCCGATGTGCTCCGAACCTGTCCCGCAGGCAGCCTGGGCCAAACGCTCTACGGGATGATCATCGGCCATGGGTACAGCCTGGAACTCATCGAAAGAAGACTGAACTATGCGAATTCGCTCCCGCAACTGCTTAGACGCGTGAATACGCACGTGTTGCAGATGCATCGACCGTGGGAGATTGTGGCTGGCTACGACACCGGCGGTGCGCACCAGATCGCGTACGGCGGTTTCCAGGTAGCCCAGTTCGGACTCCACCAGGCGGCCATGGTGCTTGCGAGCTTCGCAACGATTGGGTGCTTCCTCGCGCCGACGGGCTTTTACATCCTGCTATACCTGATCGCCGAAGGATGGCGCCACGGGCAGCAGACGCCGGCGTTCATGGAGATCGACTGGGACTCCGAGTGGGTTCACTCCGTCGACACGATCAGGAAACGCCACGGCATTGCGTCGTTCCGCAGCGTTTTCAGCAGGAACCTGTTCGAGGTCTTCGGGACGTCCAGCGCCTGACCGCACGGGCAGTTTCATTCGCCCGCCGCCAACTCACGAAGTCCCGTTTCCACGCGGCGTGCTTTCGCCTCGTCCCACCACCAAGCGTCGAGGTAAGGCACACGGGTGAGCGCATCGTCTCTCACTTCCGAGAACTTGTCCCAGCGGACGAGGCGGAATCCCGGCTGCGAGCCCAGTGGAATGAAATAGAAGTTCCACAGCAGGACCCGGTCCAGGGCGCGAGTGGCCGCATAAAGGTCTTCCGCCGTGTCCGCCTCGATAACTGACTGGATCAGGCTGTCCACTAGGGGGCTGCGCACGCGGGCCCAGTTCTGGCCGTAGTCGTGATCAGCCGCAGCGCTGCTGAACCAGTTGCGGAGCTGCAAGCCGGGGGTAAACGTCGGGCCGAGGCGCACGGAGTTTCCGTCGAACTTGCCGGTCCGGCTGCGGTAGAGCCATTGCGATACCTCGGGCGACACGCCCGTCGTCTCGATGCCAATGCGGTTGAGGTTCCTGACGAGAGACAGGTTCTGGCGTATCGAGTAATACGAGACGCCGATGAAGTCGAGGGTGAACGGCTCGCCCGTTTCGATATTGCGCATCCTCCCATCCGCAATTCGCCAGCCCGCCTCCTCGAACAGCTTGAGGGCGCGCTTGAGGTTCTGTCGCCGCGAACCAGGGCCGTCGTTCGATGGCTGCCTGAATTCCTCCGTAAACACGCGCGGCGGCACCTGGTCGCGCCAGGGTTCGAGAAGCGAAAGTTCCTTCTCGCTCGGCAACCCCCGTTGCGCCATCGGAGAGTTCTGAAAGAAGCTCACGCCCGGCCTGTAGAAGCCGTAGAAGAGAACGCGATTGGTCCATGCGAAGTCGTACAGCAGCCACAGTGCTTCGCGCACGCGCACGTCCTTCAGATGCGGTTTATCGAGATTCCAGAATATCGGCCACCACAAGCCCTCGATGCGCGCCAGCGGCCGCAACTCGCGCTTGAAAAGGCCGGCCTTCACCGCCGGGAAGTTGTATTGCGTTGCCCAGTTCTTGGATACGCCCTCCTCCCGGATGTCGATCACGTTGCCCTTGTGAGCCTCGATCATGACCTGCTCGTCGGCAAAGTGATCGAACTTCACGCGTTGGAAGTTGTACCTGCCGCTGTTGACCGGTAAATCCCGCCCCCAGTAGTCCCCGAATCTCTCGTAAACGAGCACGCGCCCGACTTCCGCGCGCGCCAATCGATACGGTCCGCTGCCGAGCGGTGCCTGCACCGTGGTCTTGCCGATGTCCCGGTCCGACCAGTAGTGTTTCGGCAGGATGCTGAAGGAACCGAGCGTGAACGGGAACGTGGGATTGATCTCCACGCCTTCCTTGCGCACGAAACACAACTCCCGCTCGCCGAACGCGAACACGCGATCCAGATCCGCGAGTGAAGTGCGTATCGCGACCGACCCGTGCTCCTGCATCGCGTCGAACGTGAACAGCACGTCTTCCACGGTGATTGGCACGCCATCGTGCCAGGTCGCGCCGGAGCGAAGCCTGAAGGCGACCCACTCGAAGTCCGGACCCACGACCACCCCCTCCGCCAATCGGCCGTAGTGGCTCACGGGTTCGTCAATGGCAGGTTCCAGGAGCGTGTCGTAGACCAGCCTCCGGGTTATGTCGTAGCCGGCTGCGAGGCGGCCCTTCTCGACGATGCCGTTGTAGTTGTCGAACGTGCCGAGCACCGAGATGCGCATCTCGCCCGCCTTCGGCGCGTCGGGATTCACATAAGCGAAGTGCGTGAAGTCACGGTCGTATTTAAGCGGCCGCAGATGGGATATCCCGTGCTCGTAGCGAGGATCGGCGCAGGGTTGATCGCCAAGGGCATAGGTCGACCAGGCGATTGCGGCGACAATCAGCGCCCCACCGAGACACCCGCCGCGGATGGCGAGCGCCGACAGGCGAAACGCCATGGGGCAGACGGCTACTCTCCCTCCTTCATCCACTCGAACATGTGGTACCGGCCGTCATCCATACCCATGACCCGGTACGTCTCCTGCGCTCCTGCGTTCTCTGTTGCGACATAGAGCCTGATCCCGCGCAGATCGAAAGATGCTTCCACCATGGCCTTCAGGGCCCGGTACATCTCCCGAAATACACCGCGTCGCCGCGCCGAGGGGATCACGTACACCGAATGTACCCACAGGACGGTTCCGTTGCGCCAATCACTCCACTCCGGGACCGTCAGGAGGCAACCCGCTGTCTCTCCCTCACTCTCCGCGATCCAGTATGCGCCCTTTCGCGGGTCGTCGAAGACCGCCTCAACGCCTTCCTCCACCGTCGGGCGATGCAGGGCAATTCCCTCCGTTTCCCGGGCCATCCTGACCTGGAAGTCGACAATCACCGGGGTGTCCTCCCGCCGCCCGGGACGAATTTCGATCAATTGGCGCAGGCCGTTAGCGAATGGCTATGGGGTTGATGATCATCTGCACCGCGCCACGAACCTTCGCGTGGCCCAGTATGAACAGGAACTCAAACGCGCCGTCGCGCACCAGCGGCCCCGTATTCATCGTTTCCAGTATGTAGATGCCGTTCTCCTTCAACAGGATGACGTGGCCCTGGAACGGGCGCGCCTGGTCGGGCGGCGGCACGACGTCTACGCCCCAGGTGTCTGCGCCGACCGCGACGATGTTCTTGCTCGCGAGATAGCTCGCGACCTCCTCCGTCTGACCCGGCTCCGCCGACACCCACGCCGCCGGGTCGGCCTCGAGCTTGGCATCCGTCCACCCTGTGTGGAACAGGACGACATCGCCTTCACGCACCGGCGTGCCCTGCTTCTTCTCCACGGCCTGCACGTCCTCCACATCGAAGAACTGGCCCGCCTCCATGTACTCGACACCGAAGTGCCCCGCCATGTCGAGCACAATGCCGCGGGCGACGATAGGGGGAATCTTCTCGACGCCGAGCTTGGTGAGCCCCGTCAGGAAGGCGAACTCCTTCGCGTTGTTGCAGTTGTAGTAGGTGGCATCCGGCGCGCCGACATGGCCGAGCCCGTCGATCTGCGAGCCGATACCGAACCAGCCCTGGAAGACGTCGTCGTTATAGGTGGCGTTGGGGAATGCAACGCGGCCCCACTGCTGATTCGGCTGCACCACCTGCAACATGAGGCCGCGTGGCGGGAATGCCGGCGTCGACGAATCGATGGTGACGCCCAGGCTATAGGTCTTCCCTGTCTTGATGAGACTGGATGCAGCCAGCACGGACTCCGCCGTGATGAGATTCGCGTTCCCTATCTCGTCCTCCGTGCCCCAGCGCGAAGGTTCGCAGTCTTGCTCGGCAACTGCGCCGGTCGCCATGGCCACTGCGAAAAGGGGCGGCAGGACTATCGCCCGCCAGTCAATTGCGTTGTACATGAAATCAGTCCTTGTCCTTGTAGGTGTCCGTGCCACGATACGGGCCATCGCGCCACTGCAGGGCGCCCTTCAGCCCTTCCTCCCGCATCTTGTCCTGCCACTGGTAGCCGAACTCCGTGAATTGCCCCGCCGCGTCGAGATCGGTGGAACTCCTGACCGAGGAGTAGATCCCCATGTTCTCGTAGAAGCGGTTCATGTTGACCTTGAGGATGGCCAATTGGTCGGCAGTCATGATACCGATCCGGTCAGCCAGGGCGAGGGTGTTCTCCTCGAGTTTCTCTTTCGGCCAGGCGTAGTTGATCATGCCGATCTCGGCCGCTTCCCGACCGGTGACGTTCTCGCCGGTGTAATAGAGTTCCTTTGCCTTGCGCATGCCGATGACCAGCGGCCAGATGACGCCGGTGCGTGACGTTCCGAGGCCGCGCAGGCCGGGATGACCAAGCTGCGCTTCCTCGTCTGCCACGACAAGGTCCGCCATCATGGCAAGCTCGCAGCCACCGGCGATCGCATATCCGGACACCTGGGCGATGGTGATCTTCGCCATGTTCCAGAAGTACATGTGGATGTCCGTGATCTGCTGCATCCCCGTACGGATACCCATCAGCAGGCGGCGGTTCTTGTCGTCGTGCTGCCGGTGTTGCCGCACCACCGCGTCGGATCCGCGGCCCCGGGTCAGGTCGTAGCCGGCGCTGAAGGCGCGGCCTTCTCCCCGGACAATTATCACGTGCGCGCTGGAGTCCGCCTCGAGTTCGTGCAGTGCGTCGTTGAATTCGTACATCAACTCCTGCGACAGCGCGTTCAGCTTCTCCGGCCGGTTCAGCGTGATGCGCGCCACGCGGTCGTCGGTGCCGAGCCGGTCGATGTAGATATAGTCGTAGTCAGCCACCTGGTTCCCCTTTCCGTTGCGTCAGGCCGACTAGTATCACGGCAGCGGCCTTCCGCACTCAAGCGGCTTGCGCGCCATGATGCAACTGGAGTAGAACGAAACAGGGCAAGCTCCCGGAGTCCGGGGGCGAGGACAGGGAGGAAAGAACGATGGACACTCGAGTGTATGCCGGCACCATCGGCTGGGGCGTCTGGGGCAGCGACGATCTCGGAGAAACCTGGCATCGCGCCTTCCGCGGCGTCTATGCCGAGTGCCGCATCTGGTCGATGTCAAGCCACCTGGACGAGCCCGACGTCGTCTGGGCCGGCTCCGACCGTGGCGTCCTGCGGCAGGGTCCGGACGGCCAGGCCGAGGTCGTCCCGTCTCCCGCGGACGACATGTGCATCTGGGCGTTCGCCCAGTCGCCCAGGGATCCGAAGGTCCTGATCATCGGCACCCATCCGGGTGCGGTGTTCCGGTCCGACGACGGCGGGGCGAACTGGCGCGAGCTGCCCGTTCAACTGGTCGAGGAGTGCCTGATCGGAAGACCGCGCATCACGCGCATCAGGTTCGATCCGATCGATGACGACACCATCTGGGCAAGCGCCGAAATCGACGCCGTGCACCGCAGCACGGACGGCGGGGACACCTGGGAGCGCCTCGAGAACGGCTTCGACTTTCCCGACATCCACGACATCGCCATCGTCAACGACAACGGTGCGCGCAAGTGCCTGGCCGCTACCGCCCGCGGCCTCTACAAGTCGACCGATGAGGGTGCGAGCTGGCACTTCCAGGCGCTCGACTCGCCGTGGCAGTACACGCGGGGAATGAAACCGCGCGCCGATCTCGACGGCACCGTGTTCCTCTGCAACGGCGACGGTCCTCCAGGTTCCCAGGGGACGCTATGGCGAAGCCGGGACTGGGGCGAAACCTGGGAGGACGCGCACCTGCCGCCGACCAACTCCACGCCTTGGATGGTGGCGACGAACGAAGCGGACCCGAACCTGATGTTCTGCTGCACCAACCTCGGTCAGATGTACCGCAGCGAAGACGGCGGCGAAGCCTGGCGGAAACTGCCGCGCGAGTTCGGCGAGATCCGCACGATGCTCTGGCATCAGGCAGCGTAGTCGGCCACTATCCGACGGTTGCCCCGCCGGGCGATCAGAGATCGGGAATGGCCACTTCGATCACGTCTTCCAGGCGATCCACCAGCGTGATCTGCATTTCATCGCGGACCGGTTCCGGCAATCTCGAGAGTTCCGGTTCGTTTTCGCGGGGCAGGATGACGTGACGGATGCCCGTGCGGTGCGCCGCCAGGATCTTCTCGCGCACGCCGCCCACCGGCAGCACAAGTCCGGATAACGTGAGTTCCCCCGTCATGGCGATGTCGTCCCGGACGTGCTTGTCGCTGTAGGCGGACGCGAGCGCCGTCGCCATCGTGATGCCGGCGGAAGGTCCGTCCTTCGGCACTGCACCCGCCGGCACGTGGACATGGACGCCGCAATCCTCGATCCGCTTGCGGTCGATGCGGAGCAAATCCGCCGCGGACCAGATGTAGGACCGGGCCGCCTTGATGGACTCCTGCATGACCTGGCCGAGATGGCCCGTGATCGTGACCTTCTCGTCCTTGTGCGTGAGCGCCGCCTCCACGTAGAGCACGTCGCCGCCGGTCTCGGTCCAGGCAAGCCCGGGAGCCACTCCGGCAGACAGGTTCTCGCGCCCTTTCTCCGACTTGAACCTGGGGGGTCCGAGCAGGTCGTTCAACTGGTCCTCGATCACGTGCGTGCGTGCGTCCTCCTGCACGACTTCCCGGGCCTTCTTGCGGGCGATCCGGCCAACGGTGCGCTCCAGTTCCCGCACACCCGCTTCACGGGTATACCGGCGAATGATCGCCTGCAACGCTTCCTCGTCGAAGACGAAGTCCTCCTCCTCGAGGCCGGCATTCTCGCGTTGGCGTGGAATCAGGTAGCGATTCGCTATCTCCTTCTTTTCCTGCTCGCTGTAGCCGGTAAGTTCCAGCACTTCCATGCGATCGAGCAACGGACGCGGAATCCCCTCCAGGGTGTTCCCCGTGGTGATGAAGAACACCTTCGAGAGGTCAAACGCGAGATTCAGGTAATTGTCCCGGAACTCCCTGTTCTGCGCCGGGTCGAGGATCTCCATGAGCGCGGCCGCCGGGTCGCCGCGAAAATCGCGGCCCAGCTTGTCGATCTCATCGAGCATCAGGACCGGGTTGCGGACGCCCGCCCGCCGCACCGACTGCAGGATTCGCCCCGGCATGGCGCCGATATAGGTTCGGCGGTGGCCACGCAGTTCCGCCTCGTCGTGCAGGCCACCGAGGCTCATGCGTTCGAACTTCCGTCCCATCGCCCGGGCGATGGACTGGCCCAGCGATGTCTTGCCGACCCCCGGCGGACCGACAAAACAGAGTATCGATGCCTTCGCCTCCGGGTTGAGCTGCAGCACGGCGAGCGATTCCAGGATGCGTTCCTTGACATCCTCGAGTCCGTAGTGGTCCTCGTCGAGGACCTTCTGCGCATGGTTGAGGTTGAGAGTGTCCTCCGTAACCACATTCCACGGCAGTTCCGCGACGAGTTCGAGGTAGCTGCGCGCCACCTGGTAGTCCGCGGCGTTGGGAGACATTCGGGAGAGGCGCTTGAGTTCGCGATCCACCTCCTTTTGCGCTGCTTCGGGCAGACTGGCCTGGCTGAGCTGCTCCTTGATCTCCGCGATGTCATCGTCGCCATCACTCTCGCCAAGCGCCTGCTCGATGGCGCGTTTCTGCTGCCGCAGCAGTTGTTCGCGCTGCTGCTTGTCGAGGTCCTCGCGCGTCTGGCTCGCGATCTCCTGGCGCAACTCCATGACGGAAGCCTGGTGCGTCAGTTTCGCGAGCATGAGTTCCAGCAGTTCGATCGTGGTCTGCGTCTCGAGGATCTTCTGCTGATCCGGCAGTTCGATGCTCTGCTGCGCGAAGCTCGCAATACGGTATAGCTGCGTGATCGGGTTGTCGTTGCTGCCCATGAACTGGGCGAACACCTGGTCGCCGTTCTGCGTGTCCAGCAGGTTCGCGATCCGCCTCGCCGCGTCGAACGATTCCGAGAGCAACGCATCGATCCGGGGATCGCTCCCGCTACCTGTAGCCGAGAGCGCGGGGAGCTCCTCGTAGCCAACCTCGAGATAGTCGGTTCTCGACCCCTGCTCCCCGAGGCGCACGCGAACCAGCCCCTGCACCACGACGACCGCGCCGCCGTCTCCCTGCTCCACGCGGGTGATCTTGCAGATGGTGCCAACTTCGTGGAGATCCTCCAGCGTAGGTTCGTTGGTATCCGGTTCCCGCTGCAGCACCGTGATCAGGCGGTGGTCGTCGTCCAGCGCCGCCTTCAGCGCACCCAGCGACTGCGCCCGGCCCACCTTGATCGAGACGAACAGTTCCGGAAACACGAGCGTATCGCGCAACGGCAGTAGGGGTAGCGGCTTCACGGTGACACTTCAATCCACATCATCTGTGGTCCTAATGTGGGCGCATAGGGAATGTATTTCAACTTTGGACCGCAGAACAACACTCAAAGTTGCGCGCGTATCCCCGGAGACCCTCGTGCAACGGCGCTATCATCCCCTCCGGGCGAGTGCCTCCGGAGGGCAGCGGGAAGTGGAACTGCATCGCGCACGGCTGCGCAACATGGCGGTGTTGCAGGACAGTCACAACCGCCAGGTGCACGCGGACTGGCGCGACCAGGGTTACGAGTACTACCGCGCCGTGTGGATCGAGTGCGCGGAGCTGCTCGACCACATCGGCTGGAAGTGGTGGCGTCGCCAGCAGCGGGACCTCGAACAGGTCCGGCTAGAGATCGTCGACATCTGGCATTTCGGCCTGTCCGACCTGTTGCGCGCGAACGCCGTGAACGACGCACTGGCGGATCACATGGTTTCCCGGGCCGTGGCGAGCCAAGGCGCCGACCTTCGTGCTGCCGTGGAGGAACTGGCGCTCGCAACGCTCAATCGAAAAGCGTTCGACCTCGACGCCTTCCTCGACGTCATGAACGCTCTGCCCATGGGACTCGACGAACTGCACGACATCTACGTCGGCAAGAACGTGCTCAACGCGTTCCGCCAGGATCACGGCTACCGGGACGGCAGCTACGTGAAGACCTGGAACGGGCGCGAGGACAACGCGCACCTTGCGGAGATCGCGGCTGGTCTCGACATCGCCCGGCCGAGCTACGCGGACGACCTGTACGCCGCGCTCGAGGCCCGTTACGCGGCGGCGACCCGGGAATGAGGTGACTTCAGAGATCCCGACCTAGCCCGAGCCAGCGCTCACAACTCTGCTGCGTCTTCTTCCGCCAGGATCTCTATACACAAGTCGACGCATTCGTTGCAGATGAAGACGGCAGGACCCGCGATGAGCTTGGGCACTTCGTGTTGCGACTTGTGGCAGAAGGAACAGAGCAGCGGTTCGTCGACGGCATCACTCGCCAAGGTTCTGGGGTCCGAATCGGCATCAAGTACTAATAGTCCCACAGCAAGATCCGGTCGAGCCTTCATCAAGCGCTTCGTCAGTCGCTCGAATCGACGCATTGCCGCGCGATACTCTGCCATCAACGACTTGCTCGGCGCCATGCGTGTAGAGATGCTCACATATTCTCTTTGCGCCTCCGTCCGAGCGTCACGAACCTCGATGAACGATTTGAGTCGGCGCCAGCTCTTGAAGCCGTATTCCCGGGCGATGACGAGTTGCGCCTGCTGCAGCTTCAGGGTCGCTGGATCATCGAAGTACGGCTCGATGCGCTGCCGCGCATCGGGACCGCCAACTTTGGCGTCTCTGTGTAGTGCCTTGGCCTGGTCTTTCAGGGATTCAAGGCTGATGCCCCCGAGCAACGCCTTCAGGTCGCGATCAGCGGCCATGGTGACCTCCTTTCATTCCCGCCCAGTATCCGCGCCCTTGGACCGAAAAGAGGGCATGTGTCGAAAAGTGCTGATCAGATGGGGCGAAAACCCCTTCCCGCGGATCGGCGGCGCTCTGACGCGCACAGGCCAACTTAGCACCAGGTAAGTTGCTCGACAAGATGCGCATCGATCCCGCCATGCAAGGACGATCCGCCCCGAGCTACTTGATAAGCCTAGTCTCGGGAAACTGGGCGAACCAGCCGAACCAGAAGGCGCGATAGGCGGGGACCCGCGCGATTCGCATGTCCTCGGAAACGAGGGCATCTTCGGTCACTCTCCAGATCCTCCCAGCGTCATCGACTGCCTGTTCGTTCTCCAATAGCCGCTCGAACGCTCGATCGCCAGTTTCAAAAACGCGATTGGCGCCCGCAGGGGTTGTAAGAATGGTCAGCTTGCGACCCGCCAACTCCGTCCGAAACACCGGGTTCTTCTGCAGGAAGCGGGCGCTGATGGCCAGGACTTCCTCTGCGGCTTCGGGCTCATTTGGAGAGAGCAGAATGCCAAGGATTTCGGCCTTGTTCTTGAGCCGCCTGTCCCTTTCGGGCACCTGGAACATGAGTCTGTCGTTGGAGAAATAGTCCCTGTAGGCGCGGCCCTCCCGATAGTCGCGCTCGTGGCCCGTGTTCAGCGAGAGCACCGTGGTGTCCGGGTGCCTGCTTTTCCACTCGCCCCAGCGAGTGGTCACGATCGGAAGGAACTCGAGCTTGAGACCCGATCCGACCAACTCGCCGATCACCGGCTCCCCGAGCAGCGTGGACCAGAGACTCTTCGACTCGTGATCGAACATCAGCTTGTTCGAGCGATAGAGCAGTCCGCTGGTGCCGAAGGTTCGATGCTGGTCGCCCACGACGCTGTGGTAGGGAATCGCGGTGCCGCACAGCGTGCAGTAAACCAGGGTGACCTCCACGCCGCCGAGCCTGTCCAGCGCCATTTCGTGCCACGCCAGTATCCGCTTCGGATAGGCGCGGGCCTCGCCGTTGATCGAGAGGCCAAAGACGACGTGGTTGTCCCGGAGGTAGCCGGCCTGGTCGGCCCGAATGTACTCCGGGTGATCCAGCGGCGGAATGCCGTTCACGTACACCCCGCCCCACTGCACCTCGTCGAGCCGGATCAGTGAGCGGGCGCCCTCCGGGAAGAAGCTCGCCATGCGAGGATCGATGAGGCCGTAGATCGTGCGCTTGAACGCGAGGTATTCGGGGTGGGGATCGTAGGGCTGCTGCCAGACCCATTGCATCCAGCGCTGCGTGTCCTCTCCAAACGCCCGTCCCGTTTCCCTCCGCAGGAAACGGAACATCAGGGTCCGGGTCTCGGGATAGGGAGAGACGATCGCCAGTTCGACGATCATCGGCGTGTAGGCGTCGCGCCAGGACACCGAGATGGCATCCAGGATCGGCCCCGCACCCGAACCCCATTGGCTGCGGGCCTGAAGGAACAGGTCCAGCGGAGGTGCCTGTTTCCATTCTTCGATCGGCTCGGCGCAGGTTTGCGGGGCGGCCAGCGCTGAACCTGCGACAATCAGTGCCGCAAGACACGGGCCGAGTATCCTGACTCCCGGAGTCGGAGCCTTCAGCCGGGGGAGTTTCCCCGACTGCAGACGCGCAAGGAAGTGCCCGCATTTCCCCCTTCGGTGGATGCGTACTTCCAGGGGAGACATGAAGCCTCTGCGTGCTGCCGTCATGTGTAATCGACGAACTTATGTTGCGAGGCGGATTCTAACGTGGTGGGCATGGCTGAAGTCCGGTTCGCGGCCGGGAGACACCTCGAGTAATGACACAGCAGTCGACACGCACCGACCGATTGCGGCGAACCGTCGCTTACGGCGTGGCACTCTGGGAAATGGCCAGCCGCGGCGCGACCTATAACCCCCTGTCACGCCGGGTTGTCCAGAACCCCTACGGGGTCTACGCGGCGCTTCGTCGGCGTCGCCCGGTGCATCGCAGCGCCATCCTTGGCAGCTGGGTTCTGACGAGGTACGAGGACGTGGCGGCGGCGGCGAAAGACCACGAGCGTTTCTCGAACAACCCGCGATGGCGCGAAGCCACGACGAGCGTACTGCCGCCCGCGCCCGACGACTACAGCATCCTGCTCATGGACCCCCCCGACCATTCGCGGCTGCGCAGGGTGGCATCCCGTGCCTTCACAAGGGCGCGCCTCACGGCGTTGGGCGAGACGATTGCCCGCAGCGCGGCAGAACTCGTCGAGCGGGCGGTGCGGCGGGGAACTGTGGACTGGATCTCCGAGGTGGCAGCGCCGCTGTCCATGCGTGTGATGCTGGAGATGATGGGGATTCCCGGCCACGAGCGCCGCCGCTGGGAAACGTGGGTTCCGGAACGCGCGCGGTTGCTCGAAATGATCGCTGCACGCGACCAGCGCAGGACCGCACATCGCGCGGGAAACGAAATACAGCGTTACTTCACCGCGCTATTGCACCGCCGGAGCGAGTCCGAAGAGGACGACGCTGTCAGCACGTTCGCGAGGCAAGTCGCCACCGGCGAGGGAATCAGCATGGCCGAAGCCTCCGACATGCTGAGCGTACTGATGATCGCCGGCAATGAAACGACGACAAACCTCATCGGCAACGGCATGCTGGCGTTGCTGCGCTATCCCGAGCAGATGCAGATGCTGCGCGAGGAACCGGCACGGATCGACGATGCGATCGAGGAGATGCTGCGGTTCGACAGCCCGGTGCAGACCGACTTCCGTATCGCGAAGGCCCGGATCACGATGCGCAAGCGCGTCATCAAGCCGGGCGATGGCGTGATACTGCTCACCGGATCGGCGAATCGGGACGGGGCAGCGTTCGAACATCCGGACGCGTTCGACATCACGCGCAAGGGCCCGAGGCACATGTCACTTGGACACGGCGTCCACTACTGCATCGGGGCAGAACTCGCGCGCATGGAGGCACGCACCATCTTCGGCGAAGCGCTACGTTCGACCACCGGGATCAAGCTGGCAGATGAGGAGCCGCAGTATCGGCAATCGACCGTGATCCGCGGGCTCGCGGCGCTGCCGCTGCGCCTGGAACGACGCGCGAGGTCGGCTTAGAACCGCACTTCGAAAGTGGCCGGTGGCGCCTCTTCCACATCCTTCACGGTAAGCGAGTCGACGCGGGCCAGTGCCGGACCGCGCCGCGCCCATTCCAGCAGCGCCTCCACGGACTCCGGCGTACCGCTCGCCAGGAACAGGACACGCCCGTCGGCACTGTTCCGCACCCAACCGGCAAGGTTCAGGGCGTTGGCCTCCTGCAGGAGCGACATCCGATAGGCGACGCCCTGCACGCGGCCAGAGACCGATCCTCGCACGGTTCTTGTCGAACTCATGGGCAATACACCGCAACCCTTGAACGAGCCGTCAGATTACAATGCGACGCAGGGTGTTGCCCTGTTGCGCGACCGGGGCGTTACCCCTAGGATGCCATAATATGTCTTTGTCCAAGAACGCCGGCGGCCGCCACGTCCTGATCGAGTCCTTCGGCGATCACGCCCGGCTGGATGCCCCGGCTCTCAAGCGCCTGTTGCGCCGGGCCGCGCGCGCAGGCGGTGCGAACGTACTGTCCTGCCACATGCACGGGTTCGGAGATCGTGGGGGCGTGACCGGCGTCGCCTTGTTGGCCGAGTCGCACATCACGGTCCACACCTGGCCGGAGCGGTCGTACGCCGCCTTCGACGTCTTCATGTGCGGGACCTGCGACGCCGACAAGGCGGTCGACGTGATCGCGCGGGCAGCACCAGGCGCGCGTTTGAGCATTCGGGCACTCGAGCGGCCGGTCCTCGGCACCGCATTGACCGGCACCCTGCCCGAAGCGCGGGAGGTGGCGCTCAAGTGATACGCGCCAAGCGTCAGTCCAATGCGCTCGTGGCCGGGCTTCTGTTCGCACCCCTCCTCTGGCTCACCGGGTGCGACAGTGGTGCGTCCGCACGTGCCCAGGCCCAGCGCGCGGAGGACGAAGTCAACGCCACGCTCATACGCCTGCGCGAGGACCTCGCGCAAAGGCGACTTGGCAACGGGTCGCTGATCCTCAGTTACGCGGACACACTCGCCCGCGACAAGCCGGACCTGAAACCGATCACCGATGTCCTGCGCCTGGAAGGAACCGCCGACGGACGCCTGTACCAGGGATTGCGCAAGCGGTTTGACGACAACCGCGCTGCATTTCCGCCGCCGGACGCCTCCGCCAGGGCTTACGAACCCGTCCTGGCGGAATACGCGGCGCTGCGGGCGGCCGCCGATCCGGCGGAGTTCAACCGGGCGCTCAGCGACCCGCTGAACGCCCTTGCGGACATGTCGGACGGGGCGTTGCCGCGGGTGGATTCCATCAGCGCCGGCGCCTCGCGCAGCGCCAACGCGGCAGACTCTCATGGTCCCGGAAGCCAGCTGGTCGGCAATCCCCACTACGGTTCCTGGCAGACAAATTCCAGCGGTACTTCGTTCTGGGTCTGGTACGGCCAGTACGCGCTCATCAGCAACCTCCTGGGAGGACCCCGCATCGGCTACGGCGCCTGGTCCGGCCGGCGGGATTACAGCTACTACCACGACTGGGGCCGCGACGCCTACACGTCGCCATCGGATCGCCGGCGCCAGAACCAGGTGGAGTCCACCGCCAGGCGCAAGTTCTCGTCGGAGGGCAGGACATTCCGCAGCCCATACGCCAGGCAACGCCAGGGCGCGTCCTCGCGGGTAGTCAGCCAGAAGGCATATGCCGGCCGATACGGCGGCGCTTCCTCCATGCGCGGCTTCGGCGGCGGATCACGGGGACCAATCAGGGGAAAATAGAGAGGTCAAGCAAATGTTCGAGTCGGTGAGTGTCTGGATCTGGGCCATCGTCGTGCTTAACCTGGCCGTTGCCGTCGCGGCCATATGTGCCTTGCGATACCTGTCCGGACTGCTGTTCGGCGTCGATTCCCGGAACGAGTTGGCCGAGAAGGACAACTTCGCCTTCGGAGTGACGCTCGCCGGCGGCGCCGTCGCGGTCGCCCTGGTGCTGGCCGCTGCGACGGCGGGCGATCCGGCCGTCGATTTCGCCCAGGAACTCGGCGTGGTTTCGCTCTACGCCGTGCTCGGACTGGTACTGCTGAAGGTCGGCATGGCCATCAACGACTGGGTCGTCTTCAACGAGTTCTCCCTGAAGCAGGCGATCAACGGCGGCAACGTCGCGGCCGGCGCGGCCCAGGCCGCGAACCTGATCGCGATCGGCCTCCTGGTCAACGCCGCGATCGACTACTCCGAAGGCGGTCTCGCCACCGCGGTGGCGTCGGTCGTCATCGTGTTCCTGCTGGCGCAGATCGTCCTGCTCGGCGTGACAAGAATGCGTGGGTTCATCTACGCGAAGCGAAACGACGGCGCCAGGTGGCAGGCTGCGATCGAGAGCGGCAATACCGCGCTTGCCGTCCGCTACACCGGACACCTGGTCGGCACCGCGCTGGCGGTTTCCTCGGCGGGCGGCATGATCGTCTACGTGGTACCGCCGGACGCCGGGATGGTGGTCGTCTACGCTGCCCTGCTCGGCCTCGCCGTGGTCCTTGCCGGGGTGTTGCTGCTGCTCTCGATGCTGGCGCAACGTGTGATCCTGCACGGCATCGATGTCGTGCAGGAAGTCGATGTCCAGGCAAACATCGGTGTCGCCGCCATAGAAGCCTCGGTATTCATCGGCGTCGGCCTGGTGATGCACGCGGTGATCGGCTGACCGCCGCGACAAACGCTACGGCTTCGGGATCGCTTTCCGGCGGTTTCGCGTAGCGGTCACGATACGGGCAAGGGCCTCGCCGGGGTCGACCTGAATGGCTAACGAAACCGTCCGTGTCCGGCGCCACGATGCCGCCCTGATCGGCGCGATCGGAATGGTCGCGGCCTGCGGCCTGGTCTACGAATACCTGCTCGCGCACTACGCTGGGCGCATTCTCGGCGCCGTAGAGCCGACGCTGTACGCGATGATCGGCCTGATGATCGTCGCCATGGGGTGCGGAGCCCTGGCTGCACGATGGATCTCTTCGATCTACAGGGGGTTCGCCTGGCTGGAACTCGGGATCGGCATCCTCGGCGGCACATCCATTCTGCTCTTGTCCGGCGCGGTGGCACTTGCCTACTCCCTCCCGGAGTGGCTTCGCGCCGTCTACAACCTCGACGCCGCCATCGTTGTCGACGGCGGCCTGGCCGCGGTGCTGCTCGCATCTGCCCGCGTGTTGCCGTTCGTGGTGGGCTTCGCGATAGGGTTCCTGGTCGGCATGGAGATCCCGCTCATCGCCCGGGTGCGGGAGCACATCCACCAACGCCGGCTCGAACACAACCTGGGCGCCATGTACGGCGCCGACTACATCGGGGCGGGTGTCGGCGCGGCGATATGGGTGGCGATCTGCCTCAAGATTCCGGTCATCTACGCGGCAGTCGGCACCGCCGCCGTCAACACGCTCGTCGGCGTCGCGTTCCTCTCGCTTTACCGCCGCCGCCTGCGCCCGTCCGCGCGACTCTGGATCGGGCATGCCCTGCTTGCCGGCCTGCTGGTCGTGCTGGCCGTCTTCGGAACCGAATGGACCACGCGGCTCGGCGATACGCTGTTCCAGGACCGCGTCGTCTACCGGCTGCAGACGCCCTATCAGAATGCCGTGATCACCAAGCGGCACGTCGCCCGGGGCAAGCCGGACGTGCTCAGCCTGTACATCAACGGCCGCCTGCAGTTCGCATCGAACGACGAGCGCATCTACCACGCTTACCTCACCACTCCGGCCATGCTGGCCACCTACCGGCGCGAGCGGCTGCTGGTTCTCGGCGGCGGCGACGGCCTGGCGCTTCGGGACCTGCTCCGGTGGGATCCGGATTCGGTCACCCTGATCGATATTGATCCAGAGCTCGTGGGGCTTTTTGCCGGCGAAGATCCGGATGCGCCCGCATGGCTGAGCCGGGCCCTGGTCGAACTCAACGAGAATGCGTTCGCCGATCCGCGCGTCACCGTCATCCAGGCCGACGCGTTCATCGAAGTCGAGCGCCTCGCCGCAGAAGGCGAAACCTTCGACGTGGTAGTGGCCGACTTGCCGGACCCGGGCCATCCCGACCTGAACCGGCTCTACAGTGACTACTTCTACGGCCGGATCGGCCAGTTGCTGTCGCCCGACGGTGTCCTCGCCGTGCAGTCGACGTCACCCTTCCATGCCAAGGCCGCGTTCCTCTCCATTGGCAGGACGGTCTCGCACGTCGGTTTCGACACCGAGCAGTTTCACGCCAACGTGCCGAGTTTCGGCGAGTGGGGATGGACCGTCGGCACGCTACGTGGAAAGTCCGTCTCCGAGCGCATCGCCGAAGGCGAAGCCGGCCCGACGCCGGACGGCTGGCTCGACCGCCGGCAGATCCTGGCCGCATTCGCCTTTCCGAACGACTACTACCGGGGTCTCGACGACATACGGATCAACCGGCTCGGCAGCCACGCCGTCTACGGTTATCACCAGGAGGCGCTGCAGGAGCACCGGGGCGTTTTCTTCGCCGGACGCTCGGGAAGCCGCCAGAGGTAGCGCCTCTACGCCGCGAACCTACGCGATCCTGGCCTCCAGGTCGTCGACGAAACCGAGCGACTGCATGTCGAAGAGGCGACGGTAGAGGCCGCGTCGCGCCATCAGCTCCGCGTGATTCCCCTCTTCCGCAATCCGGCCGCCATCGAATACAAGGATCCGGTCCACGCTCCGCACCGTCGACAGGCGGTGGGCGACGATGATGGCGGTACGTCCGCGCAGGAGGTTGGCGACCGCGTCCTGGATCAGGCGCTCCGTGATCGAGTCAAGACTCGACGTGGCCTCGTCCAGGATCAGGATCGGCGCATCGGTCAGAATCGCGCGGGCGATGGCCACGCGCTGCCGTTCGCCGCCGGAGAGTTTGACGCCCCGTTCCCCGACCAGCGTGTCGTATCCCGCCGCCAGTCTGCCGATGAACTCGTGCGCATGCGCTTTCTTCGCGGCCGCAACTATGTCCTCGACGGATGCCCCGGGTCGCCCATAGGCGATGTTCTCCTTGAGCGAACGGTGAAACAGGATGGGTTCCTGGGGCACGATGGCTACGCACCGGCGCAGGCTTTCCTGGGCGACCGACGCAATGTCCTGGCCATCGATCACGATGTGTCCCTCGTCCACGTCGTAAAGCCGCTGCAGGAGTTTGAGGAACGTACTCTTCCCCGACCCGGACTCGCCAACCAGCGCCACCTTCTCGCCGGCGGCGATTTCGAGGCAGAAGTCGTCGAAGATCGCCCTGGGCTGGTTGCTGTACGCGAAACCAACGTCTGAAAACCGAATCGTGCCGGCACCCGCCCTGAAATCAGGCGCGTCGGGGCGGTTCGCCACCTGCGGTACCGTCTTTGAGATCTTCACAAGATCGTCCAGTTCGTTCACCGCACGCTGAAGACTGCGCAGTTCCCAGCCGATTTCGCGCAGATACCCGTTGACGATGAAGTACGCCGTAATGACATAGACCATGTCAGCGAGCGCCGTGGCGCCGTCGGCGGCGTTCCCCAGCGCGATCGCCAGCAACCCGCCGAGCATCGCGATGATGAGCACCGACTGTACGGCGACCGGGTCCATGCTGCGCGTCCAGGCCCTACGGGCACGATACCGCCAATCCGAAGACACCTCGTCCAGCAGCCGGTCTTCCCGATTCTCCGCGCCGAATGCCTTGACCACCGAGTTGCAGGTGATCGAATCGGCCAGCACGCCGCCCATCTTCGTGTCCGCATCGTTGGAAAGCCGGTTTGCCGGCGCCACCCACGACAGGGACATCCATACGCTCAGGCCGACGAACAGCGCGACGGAAACCGCGAAGTAGAGGCCCATCATCGGCTCGCGCAGGAACATCGACATCGACAGCGCGACGAGCAGGATCAGCGTCGGGCCGAGCTGGACCACCACCACGTCGGCGAAGTCGTCGTAGGCCCACATGCCCCGCGTGACCTTTCTCACCGTGGCACCGGCGAACGCGTTCTCGTGCCAGTCCGCGCTGAACCGCTGCAACGCGCGGAAACCATCCATCACCATGGCCTGCATCGCCTGCGAGGCGAAATACATCCACAAGCGGAAATAGCCCTGCTGCACCAGGGACACCACCGCCAGGAACCCGAGCAGCCAGAACGCAGCGGTCCACGCCTGCGCCAGCGCCGCAGGACCCTCGCCGAGATGCAGCACCGCCGTGACCAGTTCGGCCGACCGGGCCGGAATCTGCACTTCGAACAGAATGCTCAGCAGTACGCCGGCAACGATCAGCACAAGCTTCGCCGGCTGCCGCCGCCAATAGCTCCAGACAAAAAGGAAGACCTCGGTAAACGAAACCGATCTATCGAACATGGGAGCCTCTCCAGTGCCAACATGCCTCGCCTGCGGAAGACCCGTTGCAGATCGGCCGACAGGACGAAAGCGGCGATCATGGCCATATGGTCCCCGAAGTCAAGGGCGAATCCGCGAATCTGGTGTACAGATTGCGGGACGCCGAGGGCTTGAAGGAACCAATCCGTCGAAAGGCCATCCAACTGAACGCTTGACCGATGACATAATATGTCATAGTGTGCTCTCGACGGTT
Source organism: Gammaproteobacteria bacterium (assembly GCA_028821515.1). Lineage (GTDB taxonomy): Bacteria > Pseudomonadota > Gammaproteobacteria > Pseudomonadales > Azotimanducaceae > VXNE01. The sequence goes on along the minus strand of JAPPGA010000017.1, from coordinate 55,569 downwards.
GCCGCTCCGGCGGAACGAGAACCAAGAACACTGGGAGATACGCGATGACCCTGGACGAGCTGGCCTTCCGCCTGAATGACTTCAACGGCGAGGAAGGCACCACCTTCGATGCGCTCGTGACGGAGCAAGATATTTTGGAGGTCACCTGCTCGAACAACGACGAGTTTCCCATCCACGTCACCCAGACGGATACGCAAATCCTCGCGGTGACCCCCCTATTCAACATTTCTGAAGTCGAATCCGGCAATGTCGACGAGCTCAACGCGATCTTCCTGCGGCTGAGTCCGGCCGTGCCCCTGTCGTCCATCGGCCTGCAGGGGGAGACCTACATTCTTTTTGGGGCCATGGCGCTGTCGACGCGGTTCGAGGTGATCGCACACGAACTGGAGGTACAGGCGGAAAACACCATCGACGTGCTTGAAGCCGTGGAACACCTGCTGGCCTGAACCGATGTCAGGAGCGATCAAGAGAGCGAAAAAGAGAGATAGCAACCGAAGCCAAGCAACACGAGAGAGGCAATCAACATGGGTGTACTGAAAGACCTGATGCAGGCAGTAAGGGGCGGCGCCAACGAAGTCGGCGAGGCCATCGTGGACGCCAACGCCATCCGCATTCTCGAGCAGGAGATTCGCGATGCCGAGTCGGCGATAGCCAGCGCGAAGCAGAGCCTGACGCGCATGAAGAGTTCCGAGATCCGCCTCAAGCGGGACCTGTCCACCTTGGCCGCGGACATCGCCGACTATGAGCAGAAGGCCATCTCGGCCCTGAACGCCGGCGAGGAGGCGCTCGCCGGAGAGGTCGCCGAACGCATTGCCGAACTGGAAGGGGATCGCGACGACAAGGCCGGCGAACAGGAGGCGCTCAACAACGAGGTCAACAAGATCCACGCCATGATCAAGGCCCGCGAGCGGACCATCCAGAAGAACAAGCGTGAACTGGACAAGGTGCGCACGGTGCAGGAACTGCAGCGCGCCACGGAAAGCGTCTCGCGCAACTTTGCGGCGACAGGATCGAAGGGCCATCGGGTGTCCCAGGCCCTCGACAGGGTGAAGGCCAAGCAGCAGAACTGGCAGGACCGCATGGAGGCCGGAGAGTGGCTGGAAGGCCAGGAAGGCGTCGACGACATCGATGCGAAACTCAAGGCGAAGGGTATCGGCACCTCGGGCGGGTCCGCCGGATCGGACGTTCTCGCGCGGCTCAAGGCCAGGCAATCGGGCTGACCCACCCTTGCTTCGGAAGATACTCAGGAGCCGTTTCGGCAAGCGCGACGACGACGGGCCGCGACAATTGTCGGGGCCCGGGGATCTCGCTGCCGGCGACCTGCTGACGTTCAAGCACCGCCTGCTCCTGCCGCCCGAGGTCCAGGGACAGACGTTCGAGGTCAGCGCGGTGGGCGCGTACCACTTCGAGGACGGCCTCTACGCCGAACTTACCCTGGACGGAACCAGCGGGGACCGGATCTACCTCGGCTTCGACGCCGCTGACGCAAGCGAAATGTCCCTTTCCCGAACAGTGCCCCGGTCCGATGTGTTGCGGCTGTTCGAAGAGAATGCGTTCGCCGCCCTGTGGGACGAGGACTTTGCCGAGCTCGAGGTAGCGGATGCCCTTCCCCGGTACGAGGGCTGGATCGCGAGCCGGTACGCGCAAACCAAGAAGTGGGCCGAGGGCTACTACTACGACCGCGATTGCCGGGGCGAGCCACCGTCGCGACTGCAGGACGACGACGCCGAGGAACTGCGTTGCCACGAATGCGAGGACGACACCGGCCGATATGGCATCAGCGTCGAGGTTTCCGCCGACGGCGAGACGGAAGTATTCGCGGAAGTGAACTGCCCGCCGGATGTCATCGAATCGATGTGGCCGGGCGAGGGATGAGAGCTTCTTCGCGTCGCGCTGCCCGGGAGTCGGCGCCCGGACGGTTCCAGGCTGAACGGCGGGCGCTACGCAAGATCCAGGTCCACTTCGAGTTCCGCCAGTCGTTGCTGCGCAAGGTCCGGCTCGCCGCCGCGACGGCGGACCTGAGCTATTCCGACTACGTGAGGAAACTCGTCGGACTGCCCTTCTCCAAGATCCAGCGCCCCCGCATCAGCCTGTCCTTCAGCGATGCCGACCTGCGCATCCTGGCCGAGCGCTACGCCAAACCGGAGGCGGATCCACAGATCCTGAAGCGTTGCGTGCTGGAAGAAATCACGGCGGAACTGGAAGACGCGTAAGCCATCAGCCCGTCGCATTGAAGCGCTCGGCTTCGCACTGATAGTCTTCCATCGATGCGATTGCCGCTATAGCCCCTACCTGCCCAATGCTCTGGCGACTCCTGCGCCGACGGCGATACCTGCGCTTCACGCGGTACGTGGCGGGCGCGATCAAGCGGCGCCTCTATTTCACCGCCGCCATGTTCGCGGGACTGTTCTGCCTGCACGTGGTGGCGATGATCGTCTTCGAGGACATGACCCTCGGGGATGCCGCCTGGCTGACGATGACCACCGCGACCACCGTCGGCTACGGCGACGCTTCCGCGGTCACACCCGCTGGCCGACTGGCTACCGTGGTGTGCATCTATGTCTTCGGCACCTTTCTGCTGGCGCAGATCGCCACGTATGTATTCGACTATCGCGCACTGCAGCGGGACCGCCGCCGGCGCGGGGAAATCAGGTGGAGCAACATGAAAGATCATCTGCTGGTAATCAACGTCCCGTCCCGGGACGCCGAGAACTACCTGCCGCGGCTGGTGGACCACGTACGGCGTGCGCCCCGGCTCGGCGATATCCCCATCCAACTCCTGACGCCCGACTTCGAGGATGGCTTGAGCAACGAGCTCGTCGACGCCGGCGTCACGCTGTACAGCGCCATGGCCGAGAACTCCGAGAACCTTGCTGCGGCCAACGTCAGCCACGCGCGCTGCATCATCATCATCGCGGATGAGGTCTACGATCCCCGGTCGGACGCGCACACCTACGACATTCTCGGCCGCATCAGCGAACTCGGAACCAGAGCCACGATCGTGGCCGAGGTGGTGGAGGATGCCAACCGTCAACGCATCCTCGAAGCCGGCGCCACCACCGTCATACGACCGATCCGCGCCTATCCCGGATTCGTAGTGCGTGCGTTGACCGCGCCCGGCGTCGAACAGGTACTGGAAACCATGTTCACCCACGAAGCCGGTCGGCTGGCGCGATTCGAGGCGCCGTTCGAGGGGCTCGTCTGGCGCGATGTCGTGGTCAGCTTCGCCCGCGGCAACGCCGGCATTCCGATGGGCTACTTTGACCAGCACGGCGTACACACGAATCCCGCTCCGGACGAGGTCTGCAGCGGCAGCGGCATCATTACCCTGATCAACGACAGCCTCAACGTGACGCAACCGCTGGTGGAGTCCTGCCTTCAGGCGGGCTGACGGTGGCCTACGGGAGAACCCCATGTCTCAATTCAGCCTTGTCGGAACCAAGTTCATGCTTTCCGCGCAGGATATGGACCGGGCCATCGCGTTCTACCGCGACGTGATCGGACTCGATGTGAAGGAACGCTCGCCGTGGTGGAGCGAGTTGACCTACGGCACGGCGATCGTCGCGCTGCACGGAGGCGGTGACGGAGCGTTCAGGCGCACCGGCCTCTCGTTTACGGTGGATGACATCGACGCCGCGTGCGAGGCGGTGGCGCAGGGAGGCGGTCGCGTCCGTTCCGGTCCCGAAGATCGGGGCGACGAAGGCATCTACCTGGCCGAACTCACCGACCCCGAGGGAAACGGGTTCATGATGAGCCAGGACAAGGCGTGATCGAAGGGACGATGGAGCAGGCACGCGACCTACTGCGGGAGGTCTACGGCTATACCGACTTCCGCGATACCCAGGAACAGGTCATCGGCGCCGCACTCGAAGGCCGTGACACGCTGGTCGTCATGCCCACCGGTGGCGGCAAGTCCCTGTGCTACCAGTTGCCCTCCATCATTCGGCCCGGCACCGGGCTCGTTGTCTCTCCGCTCATCGCTCTGATGCAGGACCAGGTGAGCGCCCTACGGCAACTCGGCGTGCGCGCCGAGTTCCTGAACTCGACCCTCGAATACGGCGAACAACGCCGGATCATCGACGAAGTGAGAGCAGGCACCCTCGACCTGCTGTACCTCGCCCCGGAGCGCCTGCTGCAGGAGAACACGTTGTCACTTCTCGCCAGCGTGGACCTGTCACTGATCGCCATCGACGAGGCGCACTGCGTATCGCAATGGGGCCACGACTTCCGCCAGGACTACCTCGGTCTCAATGTATTGGACGACCAGTTTCCCGGCGTCCCGCGCATGGCACTGACGGCCACGGCGGACGCGACCACGCGCGACGACATCCTGGCGAAGCTCGCTTTCGGTCCCGCGGCGGAGCGATTCGTCAGCGGGTTCGACCGCCCCAACATCCGCTACACGGTGCGCGCGAAAACGGACGCCAACGCGCAGTTGCGCGCCTTCCTCGACGAGCGCCGTGGTCAGTCCGGGATTGTCTACGCGATGACGCGCAAGAAGACGGAATCGATCGCGGAAATGCTCAATGCGCGCGGGTTCAAGGCCGTGGCCTACCATGCCGGCCTGCCGGGCGATGTGCGCGCCGCGTGCCAAAGCCGGTTCCTGCGCGAAGACGGCGTCATCGTTGTCGCGACGATCGCGTTCGGCATGGGCATCGACAAGCCCGATGTCCGTTTCGTCGCGCACGTCGACCTGCCGAAGAGCATCGAGGCGTACTACCAGGAAACCGGCCGGGCCGGCCGCGACGGCGAGCATGCCGACGCCTGGATGGTCTACGGCCTTCAGGACGTCGTGCGCATGCGCCAGATGGTTGACATGTCGGAGGCCGACGAGCAGCACAAGCGCATCGAGCGCGGCAAGCTCGACGCCCTGCTGGGCTGGTGCGAGGTGACGACTTGCCGGCGCCGCGCCCTGCTCCGTTACTTCGGCGACGATCTGCCCGAGGATTGCGGCAATTGCGACGTGTGCCTGTCGCCGCCTGAAACACAGGACGGAACGACGGCGGCACAGAAGCTCCTCTCCGCCATCTACCGCACCGGCCAGCGCTTCGGCGCGGCCCACGTGATCGACGTGCTGCGAGGCAAGGACACGGAGAAGGTCCGGCAGTGGCGGCACGAGCGCCTGAGCACTTTCGGCATCGGCGCGGACCTGTCCGCAACGGAGTGGCGTTCGTTCGTTCGCCAGCTCATGGTCCAGGGATACATCTTCGCCGACGACGCGCGCTTCGGGGGGCTGCGGCTGACGGCCGACGCCAGGGAAGTGCTGCGCGGACAAAGGACGGTGCTGCTGCGCAAGGACGCTGCCGCGAAATCCAGGGGGCGATCAACCAAGCAGCAGGAGACGTTCGAGATCAGTGCGGAAGACGAGGGCCTTTGGGAGACGCTGCGAAAATGCCGCCGGGACCTGGCGGAGGAAGCAGGCGTGCCGCCCTACGTGGTCTTCCATGACTCGACACTGAGGGAAATGCTGCATCGGCGTCCGACCTCGCTCGCGGAGATGCTATCCATCCACGGTGTCGGCCAAGCTAAACTTGAGCGCTACGGCGAGGCATTTCTCGACGCGCTGCAGGCAAAGCCTGGGTCTGCAGATGCCGGGGAGCAACCCGCGCAGGCAGAGATGGGGGAGGAGTTCTCGTGGCAGGGGCGTTAGACGGCATTCGGGTAATCGATGCGGGCCTGTTGATCCAGGGCCCCCAGGCTTCGCTCCTGCTGGGCGACATGGGCGCCGACGTCATCAAGATCGAACTGCCCGAATACGGCGACCACAGCCGCAACATCAAGGTCGAGCCCGGCGATCCACGCAGCGCCGTCTTCACCGCCTGCAACCGCGGCAAACGCAGTGTTTCCCTGAACCTGGGCCGGCCCCAAGGTGCTGCGGTCTTCAAGCGTCTCGTTCAGGACGCTGATGTCGTGATCACCAACTTCACGCCCGGCACGATGGAACGGTGGGGACTCGGTTATGCCGATCTCGCCGCCGTCAATCCGGGCATCATCTGTGCCCAGGGAAGCACTTTTGGATCCCTGGGACCGGACGCCGCACGCCAGGGCGCCGACCTCGCGGCGCAAGCCGCCGGCGGACTCGTGAGCACCACGGGACGCGACGGCGATCCGGCGTCCCCCGTTGCCATCTTCATCGCCGACCACATCGCCTCGCTCAACATGGTGGCGGGCATCTTGGCCGCGCTTCAGCACCGAAACCAGACGGGCCGCGGGCAATGCCTTGACGTGTCGCTGCTCGGCGGGCAGATCTGGGCGCAAGCCGCCGAATACACGTATCTCATGTTGACCGATCGGGTTGCCGGGCGCGCGAACCTCGGCCACCCGATGATCCGGACCATTTACGACATCTTCCCGACAGCAGATGGCTGGATCGCCATCGTCGGCGTGCGTGGCCGCGAGAAGGACGCGTTCTTCATCGCCCTCGAACGCCCGGACCTCACCGTCGACGAGCGTCTGCAGGACCGGGAAATGACGCCGGAAGTCCATGCCTGGCTGCGCGAAGAACTGGCGCAGGTGTTCAGAACGCGGACCACCGAAGCCTGGTGCGACGCGTTGCGCGACACCGGCGTGCGCTACGCACCGGTGCGCGACCACCGGCAGGTGATCGCGGATTCCGGCGCCTGGGAGAACGGTTACTTCACGGAAGCGCCGGACAGCGACGGCGATCGCAGAGGCATCGTGGCGGCGCCGATCCGCATGAGCGAGACGCCCCTGGAACCCCTTGCGGCCGTGCCCGAACTGGGTGAGCACACCGACGAAGTGCTCCGGGAAGCCGGCTTCAGCGATGCCGAAATCGCCGCGCTGCGCGAAGCGAACGCGATCTGACAAACCGCAATCTCGGCTCGAAACAAATCCACCAAATCGATCTTGACGACACCGAAGCAGCGCACTAAAGTCGCGCTCATTGGCCCCTCGGCAATACGTCTCGCTTCCACCCTTAGGGTGGTGATCACAGAGCGAGGCCGATCCCGAGGGGCTTTGTGTTTGCCCCCTCATTCAACAGTAGGCGTCAGTCCCCGCGTCACGCGCATGAGCATCGCGAGAGCCCCGAGCAATACCAGGGTTCCGACCAGGAGTGCCAAGGACTCCAGCCGAAGGAGCGTGTAGAGCACGGCGTACAGTGTCGCCAGCGAACCGAACGATGTAACCGCGAGCCTCCGGTTTCCCGTTGATCCGCACGCATACCAACCGATCATGCCTGTGAGTATCAGCGCTGCTGCAACGTAGCCCAGGGTGAATCCGATGTGTTCCGCAAGCGCCAGCAGCGTCAGGAAGAAGAGTACCAGGGCAACGCTCGTCACCCCGTACTGCACGAAGTGAAATCGCATACCGGTAGCCAGCTCAAGGCACAGCACGCTCACGAGGGTCAACACCACGAACAGCACGCCGTACTTGATGCTCCGTTCGACGCTGCCGTACAGGTCGACGGGTTCGAAGGCACTGAAACCGAAGTCCTTGCCCTCGAAGTGGTCGCCATCCCTCGACGATATCCGCATCACGCCAGGGAACCCGCGCGCGAGGTCGCGGGTCGTCCAAGAGGACGCAAAACCCTCCGCGTTGATGTCACGCGCATCCGGAAGCAGGCGGCCATCGAAGCTCGGATGCGGCCAAGTGGACCGCATCGCCACGGTCGAAGCATCGCCCACCGGCACTACGGAGAAGCGTTCCGTCCACCTCAGGCTCATCTTCAGCGAAAAGGCGTCGCCGAACTCCGCACTGTCCGGTACCGGTCCTGCGAGGCCCCCTCCGATGGGTCCTTCATGGCTCGGCATCGAACTCAATGCCACCTCATCGTTCCCCCACGCCAGGTTCGCATCCCGGATTCCGCGCGGATCCGAAACGCCCATCATAAGCATCGCCAAGTCCACGCGAAGTGGACCGAACCGGTGCCTAAGCTGTTCCAGGTCCAGGTCCGCAAACGTCCCTTCGGCGCTGATCTCGGCGCCGAATACGGGCGTCTCGAATATCCCGCGGTGACGCAGTTCGTGACTGGTGGCTACGGAAACGTCGAGCCGCTCCGGCATCACTGCCACGTAGTGTTCCCCACCATCTTCGCTCTCGCTGTTGTCGACGGGAATCACCAGCACTGGCCCCGCGATGCGCTGCTTGCCGCCCCACACGGCGGCGATGTCCTCGATGGCTACGTTCCGATATTGCTGACGATCATCGACGACGCAGCTCACGAGTCCGAGCGGGATCATGGATACGGCGATGAGGACCGCTACACCGATGAATCTCAGCGAAACGGAGCGCGGATCGAACGGCAGACTCGGTAATGGGCTGGAGGGCTTTTCCGGACTCATTCGCGACTCGCGGCTCCAATGCAGACGACGCAGATACTAGGGGAGGGTGTCGACAGGAAGGTGCAGGAAATCCGCAAAAGGCGGAAAGTGCCTATTCCGGGCTGGCGGCTGGGTCACGCCGGGAATTGGTCCTCTCGTGTCCGCAAGTCCAGGCCGGCCCGAACCGACTGGGCCACGTCAAAGGCGCTGCAGGATCATGAAGAGGTACACGCCACGGCCGATTTCGCCAATCCACAGCAACACGACCGTCGCCTTCGCCAACAGGGCCCAACTCGACTGTCCCGTGTACTTCCCCGAGGCCTGCCAGATGCTCACTGAGATCACGCACAGGAGTACGAAGGACACGCAGTCCAGCCTGAATGCACGATGGATGACCCAATCCCATTCGTACGCCGCGAGTACGACAAGGAAGCCAGCGACACTGGCGCCCAGGAGAGCAAGCAAACCGAACCAATAGGTCCTTGCGAGCCCGTAATCCCCACTGACAAACTTTCTGATCATCCGCACGCTCCCTCACAGACCTTACCGTTTGGTACCGCGTACCTCATGCCTCCACGTCCCGGAACCCCCAGTTCCGGTCTTCGATCTCGATGGTCCCCGAATCGACCCCGCGAGAGCCCGAATCACGCAGAGTACGCGGACTGGCCCTCCCTCACCCGGAGGTCGCCAGACAACCCCTCGGCTTCAAGCAGCCGCGACAGCGCCTCGTCGCGGGAAAAGAGCGACGGCGCTCGTGGCAAACCGGCAGTGGCTCGCTCCAGCCACTCGGCTTGCGACGAGTCGCAAAAAATGATGGTTCCCTCCCACACCGTTGCCACCAGCCTGTGCTGCAGCCCGGCGTTGTCCAGGAAGTAAACGACATCGGCAACGCGGGCGACTCGACCCGCGTTGTCCAACGAACGAGGCAGGTCGCTCGGTGCGGACGAAACCGCCGTCGAGATAAAGGCCGGACGGGAAGTGCCGGTCAGTGGTATCGAACGCCATCCAGCGAGACCTTGTACTGCCGGAACAGGGCCAGGACAGCCTCCCGATCATCCGGGTCCGGAATTGGCGTGTACGAGCCGTCGGGGTGGTAGAGCACCGTCTCGCCGTCGATTTCGATCACGCGCGATATACCCAACCGGTCGCATTCCTCGTTGAACTTGCGCCCGCCCTCATCGAGCACCGCCATGAACTCGACCGGATCGAGATCTTCCAGGTATTTCTTTTTGGCCGGCTTCTGCATTCGATTGTCGCAGTCGGAAACGCTGCCTATCCGTCCATCAATGACTGCGCGAACATGTAGTGATTGCCGTCCGGGTCGACGAACACCGCCAGCTTGACCATTCCGGGAAGCTCAATGGTCTCGCCTTCGAAGGTCACGCCCTTGGCCTCGAGTTCGGCGCGGGCGGCGTCGATGTCCTTGACACCGAACACGGGCGTCGCGCCGGCGTCGCCCGCCTCCGCGCCCTGGTTAAGGCCGATGGTAACGCCCTCGGCGGATGTGGCCACCTCCGCCCAGCCGCCATCGGCGACCTTGAATGTCTCCTGGAAGCCCAGCTTGTCGGCGAACCAGGCGAGTGATGCATCGAGATCCTGCACGGGAGTGGAAAGCGTGATCCTGCCGTCGTAGTCGGGCATGAGGTACTCCTTGATGGGTTTTTGCGGTGACTTTGCCGGGCGCAAGTGTGCCGCGTTACGTTGGTGTTAGGAAGCCTGTTCCCGTTTCGGCACCTGCGGCAGTCCGGACAGCGAAAAAGGGGGAGCAGGCGGCAGACCGCCCGCTCCCCCAATGTGAACTCACTGCTTCAAACGAACCAGTTCGTTCAGGACGCCGTCGAGACCCCCGTAGACCGACAGGTTGCCGACCTTCTCGGTGACCTTTTCCAGCGTCTCCAGCTCTTTCAGCCGAAGCGCCACGGCGTTGCTCTCCATGACCTTGGCCGTGTTGAGCAGCGACCGCGTCGCGTTGGTTTCCTCGCGACGCCGGATCACGTTTGCCTGTGCCGCCTTCTCGGCTTCCACCACCTTGCCGAGCAGATCCTTCATGTCGCCCGGCAGGATGATGTCTTTCACGCCGACGCTGTCGACGGCGATGCCGATGTCGGCGAAGCGCTCACCGACGCGCTCGGCGACAATCCGGTCGATGACCGACTTGTCCTCCAGCAACGCGTCGAGGGTGCGCGTGCCGACCGCGGCGCGCAGACCGAACTGGATCTCCTTGTACAGGTGATCCAGCGGATCCTTCGCCGCGCGCACGGCCTTCTCCGCATCCACGAACCGGTAGGTCGCCGTCAGGTTGACGCGCAGGCTGACCTTGTCGCGGGTCAGGATTTCCTGACCCTGCACGTCGAGCGTCTTCACGCGCAGGTCCACGACGTCCACCTTTACGACGGGGCCGTAGGCCCAGAACGCATGCGTGCCCGGTTCCAGCGAACCGGTCAGCTTGCCGTCGACGTACAGCAACCCGACGTGCCCGTCCGGCACCTCGCGTGAGTACACGCCGTACCGGCCCGGACCTCGAAGAGGACTGAGCGCCGTCAATTCCCGGGCGAGCTTCACGCCGAGCGCGAGCCCCGCGTCCAGGTCGAAACGCTCCACGCGCGTCTCCACCGGACCCTTCCAGTAGAGCTTTCGCTCCGCCGGACCGATGACCTCGGCGACGCGCGCGTTCTGGTACACGACCGCCACCTCGCTCGCGCCGGTCTCCACCAGCGTGAACAGCCGATCGATCTCCGCGCGCTCGGCCTCGACCAGGTAGTCGACGAGCCGGTGTGCGAATGACGGCTCGGCAAGGTCGAAACGCTCGACCTCGTAGCGCCCGCGCAACCCGCGAAAGCGGTACGTCCCCGGTTCAAGGAAACGGATGAAGTCCCCGTCCTTGAACAGGAGCCCGCGTTCGTGCTTCAACACGATGAATTTCTGAACAAACAACATGGCCTGCCCTCCTCTTTTCTCTCCAATGAATGCGCCCGCTCCCACAACACCGTCGCGGACCGATGGTGCCGCCGTATCGGACGTACCGCGCGCGGCCGGCGCTCTCTCGCTTCAAGTCCCCCGAAAGGGATGAAGCATTCAAGCGACGTCTCGCGGGCGATCCGCCGGACACGGCAGCCGCTCACCTGGCAGGTGCCAGGCCAGCCCACCCGTCGGCTCCGTCGTCGCTGCGCGAGCCCCGTAAAGGGCAGGCGCAGGGAACGGGCGCCCGTTGTAACGAATAGCGCCCGTTACCAGCGAAGCACGGTTATCAGCCGTGTGACCTCTTTTCAGGAAGTCGCTGTTGGAATGCCGGAATCGAACCGGCAACACCCAGTTCCCAAAACCGGTGCTCTACCTATTGAGCTAATTCCACAGGTTGGGTGCGCACAGACCGCTCGGTACACACCGTGCGATGGGTAGCGTGAGTGCGCCGGGCGGGATTCGAGAACCCGCGCCATCAGAACGCCGCACGCCGCCCAACCTCGATCGGACAAGGCGTTGGCCTCGCCCCTCGCCGCACCGGAAACCCGGCGCGGCGCGATTCAGATATTTCTCCAATCCATAAAAAAAGCCCTGTTCGAAAACCGACCAGGGCTCTCTTCCCTGGAAGGTCAAAGCGCCGCCTTCCAGGAACTGCTTCAAGGAAAGTCAACGCACCATGTTTGCGTCCTCGCACGCGGGTCCACTGCCGCAGTCGATGGACTGCGACGGTATCGGCGCACTTGGCAAATGGGCGCCGAGAGGACGCTTTTCTGTTGCCAGAATCACTGAATTCACGTTCCCGAAAGTCCGCTTGTCCCGATGGAAGGCGCGCGAGTATAGGGCCATGTCACGGCTTGTCAACACTTCCGTATGCACCGTGCTCTCGAAGCAGCGCGACCGCTGATCGGCTGTTCCGCCATTGGGGTCCGTCGGCAAACGCCAGGGCGAAATCGAGCGGCGTAACGTCGCGCACCTGCCCCTCGCAGTTGGATGCGCCCATGGTCTCGAACTGCACCCTGGCGCGCAGCGCGAGATCCGCACCGTGCGCGAGTAACAGTTCGAGAAACGGCAGGCAGTGACCGCCGGGCGAGATTGCCGTCCAGGATGCGACGGTGTGAAAGATCGGGCTCTGGCCGCCACCGCCCCCGGCGCGCGCGTTGATGTCAGCGCCTCGTGACAACAACAGCCGCCCCATCTCGACCTCGTTGTAGTCCGCGGCGATGTGCAGCAGTGTTGGCCCGGGACGGTTGAACGGCAGCCACAGGTAGTCGACCTCTTCGAAACGCCGATGCACGAGCCCGGGGTCTGCATCGAGCTGCGCCGCCAGCAGGTCGATACGGCCGCGATGGATCGCCATGACCGCCTCAGGCTGATCGTGCGTCGCGCCGGCATCGAGCAGCAACTCGATGACACCATGCTTGTCGGGAGTGCGAGCATAAGTCCCCATGGCCATATGCAGCGGCGTCTCACCCCCCGCCGCGAGATTGGGGTCGGCGCCGAGTTCAAGCAGCAGCGCGACCGTGTCCGCGTCGTTCAGCATTTCGGTCGCGGCGAGCAGCGGTGTGCCGACGTAGGAGCTGTCTTCCACCGTCGCGGCGTTCACATCGGCGCCATGCTCGACAAGCAGGCGAACGATGTCCGTCTTGCCCATTGCGGCTGCGCGAAATAGCGCGCGTGGCGCCTGCGCCAGGCGCGGCTCTGCGGCAAGCATCGTTCTTGCGACGTCGATGTCGCCGTTGTTGGCCGCGGCGACGAATGCGCCGACGGATTCCACGACGAACGCCTTCAGCCTGGCCCAACTCGCGAAACCGAGTTCGCGCGAGATGACGAGTTGGGCATCGTTGAGTTTGAAGTCCGCATCGTTCTTGACGTACGTCGCGATGCGCTCGAGGGCGGCCGGGTCCTGGTCGCGGACGGACTTCAGCAGTGACTTTGCCTGCTTCTTGAGATTCTCCAGGCTTGAACCTGGATATCGGGTAGTCATGAGAGACCTCCTTTCATCAAGTCCAATATCCGCGCCTTGGACAGAAAAGAGGATCGTGTCGTATCGCTCTATAGCCAGATGGGCATGGCCCTACCCGCGGATCAGGTGCGCTCTGGCGCGCACCAATTCACGGTAGCAGCTATCCACGGATACCTGCAACAGGTGTCGAACCTCACTTGCGATTCGATCGATCCGGCCTTGGGTATGATTCGAAACGTTTCCGACCACCCGCGAACGGGGGCACCGCAAATGCCTGACTTTCGAGCGCGTTACGGCGACTGGGCAGCGGTCGCAGGGGCTTCCGAGGGTCTTGGTGCCGCGTTTGCGACGGAACTCGCCAAGCGTGGAATGCACCTCCTGCTGATCGCGCGGCGGGGCGACGTACTTCAGGCGGTCGCCGACGGACTACGCCGGGACCACGGCATTGAAGTTCGAGTTCTGGTGCAGGATCTCGCGAGCTCGGGTCTCGCCGACGCACTTTCGGACGCCACGGCCGATCTCGAACTGGGCGTGATCGTCTACAACGCCGCATTCGTGCCGGTGGACAGCTTTCTCGACCTCGAAGACAAAGCCCTCGAGCAACTCCTGGGCGTCAATGTGCAGGGTCCGGTGAAGTTCCTGCGCGCGCTGCTGCCGTCCATGCGCGAGCGCGGGCGGGGCGCGGTGGTGCTGATGTCGTCCCTCGCCGGAATGCAGGGTTCCCCCCGCATCGCCGCCTATGCCGCCAGCAAGGCATTCAACACCGTCCTCGGCGAGAGCCTTTGGCACGAGTTGCGCGAGCACGGCATCGAAGTCGTAGTTTCCTGCGCCGGCGCGATCACCACGCCCCGCTACCTGAAGTCCACCAGCCGGATTCCGCCCGGGACGATGACTCCCGACGCGGTGGCCCGTGAGACTCTGGACGCGCTAGGGAAGGGCCCGCGCGTGGTGCCGGGCGCCCTGAACCGTTTCTTTGCCGTTCTCTTCGATCGCCTGCTGCCGCGCAGGACGGCGATCCGGCTCATGGCCGGGAACACGAAAGACCTGACGTGACGGATCACCTGGCAGGGTTCTTTGCCCCCTGGCTCGTCTATGGCGCCATACTCGGGCTGCATTTGGCGCTTCCCGCGCGCCGCGTCGAAGGGTATGTGCGTGATGAGAAGAGCGGCGCATTGATGCGTTATCGGCTCAACGGTCCGCTTGTGTTCACTGTCAGCATCGGTCTCTGGTTCGCCGCCTGCTACAGCGGCGTTTTGCCTTGGGACTGGCTCTGGCAGCATCGTTGGTCCGGCGTCACTGGCGCGTGCGCGCTAAGCCTGGCGATGACGGCCGCCGTCGTGTTGTCGACTCCGGGACGCGGGCGATCCGTATGGGCGGATCTCTATCTCGGCCGTCGCGCAAATCCACAGATGCTTCGAGGCCGGGCCGACGCCAAGATGCTTCTCTACCTGGTCGGCGCGATCTACCTCGAACTCAACCTGCTCTCGTTCGCGGCGCACCACTTCCTCGCTTATCCCGACGATCCATCCCCCGGTGTGATCCTCTATGTCGCCCTCTTTACCTGGTTCGTTTGCGACTACCTCGTGTTCGAGCGCGTCCACCTCTACACCTACGACTTCGTCGCCGAGCGATTGGGTTTCAAGCTCGTCTGGGGTTGCCTGACCTGGTACCCGTACTTCTACGCGGTCGGCCTGTGGTCTGTCGCGGACCTTCCGAACCCGGAATCACCTACCTGGCTGCTCGTCGTGTCAGCCGTCATCTTCTTCGCCGGCTGGACGCTGGCGCGTGGTTCCAACATGCAGAAGTTCGCCTTCAAGAGAAATCCGGAACATGTATTCCTCGGACGGATTCCCGCCAAGACCTTCTCCGACGGCGAGCACGGCGTGCTTTACAGCGGCTTCTGGGGCGTCTCGCGACACGTCAACTACCTCGGCGAGTTCCTTATGGCCTGCGGTCTCACCCTCTCCCTGGGCTGGCCGCTCATGCTCGGCCCCTGGCTCTACCCGCTTTACTACGTGGCCTTGCTCGTCCCGCGCGAACGCGACGACGACCGGCGGTGCGCGGAGAAATACGGGCCGTTGTGGAAACAGTATCGACAAAGGGTACGTTGGCGCATCGTACCGGGGATCTATTGACCCACCGCAGGGCACGACACACCGGCAGGCGAATGGGTATGCTGTCCGATATGGCTGCTCGCGGTACGAAACTCAGGATCGGCGACGAGGCGCCTGACTTCGTCCTTCCGGCTGCGGGTGGGGACAACTTCGCGCTCCGTTCCCTGCGCGGCCGCAAGGTTGTGCTGTTCTTCTATCCCATGGACGAGTCGCCGGGCTGCACGATGCAGGCTTGCGGGTTCCGCGATCACTACGACGAATTCGTCGCGTCGGGAGCGGAGGTCGTAGGTATCAATAGCGGCCGGGTCGCATCGCACGAGCGATTCGCCGATCATCACTTGTTGCCCTACCCCGTCCTGAGCGATCCCGGCAACAGGGTTCGCAGCGTTTACGGCGCCTTCAAAGGGCCGATCCCCGGGCGGGTCACCTACCTCGTGGATGAGAACGGCGTCGTGCGCGACATATTCTCGTCGATATTCCGGCCGCTGGAACACATACGCCGCGCCCGGGAGTGGATCGGGTCGGAAACGACCCAGGACGAGTAACTGGGCCAGCGCGAGGGGCTCTCGGCTCTTCTCCAACTGCTTCGCGGTTACAATTTCCGCTCACCCACTCCAGCACCACGACCATGTTCCGAGCCATCTCACTCGTCTCGGCGCTGACACTCGGCGCCGCCGCTGACCCGTCACTCCCAGGATTCACCGACACCGGCGCCGAGGCCCAGCGCGACCTCGAAGCGGAGTTCGACCGCCACCTCGACCCATCCGACCTGCGCGCCTGGATGCACGAACTCGCCGGCGAACCCCATCACGTCGGGTCCGCCCATGGCCAGCGCAATGTCGAGACCCTGAAGCGCCTCTTCACCGAATGGGGCTACGACACCGAAATCGCGAGCTACGACGTATTGTTCCCCACGCCGAGAACCCGCCGCCTCGAAATGATCGAACCGCATGCGTTCACGGCTTCGCTGGTTGAACGCAGCGTCCCGGGGGACGAGAGCAGCGCGTCGCCGGATGTATTGCCGCCATACAACGTCTTCTCGCCGGATGGCGACGTTACGGGCCAGCTCGTCTACGTCAACTACGGCCTGCTCGAAGACTACGAGCAGCTTGATCGCTACGGCGTCGATGTCGCGGGCAAGATCGTCATCGCCCGGTACGGCTACGCCTTCCGCGCCATCAAGCCGAAACTCGCCGCCGAACGCGGCGCCATCGGTTGCCTGATCTACTCCGACCCCAGCGACGACGGCTATGTCCTCGGCGAGGCATATCCGGAAGGTCCTTACAAGAACGACAGCGCGGTGCAACGCGGTTCGATCAAGTACACGCCGCTATATGCCGGCGATCCGCTGACCCCGGGCTGGGCCGCCACTGCGAATGCCAAACGGCTAGACATACAGGAGTCGAAGTCGCTCGCGACGATCCCGACGCTGCCCATCAGCTATGGCGATGCGCTCCCGCTGCTCGACGCCATGGAAGGCCCTGTAGCGCCGCCGGAGTGGCGCGGCGGGTTGCCCATCACGTACCGCATCGGCCCCGGACCGGCTACGGTCCGTCTGCAGCTCGCATTCGACTGGAACACAGTAACCGCTCAGAACGTCATCGCCACGCGCGAGGGGGCAATATGGCCGGACCAGTGGATCATCCGGGGCAACCACCACGACGCCTGGAGCCACGGCGCGCGGGACCCCGTCTCCGGCCTGATCTCGATGCTCGCGGAAGCGAAGGCGATCTCGAGGCTCAAGCGCGCACCGTCGAGAACCATCGTTTTCGCTGCCTGGGACGCCGAGGAGCAGGGGATCATGGGCTCCACTGAGTGGGCCGAGGAGCACCGCGATGAACTCGTGGAGAAAGCCGTCCTCTACACCAACACGGATAGCATGACGCGCGGCTTCGTGCGTATCGGCGGCAGTCAGGCACTCGAAAAGTTCTTCAACGCGGTGCAGCGCGACGTGATCGACCCGCAGACCGGACTCACCGTCGAGGCGCGTAATCGCGCCCGCATTCGCGCGAGCGGCGACGAAGCAGCGAACGAGGCGCTGGAAGAAAGCGGTGCGCTCCGCCTACCGGCCCTTGGCTCCGGCTCGGACTACACGGCGTTCCTGCATCACGTGGGTATAACCACCGCCAACCTGGGCATCGGCGGCGAGGGCGGGGGCGGCAGTTACCACACGCTCTACGACACCGTGGAGCACTACGAACGGTTCGGCGATCCAGGCTACATGTACGGCGTGGTCTTGGCGCAGGTCTCCGGCCGGGCAACACTGCGCATGGCCAACGCCCGGCTACTGCCGTTTGATTTCACCGATCTCGTCGACACGGTGCGGCGCTACGTGAAGGAACTGGAGGTACTGGCCGATGCCGAGCGCAAGGATGTCGAGCGGGTGAATCGCCTCATCGACAGCGGCGAATTTGCGGCTGCGCTCGACCCCACCAAGGCATTGCGCGCGCCGGCGCGGCGGCAAAGCGTTCCACACTTCAACTTTGCACCCATTCACAACGCCCTGGCCCAGGTGGAAGAGGCCCTCGAGGGTTACGCCGTCACGCCGGACGCTGACGATTCGGCGCTCGCGGAAATCAATCACCTGCTCTTCACCAGCGAACGGCTGCTGACCCGCGAGGAAGGTCTGCCGAGACGTCCCTGGTACCGGCACCAGATCTATGCGCCCGGCTACTACACCGGCTATGGCGCCAAGACGCTGCCCTGGATTCGCGAAGCCATCGAACACCGGCAGTATGATCAAGTGCCGGCTGGCGTCGCGGTGGTCGCGGCAACGATGCGGGCGTTGGCTGCCCGCATCGAGGACATCAGCGCCCTCGCGAACCAGTGAGCGCGCCCCGCGATCACATTCGCCGCAACCGCGTAGCCTGGCAAGAGTTCGCGGCGCGCTACGCCGAAAGCGGACGCAACGCCTGGGCAGCAGAGGATCCTTACTGGGGAATCTGGAAACTCCCGGAGAGCGAACTCAAATTGCTGCCGGACGACCTCGCCGACAAACGTTGCCTCGAAATCGGCTGCGGCACCGCCTACGTCAGCGCCTGGATGGCACGGCGAGGCGGCCACGTCGTCGGTATCGACCCGACGCCAAACCAGCTCGCCACGGCGAATGACCTGCGCACGCGCTACGGACTGCCCATGTCCCTTATTGAGGGTATCGGCGAGCAACTGCCGTTCGGCGACAACAGCTTCGACTTCGCGATCTCCGAATACGGGGCTGCGCTCTGGGCGGATCCACTGCGCTGGGTTCCGGAAGCCGCGCGGGTGCTTCGGCCCGGCAGCCAATTGGTGTTCATGACCAATGCCAGCTTCGCCATCGCGTGCATGCCCGATGCCGAAGACCAGAAGACGACGGCGGCGCTGCAACGCCCCTACCTGGGTCTGTACAGCGTAGAGTGGCCGGAAGGCGACGAAGTCGAGTTCTACCTGACCCACGGGCAATGGATCGAGTTGCTGACGGACAACGGTTTCGTCGTGGAGCGGCTGCTGGAACTCGGTGCACCGCCAGGTGCGGAAACCGCATATGCCTGGGCCGACGCCGAATGGGCGCAGTCGTGGCCTTCGGAGGAAGTATGGTTCGCGCGTTACCGACCCTGACACACAGAGGAGCAGCCGCCTTCACCGCGCTCGCGATGCTGCTGGCTGGCCCGAGCACAGCGGCACAGGCCGAGAACGAACCGGCATTCGACGAAGAGATCGTCGTCACCGGCTCGCGCATCCGCCGCGACCCCCTCACAGCGCGGGAATCCGTTCTCGCCATGGAAGCCGATGATCGGGACCGCACCGGCATCACGTCCCTCGGCGACATGCTGGCAAGGCTTTCCGTGTCGGGTTCGCCCCTGACCACGCGGTTCAACAGCAGCGGCAACTTCGGCTTTCCGGCGGACGGCGGCGGTGTCGCGGCCGGCGCATCGCAGGTGGACCTGCGGCATCTCGGATCCAAGCGCGTGCTGGTGCTGGTGGACGGCGTGCGCTGGGTGAACGGCGCTTCGGGGAGCGGTGTTTCCGGCGCCACCGATCTCAACACGATTCCGGATTCGGTAGTCGAGCGCGTGGAAGTGTTGCGCGACGGCGCTTCGGCGATCTACGGGTCCGATGCCATCGCGGGCGTCGTGAACGTCATCACCCGCAGGACATCCGACATTTCAGCGAGCGTCTATGGCGGCAGGTACGAAGCTGGAGGAGAGACGGGCGACATCGAGCTGTCGCTCGGCGGCGAACGCGGGGCCAGTTCCGCGTCCGTTCACCTGAGCCATACCGATCAGAAGCGCATAGGCTCCGCCGATCACGAGCTGACGCGCTGGCCGAAACCCGGCACTGGCGTGACCCACGGCAGCACGTTCACGCCCCAGGGACGCATCATCTTCGCCGACCCGAATACCGGCACGTTCGTCAACTGCGCGCTGAACGACGGCGTCACCGGCACGCCGGTCTACGATCCGACCGATCCGTGCGGGCCGAACGACGACTACCATCCGTGGACCAATGCGGACCGGTTCAACTACTCGCCCTACAACCTGACGCTAACCCCCTCAAGGCGCACCGGGGTCTTCGCGCGGCTGGAACACGACGCCTCGGACCGCCTGCGCCTCTACGCCCGGGCATTCCTCAATCAGCGCGTGTCCATCAACCAGGCGGCACCCGAACCCTTGTGGGTCGGGACGCTGGCCGAGGCCGGGAACGTCATGGACACCATCGTGATCGATGCGGCCAACCCCTACAGCCCTTTCGGTTTCGACGTCGGACCGGGCGGCCTGGCGACGAGAAGGCCGCTTGAGAGCGGCCCGCGCGTGTTCCGCCAGGACGTGGCCACGCGTTACGTCGCCGCCGGCATACAGGGCGAGCAGACCGTGCTCCGCCGGCCACTCTACTGGGAGGCCAACGTCGTGTGGTCGCGCAACGCCGCGGATCAGACCAAGGACGGGGCCCACAACGCGCGCAAGATGCTGCAGGCCCTCGGCGACCCGGACGCATGTCGCGAGATCCCCGGCTGCGTGCCACTCAACCTGTTCGGGGGACAGGGTGCAGGACAGGGCACGATCACCCGCGAGATGCTGAACTGGATCGGTTTCGTGCAGCACGACAGCAGCGAACAGGCGCTCAAGAGCTTCGTCTTCAATGTCACGGGAGACCTCGCCGAGCTGCCGGCCGGGCCCCTGGCCTTCGCGGCGGGCGTGGAACGGCGCTCGCAGAACGGCCGTTTCGATCCCGATCCCATTGTCGCAGCAGGTGACACTTCCGGCGTGTCCGCGCAACCCACGGCGGGCGGCTTCCGCGTCACCGAGTGGTACGGCGAAGTCGAGGCACCGCTTGTTTCCGGTGCCATCGGGGCCGACCTGATCGATGTCTCTGCCGCTATCCGTTACTTCGACTACAGCACTTTCGACAGTGGCACTACCGCCAAGGCGGGGATGCGCTGGCGGCCGACTCCCCGCCTGCTGTTTCGTGCCACCTGGACAGAGGGCTTTCGGGCGCCCAACATCGGAGAGCTGTTCGGCGGCCTGACCCAACTCCATGCCGTCATTTCGGACCCGTGCGCCGGTTTCCTGACCACTAACGTAGACCATACGGTCATCGACAACTGCATTGCCGCAGGCGTCCCGGCCGACGGCAGCTACACCCAGCTAGGCTCCCAGATCAGCGTGCTGACCGGCGGCAACGAACTGCTCGAACCGGAGACGTCCGAGAGCGTGGCGCTTTCCCTCGCGTGGCGGCCTCGCTGGGCACCAGACCTCCGCGGGATCGATGACCTGCGCTTCGAACTGGCCCGCTACGAACACGAGGTCGACGACGCCATCACCGCTTTCGACGCCCAGGCCATGCTCGACGGCTGCTACCGCGACCGCGTGGACGTCTTCTGCCGACTCATCCAGCGCAACGACCGGGGCGGGATCGCCGGGTTCCGCAACACGCTGTTCAACGTCGGGGCAATACGCACGAGCGGCTGGGACTTCGGTATGACGCTTGGCGCACCCTCGGGATGGCGGCTGCAATGGCACGGCACTTACCTGGCCGAATACACGGAACTGCTGAAGGACACGGAGGGCACGGTCATCGAAACGCGTTCTCTCGAGGGCCAGACCCAGGCGGACCGGGGCAAGCCTGCGTGGAAGTCGACGCTCGCGATCGACTGGACCCGCGCGAGGTGGAACGCGTCCTGGACCGTCCGCTACATCCACGGCATGACCGAGCGGTGCTCCGACTTCCTGGACGGAAGCCCCGACAGCCTGACGAACCTCGGACTCTGCTCGATGCCCGACCACGAGGACAACACGGCCTCGCGAAACCGGTTGGCCAGTACGACTTACCACGATGTCCAGGCGACCTACACCCTGCCGCGAGCCAACGCCGATGTCGTCCTCGCCCTGGGCGTGAACAACCTGCTCGACCGTGACCCACCACCAAGCCAGAGCGCTTCGATCAACGGCTACGATGCTTCCGTCTACGACATTCCGGGCAGCCGCTTTGTCTACTTTCGCGTGGCTTACGGGACCGAACGGTAGGCTCTGCAGCTATCCCCAATCGACCCATCCGGAGGTGGCGCGGCCGATGTGCCAGAGGGTTTCGTGACGACTGACGTTGAAGAGGCGCGCATCGAAAGCGCCGCGCGGTCAATGCCGTCGGTGGCGGGACGCTACGACGACATCGTCCGGACGGGCGACGGCGCACGGCTTTGGCGCCGAGCCGTCGCCGATGTGCAGTCCGGCCATCTGGATGATCGGCCCCTCTACTGGGCGCGACTTAAACTGCGCCGCGATCTCGACGAACCGGAGGCCGTCGACATCGCCGAGCGGCTGTCCCGAAACTTCAATCCGACCTTTCCGTCCGGGGTGCGCAGGGTATTGGTGACCGGGTTCGATCCGTTCCACCTGGACGATGTCATCGAGCAGAGCAATCCTGCGGGACTCGTCGCGCTCGCCCTCGACGGCACGACGATCGCGGGCGCCCATGTGCGGACCGCGATCCTGCCGGTGCGATTCGAGGCGTTCGACCAGGGAGTTGTGGAAGACCTGCTTCAACCGCTGTTCCAGTGCGGCCTGGATCTCGCGGTGACCATCAGCATGGGCCGGGACGGTTTCGACCTGGAACGTTTCCCGGGCCTGCGCCGCTCCGTGGAAACGCCCGATAACACGAGAGCAATGACCTGGGCCTCGGCATCAAATCCGCTCATCCCGCCGGACCTCGCCGGAACGGGGGCGCCGGAGTTTCTCGAGTTCTCCCTGCCAGCAACCGCCATGTCCGCAGTCGCCGGCCGCTGGCCGATTCGCGATAACCGGCGCGTCACTACCCTGGAGCGCGGATCGTTCACCGTGCAGACATTGAAGGAACTCGCACAGGATACGGCTGTGAGAGGCTCGAGCGGCGGCTTCCTGTCGAACGAGATCACCTATCGCAGCCTGCTGCTGCAGACACGGCTCGGAGCCGAGTTTCCCCTTGGACACCTGCATACACCGGCGTTGAAGGGTTATGACGCGGGGTTCGAAGGCGACATCGTCGGCCAAGTCCGAAGGATCATCGCTGCGGCGTTGTCGTGACGCGCGGGGTTCGCGCTTGTCATTTCGATCCGTCTGACGTCATTATTGCCGCTGTCGTCCTGCCTCTTTCCTTCGTCCTGAAAATAGCGACGAGATCCCGGCCCTCTTGGCATTCCGAGGCGAGACGCCTCACGTGATGCCGGAACCAGAGCGCACAACTTCGTATCCGTCGGAACCCGCCAATCGGGCGACGGTCCTTTCCGTGATGCGCGGCATCGCGCTGCCGGTCTACCTGCCGTCGTTCTTCTCGGCGATTGCGCAGAACGCGATGCAGATCATGCTGCCGCTCTATGCTCTCGAGATAGGCGGTGGGCCCGCACTGGCCGCTACGGTGGTGGGTCTGCGCGGCGCCGGGACGATGTTGATGGACGTCCCCGCCGGCATGCTCGTGACCCGCATCGGCGACCGGGGCGTCATGATCCTGGGACTCGTTACCGCGACGGTCGCCACCTTCATGACTGCAGCCGCCACCGAAGTCACGCTGCTGTCCTTCGCCGCACTCGGTTTCGGCGCCGGCGCCGGCATCTGGGTGCTCGGCCGGGTCACGTTCATTACCGACACGGTGCGCCTCGATCAGCGCGGCCGCGTGATCTCCCTGATGGCGGGCTTGCAACGCGCCGGGGCGTTTGTCGGGCCCGTGATTGCGGGTGTCGGCGCCGACCTGATCGGGTATCGCGCCGTGTTCGTGGGCGCGGGCATCCTGTGGGCGATCTCCCTCGTGATCGTGATGATCTTCGCGAGCAGCGCCAGACCTGCCGAGGGACTCGAGCGTTCCCGCCTCGCGCACATCGTGTCGGCACACAAGCGAACGTTCGCGACGGCAGGGAGCGTCATGGTCGTGCTGATGTTCCTCAGAACCGGCGTTCGGCTGATGATCCCGCTGGTCGGCGCCGAGATGGGGTTCTCCGCCGCCGAAATCGGACTCGCGTACAGCCTTTCCTCCGCAGTCGACATGGTCATGTTCTATCCCGCAGGCATGATCATCGACCTGGCTGGGCGTAGGTGGGCATTGGGGCCAGCCATGCTGTTGCTTGGCATCGGTGTCGCCGCGCTTCCTTTCGCCAGCAGCTTCTGGGCCTTCACCGCCGCGGGCCTCCTGGCCGGTCTAGGGAACGGTTTCGGCACCGGCATATTCATGACCCTCGGTGGTGACCTGTCTCCCGCGCAGGGGCGCGGTGAGTTTCTCGGCGTCTGGCGGCTAGTGGGCGACGCGGGCGCGGCAGTGGGACCTTTCATCATGGGGCCGTTGGCGCAGTGGACGTCCATGGCCATCGCCTGCACCTCCACCGGCGGGATGGCCCTTGTGGGCATCTGTTTGCTGATAGTCTTCGTGCCCGAAACCCTCCGCCGGCCCACCGCGATCACCCTGGCGAGTCACGAAGAACGACAAGGACGGGAACGATGAACAATCCCAAGACGATACAAGACGGCCTCGCGTTCGGCCTGAACCGGCTGGACCACAGGTCGCCCCTGCGATTCGCGGCAGACGCCGCGCGGCTCGAGGGTCTGGGTTGGCATTACGGTTTTCTCGCTTCTTCACCGCTCCTCGTGCAGGACCCTTACGTGTTGCTCGCACAGGCCTTGCGGGAGACGCGTTCCATCATGCTCGGGACGCTCATCGAAAACCCCGTGATGCGCCATCCCGCAGTCATCGCGGGATCGGTCGCGACGATCGACCGGCTGGACCCCGGGCGCATGATATTGGGCATGGGCGTGGGCGATACGGCAGTCCGCCTCATGGGCAAGCGTCCGGCGACCGTGGCGGCGTTCGAAGAAGCGATCGTCACCATCAAGTCACTCACGGCCAGCGAGCAGGTGGCCGTCGACGCGGCACGGCCGGCGGTGCTTCGCCACGCCTCGCCCGTGCCCGTCTGGGTCGCCACGCAAGGTCCCCGGACGCTGCGCATGGCGGGCCGCGTCGCCGACGGGGTCTTCATCCGAGTCGGCGCGCACGAAACCAACCTGCGCCTGGCCATCGAGCACGTTCACGCGGGTGCCAGGGAAGCGGGCCGGGACCCGAGCGAAGTGCGTATCGGCTGCGTCTTCCACACCATCGCCGATTCGGACCCCGAGCGGGTGGGTCGCATCGGTCGCGCCGCCGCGGCCGGCTACTACGAGTATTCCCCAGTGCTGTTCGAGAACATCGGCATGCCCTGGACCGGCGAAGACTCGGCTGTCCTGAAACAGCAGGTCTGGCCGGATTTCCACCACGACCCGGACCTCGAAGCCGCCGGCGACGTCGTTTCGTTCCTGCCAGACGAAGCCGTCGACGCGTTCACGCTGCACGGTTCCTTCGAGGAGATCACGGAGCAGATCAAGACCATTCTCGGATACGGCCTGCCGATAGAGATCGTCATCCCGCATCCGATGCCAACGCCACCCCCGATCTCGGAGGGCGGCTATGACTACGCGCGAAGGTTCGCTGAGGCAGTCTTCCCGGCGTTCTAGGAGTTTGCGCCGTACAGTCGCTTGCAACCGCCTAGGCACATGTCCACGCAAGCGCACAGAGCGTCAAAAGGTAGTTTACGTTTCTGATAATAAATACCTTTTTGGTAAGAGTCGCGCCGGGATCGCGACTCAGGAAGATCCGCAACATACCGCTCCGCGCGCGGTTTTTTGTGGGATTCATTGTGTTCATCCTATGATTTATGTAGGCTCCGCAGACACTCTCACGGAACCTGCCCCGATGCCGCGACTATGCCGCAACGCCCTTTCCGCCGCAATGGTGCGCAACGCCGCTCCCGGCAGCTATGTCGACGGCAACGGCCTCATGCTGCGGGTCACGAAGCGCGGCACGCGCCAGTGGATACAGCGCCTGACCATACACGGTCGCCGCGTCGATCTCGGGCTGGGTAGCGCGGAACTGGTGCGGCTGTCCGACGCACGACGAACGGCGGCGGACAATAGAGCGATCGCCCGCACCGGGGGAGATCCCCGGCGCGCGCGGGTGCCGACCTTCGCCAAGGCGGAGGAAGGGTGCTTCAAGGAGAAGCTGGAGACCTGGCGGACGAAGAGCCCGGCACGCAGCTGGCGCATGGCCGTGGACAGGTACGTGCTGCCGAAGCTGGGGGGCATGCCAGTGGACCAGGTGGGCAGCGCGGCGGTGTACGAGATCCTGCGCCCGATAGCCCTTTCTGGCAAGCACGCGGTGGTGAAGACTGCGGGGGCGGCGATCACGTCGGTGCTGGAGTGGGCGCGGATCAACGAGTACCGGTCGGAGGGCTCGCCGGTGGAGATTGTGCGCCGGAGCCTGCCGAAGCGGGCGGCGGGTCCGAAGCATCACGACGCCCTGCACTGGTCGGAGGTGGGCGCTGCGCTGGTGAAGATCGACGCCACGAACTGCGCGTCCTCGACGAAGCGGGCGATCCGGTTCACGGCCCTGACGGCGGCGCGGCAGATCGAGGTGCGGCGGGCGACCTGGGAGCAGTTTGACCTCGAGGCGGCGGTATGGACGAAGCCCGCGGAGTCGATGAAGACGGGCAAGGCGCACCGGGTGCCCCTGTCCACCCAGGCACTGGACCTGCTTCGGGAGGCGCGCGCGGACGTTTGCGGCGGCGGTCTGGCGTTTCCGGGCTCGCGTCCGGGGGCGATGGTGGGCGACAAGGTGATGACGCAGGCGCTGCGCCAGGCGGGGATCGCGGCGTCGGGCCACGGGTTCCGGTCGAGCTTCAAGGACTGGGCGCGAGAACATGACGTGGACGAACTGCTTTCGGAGTTCGCGCTGGCACACGTCGAGGGCTCGGCAACGGTCGCGGCCTACGCGCGGGATGATCTGCTGGAGAAGCGACGGCCCGTAATGCAGGGGTGGGCTGACTGCATGCGGGGATAACAGCAGGTAGCAGCACCTGCGTCGTCGCTACCCGAAACTATTGTCAGCGCGAGATCCGGCGCGGGTCGCGTGTGACGAGGATAAGGGAAGGAATGGTAGAGTCTATTTTGTCCGCGTAGTAACGACGTATGTGGTCGATTAACTCGCGTTAACCGAAGGTAACGCTACTCTTTCTCGATTTGCAAGCGGTTTCTGCAAATTTTTCTCCTCTTGCCCCGGAGTCGGGCAACGGCGCCTCTTGAGGCTTCCTGCCCGCGCACATAGCGGCCGGGCATCGCGGGCGATGTCCAGCGACCGATCACCTGTAGCTCCGCCAGCGACACGCCGCGCTCCGCCAGGGACTGCGCGGCGCCAACGCGCAGCGAATGTCCCGACACGCGCCGGGCGATTCCCGCCTCGGCCGCCCGGCGCTTGATCGCCGCGCGGACGGCGTCCGTTCCCAGTCGCGCGGCCTGGATGGCGGCGCCCTTGACGGGACGGAACAGCGGACCGGATTCGATGCCGGCCGTCGCTATCCATCGCTTCAGGCGTCCGGCGGCGTCCCGGCAGACGTGGAGCACCGCTCCGTCTCCGTACTGGTCGGTCTTGCTCCGACGAATCTTCACGAGCGCGGAGCCGTCGGGTTGCGGCGACACGTCGTCGGCGTCCAGGCGGGAGACCTCCGAGACGCGGAGCAGCGCGTGGGAGGCGACGCCAACCAGGGCGGCATCGCGCACCCCCCGCGGGTCGCCCCGGGCCTCGGCGCATTCGCTGATCCGGTCGGCGTCCTCCCAGAGAAGCGGACCGGCTTGCCCGCGCCCCCGATCGGCGCCTTCGCGTCGGTATCGTTCTAGCCGCTCGACGGTGACGGGTCCGACGGGATGCTCGCGGCAACGGCAGCCAGCCCTGTTCATATCGCGCACCGCCCGCCGGAGGGCGGCGACCGCGAGTGCGGCGCTGGCCGGGGCCAGGCCCTCCGGAACATCTCGTCGAGGTGCCTGGCGAGGAACCTGTCGGTGGGAGGTCGCCCGTCCAGCCAGTCGTCGAAGCGGCGCAGCGCGCCCGCGTACGCCTTTCGGGTGGTGGGCGCCAGGGCCGCCGTGTGGAGCTGGGCGATTGCCACCCGGATGTCGAGGCGTGCCGCGGTTCCAGGCGCGTCGCGGGGACTCTCCAATCGTTCCGCGACGCCGCGAATGAAGAAGAGCAGCAAGGGCCGTAGGCCGACGCGATCGCGGAGCGGGGTAGTCGGGTTGCCATAGTGGGCATGACGCAGGGAACTAGGGGTCATTTCTTCATCTCTCCGCTTCGGTTAACGCGAGTTAAGCGTAGCTCGCGCGGCAAAGGACGCTGCGTCCCGAACTCGAAGAAGGGAGTACAACGCCATGGAGGATAGACGACTGTTTGCGAGCAACTGGCTGGCGGCAAGGGAGGATCCGAGAAACGCACGACCAATGAAGGCCCTGGCGCCCGCGGTTCGGAGGCACCCGTCGAGGAACCACGCGGCGCGGGTCGACCAACTGTCCGGACGACTCGGCACTGCCGTGGTAGGCGCGTTCGGAAATTCGGGCGGAAGCCCATTCCGGGAAGAGAGAAGGAAGAGGAGCGCGAAGGCCTCGGCGCTTCTGCCGATCGCGCTTGTCAGTGGGTTGCTTTTGGCCGGAACGGTCGAGGCTCAGGACCGGGTGGTGGGTTGGACCAACGGAACCTGCAACAGCGACATTGCTCATACGTTCTACTCCGTTGAAGAGGCCTGTTCGGACCCGGGCATCAGGTCCTACAGTCTCGAGAGCGAGAATTTCGACACCTGCCATGTCTGTGACAACATCGGCACGCCCAGCCCAAGGCCAGTAGTTGGTGGAACGCGCGCTAGCTGGAGCACATTCAGAGAACGCTACGGAGAGTGCTATCCCAACGCTTCCCACAGCGAGATCAAGGACGCGTATGACGACTGGTTCATGGGTCGAAGTTCCGGGTTTAGCTGCACGCTGAAAAAGGCGGGCATTTGCGCGGACAATCTATCCAACCTGTCCTTCCGCATCTGGATACTGCGGCACGACGACATCGTCACCTATGCCAAGTCAGTGAGCATGGACGCACTGTCGAACAGCGACGAATACAGCGGGGGATGGTTCCCGCAGAACGACGAACTGATGTTCGCGGCCACTGCGCTTTACCTGGGCCAGATCGGCACGGGATACGTGCCGGGCTACGTCAAGAGCGCCTCTCGGGCATCCTCCTGTGACATGCCCACCGTCTCGGACTCCGAGTACACGCGGATACGCGGCAACATGCGGAACACGTCGTGGACCGAGTACCATTTTTTCGAACAAAACTGCCAACACTGGGCGCAGGCGCACATATGATGAAGACAACTACAGCAATGCTACTGATCGCGTTCGCCGCCATGGCGAGCGCCGACCTCGAGCGCATCTACGATCCGGCCACGCCGGACGCCGAAGCCTTCGAGATTGTCCGCACGGCGGTCGAGAGCAGCGATCTTGCCGTTGTGGCGGCACTGGGACGGGTCCACATGTTCGAGAACGCGCGGGCACTCGGCGCCGAGTCCTGGCTCATGAGCCATCTGGATGCGGGCAGCGTGCCGATGCGCGACTATGGACAGGTGCCGGGACTCAAGGAATTCCTGATCGACCATTGGCGCGAGAGTCACGCCGCGAGCGGATTCAACGCCGACTATGACGCAAACACCAATGAGCCGTGGAAAGGCGTGCCAGGACTCCTGTCGCGCTTCTACCCGGGCGATCCCGACGTGCATGCCCTGATATGGCAGATCGTCGACACGGACGCCACGCCCGCCGTGTCGCTGCGGATGATGGCACTCCAGTGGTTGAACGTAGGTAGGTTCACGACGCACGAGGCAGACGCCTACCGGATGAATGTCCTCGTCTCGGAGACGCACCCGACGCGGGCCTACGTCAATGTTGGGATCGCGGCAAGGGGCTTGGCACTGGCCCGGCGCCCGGAGGCGCTGGATTCGATGATCGATGCCTGGCAGGCTCACCCGCTCGCCGGCAACGAGATCGCCGTAGCCGTGGCGTCCTACCCGACCAGCCAACTATCGCTTCATGCGGAGCAGCTACGGGGCTTCGTGGACAAGGCGGATTGGCGGGAGTTGGGTTCGGAGGCGGTCAAGCAGGCCATGACGCGCATTGAGGCCGCGCTTCCAGTCATTGACGAGCACTGACCCTCTAAAGTACAGGCCGGAAACCGGGATAGGGTCGATGAGAACGGGAGGCCGACCCTTCCCGGTCAGAGACTACAGAACGCCGGCGGCGCCAAGGTGACTAAGCCTGTCTGATCTTCCTCGCGGCCGCGCGGACACCGAGCGCGATCCCGCCGTACACCAGGCCGTTCCACACGGCCGCGATGGTCATGGTCAGCCAACGGTACTCGAAATCCTCGCCGTAGGACCCATGGAACACTTCGAACGGAAAGATGAACGTGGTGAACACCATGAGAATGGCGCCGGGAAACGCGAAAGCGGCCAGGAAACTCACGGGGCCAGCTAACGCTACAACGACCGCACCGACAATGAAGGCGACTAGAAAGAGACGCGTATTGGTCATGTTTGCATCCGCGAGGCGAAGACTGAGAGTAGCACGCATCTGGTGAGGGCGACGGTATCGAACCTGCGCTAGGGTGCCAAGTCGTGTAGCGGATGGTAAACAGTGCCGAGAACGGCCCTGTGTCTCGGGTGACGGACCACCGCGTCACTGCGGTCGAGGCACAGGTTGCATGGCTGCGCAATTGGTCGCCCGCGTAACCGTCGGACTCGAACGGGCCAAAACGCTACCACCACGAGAGATTCTTGCGCATACGTGACACGGACCCCACCGCGCCGGGGTGTCGAACGGGTCGTGTTCGGCCAGTCGCCCCGTCACTACGGGGGTTGTCGCGTAACGTCGTAACGTGGTGTGCCGTTCTTGGATTCTGTGCGAAGATTTCGGTAGTGACGGGGCGCGTTCGGATACGCAGGTAGCTGGCCCGAATGGTAGGGACCGCTCTAGCATGTGGTGGTGTAAAACAGAACGTGGAGTGGCTACATGCACGTATGGGGAGCAAACGGATGTGTACGAAGCCTTTCCCGAAAAGGCCAACCTCCGCCGCGGCGGTCCCGACCGGCAGCCCGCACATCGCGGAGGCCGAAAGCCTTGTCGCAGCGCTGCCGGGCGACCCCCTGTATCCCCTCGTGAAGAGATAGAATGGATGGGGACTTTTGCCTTAGACCCTCGCCAACTTGCTCGTATCGAAGCCGTTCACCGCGGCTTTCTCTATCAGCACCTCTACGCCGCGGCGTGCTTGTTCCACGCCGCGAGTTCGGGCGTCACACACGTCGTTGTCGAGAACGACGAAGACGTCGAGCTAGTATTTCCCGAGCGGCGCGTCTATGCGCAGATCAAAATGCGCAGATCACGTCTTATCTTCAGTGATATTGATAGCGCCCTCACTAGGTTCGATCAGATTCGCGCCGAGCACGTTGCAGGTCGACGCAGCGGTGCTTGCCAATTCGTCGTCGTGTCGAACACGTCACCGGGGCCAGATCTCGCTGAACGAGCTGCAGGTGCGGCCTGGCCGGAAGATGTAACTCTCTTGCACCCCGAGTCTGCTTCTGCAGAGGGTTCGCTCCCGGAGCCGGGGGAGACGGTTAGCGACGCTTTCGAAGCATGCCGGGTGGCGGCGGAGACACTGCCGTTTGCCATCCTGGCGCCCGAAACACTCGTTTGGAAACTCGCGGGGCAGGCATTCGCGGCAGCAGCGGGTATCGAACCCAATCCAAGTCACACATTCGCTGTTGAGGATCTTCCAAGCCTCTTCGAGCAACTCGTCGTTCAACTACAGGACTTCCCCGCGCCGCCGCTGCGATACCGACCACAGGAAAAGGAGCCGGCGCTCGTCAGCCCGCAACGCGTGCGGCTCGTCGTCGGCTTCTCAGGCGCTGGCAAGACCTCATGGGTTTCCCAGACCGCTCTGCACGCGACCGACAGACTCGCGTATTACGACGTTGCAGACCTGTCTGGTCCCGCGCTGGCAAATGCCGTCGCTCGCGAGCTAGCTGCTCGAATGTTCGGCTCACGCGGTGGCACCTTGGGGGAAATTCTGTTGCCGGGAGCGAGCGGAATGGAAATCCTCGTCGCAATAGGTCGCCACCTTGCGGAAGATGGCCTCACTGCGACCGTGGTGTTGGACAACGCCCATCGCGTTGCCGCGAGCGACATTGCTCCCCTCGTTGGAGCGTCGCCACAGCTGCGCTTCGTCCTGCTCGCCCAACCAAAATCCTCGATCGCCCGTCTCGAAGCCACTCTCGGGATATCGGCAGAACCTCTTCTCGGTTGGTCTAACGAGACCGCCGCGGCGGAGGGATCATCGCTTGGATGTCGCGGTGACTATGCGGACTACGAGCGTTTGCTGACGCTAACAGGTGGCTTGCCGCTGTATGTTCAAAATGCTCTTAAGATTGCCGCCGAGTCATATGGCGGGAGCGTCACTCGTCTCTGCGCAGCGCTCGAAGACCGGACGCACATCGTCGAAACGGCGCAGGAACTCATCCTCACGGATGTCTTCGAGACTTTCGACGACAATGAGCGCCGCGCGGTCGCCGCAGTCAGCTTAAGTGATGTTCCGCTCTCACAAGACGAAGCCAGCAGTGTACTGAAGCGGACATTCGGGTTGGCGGCAGCCGACGCGGCCGCGGCGTTTCGCCGTCTGCGATCAAGCGGCTCGATTCAGATCTTCGGCGTCGATCACTTCAAAATTCACGATGCGATCCGTCCGCTTGGGCGCGCGCACCTCAACGATTGCGGCGTTGCGGCGCTCAAGACCGCACAGGAAGCAATCCGCGATTTGTTGATAGTAGCGCTGCGGAAAGAGCATGATCGCCAACGAGTATTCCTCCTTCTTCGGATGTTCGTGGCTCTCGGCAACGTTAAGCCTTTGGTCGAGATGGCTACCGACGAGTTGTTTCATGAACTTGGCTACATGGATGAGATTTCTGCGTTCCTGTCCCAGGTCGCTGCGTCTGAAAACATGCCCGCCGAAGACCGATTTTGGGCCCTCGACGGACTCGTCTTTGCTCATTTTAAGGACGGTGACGACACCGATATCCGAAGCAAGCTCGATCGCATGGACGAACTTGTTCGGGAGAATGACCTAGGCCTGTCCGAGCGCCTAGCCGTTGGCATGAAGCGTATGGTCTTTGCTGCCCGCGACGGCGACGTCGCGACCGTTAAGAATACAATGAAGGAATTGAGCCGAGTTCTCCCACAGACGCCGCAACACCTTCGTGTAGCCAAGTACAACTATGCTCACGCGCTATTTGAACTGGGAATGATGGACGAGTGCGCTTCTGGCACGCTTGACCTGATCGCCGAATATTATGACCTACTTGGCCTTGGGCTAGCCGACGTAATGGGAAACAATCCGGATAAGATATTTCCGCTGCTAAAAGGCCATAACGATCAGACGGATAATCTGAAACACTTGGCGGACTCTCTTGACCTTCAATCAAAGGCGGTCAGGGCGTCCGGAAACAATCCTGGTTTGGCGCCTATCCACGCGATGAAGTTCTATTCGATGGCTCAATCGCTCGATTCCTTCGTGAAAGTCGGCCAAGAGCTCGTTGACGACTTCATAGCCCGGAACGACTACACCGGCGCACGTGATGTCATTGAACGCAATTTGATGCCGACAATTATGGGGTTGAAGCTTGCCGGACGCATCATTTCAGTTCGCAGTCAATACGCTGTCGTCCTCGCCTATTGTGGAGCTTTCGACGAGGCTGACGCTGAAATGGCGCGCCTTGCGCCTTATGAGGACGGCTTGGATGCGCGAGGCCAAGAGGAGCTGCAGAATCAGCGAGCCTTGGTCACGCATCTGAGGGCAAATCCGCCGCCGCCACAGTGGGAAATGCCCCCTCAACTTGGAAGCCCGAGATAATAGTCGGGGTGCTGCTTAAGTTCGCTATGAAGCGATCCATCGACGCAAAAAATAATCGGTCTCTTTTCGGCTTTTGCAATGGTAGGTCTTGCGGATCATTTTTCGCAGCGTTTCGCCTCGCGGTCCATGTCGCTCTTCACCTTGCGAAAGGTCGACGCCGGCCAACTCCTCGGCCGAGAAGCCGCCCTTCGGCATAGGGTTGATGGTCCAGATCTCTCTTAGGCTTGCGACAGCGCCGTTCGAAAACTCGATACGATTGAGTAAGCGTGGCAGATAGTTCTCAAGCCCGTAGAGCAGAGCAGCACCAATCTTCGTGCTGACCTTGACATCTAAGAGCGGCTTTCGCCTGTAGAAGGTAACGTCCGTCGGTTGCCCAGACGTCGAAAGCACCGTCAACGTGTGCGCCAGCATCCCCTCACGGGAGCCGAAATTCTGCTCGAGCCGCTTGATCGCTTCTTGTGGCGTAATGTCCTGCGTTGGGAAAAATCCTGCGTCGTCATATTCTTCGGGTCAGCCTACAACATATCCTCGCCAAATGACCGCGCAAACGAGGTGCACACCGAGATTGTTGATTCAACGTCCACGTCACAACCGCAACGTCGTTGTTGGAAATCGCTATTGCCAGCACCGCCGCTCCTCGAAGGTGTCATGTGGATATGCGAATCACAGGTTGGTAGGAGATGCGCCCCGTCACTACAGGTAGTTTCAGCAGGTCGCGCGGGCCAGGAACGGAATCTGCGGTCGTCGCGGCTATCCGGTAGTGACGGGGCGCGAAATCGGCCTCCAGGCCAGCGGCGGCAAGGGGTCTGCTAAGAGTTTTGTTGGTGCTGGCGTAATGACGGCATGCTACAGTACGCCGCGATCACGTTGCCGCCTCGAGGCGGCGTAGCCGGACCGGAGGGTTCGGCGTTGTGAGAAGGGCGCCGTCAGGCGTCCCATGTGCCTCCGCCGCGATTGCGCGGCAGTAGGCGGTCGACGCATCGCAAAGGCACCGTGCGTCATGTTCGCGGTAGCGCGCGGACGGGGACGCACCACCGACGGCCAGGGAGCCGAGAGGCGCGGGAGACCGCGCCGCCGGAGAACGCTCCGGCGTTTCGGCGATGACCAGGTCGTGGCGCGAAGTGTCGCGCGTGACCGGGAGCGATCCCGGTCGTGTCCGAGGAACCGGGCAGCGCGCGGCGCGGCGGGTGCCGAAAGGCTGGCGGGCCAGATGTCGCGAGACACGCCGCGGCCGCCGCATGAGACGGCGAGGGAATACGCGTCGACGGGCAGTATCGCACTTAGGTGCGGGGTCCGGATGCCCTGACGGGCGCCGGGCCGCCCATTAGAACTAAGCATATTTTGCATCCGTCTCCGGCCGGGGTCGCGGCCGGGGGCGCCGATCTTCGAACCCGCATCACGCCATGCGCGATCTGAACTGGGATCTTCTCCAACTGCAAAGGCGCAGCGGCGCCGGCTCGCACGCCACGCGGCGCGACCGCGCCTACGCGCTGGCGCAGATGGCGAACGCGCTGCACGAGCTGGGATACCGGGGCCTGCGCGCGAGCGGGCTGAAGGGCAAGCACATCGAGGCGCTGGTGCGCGACTGGTCGGACCGGGGCCTGTCCGACGCCACCATGATGAACCGCATGGCGCATGTGCGCTGGTGGGCGGACCAGGTCGGCAAGGGGAACATGGTCAAGGCCAACGCCGAGTACGGCATCCAGCCGCGGTCGCATGTGTCCGACGGCGCCAGGCGTCGGGATCTCGACGAAGAGAAGCTGGCGCTGGTGACGGACTCATACGTGAGGATGGCGCTGCGGCTGCAGGCGGCGTTCGGGCTGCGGCGGGAGGAGGCGATCAAGTTCTCGCCGTCGCAAGCGGACCGGGGCGACCGCATCGCGGTGAAGGCGTCGACCGCCAAGGGCGGTCGGGCGCGCGAGGTTCCGGTCCTGAAGGATAGTCAGAGCAAACTCCTCGACGAGGCGCGGCGTCTGGCGGGCGGCGGCGCGATGATCCCGCCGGACCGCAACTACGCGGAGCAGAGGAAGGTGTACGAGGAGCAAACCAGGGCGGCGGGCCTCGACCGCATGCATGGCCTGCGCCACGCGTACGCGCTGGACCGCTACGAGGATTTGACGGGCTGGAAGGCGCCGGCCGCTGGCGGGCCGGCGCGGCGCAGCCTGACCGGGGAGAAGCGGCGTATAGACACCGCGGCCCGGAAGAGGATCTCGCGCGAGCTCGGGCATGGCCGCATCGAAATAGTGCGCCAATACTGCGGCTAGCGGGGGCCGCGGAGACCCGGGATGGGAGGGCCCGACCGTTTGAACGTGTCTTGGTGCACCGTCGTGTCCATAGTGAGCCAGGATCGGAGAGCGAAGCGCGAAAGGCGGCGGGAAGTGGCGGTATTCGGTGCTCGGACACTGTGCAAGGACCGGGGTTGCCCTAGATCAGCCATCACTTCCGGTAGCGATGCGTGTCATCTTGCGAAAGCGGTCCAACGCGCATCCGGCGGTTCTTTGGTCGTCGTCGCTCGATAGACTCGGTGGGTCCGAGGAGTAGGAGTCCAGGGCGATTTTGCAACTAGCCGATGGGGAGGTAGATCAGCTAGCGGTGGCGGGCGCAGTGCACACCCCGGATCGTCGGAATCGACCAATTCGTCGAAGTCATTGTCTACGCCGTCCGCGCATGCCGATCTGGAGTCTGGCGATTCGGGGTCCGGTCGTGCGCCTCGAGGAAGCCAGCGATCAGGGATGCTTTGCCAGAGGTGTTCGAACCAAACACCGTATTCGGCGGCGAGCCGCCGAGAACGCAAGATCAAGGTGTTTTCATCGTTGGCGCTGTCGCCAGCGGATGTCCAATTCATCGATCCCACAATCAGGAATTCACCGTCGATTGCAGCGGCTTTCGCGTGCATCTTGCCGCCCCAGTTTTCGACCTTTAATGGAAGGCCAGCAACGCGCAGCAGTTCGTGTTTCGTATAGCCGTTCGTCGCGGAAGTGGCGTCAACGATAATCCGGACGCGCACTCCGCGCCTGTGGGCGTCGATGAGATCCGCCGTGACGTACTTGTGCGTCAGGAAGAATATGGAAACGTCGATTGTGCTCTTGGCACGGGCCACGAGGGGTTGCACCGCATAGCGCATGGGCTGGTCCTGAGGCGAGAACCACGGTTCGACGATGGCGTCGCCGACTCTCACAGGTGTGGGTACAGCGCGCGGTTTCTTGTCGTGGGGTCCGGTTCGACGGGCCATCCGTTCGAACTCGCGGGTGTAGGCGTCGGCTAGCCTGGGGGACTCGGCGGCGATGGCCGCGTCTGCGCTGTAACCACCCCTTCCGGAGTCTGATATGTTGGCGGAACCGGTCCAAACACGGCTGGAATCCAGAACAAAGACTTGTTGTGCATGATTTTGTTCGTCCCGCCGCCAGACGGATCGGTGAAGTCCTCCCGACTGGCATGCTCGGCAAGCAACCAATAGTTGCCCAGATCATATGCAAGGCATTGAAGCGGCCCGGCGAAGCCCACAGGCCGTCGGCATCGCGGCGCGGGCCCGGTGTAGGGCTTGGGTTCCGACTCCCGCGCGCGGTCGTCCGAAACGACAGCCAGACGACGTGTCCAGTCTTCGGTGGACGAGTAGTAGTTAGTTCCGAAACGATCACGGTCCACGTAACCACGCACCTTGACACCCCTGGCTTGGGCCGCCAGTAGGGCTTCAAGTATCAGAGTCTGGC
This sequence comes from Gammaproteobacteria bacterium, assembly GCA_028821515.1. GTDB lineage: Bacteria > Pseudomonadota > Gammaproteobacteria > Pseudomonadales > Azotimanducaceae > VXNE01. The sequence continues at coordinate 18,248 of JAPPGA010000017.1, read as the reverse complement.
GGCGCGCGCCGTAGATCGCAAAGTCGATCGTGTAATCTGCGGTGTGTATCCAGTCCAACAGGGTCGTGCAAATCGGCGCCGCGCATCGGTCATCGGGTGTCGCGTACGCCAAGGGGTTCTGGAGTAGCAGCTTGATGTCCGCTGCCCTCGGCCCCTCGTCAGCAAAAGCGTGGAGACCGGAACCAACGACAATGAGTCCAGTAAGACGGGAAATAGAGCGCATGAGCAATTCTCCAGTGCGAATCCAATGATGGAGGTCATTGCCAAGGTGGGCCTATGGGCTCCTACCACCGAAAGGGTGGGCAATAGGTTGCGCGCTGTATCGGCCGGGACACAGGTTGCTCGGCCGGGTGAATCTGCGGCTGCCGACGATCCGGCGTCGGGTCGAAGTAGCGATCGTGGAGGTCATCCGCCGCATCAACCATGAAGCAAGTGTAGCTTACCTGCAGAGCGATCTTTGCAGCGTGAACCATGGCAAAGTAGCTCGATTAGGTGGGACTCGGTCCGAAAATGCGTGTAGCGCTCGATGCTGGAGTGCTAGGGACTTCTCCCGTCATTTTTGGCTATCGGTTGATGTACGAGACTTTGGGTTGGAATTGACGTCTTCTCGCGCTTGTTCCAACCACGATTCAAATTCTTCTTGAGGCAATTCACCGTTGAGGAAACGGTCCAAATACGACTCGGCCGCCCTTGGATCAATTTCACGCAGGGCGTTCAACTTGTCTAGCCGTTCCTTGATCTTCCGACGATCCCAAGAATTCTCAGGCAACCGGAATCCTTCGAGCCACAACTCAGTACTCAGTGTTAAAAGGGCATTCGCCCGATACTCCCCTTCGGCCTTCGTCTTGGCGGGTGGTAGCTCGCTAGCAATCCAAAAAAACACGAGATGATGTTCTTCCGAATCAAAATCTTCTGGATTAAAGGTTGATGGATCGTCCTGTGCGAACATCATTCCACCGATCAACAGCACGACCATCAGGGCGATCTTCGCAAATCTATTCACTCTTCAATCACTCCGTTCCCGCACCTGTCGTTGCCGGTCATTCCCCGCTTTTCGATGAAGTCTATGATTCGATACTGGTCAATTTCCACACGAGCGGGTCTGCGAGGCGGTAAGGAGGACTTGTCTCTGGGCGCACCGTCGCAACTCCGGTCGGGCTGTACGAGCCTTCGGATGATGGAGCAAGATCGGATGACCCGACTGCGACCGTCTATGACGCAGTCCATTGCTACCGTGCCTCCTCCAACAAAATGGAGGAGAATCGCGAGTGCCAACCCGTCAAAGACGACCGAGACGACAACCAACAATAGACACGCGAGTGCTGAGCCCCTACACCCGCCGTCTGGTCCTTGGATACCTGTCCAGGTTGGGAGCGAGCATCCGCCGACGCTCGCCCGAAGGGCGCGAATTCGCCCAATGGGCAATGAGCTTTTCTGCCGATCTTGGTCTACCGGGCTATGCGGAGAGCTCGCTGTCGGTGGGGATGGTTGATGGAGATACGGAAATCACCCCGGATGAGTGGGATCGCCTGCGTCGGACCCTGGCGGCTGAATTCGATGCGTTGAAGCGGGTTCGGCTCGACCGGACAGCACAGCGGATCCGGAGCCTGGGACGGCATCTGCGCCTCTCGCGAACGGATGTTGCGCTACTCGAGCTGTTGCTTCGCTACGAGACCGATCCACTTGTCGAATCCATGGTCGACGAGGTTCTTTGTGATCGTGGATTCGGCAGAATCGGTTTCCGAGCCTTCTCGGTCGCAAATCCGGGTCTGGCCGACCTTCTCGGCATTTCCATGGGAACTGTGCGCCGCCGCCTGGCGATGGATGCGCCGCTGGTGCAGTCGGGACTCGTTTCGGTGGAGGACGATGGCGACTTCGACCTCTTGGAACGTCTCAAGCGATTGGCCCACGCGCCGCCGCGTGGCGGGACGAACGTACAGCAGCTTCTGTTCGACAAGGCGCCCGCGGCAGAGCTCGAGTGGCGGGATTTCGACCATGTGGCGCCCCGCCGCGACCATGTCGAACGGTTGATCCGGGGCGCGTTGAAGACCGGCGAGCGCGGCGTCAACGTGTTGATATACGGACTGTCCGGAACCGGAAAGACCGAGTTCTGCCGAACGCTCGCGCAGCGGCTTGGCGTTGCGCTGTACAGCATAGGCGAAGCGGATGAGCGAGGACGGGAGCCGAGTCGGAGCGGGCGCCTGCAGGAACTGCGGCTGGCCGAGCGCGTCCTGGGCGATTGCCGCAATTCGATCCTGCTCTTCGACGAGATGGAAGATCTGCTTGCCGACCGCGATTCGATCTGGGGGTGGCTGCGAAGCGAGGACGGGAGCAGGAGCGCCGACGGGTCCAAGGTATTCATGAACCGGCTCTTGGAGCGGACCCGGGTCCCCACGTTCTGGACGACCAATTCGGCCCGGCAGACCTGTCCAACGGTGTTGCGGCGAATGATGTTCGCGCTGGAACTGCGTCAGCCGTCCGCCCGAGTCCGCGCCCGAATCTGGGCCCGGCAACTCGCGCGCCAGGGGATTCCGTCGCGCGAGGAGGACGCGGAGGCGCTGGCCAGGGAGTTCGACGTGACGCCGGGCGTCGCGGCCGGAGCGACCGTCGCGGCTCGGCTGGTAGAAGGCGGCGATATCGCCACGGTGCGCCGGGGGGTGGAGAGTCTGTCCCGTCTGCTGCACGGCCCGAAGCCTCCCCGGGCGGCGCCGCGGAAGTTCGATCCCGCGCTCGTGCGAGCCGACACGGATTTAGCTGAACTGGCCGACTCTCTCGCCGAGCGCGGGAGGCGGCGTTTCTCCGTCTGCCTTCAGGGACCGCCAGGCACCGGCAAGAGCGCGTTCGTCCGCTACCTCGCCGGGCGGGTCGGGCTGGAAGTCTCGCAAAAAAGAGCTTCGGACCTGCTGTCGATGTGGGTGGGGCAGACCGAGGCGCGGATCTCCGAAGCCTTTGCCGAAGCGCGCGAACAGCGGCGGTTCCTCGTGTTCGACGAGGCCGACTCGCTGCTGGCCGACCGGCGCTTCGCCCACAGGAACTGGGAGGTGAGCCAGGTGAACGAGATGCTTGCGTGGATGGAAAACCATCCCCTGCCGTTCGCGTGCACCACGAACTATGGCGAGCATCTCGATCCGGCGACGCTGCGGCGTTTCGATTTCAAGCTCCGCCTCGACTATCTTGCGCCCGATCAGGTGGCGGCCGCGTTTCGGACCTTCTTCGAACTGGAGCCGCCCGGGGAAGTCCGCGCGTTGTCCAACCTGACGCCGGGAGACTTCGCGGTCGTTCGAAGGCGGGCGGAAGTTCTCGGCAGACTGAACGACGCGAAGTCGATCGCCGCGATGCTGCGCGAGGAATGCGACGTGAAACCGGGCCATTCGAGTCGAATCGGGTTTAGAGTTCAAATCGACTGAATCGGGTCACCGAGATCTCTGGAGCTGCAAACATGCGATACGAACGGTTGACCGACATCGTGCGTCTGGCGACCTATCTGCAGGGCGTGCGGGGCGGAATGACAATGGAGGACATCGCCGCCGAGTTTCGGGTCAGTCGCCGCACCGCGGAGCGGATGCGCAACGCGGTGGAAGCGGCGTTCGGGCCGCTCCTGAATGTCGATACCGATGAGAGGCGGCTTCACTGGCGGCTGCAATCCACATCGCTGCACGGCCTCGTGGAGGTTTCGTCCGGGGAGCTGGCGAGGCTCGACGCCGCGGCCGGCCACCTTGACCGAACCGGCCTCGCGGAGCAGGCGGAAACGCTGCGCGAACTCGTCGTCAAGCTGCGGGCATTGCTCAGCCCGCGCGCGTTCGACGAAGACCTGGAAGCGCTGATGCAGGCCGAGGGGCTGGCGATGCGCCCCGGACCCCGCCCCGGCATCGAACCCGGTCTGCTGCCCCTGCTTCGGGATGCGATCAAGGCGGCGCGCCTCGTCGAATTCGACTATGTCGCGAGATTGTCCGGACGCCTCAGCCGGCAGTCGGTCGAGCCCTATGGTGTCCTTTACGGCAACCGGGCGTATTTGGTCGGGCGTCCCCGCTGGGCCCAACGGCCACAGCTCTGGTCGCTGGCGAACGTGAGCGACGCCATCGTGACCGGCGAGCCGTTCGAGCGGTATCCGGGATTCAATCTGCAGGAGTACGCGGAGCGCTCGTTCGGGGCGTTTCAGGAAGAACCGTTCGATGTTGAACTGCGGTTCGATGCCGACGCGGCGCCAGATGCGTCGAGCTTCCTCTTCCACCCCAGCCAGACGCTCATCGAGAACAACGACGGCTCGCTGACAGTGCGATTCCGGGCGGGCGGCCTTGCCGAGATGTGCTGGCATCTCGTCACGTGGAATACGGGCGTCACGGTGGTGCGGCCGGTCCGGCTGCGCGAGCAGCTGCGGCGGATGTGCGCCGATCTGGCGGCGCATCACTCCGACGCCGCCGGCCCGGCGATGCGCGAAAGCGCCTGACGGAGCTTGACGGTCGCCAGCGTGTCGCGCGCGCAGTAGGCGCGCAGATCGTCGAAGAGCGGCCGGCGCCGCTCGTCGTCCGCAGTCTCAAGCGCAAGCGCGTAACGGGCTGCGGCCGTGTGTCCATCGGCGATGGCGAGGTCGCCGTAGCCGGTTTCGGGCGAGAGCGCCGGCGACACGTTCTTGAGGGAAAACGAACCTCGAAACCCGGGGTGGTAGTAGTTGAACAGCACCGCCCGGTGCAGATCGAAGAGCCGCGCCTCTATGGCGCGAAGCGCCTCGGCGCGTTCCGGCAACGCTCGTATGAGTCCCCACAGCACCTGCCGTTCGTAGCCCGTGTAGGCGCAGATCGAGCCTTCGCGCCCCGCCGCCCCGATCAGGCGGTCGGCGAGTCGCGGCCGCGGGTCGTCCCGGCCCTCGTGGAGGTAGTCCGCGTGCTCGGGAGGAAGGCCGTCCCGCTCCGTATGCACCGAGAAGAGGAAAGGGATCGGGTCGTAGGCCCGCGTGCCGGCGAAGCGCGGGACGGCCGGGGCGAACGTCTCGAAGTCGAGGTGACGGATCGGGGGCCGGATAGTAGCGAGGGCGCGGGCAAGGTCGCCATGCGCCGCGCCGCGGTCCTCTCGCACCGCGCGGCGCACGATGCGCTGCAGCCAGTACAGCGGATAATCCGGCGGTATGTCGCGGATCTCCTCGATCCCCCGATCCTTTAGTTCGCGGCGGCGCTTCGCGCCGAGCCACGGCAATTCGTCGATGCCGTGCTCCGGAGCCGATCGACCGCGGGTGCAATGGGCGTAGTACGGACACATGTACGGCGCGAAGCAATGGTCCCCCGGCGCGATGTCGGGGGCAACGTCGCTTGCGACCAGCTTCCGCATTTCCCGCGTCTGCCCGGCGACGCCCTCGAGCAGCGCGTTCGCTTCCTCGAACACGCCGTGCAGCTGGAACAGCGGGTCGTGGATTTGACCTCCACGAGTCTCCAGCCGCCGCCGGGCAGGCGTTCGATCACGTCCGCCCGGGCGAACAGTCCCCGGTGCTCGAAGGCCGCCTCGAAAAGCGCTGGAGCGGCACCGTCCTCGATGACCCTGCGCGTCTCGTCGAGGGCCTCCTCGACGTGGAGGTGATCCTGCGCGACTAGGTGACCGCCCGGGTAAAGCCGACACGCCAGTTCGCCGACTTCGTGGCCGACGCTGAAGATCAGTCGGAGCGCGTCGCCCGCTTCTTCGGCCAGATCGGGCGCATGGAAGTCGTGCCAGAGCCGCAGGCGGCACTGGGACCCGGAGAGGAAGGCCGATTTGGAGAGTCTGGGTCGGTCGGTCACGACCGGTGAATACATCTTGGATGTGGGGATCCGGCATCTTCGGTCCACCGCCGAAGGTATTTGGCAAATGTGCGGCCAAGCTCCCCGCGCGACTGGACAATGTTCGCAACCTGTTCGAAGTAGATGAATTCAAAACCGTGATTCTCTGACTTCTTTTTGTCGGATTTACCTTTCTTGGGCTGAACGAAGACGACTTTGGGTTTTGAATATCTCTGAGCTTTGAACTCCAAGCCCTTGAGTGCCTCCGTCCAGCCAGGAACGACCTTGCCAAATGACCTTTCGTACAGGTTGCACAGCGCGTCATCCTTGGACACGAATCCCGCCAGATGAAGCCGATGCAGCAGGTGAACGTATTTCTGTTTCCTGTTGCTCGCCTTGGCCGATTTCCTGACGCCCTCAAGGAGGTCGATAAAATCTATGTCCCGAGCCTTGGCGAGATATTCGTCCTGCGCCTCGCGCCTGGAGTCCATGTCGGTCTTGAGTTCCACCAGGTACACCGCGCGGTTGTCCTTTCCGAAAGCGACGTAGTCGACGTTGTAAGACTGGTTTCGTTCGTCCTTGCACAACGTGCCGATTCGCAGTGGGAACTCCGGAATCACCGCCTCCTGAATCTCAGTCTTGAATCTGGCCTTGAGCACGTCGCGCAAGAAAATCGCAAAGAAAGGCGCGGCGCGGGTCTCAAGCGAATAGAACGGCAGATGTCGCGAGCGATTCAACAACTCGAATACATGGCCAACCGTGGGAGATTCGCTAGCATTCATTTGTCTCGTTCCACAGTTCGAGCGATAAGGACGGACAGTGTATCGCGCAAGTGCGGCTGATCCGGTCGTAGCATCAAGATTGACGCGCGATGGCGTGCCGCCACCGTTCGCGGAGGTCACGAATCGCTTCAGCGAGATGTGCTGGCAACTTGCCTTTGTTCCAACGGAAATCCGGATAGCGGGCGGGATGAGCCGTTCGTAAGATCAATACGCCGCGGTCTCGCCTAACCTCTGCGAATCGACGGCTTCGGCCTAGGCGGTTGTTGTCATTTCGGAACAGCGGTTGTTTCCCTTGGAGGAATAGACCGTGCGCAACGCTGTCATACGGGTTCGCGCCTTGGGTGACGATGATATGTGGCCTCAGCGCTTCGATGATCGCCTCCGTGTGTCGTCGGCATTCGGCCAGCATCCTGGGTGTGGAACGCGACCTGGAGTCACCGGTGATGGGACTGCATCTGACGGAGTTGGTCAGTGCGAACTGTTGGCAACGGCGTTCTTCCGGTGTTCCGCGGTCGAGAAGGTACGCAAGTATGGTGTCCGTCCCACCCATGTGCGGATTACTTCGCTTCAGGCATGCGTGGCGGAAACTCTGCTGGGTCTTCTCGAACGAATCGGGCTCCCGGCTCTTCGGACGTTCCATGGAGACAAACAGAATCCGGGCAGGTTGGTCACAGATCGCCGCTTGGCCATATTCAGGGCCAACGTAAGTCCAGTCGCCCTTGCTAATGCAGAGGGTGTGGCCGATACGTCTCCGCAGGCTCTTCTCGCACAGGTCGGCGGAGGAGCAGTTGAACGCATCAGCGGCGGCACTGCCGGAATCCTGCTGCAGGGTTTTCACGGCAATGCGGGTGGGCGTCATTTCCGAGTCGATGCTAGGCCAAGCTGGCATGTCGCGCAGATCCTGGAGTAGCGCGCTCAAGCCCATTGAACGTCAGAGGATCTGCCCACGCAGGGGTAGACATGGTCCACACGTGTGTGCGCGAGAAGCGAGAAGGCTGACCCCGAAGCGCGGCCCATCGGGCGGATTGAGGCTACGGATCGCTTTCGGTCCCTGCCCGGGGAGTTTTCGGCCACTGCGTGTTCGCGACGGGAATCGAGCCATATCGGAGGTAGAACTCGCTGACGAGAGACGCCTCCAGCACTTTGGCCGACGTCTCGTGGGAGGCGAACCAGACACACGATGCACCGAAGGCAGCACCATACTGATATCGGGGCCACCACCAGCGCTCCCAATAGTCGTCCTTGGCCCCTTGGATGTAGGTGCGGTGCGTTGACAGACGTTCGCGTAGGTCCTCCGCCTTGCCAATGTAGTAAACGGGCGATGTCCCCCACGGGTACACGAGCATGGTCTCTCCTGCGGTGCCTAGGACGTAGGCCCCCGGCTCCGTGGGCAGATCGGCGTCCTTGGCGGCAAGGAGGTTGATGACCGGCGTATCGGGCCACTCTTTCTCGTGGAAGGCGAGGTGGAAGAGTTTCATGAGGAGGCCTGTGGAGCGACCGGCTAGCATATGCGCGTCGGCAGGACATGTCGAACATCGATCGGAGTGATCGAAACGTCGGTCGACCCGCGACGAATCGAGTCGCCGCCACTCGACCCGGACGCTTGCGCGATCAGGCGCATCGATCAAGGCATCGCCGACAAGCTTTTGCCTGCTCGCGGTTCTTTACCTCGCATGAGCGAGGTCGGAGCGCGAAAGCGGCCTGTTCGTCCGGTGTTGGCCGCGGCGGACGTGCCGTGCTATACGGGTGGGACCGCGCTGTCCAAAGAAGCGGACGACGAATGCAGCTGCTGGCTACGCACTTCCCCTACGAGATGTCGGTGGGCAGTGATGGCCTGTGGTCGTTCTGGAACCGCTACGGCCGTCCGGTCGGGGTGTGCCTAGCGGAGGAAGACGAGCGCTGGGATGCGCAATGGGAGAGTTACCCGCCGTGCCGCATCAAGCTGCATGGGCTCGACGACGCCAAGGTGCGGCGCCTGTGCTGTGCGGAGTGGCTGGCGGAGGACGGCGGGCCGGTCGAAGAGGAGTCGATCCGGCTCTACGGGAAGGACTCCACCCCGGGCGCATCGGCGGATGACATGGCGGCTTACATGGACAAGCTCCGGGTGCTCATCGAAACGGGTGCCCTCCCGATGCTGTTCCCGTACGGCATGGCGCTCCGGGACGTCGACACGTGGGTGTTCTTCAACCGCGGAACCGGGCCGGTGGGCGTGAGCCCGGCGGTTGCCGTGGGGTGGGGGCACCCGGAGGCGGAGTGGCCCGTGCGGGTGAGGCTCGCGGGACTGGACGGCGGCACGCTCGAGTCTCTGGGGCATGCCCGGCCGTACGGCGGAATCTGGAAGGCGATTCCGGGGCAGGCGGTGCACTTCTACGACGGGGGATCGGTGCCGACGAAGTCGGCGCGGCACATGGACGCTTACCTAGGGAAGCTCTGCGCGCTGATGGTGCTGGATGGCGCCCCGGACGCGGGTTGAGACCCCATACGGCGGATCGCGGCGCGGCCGACGTCGTGACAGGTTGGCGAAAAGGAGGTCAGGCAGTATCGGGGAGTGCTGCGTGGGGCCATGGAAGCGCGGCTCGGGAAGGTGACGGGTTGTGGGATCAACTAGCTGCTAAACAACGTAAGAAATTGAAATTAAATGATATTTTTTCGGTACGACGCTCCGCCGTAGAACGGCACGCAGTGCCGATCAAGGTGCGAGATCCGGGACGGGTGGGATGGGTAATACAGTCGGCTTGGGCGGGGGTGAAACACGGCGCGCGCCTTCGGCTCCGACGGATTTCATGGCCCTGAACCCGCTGATGGAACGTCAGGGTCGCTGTAGCGGGACTATGGGTGGCGGGCGGACATTGCCGCCTCGCCGACCCTAACGCTGACCTGCTTCCCCAAGTGACGCAACGCCCGATCGAGCGTTGCAGTCTTCGTGCCGTGCTCCGGATTCAGCATGCGCCGCACCTCGTTCTCGGCGACATCGAGATCGCGGGCAAGACTGCGTTGAGATATGCCAGCCTGGCGGCAAGCCTCATATAGCGCGGCCTTCAATGCGATCTGCACCGGCGGAACGACGAGGGGCCGGCGCGCGGTGGCAGGCGAAGGCTCGGGCAGTTCCTTGCCCTCCCGAATCGTGGTCGCGATCAGCTCGCGCAGCAGGTCACTCGCTTCGGCGAACGCCTCACTCCGTGTGGCACCGTCCGTTGCGCCCCATCCGAAGTCGGGCAAAGTAACAACGAACCGTCCGTCCTCGTCACGTTCGATCTCCACCGGGTAGTTGTAGGAATCGGCCATGCGTTCAAATTCTCCAGGGTGGGGATGGGTATATCGTTCAGCGCCTAGAAATCGTCCTTGTCGATCTCAAGGTCCGTGAGCATCTTGTTCAGCAGTCCTTTGCCGATGTCCTTCTTCCGATCCTTGACCGTTGTTTTGCGGCCTCCCGCATAGAGTGTTCCATGCGATCCAGCCCCCTCGGACGCCACGAAGTGCACAGCCACGTTCCGGCGCCTCGCCCACTTGCGCACTCTCGCAATGAACTGCCTTCCGTTCATGCGGCCATTGTGCGAATCGCCGCCTCGGCCCATCAAGGGTAACTGCGCACATTTTTATGCGCAATATCGACAGCATCCAACGTAAGCCCGATGCCACAATGACCCGTCTGAGGGGTTTGCGAAGGTTGCTCTAAACGCCACCGCCCGGGATCGGGGAGAGTCCGCGGCGGCGAAGGCACGGGCTCGCATCAGAGGGCAGGAAGGATTTCGGCTCGGTGTGCCTTTGGATGTATGCTTCGTTCAGGAGAACGGGAGGAAACCATGATCGAAGTCGGTGCCAAAGCCCCGGACTTTACCCTCAGGAGCCACGCAGGCGAGGAGGTGTCGCTCGGACAGTTCAAGGGCGACAAGTGGGTGGTGCTGCATACGTTTCCCCTGGCCTTCACTGGCGGCTGAAGCAACCAGACCAACAACTTCAACCGTGCGTTGAATCAATTTGCAGACGCTGGCGCCGCACTCATCGGAATGAGCGTGGACTCCGCCCCATCGCTGAATGCCTGGTCCACTGCCATGGGCGGCATGCGCCACCCGCTGCTGGCCGACTTCTGGCCCAAAGGCGGGGTTGCCCAATCGCTAGGAATCTTCAACGAGACGGCGGGCATCGTGAATCGCTCGGTCATCATCATCGATCCCGAAGGTTTCGTGCGGTACGCGGAGGCGTACACGAGTTCGCTGCCCGACCCGGAGCAGGCATTGGCGACGTTGACGGATTTAAAGCGGCGTTGACCCGCAATCACATCGTCGGGGCGAGATGACGGTGACCCCGACGCCGCCGGCGTTACGCGCCAGCGCCGTTAGATGCACGAGACCTGACGGCTCCGCCAGCGCAACGCGTTGCGGAGGTGGTGGAGGCGGAGGCAGACGCGGAGGACATCTGCGGCGGGGATGACCGGTTGCAGCGCGGCTCGCTTGGCCTCCAGGGCATCCCTGATAGGAGTGCGGGCGTCCAGCCCGCATGGCGGCCATGATGGCCGCCCTCCCAGGAGGAGAGCCACACCCGTCCCCTCCCCAGCCGCGTGGGGCAGGCCGGCATCCTTCCCGACGAGTGCGGACTGGCACGGCTAAACCTTATCGTGAATGGCGTCAGTAGCCTCAATCCTCATGCGTGAGCGGGCTCGTGTTGAGCATTTCCCGATACTCGCGCCACTGCGGCATGAATTGATCCATCAGCGCGGTAAAGCGGTCGTTGTGTGTTTTTTCGAGTAGGTGCGTTAGCTCGTGCACCAGGATGTACTCAAGGCAATACGACGGCTTCTTGGCCAAGTCCGTATTGAAGCGAACGCTCCGTCTGTCGGGGTTACAACTCCCCCACTTCGTCTTCATTTTTTGCACGAAAACGCGTTTAACATTTACGCCTATGACCGGCTCCCACTTTGCGAGCAGGTCTGGAATAGCCGTCTTCAGTTGCTCGCGGTACCACTTGGAAACAGTGGCCCCTCTGGCGTCGGCGTTCGCGCCAGGACGAACTCTCAGGATCATATTCCTGGCCTTCAATTCCACCGTCGGCGCGGCCTCCACTTCTACAATCCTGAGCAGATAGCGTTTTCCCCAAACATAGTGACTTTCCCGGTCGAGATATTCTCGAAAAGTTTCGCGCTCCTGCTCCCCAAATTTTTTTTGTTGTTTTTTGATCCAATCAAGTTTGGAAACAGCGAACACACGAATGGAGTCGAGGTTCATATGTTCGGGGGCAGCAATCCGTACCCGGCCACTGGGAGGGTAAACACTGAGATGGACGTTCTTGATGTCCTTCAGGACCACATCCACCGCGATATCACCCAGCTTGATCTGTGACACCATCAATACTCGTCCTGCGCCTTGATAATCAGGAATATCCGCTCCACTTCGGCCTCATCTTGCAGAATTTCATACAAAGCCGCCTTGATGACTTGCTCCTTGGCCTGGACTCCGCGAAATCCGTCCGGCCGGACCCGTTTCACCGTGGCGTCGATCGCCATCGCCTTTTTCAGTACTGGGTCGCCGGAGGCCGCGTACTCGCTTGGCGCTTCGGCCACATGATCCGCCCGTGCAGGCGTCCTGGCAGCGTTCTTTAAGTTGTTGTATAGCGCCCGCAACGCCGGACTGCTCTTCAACTGCTCAGGTGTATCCTTCGTAAGCCCTTCCTCGGTCCTCCGCGTCAAGTCCGCTATGCGCTTCAGGTATTCCTCGTACTCGATGGCCTTGGCCTTCCGGGCCGTGATGATCTCATCGAGCAGGGCCGACATCTTCTCATAGTAGACCGGGTCGCTGAGGTGCTCCTTGATAATCTTGCGGCGAACATTGTTCTCTATGGTCTCTGCGACAGCGTTCTTGTTTTCCTTCAACCCTCCAAGCTGCGTATTGATCGCATTATCGATGCCGGTCTTCACGATTAACTCCAGCAGCCCCATGCCATCAAAGGGCGAAATCTCCCGCGGCTCATCCGCCTCGATATAGGTATCGATGAGGTGCCGCATGTCCGCCTCGTAGGCTTTGAGGTCGAGCGTCTCGCCACTGGCCTTGCGGATAATTTCCCGAACTTTTAGATAGTGATCGACCTGCTGCTTGAGGCGGCTGATGCCGGCAACGCTGTAGCCGGCCGTGTCTAGTTCATCGGCGATGTTGCCGTAGGCGCGAACGAGAACCACGGTCGCCTGATAGAGCGCGTCGCGCTGCGGTTCGCGTTCCTTCAGGTCGGAGGCGATCTCGGTGTTGCCGCAGAAATAGTGTATGTGCTGCATCTCACCCTTGGGCGGCTCGACTGGCTCGCAGAGCACGACAAGCGCTTCGATGGCCGTGTCGAGACGTTCCTTGCCCTTATTCAAACGATCCTGCAACAGCACCTCCGGCTCTACTCCGCCTGCACTGTAGTCCAGTTCGGAGGTATATACCGCGATTGCATTCTCTACTTTCTTGAACAAATCCTTGTAGTCGACGATGTAGCCAAAATCCTTGTCCTCGCCGTCGAGTCGATTGGTGCGGCAGATGGCCTGAAACAAGCCGTGGTCCTGCATGGACTTATCGATGTAGAGATACGTGCAGGGCGGCGCGTCGAAGCCAGTGAGCAACTTGTCCACCACGACGAGCAGCTTCATATTCGCCGGCTCCGTGGTGAACCGCGCCTTGGCCGATTCCTCGTAGGTATCCGTCTTGGTCATACCGGGCTCTGCGTCGATGTCCTGCAGCAACTCGGTATAGGTCTTGTAGATGAACTGCTTGTCGGTTTCAGTGTTCGCGCCGGTTTCCTCCAACGTCACATCTTTGGCCTGCGGATTGTAGGACGTTACGACGGCGCACTGGTCTTTGAACGATGTATTTTGGAACAGCGAAAAGTACTGGCAGGCTTCGTAGATGCTGGAGGCCACCAGAATGGCGTTACCACGGTTGCTGGAAAGACGTGGCTTGACGCTGAAGTCAAAGATGATGTCGCTCACTACCCGATCCATGCGCGACTTGGAGCTGAGCACGATCTGCTTGGTGCCCCATTGTTTCTTCAACGCGTCTTTCTGCCAGTCGTTCAGCCCCTTGGTCTTGGCTTCGAACCAGGCGTCAATCTTGTCTTCGGAGCCAAGTCGCTGGTCGATGTCCCGCGCCTCATAGATCAAGTCGAGTATGACTTTGTCCTCGACGCCCTCGCTGAACTTGTAGGTGTGGATGTAGTCCCCGAACACTTCCAGACTGGTCCGCGCGTCCTTCTTGAGCAGGGGCGTGCCGGTGAAACCGATGAATGCAGCATTCGGCATCACCGCCTTCATCACGCGGTGCAGCTTACCGCTCTGGGTACGGTGGCACTCGTCCACAAACACAAACACCTCGCCTACGGTCGGGCTGGGCTGAGCTTCCAGCTCCTTAATAAAGGCGTCGAAGTCGTCCACGTCCTTGCGGCCGAACTTGTGCACCAGCGAGCACAACAGGCGCGGTGTAGCCTGGCCGAGCTGGGTCATCAGGTTGCGGCCGCTGGTGCTTCTGGCGATGTCGATACCCGCACTCGCGAACACGCCTTGAATCTGTTTATCCAACTCGTCGCGGTCAGTGATGATGGCGACACGGGCGTTGGGGTTGTTCTCCAGAATCCACTTGGCCAGCAACACCATGACGATGCTCTTGCCGCTCCCCTGCGTGTGCCAAATGATCCCGCCCTTCTTCTGGCGCACGTGGGCCTGCGCCGCCTTGACGCCGAAATACTGGTGCGCCCGCGGCAACTTCTTCACCCCACTGTCGAAGAGCACAAAGTCGTACATCAACTCGATCAACCGGTCCTTGCGGCACATCTTGAGCAGGTACTTATCGAGCTTGAGGCGACTGTTGTCTTTCTCATCTTCCTTCCACTTGAGGAAATACTTTTCCGGCGTGCCGATGGTGCCGTATCGCAGGCCCTCGGAGTCGTTGCCGGCGTAAATGAACTGCACCGTGCTGAAGAACCAGGCGTTGAATTCCGGTTGCTGATTCGAGAGGCTCTGACGAATGCCGTCGCCGATGCTCACACGGCTGTTCTTCAACTCCAGAACACCGACGGCGATGCCGTTCACATACAGCACGAGGTCGGGCCGTCGCTCCTGGTTTCCCTTGAGCGTCACTTCCTGGGCAATGGCGAAATCGTTCTGCTCTGGCTCCTGCCAGTTGATAAGGTGGACGGTCTCCGTCACCTTGTCCGCCTCGGTCTTCACCGGCACGCCGTAGCGCAGCAGGCTGTAGACAGCCTCGTTGTTGCCGTAGAGCGCGCGGCTGTGGTTGCCCGCTTCGGTGCGGAGTTTGTGGAGAGCCGCGTTGATCTGCCCAAGTGTGTAGCCGCGTTTGGTCAGCCATGCCGAGAGCAGTTTCTCTTCGATGTTGCTATTATCATCGCGCTCATTCCAGTCGCCGACGTAGTGGTAGTCCAGTTCGTCGCGGAAGAGGGCGATGACCCGATTCTGCGTCGCGCGCTCGGGCTGGCCGATGGAACTCATGCCGCTGCTTCCTCGGATAACACCTCAGTCTGCACGTACCGCTGAAACTCGGGCAGGGCCATGTGGCCGCTGTCGATGTGGTCGAGGACAGTCGAGATTTTCATATGAGGCGAATCCTTCCGGTGAGTAGTTCCTGCATCATGCCCTGCTTGATTTGGCGGGCTTTGGCGAGCTTGGTTTCCAGAGCGGCGATCTCGGCGTCCATGTCGGAGAGGATAGCGGCGATAGCGTGTTGCTCGGTTTCGTCTATTGGCTGCTCAATTTCAAACTGTTCTACATCCGTTGAGCTTACCGAATCGAAGGTTGAGCCCTTCGAGAGTTTTGCCCAGGCTTGCTCCCTGGCAATTAGAGCGTAGTAGAGGAAGTCATTCTCGGGGCATCGGATTGCGCAAACACCACGGCCTAGGCAAACGTCGAAACCCGTGCGAGAAATTTCGCCTACCGGCGCACGAACGGAAATTAAAATGTCCCCAGGGTAGCCCCGTTTTGTCACCTCCGTGGTGAATACACGCCTTATGGTCTGGCGACTAGAGATGTCGGCATTTCCTTGAATCAAGGGGAGGCCTTCCCCTCTGTCGTTGTAGTGAGCAGAGCTTGGAGATTGTCCCATAACGATCTCAGAAACCTCTCCTAACCGCTTGGGTTTCCACTCTCCGCTGAAACCCGGCAGACGCCTCTTGCCGGTGAGCAATTCCTGCATGGCACCTTGTTTGATCTGGCGCTTCTTGGCGAGGAGTTGATCCAGGGACTCGATGAGGGCATCCGCGTCGCTTAACGCCTCGGCGATGGCTTCTTGTTCAGCTTTGGTGGGGGGGAGAGGAATGACAACGTTGCGAAGAATCTCTTGGTTGAGAGAAGGCATCGTCGTTCCGATTGCATTTTGAAGCAGCCAGCCTTGAACACGTGCACTCCGAAACTGAAGTGCCAAATACTCATCGTGACAGTCTTGAGATGGGCGGATGCTGATTCCATCCGAACCAAGAAACCAACCTTCCTGCGGCTGCCGGATTAGAGCTGATCGCTCAACTCCGCCCTTCCGGCCAAACACGATGTCACCTCTCCGCAGGATGAATTGAGGAAGCCTTCGCGTGACAACTTCCGGCACACGTGGCGTGTGATCGGAGATGCGCACGAAGCCTTCCCGAATCTCCCCAACAGAAATCAGTGGTACTCCATCGCGTTTAGAATATTCGGAGGCTTTGAGCAGTGTGCCGAAAGGCCCGGTCTTGATTGCAGCGAATTCGTAGGCCGACTTCACCTCCCAATCCTCCGGAATCATCCCGGCCTCGGTCTGCTTGTAGCCGGGCTTCACGTCCATGCGAACCCCATCTTCTCTAAGTGGCCGTTCACCTTGGCCTCCAACTCGGTCACCCGGTCAACCATCTGCGGCAGCGGAATCTCGTAGCGTTCGGCCAGCTCCTTCACGCGCTGGGTGAGCTGCTGGCTCACGCGGTCCATCTCGCTGTGGATGGCGGTATCCAGAGCAGCGAGCCACTTGTCGTCCACCACGAGCGTCTTGATCTTGGACTCGGTGAGCTTCGGATACAGGGCGTAGGCCTTCGTGTCGAGCGCGGCCTCGGCTTCCTTGAGGCGTTTCTTGAGGCTGGCCTCCTCCTTGTTGAGCTTTAACCAGTCGTTCAGTGCAGCGGCTTCGTCCTTCGCATCCTTGTCGCCCTCGATCTTTTTTAACTGGGCGGTGACGTTGGCCTTGTTCACTTTGTCGAGTTCGGCGAACGCCCCATCCTCGCCACCGTGTTCTTCCTCCAACTCGGCGAGACGAGCAGTGACGCTATCCAAATCAGCTCTAAGCTGGTCGATGGCGGCCTGCTCCCCGGCAAAGTAGCGGGCGACAATGAGGGCCTTGGGTATGAGGTCATAGGCCCAGCCTTTGTCCTTCTCCTTGCCCTTCTTGTCGGTCTCAATGATGCGATAAGTCTCCGCTTTCCAGCCCTCGGAGGCGATCAAGTAGCAGTCGTCCTGCATAGTCTCGGCCCAGTAGTCCATCAGGTGCTGATAAACGTCGTAGGGGTCGATGAACGGCTTGCCGGCGTAGTGGGCGAGCAGGCTCTCTGAAAGCTGAACGATAACCTCCTTGGGATAGCTGCCAGCCTGCAACGCCTTGAGCATTTCGACGTTCGTCTGCCGCCAGGCGGCAAAATGGGCGGTCATGTCCGTAATGAAGGAGACAAACTCAGGGTGTTCGTAGATGATGGACTTGATCGTCGATTTCTCTACAGCCAAGTCGAGATAGCGAGGACGGTTTTCCTTGAATAGGCTGTGCCGGAGTCTTGGAAAGATATCCCAGTATCGCTGGAGAGAATCGACATCGGAGGCGGGGATACCGCCCTGCAAATGGCCCGCGATGTCTTGCACGTCCTCTCGTGTCTGGCTGTCGATATAGCGCGGCAAGTTGAGGTTGAACTCGTTGAGCTCAATCTCGGCAAAGGGCACCATACGTGCGTATTTCGAGACGTCGAGTCGCTTGTTGAAAACGTCCACGATCTTGTGGATATCCATGTCTCGCAGGCGGTTCTTAGGGCCGTCTTTCATGCAACCGCCGCTGGCGTCGATCATGAAGATGCCCGTGCGGGGCTGGGCGTCTTGTTTGTCGATGACTACGATGCAGGCTGGGATGCCAGTGCCGTAGAAGAGGTTGGCGGGCAGGCCAATGATGCCCTTGATGTAACCCTTACGTACAAGGTTGCGGCGAACGTCCGCCTCGGCGCTACCCCGGAACAGCACGCCGTGCGGCAAGACGCAGGCGCCTTTGCCCGTGCTCTTGAGAGACCGGACGATATGTAGCAGGTAGGCGTAGTCGCCCTGCTTGGCGGGCGGTGTGCCAAATGGCTTGAAGCGTTCGAAGAGATCGTTCAACGGGTCCAGCCCCGTGCCCCACCGCTTGTCGGAGAAAGGCGGATTGGCGACGACGTAGTCGAAGGTTTTGAGGGTGTCGCCATCCTTGAACTTGGGGTCGGTCAGCGTATTGCCCTGCACAATCAACGCGGTCGGATTGTCATGCAGGATCATGTTCATCCGCGCGAGGCCGCTGGTGGCAGAGTCTTTATCCTGCCCGTAGAGGGTGACAGGAGTAGCGGCCGCGTCGCAAACCTTGAGCAGCAGTGAGCCGGACCCACAGGTGGGATCGTAGACGGTGGTAGAGGCGCTGGTCTTGGCATCGCGGATGCTGATGATCTGCGCGATGATTGTTAGCGCAAAGCCGTAATGTCCCCTTTGTGCAAAGTTAAAGTGTCCCCT
>JAPPGA010000037.1 GCA_028821515.1 Gammaproteobacteria bacterium | reverse complement strand
CCCCGAACCCCCAGGTTCGAAGCCTGGTGCTCTATCCAGTTGAGCTACGGGTGCGCGAAGGCGCGATTATACGCGGGGCAGGGCGCCTTCCGGAGTGCGCTCGCGGCTTCGTGGCATACTTTTCCGCTGTATTCGTACGGGAGTAGCACGTGGGTGAACAGCCGCTTGCCGGTGTGACGGTCCTCGACTTCGGTCAAATCTACAACGGTCCCTACGCGGGCTACCTGCTGGCGATGTCGGGCGCCCGGGTGATCAAGGTCGAATCGCCACTGGGGGAGGGCCTGCGGGGCGCAACGGGTTCGGAGAGTTTCCCCTTCACGATGCTGAACGGGTTGAAGGAGACCATCACCATCAACCTGAAATCGGAAGCGGGGCGGGAACTGGTGGTCGGCCTGGCGAAGCGCGCGGACGTGCTGCTCGAGAACTTCCGTCCGGGCACCATGGACAAGTTCGGCGTCGGCGCACAAGCGCTGCTGAAAGCGAACCCGCGGCTGGTCTATGCCGCTTCCACGGGTTACGGGAGCAGCGGCCCGCATCGGGACTACCTGGCCATGGACATCACGGTGCAGGCCATGAGCGGCGTCGTCAGCATCACCGGCAACGATGGCGAGCCGCCGCTCAAGTCGGGCCCAGCCCTGTGCGACATGCTCGGCGGGATCCATCTTTACGCCACCATCGTGTCCGCCCTGTATCGCCGGGAGCAGACCGGGAAGGGTGCTGTCATCGACGTGGCGATGCAGGACTCTGTCCTGCCAACGCTGGCCTCCGCATTGGGTGCCTACTACCGCTTCGGCGGTACCAACCCGCCGCGCACCGGCAATCGACACCAGGCCCTCGGCGTTGCGCCGTACAACCTCTACCCGTGCTCCGATGGACATGTCGCGATCATTTGCGTCAGGGACGGGCACTGGCGCAAGCTCACCGATCTGATGGGCCGTCCCGAGATGGTGGACGATCCCCGCTTCGCCGACAAACAGACCCGTGCCGAGCACATGGAAGAGACGGATGCCGCCGTCGAAGCATGGACGTCGAGCCTGACGAAGGACGAGGTATTCCGGTTCTGCCAGGCAGGCGGCGTGCCTTGCGCGCCCGTGCAGTCCCTGGACGACGTCGTGAACGACCCGCACCTGCACGCGCGCGGCGCCTTGCACAGGGCCACCCATCCAGTGTTCGGGGATGTCGTCGTACCGACGACGGCGCTCAGAATACGGGATGTCGAACCCCCAACACCCCAATTCCCGCGGAAACTGGGCCAGGACAACGTGGCCGTCTACGGCGAGTTTTTCGGCCACTCGGAACAAGACGTGCAGGCCTTGAAGGAACAGGGCGCCATCTGACACGCGTCGTGGGTTGCGCCCACGAACTACTAGTTCAGATCTGAAATGGATTAGTACTTCGAAGCAGCGATCACGAACTACTAATGAAGTACTAATTTGAAATGAATTAGTACTTGGAAACGCGGAACGCGGAGCCTCAGGCGAGTTGAAACGTTGTCGCGACCAGCGAATGCGGCGGCAGTTCGACGACCACCTGGTCCCTGGTGGACCAGCCCTCGAACGGTTTCGAAACCACCGTATTCGGAGCTTCAAAGGTGTTCTCCGCATCAAGAGAGGAGGCGTGTACCATCTCGCTCGATTCGACTCGCGCGATCTCGCCTGGGCCGAATTCGACCACCAGCGGCAATGGTTCGGAGAGGTGGCGGTTCATCGCAAACAAATTCAACGAGTTATCGCTAACTGTGGCTGCAGCGTCGAGGTACGGGACCGCGCCGTACTCGGTCTCGTAGAGCGGCCCATCGATGTGAGCGGAGAGGGCAGTCCCTCCCTTGCGGTCAGAAAACAGCTTGAAAGCGTAGAAGATCGACTGCTTCAGCAATTCATCGCCTTCGGTAAGCAACGGTCCGATGACATTCACCAGTTGTGCGAGGTTTGCGATCTTCACGCAGTCCGCATGGCGGATGAAGCTCATCAGGAACGCGCCCACAACGAGGGCGTCTTCGAGGTTGTAGCGTTCTTCAATGAGGTGGGGCGCGAACTTGCCGCCGCCATCGGTGTCGCCCGCCCCTCGGGCGCGATACCAGACGTTCCATTCGTCGAAACAGAGGAATGCACGGCGGCGACTCCCGGCCCTGGCCTGGACGTATTCGCAACAGGCGTCCACAGCCTCGATCTGCCGGTCGATGCCGTGCCCGATGGCGAGGTAGCCCGGACTGTCTCCGTCCGGGTTTCCGACGTAGCGATGCAGGCTGACGTAATCGGCCGCGCCGCGCATGCTCTCCAGCACGGTGCGGTCCCACTCGAGCCAGGTGGGCATGCGAGGCCCCGACGAACCGCACGCAACCGTCTCGATGCTCCGGTCGCACGCCTTCATCATCCTGGCGGCCTGCCTGGCCCGAAGCGCGTATTCGCCGGCGGGTGCATGGCCCAGTTGCCAGGGCCCGTCCATCTCGTTGCCGAGGCACCAGACGGGCACGGCATGCGCTGCTTCGGAGCCGCCCGCCGCCCGCATGTCGGCGAACAGCGTCCCGGTGGGAGCATTGCAATACTCGACCCAGTCGCGGGCTTCCTCCGGGGAACCTGTGCCGAGATTGACGGTGAGCATCGGGGTCCAGTCCAGCTTCCGGCACAGCCGGATGAACTCGTCAGTGCCGAACTCGTTGGTTTCGATGCTCTGCCAGGCCAGTTCGCGGACGGTCGGCCGGGACTCCCTGTCGCCGATACCGTCGCGCCAGCGATAGCCGGAGGCGAAATTGCCGCCCGGATAGCGCACGATGGTCATGGCCAGTTCACGCAGGGCGCCGATGACATCAGCCCGAAAGCCGTCTTCGTCGGCGTGCGCGGACTCCGGGTCGTAGACCCCCTGGTAGATCGAGCGACCCATGTGTTCAAGGAATCCGCCGTAGATGAACGGACTGACGGCTCCGACCGCGAATCTGCGGTCAAGCGTCATGCTTGTTAAATCCATCGAGAGTAGTTCGCCCTTCAGACCCGGGCCATCAAGAGTGATACCCTGAGGTCCTCAAAGCAAATCCATCCGGCCATGTCCAACGGGCCAACCAGATTCGACAGCGTGGATGACGCCATCGCCGCCGTGGGAGCGGGCGAACTCGTCGTCGTGGTCGACGACGACGATCGCGAGAACGAGGGCGACCTCATCATGGCGGCATCCAGGGCGACGCCCGAGCAGGTCGCGTTCATGATTCGCCACACCAGCGGAATCCTGTGTGCGCCGCTGACGGTCGATGACGCGAAACGCCTGCATCTCGAACCGATGGTTGCGCGCAACGATGCGCCACTCGCCACCGCGTTCACCGTCAGCGTGGACTACAGGCACGGCCTGTCGACGGGAATCTCGGCGGAGGAGCGGGCGAATTCGGCGCTCGCTCTCGCGAACAGCAATGCGGCTGCCGACGATTTCGTGCGTCCTGGCCATATCTTTCCCCTGGTTGGCCGTGTCGGAGGCGTTCTGGTTCGTTCCGGTCACACGGAGGCGGCCATCGACCTGGCGACGGCAGCCGGATGCCCGCCGGTCGGACTGCTGGCAGAGATCGTGAATGACGATGGCTCCGTCAAGCGCCTGCCGGAACTCATGAAATTCGCACGCGAACACGGCCTGAAGATCATCTCGATCGCCGATCTGATCGCTTTCCGCCAGCGGCGGGAGGTCCTGGTGGAGCGCACGCACGAGTTTCGCGTACAGACCCCCATCGGTTGGGCGCGGGCGTACGCGTACCGGACGAAATTCGAGGATGCCGAGCATTTGGCGCTCGTGTTCGGACACCTGGACCCGGGTTCCAGTGTCCCGGTGCGGATACACCGGGAGCGGTTGGTGGAAGACATATTCGGCCCGCAGTCGAACCACGAGTCGAGGCTGCTGGACCTTTCGCTTCGGCGTATAGACGACCTTGGCGGGGGCGTGATGATCTACCTGCGGACAGGCTTTGTCGGGGTACCGCACGGAAGCCTGGATGACGCCGCCAGCGTGACCCGGGAGAGCGAGCGCAAGGCGGAATGGCTCGAAATCGGCGTCGGTGCCCAGATCCTGAAAAACCTGGGCCTGACCAGCATTCGCATTCTTGCCGGGCGCCAGATCGAGTACGTCGGCCTGGAAGGCTTCGGGCTGCGGGTAGACGGCACGGAACTCCTTGTGGACGCCCCGGGCGTGGGCGATGCCTGACGTTCCGGTCGTTGGCGTCACGCTGGGGGACCCGGCGGGCATCGGGCCGGAAGTGCTGGTCAAGTCCCTCGGTTCCGTTGACCGCAGCCTGGCGCGGCTTGTTTTCTATGGGGTCGGCTGGTCCCTCGATCTCGGCGCGCGGTTCGCGGGAGAATCCGTGCAATACGCACGTTACGGCAACGTCGATGAAATCGACTGGGATGCCGATGCCTGGCCGCTGATCGACCTGGGAATCGAACAACCCGACGCTTTCGAGATGGGCCGAATCTCAGCTGTGTGCGGCAAGGTGGCGGTCAGGGCGGTGGAGACCGCCGCGCGGGACGCGCTGCGCGGCCGGATCGCGGCAATGATGACCTGCCCGATCCACAAGGAGGCGATCCACCTGGCGGGCTACGTCGATGACATAGGTCACCAGGAAATCCTCGCGCGGGTGGCGGACGCGGAGTACACCGCAACGATGCTGATGACGCCGGGGCTGAAAGTCGTCCACCTGTCGACCCACAAGTCCCTGATCGAGGCGGCGCGCTACGTGAACCGCGCCAACGTTCTCGCAAAGCTCAGGCTCGCGCACGAGACGCTCTCGAACTGGGGTCTCAAGGCCCCGAAGATTGCAGTCGCGGCGCTGAATCCTCACGGCGGGGAGGGCGGTCTGCTCGGGCGCGAGGAGATCGACGAGATTCAACCCGCGGTGGCGGATGCGGTGGACGCGGGCATCGACGCGGTAGGCCCCCTGCCGGCGGATTCCATCTTCAATCGCGCCATTGAGGGGGAGTTCGACGTGGTGCTGGCGCTCTACCACGACCAGGGACACATCGCCATCAAGGTGCACGACTTTCACCAGAGCGTGACGGCGACGCTTGGCATTCCCTTCGTGCGCACATCCGTCGATCACGGCACGGCGTTCGACATCGCCGGAAGCGGCGTGGCCGATGCCTCCGGAGCGGTCGCGGCGCTCGACGCGGCGGTGATGCTGGCGTCTGGCAATCTATCGCGCGACTAGGCACACTGCGGGCAAAGACGCCCAGGCGTTTCGCGGGGCAAAGCCCTTGAAGGAGGTGCCATGAAAGCTGCGGTATTTCGGGAAATCAACACACCCATGGAAGTCGAGGAAGTCACCGTCGACAACCCCGGGCCAAACGAGGTCCTGCTGCGTACGGCAGCGGCCGGCGTGTGCCACTCCGACATGCACTTCTACAACGGCACCTATCCCGCGCATCGTCCAATGGTCCTCGGCCATGAATCGGCCGGGGTCGTCGAGGCGGTCGGTTCCAACGTGACTTACGTCAAGCCGGGAGACCACGTCATCACCTGTCTGTCGGTGTTCTGCGGCCACTGCGAGTACTGTCTCACCGGCCACCTGTCCCTTTGCCAGTCGCCGGATTTGCAGCGGGGTTCCGGTCAACCGCCGAGGTTGTCGCAGAACGGAGACGGCATCATCCAGTTCGCAAATCTCTCGTCATTTGCCGAGAACATGCTCGTGCACGAGCATGCCGTCGCAAAGATCCGCGAGGACATGCCGCTCGATCGCGCGGCGCTGATCGGGTGCGGCGTCACGACCGGAGTCGGGGCGGTGATTCATACCGCTGGCGTCGAACCCGGTTCGACCGTTGCCGTCATCGGCTGCGGTGGCGTCGGTCTGTCGTGCATCAACGGCGCAGCAATCGCCGGCGCCGCGCGGATCGTCGCCGTCGACACCGTGGCTTCGAAACTCGAACTGGCGCGCAAGTTCGGAGCAACGGACGGCGTGGACGCAACTGCAGGCGATGTTGTCGAGCAGATGCGCGACCTGACCGGCGGCGGTGTCCACTATTCCTTCGAGGCCATCGGCAACAAGGTGACCGCGCAGCAGGCGTTCAGGATGCTCCGGCCCGGCGGCACCGCGACCGTGATCGGCATGATCCCCCCCGGCGACATGGTGGAGATTCACGGGCCCGATTTCCTGCGCGAGAAGAAGATTCAAGGCTCCTCGATGGGTTCCAACCGGTTCCGCGTGGACATGCCGAGGTTCGTGGACTTCTACCTGCAGGGGAAACTCCACCTTGACGACATGGTGTCCGGCCGCATCAGGCTCGAGGACGTGACGGACGCCCTGCTGGCACTGGAAACCGGAGAAGTGGCGCGGAACGTCATCGTATTCGACAACTAGCTTTTCCCGAAGGCAAAACCGCGCGGTCTCCAATGGTCATCGCGTGACCCGGCCAAGGCTTCTTCACGGAGTATCGGTGTACGGCATCGATGTCGATGCAAGTGGACGCTGCGCGCATTGGCGGGGACCGAACGATATCGTTGCGCTGCGGATGAAATGCTGCGGGCGCTGGGTCGCGTGTTTCGACTGTCACGAAGCCCTTGCCGACCATCCGGCCGAAGTCTGGCCCGTGGATTGCCGGGATGACGAGGCTGTCCTTTGCGGGTTCTGTGGGGCGCACCTCAGGATCGCGGAATATCTCGATTCCGGCAGCCATTGCCCCCGATGTGCTGCACCGTTCAATCCCGGGTGCGCGCATCACCACCATCTCTACTTTGAAATGGCCTGAACGATGCGGCGGGAGGGGTCGAGTTGCCGGATCGCTGTGGACGTGGGGGGCACTTTCACCGACGTGGTCATGGAAAGCGGGGGACGCCACTACACGGCCAAGGTGCTCACGACGTACGCGGACCCCGTGCAGGCGGTGATGGCGGGACTGGAACGGGTCATGTCGTTGGGAAAGCGGCCGCCCACCGATGCCGAGATCCTTCTCCACGGCACCACGCTGGCCACGAATGCGCTGATTCAGCGCACCGGAGCGGTTACGGCGCTGATCACGACCGAAGGCCATCGCGACGCGGTCGAGATGGCATACGAGAACCGCTTCGAACAGTACGACATCGACATCGACCGGCCGCAGCCCCTGACGCCGCGCAGGCTGCGTTTCGTCGTGAGGGAACGCATGAACGCCCAGGGAGAGGTCCTGGTGCCGCTCGACGAATCTTCCGTGGAAGCGCTCGTGCCGGCGTTGTCGGAACACGGCGTGACCAGCGTCGCAGTGGGGCTGTTGCATGCCTACGCGAATCCTGTCCACGAGCGGCGCATCGCCCGGATCCTCGAGGAAAGGTTGCCCGACCTGTCCGTGACCCTGGCCTCCGAAGTCTGTCCGGAGATACGCGAGTTCGAGCGGTTGTCCACCGCCTGCGCCAACGCCTACGTGAAGCCACTCATGTCCAGATACCTGAACCGCTTTGCGACGGAACTGGCCGCGCGGGGATTCAACTGCCCGTTCCTGTTGATGACGTCCGGCGGGGGACTCACGGACGTCGTTACCGCGGCCCGGTTCCCGATCCGCCTGGTCGAATCCGGTCCGGCGGGCGGCGCGATTCTCGCGGGCAGGATGGCGGAGGAGCGGGGCCTCGATCGCGTACTGTCGTTCGACATGGGAGGCACAACCGCGAAGATATGCCTGATAGACGATTGCGCGCCGCAGTTGTCGCGGTCGTTCGAGGTGGACCGCAGCTACCGGTTCAAGAAGGGCAGCGGCCTGCCGGTTCGCATTCCCGTGATCGAGATGGTGGAAATCGGCGCCGGTGGAGGCTCCATCGCGTCGGTCGACAATCTCGCCCGCATCCGCGTCGGGCCCGAGAGCGCGGGTTCCGAGCCGGGTCCGGCATGCTATGGGCGCGGCGGCCGAAACCCGACCGTCACCGATGCGGATGCCATCATGGGCCGGCTCGACGAGGGTCGGTTCGGCGGCGGCGCCATGACGCTCGATATCGAGGCCGCGGCCGCTGCGGTGGACGGCAGGGTGGGGAATACACTGCGCATGGACACCGTCACTGCAGCGTTTGGCATCGGAGAGATCGTGGACGAGAACATGGCCGCTGCAGCACGTTCGCACGCTGCGGAGTGGGGTAAACCGCTCGCGGACCGCGTGCTGATCGCATACGGCGGCGCCGCTCCCCAGCACGCGGCGCAGGTCGCGCTGAAACTCGGCCTCCACAACGTGGTGATCCCGCTCGGCGCGGGCGTCGGGTCGGCGATCGGCATGCTGGCGGCGCCGGTGTCCTACGAAGTCGTGCGGAGCCGATACATGCGCCTGTCCGAATTCGATGCCTCGCTCATCGAAGAGGTCAGCGCGGATATGCGTGCCGAGGCCCGGGCGGTGGTCGGATCGGCCACGTCGGCACCCCTCGCAGAAACGCGCCGCGCCTACATGCGCTACGTTGGCCAGGGCTACGAAATCGCCGTGGTGCTGCCCGATGCGACGAATCGGGCCGAAGTCCTTCGGGAGGCTTTCGAGTCCGCTTACCGCCAGCTATATGGCCGTACCATTCCGGATCTCGATGTCGAAGTACTGAGTTGGACCCTGGCCCTCGGTTCCGCCGCACCGGCATTTCGATTCGTGCCCGGCGAGGATGCCGGCGACCCGGGGATCGCTCCGCGCGGATCGATGTACGATCCCGTTCTGAACGACCTGGTAACGGCGCCGCGGTTCGCCCGCGAAACGCTCGTCCCCGGCACCTTGGTGGAAGGACCCGCGATGATTGTCGAAGCACAGACGACGACTGTCGTGGTTTCGACGTTCACGGCCACCATTTCCCCCGGAGGCGATATCCTCATGACCAGGGCGGCAGCATGAAGACAGAGACCGGCCTCGACGCCATTCGAGCCCAACTTGCCTGGAACCGGCTGCTCGCCATCGTCGAAGAGCAGGCCCAGACCGTGATGCGGACGGCCTTCTCCACCGTCGTGCGGGAGGCGGGCGACCTTTCCGCAGGCGTATTCTCAACGGACGGGTCCATGTTGGCGCAGGCTGTCACCGGGACACCGGGTCATGTCAATGCCATGGCGGCTTCCGTGGGGAACTTCCTGGCGCGCTATCCTTTGGCGACGCTCGCCCCCGGGGACGTTCTCCTCACCAACGACCCCTGGCATGCGACGGGGCACCTGAACGACTTTACGGTAGTGACGCCGATCTTTCTCGGAGAGCGGCCCGTCGCCCTGTTCGCCAGTACCAGCCACATCGCCGATGTCGGCGGCCGCGGGTTCGGCCCGGATGCCAACCAGGTCTACGAGGAAGGCATCAACATTCCCATCGGCTACCTGTTTCGCGGCGGCGAACTGAACCAGACGCTCATGGACATCGTTCGGGCCAACGTGCGGGATCCGGTGGTAGCGGAAGGGGACCTGTATTCGCTGACGGCGAGCAACCAGACCGGCGGCGAACAGTTGCTCAGGATGATGTCGGATTTCGAACTCGACTCCATCGATGCCGTCGGGGAACGAATCGTCACGGCGTCGGAAGATGCCATGCGTAGCGAAATCGCAGCGTTGCCGAACGGCACGTTCCGTCACGCGATGGATGTGGACGGCTACGACGAACCGATCCACATCGCGTGCGCGGTGACGGTCGAAGACGAGTCGATTCACGTTGATTTCGACGGTACTTCCGGCCCGTCCAGGTACGGCATAAACGTGCCCCTGAACTACACGCGGGCATACGCGTCTTTCGGGGTGCGTTGCGTGGTGGGCAACGACGTGCCCAACAACGCCGGGTCGCTACGTGCGGTTCGCGTGACGGCTCCTGCCGGCTGCATCCTGAACGCCAGCCGGCCGGCGGCAGTGTCCGCCCGCCATGCCCTGGGACAGATGTTGCCCGACGTGATCCTCGGTTGCCTTGAGCAGGTCCTGCCCGACGCCGTCCCGGCCGAAGGTGCTTCCTGCATATGGAACCCGGTGCTGCTTTCGTCCGCAGACGAGGGTGCCGGCGCCAACTGGGGCGGCGGTGATTTCGTTACCAACCCGATATTCAACGGAGGCACCGGGGCGCGGCCGCACAAGGATGGCCTGTCTACCACCGCGTTTCCGTCCGGTGTGCGCACCACGCCCACCGAGGTGAACGAAGTGACGGCACCGATCCTGATATGGCGCAAGGAGTACCTCGCCGATTCGGGAGGGCCGGGCATGCTGCGCGGCGGACTCGGGCAGGTCATCGAGATCGCGCATGCGCGCGGAGCGCCGTTCGAGATATCGAAGATGTTCGACCGCATCCAGCATCCCGCCCGCGGGCGAAGGGGCGGCGGACCGGGCCGGGCGGGACGCGTCTACATCAAGGGTGGCAAGACGCTCCGGGGCAAGGGCAAGGAAACCGTGCCGCCGGGTGCGATACTGGTCATGGAGACACCCGGGGGAGGAGGCATCGGAGATCCGGAATCCCGCGATCCCGAAGCGGTGCGCGCAGACCTGGAAGCGGAACTGGTCTCCGAGGCGGACGCGAAAAAGTCGTACGGATATCGGGGGTGACCGACTAGCCATGCTGCTCGGCAAAGACATGAATGCGACGATCGCCGAGGCGCTGCAGAACGCCAGGGCGAAACGCCACGAGTTTCTGACCGTCGAGCACCTGTTGCTGGCGCTCCTGGACAACACCGTTGCCAAGGATGTCCTGGTCAATGTGGGCGCCGACCAGGATGGACTGCGTTCGGCCCTTGAAGAGCACATCGAGAAGACGACGCCGCTCATTCCTGCCGGAGACGGGACCCAGGAAACGCAAATGACCCTCGGCTTCCAGCGCGTCATCCGCCGCGGGGTATTGCACGTGCAGTCGAGTGGCCGCAAGGAAATGACCGGCGCGAACGCGCTCGTGGCCATTTTCAACGAACAGGAGTCGACCGCCGCGTACCTGTTGGAGCAGCAGGACTCGAGCGCATCGACGTGGTGAACTACATTGCGCACGGCATCTCGAAAGGCCATGACGACGACGAGAACCCCGAGCGGCGTGGTGTCGACGAGGCTGGCGGAAGTGAGCCGCAGAGCACGTTGCAGATCTTCACCAGCAACCTCAATGCGACGATCATGGGTGCGCTGGAGAACGCCAGCGCCAAACGTCACGAGTTTCTGACGGTGGAACACCTCCTGCTGGCGCTCCTGGACAACGCTCTTGCCAAGGATGTCCTGCTCAACCTGGGCGCGGACCTGGATGGACTGCGTTCGGCGCTCGAGGAGCATATCGACAAATCGACGCCGCTGATTCCCGACCGCCACCCGAACCAGGAAACCCAGATGACGCTGGGCTTCCAGCGCGTCATCCGCCGCGGGGTATTCCAGGCGCAGTCGAACGGCCGCGAGGAAACGACCGCCGCGGACGCGCTGGCGGCCATCTTCCACGAACAGGATTCGACTGCCGCAAGCCTTCTGGAGCAGCAGAACATCGATCGCATCGATGTGATCAACCACATTGGAGATTGAGGGCCGACGAAGCGACCTGGAATGCGTGTCCACCGCGCGCCGCCGCCGCGCAGTGCCTTGGCTTGCCTGGTGCCCGGGGCCGGAGTCGAACCGGCACGGAGTCGCCTCCTGGGGATTTTCTTACCAGCTACGGCTTTCGCCGCGCCGCCGCGCAACAGGCGGCGGTTTTGTGGTCTGGACTTTCTCTTCGTCCTATCGCCACCAGGACGACGTAGACGAGGGCCGTCAAGTCTCTACACTTTCCGGCCGCGGATAAGGCCGCGGCACGGCTTAGCTCGGGATCGCCACCGCCCGAAGCGCTGAGGTTTCCCCGAGTTTGACCCTATTCACGGCGGGCGTTTCCGGCCCGCGTGCCCAAATTGCTCAAGTCCCCTGTGTCTACCTGTTTCACCACCCGGGCGCGGGGCCAGAATATCGCCGACGCCGCGCGTTTGCACCCGGTTGGCACATGCGATGAACAGGACTAGTGTCGTGTCACACGACACTGGACCCCGTTGGCTGAATCGGGCCACTCGACCTTGCCAGGGTGCGCGGCAGCATAATCCCATACAGAAATGAGCCTGAACGGAGGCGCGATCTGAGTGTGA